>JAMOWA010000059.1 GCA_027061805.1 Thermoanaerobaculia bacterium | reverse complement strand
TGCATGCATCCGGCTGCCGAGAGGTCCTTGAGGCGGGCGCGAAGCTTGCGAGCACACGGCGTACCCAGCTCGCGGTTCATTCTTCGCTCCTCCCTGCAAAGCCGCTCCAGCTTGTCATCCTTGAACAGAATATCCATCCAGAGCCTCTCGTGTCAAGAATAATTAACCTCTAGGGTTAATTATTTTCTCTTACACCTTCCGAATCGACCTGTCCCCCGCACTGTGGTTGGGCGTTCCCTCTGGCCGACAGGAGCTCGATGGGTGATCCCGTCCATCCCACCCATCATGCCACGCCGCGCGGCCCGCTACGGGCCGTCTCCGGAACACCCCGGGATCCCCCCTTCCGCCTCGACCCTGCTAGGATCGGAGCGCACAGCAACACCTCGCCATTCGTGCCATCCGGAAATGCCAGCTGTTCTGGTGAAAGGAGCGGACCGTGCCTTCGAATCCCATGACACACCACCTCGAGAGGACGCCGGGGGAACTCCGCCACGGCTGGCCGTACCTCGTCGTGGCCACCCTGCTGACGATCCTGGGCGCCACGGTCCCGGCCGGCGCGATGACGATCCACGGGACGGAGGTCGTGATTCCCGTGGTGGCACACGCCCCGGGCCTGGAGGGCAGCCAGTGGCGGAGCGACGTCTGGATCGCCAACCCCTACAGTGACGCCCTCGAGGTCACGCTGACCTACTTCCCCGTGGCCGGCGGCGAGCTGACGGCCACCGTGACCGTGGAGGGCTACCGGGGCGCGTACCTCCCCGACATCGTGCTGGAGACCTTCGGCCTGGACAGCTCCAAGGGAATGCTGATCGCCGCGGCCACCTCGCGCATCGAGCTCCGGGCCAGGATCTACAACACCGGCAACCCCTGCGGCGAGTTCGGGCAGTCGGTCCCCGGCCTGCCGCTGGAGCGCCTGTCCTCCCAGGGCTTCCTCTCGGGGCTCGGCACCGCGGGTGGGAGCCGGCTCAACGTGGGCTTCGCCAACCCCGCGGACCGGACCATCACGATCTCCATCCACGTGGACGACATGAGCACCGGGGAGCAGTTCTACCTCGACGACGTGGTCCTCGGGCCCCACCAGATGGTCCAGCTGGACAGGCTCGGGGAGCGGTTCGGCTTCCCCGGAAGGAACAACCTGGTCGTCCGGGCCTACACCATCACGGGGGACACGTTCTACGCCTACGCCTCGGTGGTCCGGAACGACTCGGGGGACGCCATCTTCATCTACGGCACCGCACCGAACCGCGGACCTTCCTGAGGCGGGCGGCCGGAGTGGGAGCCCCCCGGCCCCGGGGAACCGGGGCCTACCGGTCCCTGCCGGCACTCGATGGCACCGGCCACCGGGACCCGGGTACCGCCCGCCCCCGCGGCCTGCGCGCCCGCTGGGGGAGGGAGCGGGCCAGGCCGAGGCCCGCGGCGGACTCGAAGAGCATCAGGAGCCGCCTGTCCCGCGGATCCCACGCCAGGTCGGGGGCCCAGGGTCCACCGGAATCCACAGTGGGATCGTGCGGAGGCGAGGTGGTGGTGAGGACGGGATTGACGCCGAGGCGTTGCCACGTGACCCCATCCTGGGAGAAGGCCAGGCCCACGCCGATGTCGTCCGCTGCGCCGTCCGCCAGGTCGGCCGCGCTCACCCCCGAGTACACCATGAGGAAGCCGCCCTCCCAGCGGATCACCCCGGGCACGCCGGCCCACAGGTCGTCCCAGCTGCCCTCCTCGCCCAGCTCCAGCACGGGGTTGTCGGGGTGCCTGGTCCAGACGACCCCGTCGGGAGAGGTGGCCAGGCCCACCCGGACCCGCCAGGAGGCGTCCACTCCGGTGTACCACATGAGGTAGAGCCCCTTCTCGGGGAGCCAGATCACGGCGGGGGACTCCACCCAGCGCCCGTCCCAGCTTCCCTCCGGTCCCGGCCGGAGGACGGGCTCGGTCCCCCACCGCACGAAGTGCAGGCCGTCCGCCGAGGTGGCGAGCCCGATGGAGGCCCCCTCGGCCTCGCTGGAGGTGGCGCCGTAGTAGTAGAGCCTGTAGCCGGTGTCGTCGTGGACCACCTCCGGGGTGTCCAGCCAGAAGGAGTCCCACGCCTCCGCCGGGCCCACGTCGAGGGCGGGCCACCCGCCGTTGTCACGGTGCCAGGTCAGGCCCCCGTCCGTGGACCTCGCCGTGAGGATCCGCCCCCGGTGGTCGAGCCCCCCGGCGGCGAACCAGAGGCGGAGGACCCCATCCTCCTCCAGGAGCGCAGGCTGCCCGATGGCCAGGGCCTCGAAGAAGCTGGGCGCGTGGACCATGACGGGGGTTGCAGGGCTCTTGACCCACATGACCTGCGCCCCCACCGGACCCGACACGAGGGCCATTCCGAGGACGAGCCAGGATGCGCTCCACCGCATGATGTTCTCTCCAATATCGTCGTTCACATCATCGCACGTCCCGCGCCCCCCGAACCGGCCTGCTGTACACTCCGCCCATGACACTGCGGGACCTCCGGGACCTGTCGCGGCCCTTCACGCTGCTGCCACCGCTTCTCGGCATCGTCTCCGGGGCGGTGTGCGCCTTCGGGTCGGTCCACAACCCCGACCCCGCCCACCGCCTCACCTGGACGGTGGTCCTGACCGTGATCCTGGGCTCGGCCTGCGCCTCCGCCCTCAACGCCGCATCCAACGTGCTCAACCAGATCGCGGACTTCGAGATCGACCGCGTGAACAAGCCGGAGCGGCCCCTTCCCTCGGGACGGGTGAGCCTCCGGGAGGCATGGACCGTCACCGTTGTGGGCTACCTGGTGGCGCTCCTGCCCACCTGGCTCGTGGTCCCCCACCCCTACGAGAGCTGGTCCGCCAAGCTCACGGCGCCACTGGCCGAGCACGTCTGCTTCTTCATCTACCTGGCGGGGCTCCTCTTCACGCTGGTCTACTCCCTGCCCGCCCTGGGCCGCACCAAGCGTCTCGGGTGGCTCGCCAACCTGACCATCGCCATCCCACGGGGCACCCTGCTCAAGGTGGCGGGCTGGTCCATGGTGGCCCCCGTGTGGTCCGCCGAGCCCTGGTGGATCGGCGCCATCTTCGGCCTCTTCCTGCTCGGCGCCTCCTCCACGAAGGACTTCTCGGACATGGAGGGGGACGAACGGGGCGGCTGCCGGACCCTGCCCCTCATCTACGGTCCGCGGAGGGCCGTCTGGCTCATGGCCCCCTCCTTCGTCCTTCCGTGGCTGCTCATGCCCCTGGGGGTCCTGCTGCCCGACCCCGGCAACCCGGTGCACCCCATCCTCACGGGTCACGGGACCGTCCTGGTGGCCCTGGGCCTCGGTCTCACGGCCTGGGGGCTGTACACCATCCGCCTCATGCTGCGCGACCCCGACGCCCTGGCCACGGTGGAGAACCACCCCTCCTGGACCCACATGTACCTCATGATGATGGCCGCGCAGGTGGGGTTCGCCGTGGCGTACCTGTAGCCGGAACGGCCCGCGGCGACCGGGGATCGGAGCGGCACCCAGGGCGGGTGGTCCGCGGCGGAGGCGTGACCCTTTCCCCGGCGCTGCCGTCCCCGGCCGGGTCCGCTGGAACGGGTCGTGGAAGCCCCGTCGGGACGGGGCCCGGCGAATCCGTATCCACGGAGCGCCGGGACGCCACCCTGCGGGGGGTCCGGTCCCACGAAAGACGCCGGCGGGTCTCCCCGCCGGCGCCGATCGAACGTTCCGGAACGGCCGCTACTGGGTCACCTTGGGCTTGACGGCATCGAACTTCATGGAGTAGGCCTTGCCCTTCTTGTTGAAGTAGATCGCGGCGGCGCCGCCCTCGCGCTTGGGATAGAGCCAGAACTCGATCCCGCGCTTCTCGTCCTTCTTCCTGTTCATGTAGTAGGGGACACCCGCCACGGCGGCCACCTCGTCCATGGTCATGCCCTTCTTGACCTGGTCGAAGCGCTCCCTGGTGATGAACCGCATCTCGTCGTACCGGGCCATCTTCTCACCCAGCTCCGGCAACGGTTCCAGGCCAATGCTCTCGTAGTAGTTCTTGGCGGTCTGGACGATCTCGATGGCCTTCTTGTAGTCGCCGGACTTGGCGATCACGTCCTCGGCGTTGTAGATGGCCTCCCTGGCATAGATCTCGAGACCCTTGGCGGTCTCGGGAGCCTCGGGGAAGTCGTTCAGCGCCACGGTGAGAAACTCGGCCAGTTTCTCCTGGAGGGCATCGTACCCTTCGGACGTCTTCTGTGTGAGCTCCTCGATGCGGGCAGTCAGCTCATCGATCTTGGCCTTGATCTCGGGGGTCCGCTTCCGCGCGGGCACGGCCTCGGCCTCGGCCAGCTGGGCCCGGGCCGCCTCCAGCTCCTCTCGCGCCGCCTGGAGGTCCGCATACATCTGCTGGACCTCCGCGAACTGCGCTCCGAGCTGGGCCTTCTTCTGTTCGGCCTCCTTCGCAGCCCTGTTGCAGCCCGCGAGGAGTCCCATGGAAACCATCACGATGACGAGAACAGAGGGCAGGATTGCTCGCCTCATTTCTCTCCTCCCTTCCCTGCGAAGCTAGCAGAATCCCGGTTCCGAGGCAATGGCGCCCCGGCGGGATCTCCTTGACTGGAGAGGGAAAGGGCGGTGATAATGCAGTGAACGCTCAGCGGGAGGCATCATGAACCCGTACGACGCAATCCTCGAGCAGCTCCGCAAGGCGCAGGAGCGGGGTGTTGAGACGGTGACCAACCGCCTGGATTTCGTGCTGGAGAGCCTCGAGGGGCTTGTCGCCGAGGCCAGGGCCGCGGTGCAGGAGGCCCTCCCGTCGGAGCCGGACGAGCTGTTCCCGCTCTCGGAATGCTCCGCAGCCGTCGAGGCCGCCCGGAACCGGGTCGCGGAGCTCGAGGAGAGGGTCGCCGGGCTTCAGGACCGGATCCGGACGCTGGAGGAGGGAGGCGCCGGTACGACCCCGGCCACCGGGGGGGCACTGGACCTCGGCCTCCTGAGGCGTCTCGATACGGCGCGGAGCCAGTCCGAGCTGCTCCGGGAAGTCCTGCCTCTCCTGCTGGACCATGTGGGGCGGGCCGTGGTGCTGGTGGCCCGGGACGGAACGGTGAGCGCCTGGAGCGGCATCGGCTTTCCTGAGGGCGAACGGCTCCGGTCGTGGCAGGGCGAGGTGAGCGCCTCTCCGGCGTTCAACGAGCTCATGACCGCAAACACCGGCGTGGTGTTCACGCCCGGGGAGGACGGGCTCTTCTCGCGATGGCTGGACGGTGAACAGCCGGCCGAGGAGGCCGCGCTGATCCCCGTGACGCTCCGTGGGCGCACGGTGGGTGCCATCTACGTGGACCGCCTGGAAGGCGGCCCGTGGGATCTCGAGGCCGCGCGGGCGCTCACCGCTGTCGCGTGCTGGCTGATCGACACCCTGGCGCACAGGACGACGGTGCCCTCACCTGCGCTTGCGGAGCAGAAGGATCTCCGGTCCTCCGTGGCCGGGGAGTCGTCCTCCAGGCTCGAGGAACCAACACCAATGGCCGGGCACGTCCCCGTGGAGCCCGTCCGGGCCTCCGGGGGAGGGGCCCCGGAGAAACCCGATCTCGAGGAGGAGCCCGTCGCCGGGGAGACCGCGGCATCTCCGGAGGAGGCCCCTGAGGAGGCGGCCGGCCAGGCCGCCGGCGTGGAGGAGGCCGGGGAGAAGGCCGCGGACGAGGTCCCTGCACCGGCCGGCTTCGACCCGGCGGTCACCATGCGTGTGGACACGGCCGGCGTGATCCCACCCGTTGCCCCTCCCGAGAAGGAGACCGTTCCCGAGGCCGAAGGTGGCGCACCGGCCGGGGAGACGGAGGCGGCATCGTCTCCGGCGGTACCCGTCACGTCACCGCCCCCGGTCGAGCCGATCGCGCCGCCCCCCGCGGTACCCGTCACGCCACCGCCCCCGGTCGAGCCGATCACACCACCCGAGGTGTCCGGGGATGACGAGAGTCCGGAGTCCGGGGAACAGGCACAGCACGAGGAGGCGCGGAGGTTTGCCCGGCTGCTCGTCTCCGAGATCAAGCTGTACAACCCCGAGGAGGTGGAGCGGGGCCGCGCCAACAACGATCTCTATCAGAGACTGAAGGAGGACATCGACCGCAGCCGGGAGATGTTCGAACGGCGGATTCCCGAGTCCATCCGGTCGTCGCGGGACTACTTCCGCGAGGAGCTCGTCCGGATCCTGGCCGACGGTGACGAGGACGCCCTGGGCATGTGAGGATCCTCCGGATAGTGTCGGGAGCAGCGGCGGCCCTCGGGGCCGTCGCCTGCGTTGTGGGGGTCGTGGACGACCGCACCCGGCCGGAGGGCGACCCACGCCTGGAGCTCCTGGAGGAGGCTGTCCGGGTTCGCGGGGAGGATCCCCGAGCCGCTGCCTCGCTCGCCGAGCGCGCGGGGACGGGAACCGTGCTGGAACGCCACAGGCTGGAGCTGTGGCGGGATGCTCTGAGACAGTCCGGAGCGGGATCGGAGGCCTGGGAACGCCTGCTGGAGGAGCGTCTGCCCCTTACCATGGAGCGGGAGTCTCTCGTGGAGCTGGGGCGGGTCTTGCGTGGTGAGGGAGACATCGAGACCGCGAGGATCCGCCTGGAGGAGGCCTCCGCCGCCGGGAGCCTCGAGGCGGACATGCTGCTCCTCGAGGATTCCGATCCCCATGTGGCGCGCCGCGCCGCCCGCCGCCTGGCGGTGCGGCATCCCCGACGCCTGCGCCGGGCCGGGAGCCCGCTCGAAAAACCCGTCCTGGCCGCCCTGACTCCCGCCGAGCGGCTCCTTCGGGCGCAGGCCTGGAGGCGGGCGGGGTACCCCCGGACGGCCGCCCGCGAGCTGGACAGGCTTCGCTGGAAGGGATACCTCGAACTGCTCCGCCGCGAGGACGCCGCCCGGTCATGGATCGCCGAAGGCAGCCCACGGCGTGCCCTGGCACGGCTCCCCGGGCTCTCCCGGTCGGGCCCTGCGGCTCTCCAACTCCGGGCGGAGGCCGAACGCCGGCTGGCGTGGAGCCTCGTCCCACGCCTCTCCTCCCGCCGTCACTTCGCCAGGAGCCTTGGCGCCGCCAGGCGGTGTGTCGCCCACAGGAAGACTCCGCGGGACCTCCGGCTCCAGGCCCTGGAGATCGTGCTGGAGACGGCCACGGAAACGGGCCGTCTCGAACTGGCCTGGGCCGCCTGGCGGGAGCTGGCCGCCGGGGGATGGCATGGATCCCGGCGAGGCTGGCTCGGGCGGCGTCTCGGGGTGGCCCTGGCCCGGCGGGGAGGCCGGTCGGATCACGTCCGTCTGCTCGCCGCCGAGCTCCCCGGGCATTCCCGGTGCCTCAGCTACTGGAGCACCGTCGGAGACCCCGAGGGCACCGGGACCCTCCGCGAGCTGGCCTCCACGGCACCCGGCGACCTCTACGCCAGGTGGTCCCGCGAGGACCTCGGAGTCCGGGGGACCACCGTCCTCGCCCTGGGACCACCCGCGGGTCTCGGCGTTGCCCCCGAGCCGGTCCGGCTCCTCCTGGAGTGGGGTGACGCGGCCGGTGCCCGCCGGGAGTGGCGCCGGCTCCGGAGCATCCGCGGAGCCACGCCTGCCGAGGGCATGGCCGCCGCGGCCCTCGAGGCCTCCGGACCCCGGAAGGAGGAGGCGATCCGTTGGTTGCGGCGGACCATCCCCTGCCTGGGCCAGGCCGACCTCTCGGGATGTCCCGAGGACGCGGTCCGGGCCTACCTCCCCCTCCGCTGGAAGCGGTCGGTGACAGCTGCCGCCGCCGAGGCGGGAGTGGAGGCGTCCGTCCTGGCTGCCCTCGCCCGGCAGGAGAGCACCTTCAACGCCCACGCCCGATCCTCGAGGGGGGCCGTGGGTGTGGTCCAGCTCATTCCCTCCACGGCGCGCCCCCACGGTGTGGCACTGGGGCTCGGGCGCAACCCGGACCTCCGGGATCCCGAAGTGAACCTCCGCGTGGGCGCCCGGGAGCTCGCCCGCCTCCTGGAGGTGTTCGGCGCGGTGGAGCCGGCCCTCGCGGCCTACAACGCGGGGGAAAGCCGTGTCCGGAGGTGGTGGAGGGCCTGGCCGGACCGGCACCGGTTCACCGAGGCGATCCCCATTCCGGAGACCTACACCTACGTCCGGCGGGTGACCTACCTCGCCGAGGCCTACCGTGCGGTGTGGGGCCCGGAGCTCGCGAACACCGGACCGCCCGGGGTTCGGGGAGCCCGGAGCACCGCACGGCCGGAGTGACCTGTCCGGCCGGTGCACGGTCGGGGCGTGGAGAATCACAGCGGTCGGGTGTTGAAAAACACGACGCTGCCAAGGTGTTCAACACCGGAGAGATACCTGGCGGCCCGACCCTCCGGTCCTCACTGACTGTTGAAGATGCCAGCATGCCACCCCATACTGTCGACATGGCCACTCCCAGAACTGCTGTGACAGAACACATTGTTGTGTCCTGTGAAGATCGGCACGTGCGTTGCAACACCTCGGGTGCCGCGGTACTCCGCAACGGGAGGGGTAGGGTCCCGCAGGGAGGACGCGCGGATTCCGTCCCATCCTGGCGGAAACTGAGGGGGTAGGGCATGCAGAAGAGCATCGCCGCCAAGCTGGTCCTGATCATCACCGCCTTCCTGATCGTCATCTTCGGGGCTGCGGCCGCGCTGAACCTGAAGATCCAGGAGAAGGGGGCCATGCGGATCCTCCGGCTCAACGGGGCCCAGCTGGCGGACCTGGTGGCGGCGGCCACCCGCGAGGCCATGCTCCACAACGACAGGGCCCGGATCCAGAAGACCATCGACACGCTGGCCCGCCAGCGGGACATCGAGAGGATCCGGATCATCCAGAAGGGCGGCCGCATCGCCTACTCCACCGATCCCACGGAGATCGGGACCGAGATCGACCGTCATGCGGAGCAGTGCGTTGCCTGCCACCAGAGCCACACGCCACCCGACTCGCTGCCCACCGAGGAGCGGGCCCGCGTGCTGCGGCGGGGCGACCACAGGATCCTGGGGATCACCCAGACCATCCGCAACGCACCGGACTGCTCGACGGCCTCGTGCCACGTCCACGACCCGAGGGAGCGCCTGCTGGGGGTCCTGGACGTGAACCTGGCGCTGGGGCCCTACGACGCCGTGCTCCACGAGAGTGCCGTGGAGCTCCTGATCGCGAGCGTGATCGGCATCCTCCTGGTGGTGGCGGTCACCACGGTGGCCACCCAGCGGATGGTCCACCGCCCGGTGAGGAAGCTCATCCGGGAGACGGAGAAGCTGGCATCGGGCGATCTCTCTGCCCGCGTCCCGGAGCTCACCGACGACGAGATCGGTGTGCTCGCCCGTGCGTTCAACAGGATGGCCCGGGACCTGGAGGCGGCCCACAGCGAGCTCCTGGACTGGGGCCGGACGCTGGAGGAACGGGTACGGCAGAAGACGGACGAGCTCGAGAGGGCCCAGAGCCAGATCCTCCAGGTGGAGAAGATGGCCTCCCTGGGGAAGCTCGCCGCGGTGGTGGCCCACGAGATCAACAATCCGCTCTCCAGCGTGGTGACCTACGCCAGGATCCTGGTCCGCCGCCTGAGGGGCCAGGAGCTCACCGAGGACTGCCGGGAGAACCTCGGGTACCTGGAGTCCATCGCCTCGGAGGCCACCCGCTGCGGGGAGATCGTCTCGCAGCTCCTGTCCTTTGCCCGCCGCCGCGGGGGCGAGTTCACCCCCACCGACGTCAACGATGTGGTCGAGAAGTCCCTCTTCCTCGTCCACCACAAGCTGGAGCTCGGCAACGTGGAGGCGACGACCGAGCTTGGCGAGGACCTCCCCACGATCGTGGCGGACCCCGGCCAGATCCAGCAGGCACTCATGGCGCTGCTCATCAACGCGAGCCAGGCCATGGAGGAGGGCGGCGAGGTCCGCATCACCACCCGGCGGAGCCCGGACGGGGGTGTGGAGATCGAGGTCGCGGACACCGGCCCCGGCATGCCGCCGGAGGTGGCCCTCCACGCCTTCGAGCCCTTCTTCACCACCAAGGAGCAGGGGGAGGGCGTGGGCCTGGGCCTGTCCGTGGTGTACGGCATCGTGGAACGGCACGGAGGGTCGATCGATCTGGAGACCCGGCCCGGAAAGGGGTGCCGCTTCACCATCCATCTCCCGGAGACTCCGCACCGGTCCGCGGAAGAGGAGACCGACGCATGACACCCAGAACCCCCCACCTTCTCATCGTGGATGACGAGCTCCACGTCCGTGAATCGCTCTCCCACTGGTTCATCGAGGACGGCTATGAGGTCAGCACCGCATCCGGCGGCAAGGAGGCGCTGGCACTCCTGGGACGCCAGCACTTCGACGTGGTGATCACCGACATCCGGATGCCGGGGATGGACGGTCTCGAGCTCCAGAAGCGGATCCACGAGGTGGATCCGGAGGTGGCGATCATCCTGGTCACGGCCTACGCCTCGGTCTCCACCGCCGTCCAGGCGCTCAAGGAGGGTGCCTACGACTACCTGGTCAAGCCCTTCGATCCCGAGGAGCTGTCCCGGGTGGTGGAGAAGGCGTGCGAGAAGGTCCGTCTCAGGGAGGAGAACGTGGCCCTCAAGCAGCGCCTCGCCGGCATCGGTCACGAGATCGTGACGGGGTCCAGCGCCGCCATGAAGCGGGTGCTGGAGCTCGTGGACTCCGTGGCCCCCACCGATGCCACGGTCCTGATCCGTGGTGAATCCGGAACCGGCAAGGAGCTGATCGCGCGGCTGATCCACGCCAGGAGCCCCCGCTCCTTCGGCCCCATGGTGGCCGTCAACTGCGGCGCCCTTTCGGAGGGAATCCTGGAATCCGAGCTCTTCGGTCACGAGAAGGGAGCCTTCACAGGCGCCGCCTCCAGGCGGAAGGGCAAGCTCGAGCTCGCCGACGGCGGTACGCTCTTCCTGGACGAGATCGGCGAGATCACGCCAAGGGTGCAGGTGGACCTCCTGCGGGCGCTCGAGGACCGGAAGATCACCCGTGTGGGAGGAACCCAGGAGATCCCGGTGGACTTCAGGGTGGTCTGCGCCACGAACAGGGACCTGGAGAAGGCCGTCAGGGAGGGCACCTTCCGTGAGGACCTCTACTACAGGATCAACGTCTTCCAGATCCACATTCCCCCCCTCCGCGAGAGGCCCGAGGACACCATGGCCATCGCGGAGCACTTCCTGAAGAAGTACGCCGCGGCCATGGGCCGGCGGGTGACGGGGTTCTCCTCCGCAGCCAGAGAGCTGCTGCTGCGGTACCCCTGGCCCGGAAACGTGCGGGAGCTCGCCAACGCCATCGAGCGGGCGCTCGTGGTCTGTCCCGAGGGACAGATCGAGCCCGGGCACCTTCCCATCGTCGGGCGGACCACCAGGGAGGCGGGAGCGGACGAGGATGACCTCTCGCTCCAGGCCATGGAACACCGTCATATCCTCAAGGTCCTCAGGCTGAACGAGTTCAACATCACCCGGGCCGCGAAGATGCTGGGGATCGACCGGGTCACGCTGTACAACAAGATGAAGAAATACGGGATCGAAAGGCCGTGAGGCGGGGAGATGCGGCGTGACGCTCTCCTGGCAGCTGGAGCTCGTATCCATCGGCGCGGTGGCGCCGGTCGTGATGCGTCTCCTCCGGGAGGACCTGGTCAGCAGGCTCTCCCACGCCGTCTGGATCGCGGAGGCCTCCATCAGCCCGGTTCCTGCCTTCGACCACCATCGCCAGCAGTACCTGGCCTCGGCGCTCCTGGAGATGCTTCTGGTGCCCCCGCCCCCCCCTGGCGTCCGCCGCATCGCCGTGACCGACGTGGACCTCTTCCTGCCGGTGTTCACCCACGTGTTCGGTTCGGCACAGCTGGACGGTCCGGTAGGTGTGGCCTCCACCTTCCGGCTCCACCCGGATGCGGTTGCCGGCACCGTCGATCCGGAGGTTCTCCGGCACCGACTCCTCAAGGAGGTGCTCCACGAGCTGGGGCACACCTTCGGTCTCGTGCACTGCCGGGTGCCCTGGTGCGCCATGAGCCCTTCACGTCTTCCCGAGGAGGTGGATCTCAAAGATGCCGCCTACTGCACCGCGTGTGCCGTGCGCGTGGGTGTTCCCGAGGAGATCCCGTACCACCTGGATGAGCAGGACCCACCGTAGAACCGAAGCCCGACCCGAACCGAAAGGAGCAATACCATGCCCGGAAAGGTCGAGAGACCCCGGCGTGTCGCGGTCCGACTCGTCCTTGCGGCGGCCGTCGTCGCCGTGGCTGCCGTGGCCCCGCCCGGCGGAGCCGGTGACGGCACGGCGGACACCCAGGACCCACCCGAGGAGATCTCCTATCTCTCGACGGTGGGGGAGGTGCACTTCCCGCACGCCTTCCACATCGATGACCTCGAGATCGCGTGCGAGGACTGCCACCACCCCGTGGAGGCCCCGGAGCTCTCGACGCCGCACCCCCGGTACCTCCGCGAATGCGGCGTCGACTGCGACACCTGCCACCGTGGAAAGCTGGCCACCGCAACCGCCCATCGATGCCAGGCCTGCCACGGGCCCACCACGCAGCATCGATGCGATCACGTCTCGACGAAGGTGGCCGTCCATCGCATGTGCAGCGGATGCCACGAGATCGGGACCGGCTCCGAGGCCTCTCGGAGCTGCGAGAACTGCCACACGGGCCCGCACCGGCCCTGGTGAGGCCTGAAGGGAGGTCTGTCATGGATCGAAGAGAATTCCTGGGCCTGGCCGGGGCAGCCACGGCACTGGCCGCCACCGGCACGGCCGCGGCGTCCGGCTCCACAGGCACATCGGCCGGGGCCCCCGAGTTCGTCGGCATCCTCGTGGACACCACCCGGTGCATCGGATGCCGCCAGTGCGAGGTGGCCTGCGCCGAGGCTCACGGTCTTCCGGTCCCGGACCCCAGGACCGACGAGGCGCTCGCGGAGCACCGCGACACCACCACCACGCAGTGGACCGTGGTCAACAGGTTCGACACCGACAGGGGCGAGGTGTTCGTCAAGAAGCAGTGCATGCACTGCGGACAGCCTGCCTGTGCGGCGGCCTGCCCCACCAACGCCATGGAGAAGACCCACGAGGGTCCGATCATCTGGCATGGCGACCGGTGCATGGGGTGCCGGTACTGCATGGTCGCCTGCCCCTTTGACATCCCGAAGTTCGAGTACATGAGCCCCAACCCGCGCATCCAGAAGTGCATCATGTGCCACGACAGGCTCCAGGAGGGCAAGCTTCCCGCATGCGTGGAGGCCTGCCCCATGGACGCGCTGACCTTCGGCACCAAGCGGGAGCTCATGGAGGAGGCCCGCACCAGGATCTACAACCACCCCGACGACTACGTCCATCACATCTACGGCGAGTTCGAGGCCGGCGGTACCGACTGGCTCTACCTCGCAGCCGTCCCCTTCGATCAGATCGGGTTCCGGACGGACCTGGGATCCGACACCTACCCGGACTACACGCGGGAGTTCCTCTACGCGGTACCCCTGGTGTTCCTCGGGTTCCCGCCGCTCCTCTACGGCCTGAGCGAGCTCACGAGACGGCGTGAGGGAGGGGAGGAATGATGGCCAGCACAACCCAGAGCCTCGAACGGCAGCGGTCCCTCTGGGAGTTCCTCCGCGAGGAGCTCAGGCCCAAGGGGCCCCTGCTCACACCCTTCAACATCATCTCGATTCCGGTGATCCTGGTGGGGCTCGTGCTCGTGGTGATCCGCTTCGCCAGGGGGCTCGGCTCGGTCACCAATCTCAACCAGGCCTACCCCTGGGGACTGTGGATCGGCTTCGACGTGATGACGGGCGTGGCCTTTGCGGGAGGGGCGTACATCATCACCTTCACCGTCCACGTGCTGCACGCCGAGAAGTACCATCCCATCGTCCGGGCCACCGTCCTCAACGGATTCCTGAGCTACCTGTTCTACGCCGGAGCCCTCACCCTCGACCTGGGGCGGCCGTGGCACATCATCAATCCCATCATCGGGAACAAGTTCGGCTACAACTCCATCCTCTTCCTCGTGGCATGGCACTTCCTCCTCTACATGGCCAGCGAGTTCCTGGAGTTCTCCCCCGTGGTGGCCGAGTGGCTGAACCTGGAGGCCGCCCGGCGGTTCCTCAACAGGATGACGCTCGGTGTGGTGATCTTCGGGGTGACCCTGTCCTCCCTCCACCAGTCGGGCCTGGGCGCCCTCTTCCTGTTCTCGAAACCCAAGCTGCACCCCCTCTGGTACACCGAGTTCCTGCCGGTCCTCTTCCTGGTCTCCTCCATCTTCGCCGGGATCTCCATGATCATCTTCGAGGGAACCATCAGCCACAGGGTCTTCGCCGACCAGATCGATCCCGAACACCACCACACCTTCGAGGACATCGTCTTCGGGCTCGCCAAGGGTGCGGCGGTCAGCATGTACGTCTACCTCTTCGTGAAGTTCGTGATCTTCGTCCACGGGCAGCACTGGGACTACCTGGGAACGAAGTGGGGTGCATGGTTCCTCGTGGAGGTGCTCATCTTCACCCTGGTCCCCTGCGCACTCTTCACACACGGCCACCGGGAGCGGCGCATGGGCCTCATCCGCTGGGCGGCCGTGATGACGCTGGTGGGGATCATCCTCAACCGGCTGAACGTCTCGATGATCGCCTTCAACTGGAACAACCCGGCCACCTACGTTCCGTCCATTCCCGAGATCTGGATCACCTTCATGGTGGTCTTCTGCGAGATCTGGGTGTTCCGCTGGGTGGTCCTCAGGATGCCGGTGCTCCGCGAGAAGCCCGGCCCGCGTCCGGCGTGAGGGGGGACACCATGGAGTACTACCACTACGTCAACATCTTCGAGACCAAGGGCCTCGAATACATCCTCGTGATCTGCTTCCTCGTGACCTTCGTCCTCTTCGTGCGGCGGCTGGAGGCCCCGCCCAGAAGAGGCGGAAGCGGCCCTGGAAACGTCATCGCCTCCACACCGGGCGGACCGGTGACCGTGGCCCCTGAAGACACCCCGACACCCGGCTCGCCCGGAGGCTCCGGCAGCGACGGATCCCACCCCAGGAGGGAGTGACCGGCACCGCCGAGCCTCGCCGGTGACCCGGCGATCCTCCTGCCCGGCCGCCGCACGCGGCCGGGCCTTCCTCGCTTCCCCCGACCCCGGCCCGACGCCTCGGGTGCGGCACCTCCCGGGGCGGGGTGGCGCCGCGGCAGCCGGAGAACCCCCGGATCCCGGTGACCATCCTCCACCGGCCGGTGCCACCCGGCCGCGGCACGGGGTGGCTCCGGCCCCGCCAACCCTCCCGGGGGACAGGGACCCCGACCGCTCCCGCCCGACGGCCCGTCGATCCTCCGCGACGAACCACCCCACACGCTTCCCGGCCATCGACGGGCCGAGAGCCGGGCACACGAAAAGGGGGGAGGCCGGACCTCCCCCCAAAGAGGATTCCGTCGAACCGCGGACTACCCGGTGATGCCCGTGAACTCCTTCTGGAACTCGCCCCATGCCTCGTCGTCGAGGACCAGGGCCGAGCCCACCACGGGACGTGCCCCGTCGGGAAGCGTTGCCCCCAGGAGCTCCGGGGACGTGTGTCTCGCGAGGAACTCGGTGAAACGCTGGATCTCCCTGTCCAGCCATTTCACGGCGCGCTGACCCACCCGGAGCCCCCGAAGGGCCTCGGCATGCTCGACGGGCCAGACCGAGGCGAGCCAGCCGCTCCCGTAGGGGTCCGCCTCGATGGCGGCAGGATGGCGGTCCACGGTCCCGTTGGTGGCGACCACGGTCCCGTCCACGGGTGCCGGCACCACCAGCGTCCGGCCCAGGCGCCGGATGGTGGCCAGCGGCTCGCCCTTCTTCACCTGCGCACCGACGGCGGGCAGCTCCACCCGGTCCGCGCCTCCCAGGGCCTCAGCGAGGAACTCGTCGGCACCAACCCTGAGCTCTCCGGACTCGGTGAGCCGCGCCCAGGTGTGCCCGTCGCTCAGGAAGAGCCCCTGGGGAATGTGGACCTGGGCGAACGCCCTCACCGGCGAAGGCTCGGGAGCCTCGCCACGCCGGCGCTTCAGCATGAGCCCGATGGCCTCGATGGAAAGGAAGAAGAACAGCGAAACGAGCACGATGACAGCGGCCATGATTACCTCCCCCGGGTCTCTCCACCTGTGGTGACCCGGTACCGTGTGGTCTCGGGGACGAACACCACCCCGATCCCCTCCGGACCGTGATGTGGCTGGTATGCGTTCATGTTCGACCTCCACCCCGGGGCAGTGCATCCCCCGTGCCACCCCGGCCTGCATCCTGCAAGGTGCGTCTGTTCAATAGTTTGTGAATATCACAACACCCCGCAGGGCCCGAGGGACGCCGAGTTTCTCCACGATATCCCGGGCGGAACGGAGGGCCATTCACGCAACATCCCTGTATTTCAATGGGTTCCTGCTGTTGCGAGATCCAACACGCGGGTGATGGACTTCTCAGCACATGGCCCGAAAGCCAGCCGGCGAACGGGTTCTCCCGCACGCCACCGCTCCGCTCCGCCGGAGGACCACCCGTGGACCGGGCCCCGGAGGGACACGGCGAGGCCGGCGGTCGGGCGGGGAAGACAGTGCCCCGGGGGCCTGGTGGGAAGGCGGTCCCCGGTGTCCGGTCAACGGCTCGGTACTGCTAGACTTGGCGCCGGAAGGAGGCCGTTCATGGCGGTGGATCCCGAGCTCCTGGACATCCTGGTGTGCCCCGCGGACCACGGCACCCTCACACCGGTGGACCTTCCGGCCGACGTCTGTCAGCGCCTGGTGGCGAAGTATCGCGACCAGCTCGGGGACGAGGAGCCCGTGGTGGCTGCAGGCCTCCGGTGCTCCACCTGCGGCCGTGTCTATCCCGTGGTCTCGGACATCCCGGTGATGCTGGTGGACGAGGCGCTCTCACGGCAGGAGGTGGGCGACTGATCGATCTCTCCGGTCTCGCCTCGCTGGCCCTGACACTGGGGGTGGCCACGAGCGTGAAGATCGCGCTCGCCAACATCCTCCTGGGGCTCGCATTCCTCCTGTGGACCGCCGCCATCTGGCGTGGCGAGGCGCGGTGGCGTTCCGCACCCGTCCACGTGGCCGTATGGCTCTACGTGGCGGCCTCATTCGGTTCCGTGGTCTTCTCCCAGGAGCCCCTCTACAGCCTGGGGGAGCTGGGGGAGCTGGCCACGCTCTTCGTGATCCCGATGACCGTCTCGCTGCTCGACCGGTCCGGATGGGAACGCCTGATCCGTCTTCTCGCACTGACCCTGGCGGCGTCGTCCGTCGTCGGGCTGTGGCAGTACGCCCACGGTGCCTCCAGCCTCGCCCACCGCCTCCGCGGCCTCACCACCCACTACATGACCTTCTCCGGCTGGACCCTCGTGGTGGTGCTGCTCCTGGTGGGGGACATGGCCTTCGCCCGGGACCGGAAGCGGCTTCTCTGGACGCTCCCCCCGGCGCTGACGGGAACCACGGCCCTGATCCTCTCCTACAGCAGGAACGCCTGGGTGGGGCTGGCGGCGGGCCTCGTGCTGGCGGCCGCGGTCTGGAAGCCGCGGGTGATCCTCCTCTACCCCGTGATCGCCGGCGTGGCGCTGGTGATCCTGCCCGGGCCCGTGGTGGAACGCGCCGTCTCCATCGTGGACCTCCGCCAGCCCGCCAACTACGACCGGCTCTGCATGGTGACCTCGGCGGTGGAGATGATCCAGGACCACCCCGTCTTCGGTGTGGGCCTGGGCATGGTGGAACGCCGCTACCCCCTCTACCGCAGGGACGACGCCCCCCGCTGGCACGTCCCCCACCTGCACAACAACGTGCTCCAGATCGCCGCGGAGCGGGGCCTGTTCGGCCTCGCGAGCTACCTGGGGATCCTCCTCACCTTCTTCGTGTCCACCTGGCGCATGCTGCAGCACAGGGACCACCCCGCCTTCCCGGCCCTCGCCGGGTGCTTCCTGGCCGTGGCCGGGGTGACGGTGGCTGGGTTCTTCGAGTACAACTGGGGCGATGCGGAGGTGTGGATCGTGACCCTGCTCTGCCTGGCCGCGCCCTTCGCGCTGGGACGGGAGGCGGCGTGACCCGCAGGATCTGGCGCGTGGGCGAGCTCATCGCCGAGGTCAACCAGATCCTCCGGCAGGGTTTCGCCGGGGTCTGGGTGGAGGGGGAGGTCACGGGCAGCACCACCTCCGGGAGGGGCCACCTCTACTTCACGCTCAAGGACGAGGACGCCTCCCTGGACTGCGTCATGTGGGCCTCGAGGGCCCAACGCCTCCGGTTCCGCCTGGAGGACGGTCTCGCCGTGGTGGCCCTGGGTGACCTCACCGTCTACCGGCAGCGGGGGCGCTTCCAGATGGTGGTGCAGGAGCTCCAGCCCCAGGGGCTCGGGGCCCTCCAGCTCGCCTTCGAGCAGCTCAAGGCCCGACTGGCCGAGGAGGGGCTCTTCGACGAGTCCCGGAAGCGGCCCCTCCCGGCGCTCCCCCAGCGGGTGGGAATCGTCACCTCGCCCACCGGGGCGGCGCTCCGGGACATGCTGAAGATCCTCCGCCGCTTCCCCTGGCTGCGGGTGGTGGTGGCACCCGCAACGGTCCAGGGCGAGGGTGCGGCCGCTGAGATCGCCGGGGCGCTCGAGCGCCTCGGTGCCTCGGGCCTCGTGGACGTGATCATCGTCGGCCGGGGCGGAGGCAGCCTCGAGGACCTCTGGGCCTTCAACGAGGAGCCGGTGGCCCGGGCCATCGTGGCCAGCCCGGTGCCCGTGATCTCCGCCGTGGGGCACGAGGTGGACTTCACCATCGCCGACTTCGCGGCGGACCTCCGCGCGGCGACGCCGACCCACGGTGCGGAGCTCGTGGTGACCCGGCTCGAGGAGCAGCTGCGCCGGCTGGACCACGCCCGCGACCGGCTGGTCCGCGAGCTCGAGCGCCACGTGGTCCTGGCCCGGCGCCGGCTGGAGGCGCTGGAGGGGTCCGCGGGCCTGGCCCGGCTCCCCCACAGGATCCGCCTGCTCAGGTCGAGGCTGGACCGGGCCGATCGGCTGGTTCCCCTCCTGCTCCGGCACCACGAGCGCAGCCGCACCCGCCTCGAGCACCTGGAGGCCGCGCTGCGCAGGGTCCCCGGGCGGGTGGCGGCCGGCGGACACCGCAGGCTCCTGGAGAGCCAGACCCACCGCCTCGGGCTGGCCATGCGGTCGGTCCTCGCCAGGGCCCGGACCACCCTCGTCTCGCACGAGCGGAGCCTGGGACACCTGAGCCCCCGCGCCGTGCTCCAGCGGGGGTATTCCATCACCACGCTGGAAGGGTCCAGCTCGCCGCTGCGCGATCCCTCAGGGGTGCGGGCGGGCCAGCGCCTGGTCACCATGCTGGCGGGGGGCGTCCTGCGGTCGGTGGCCACGGGAACCGGCAAGGCTCCGGAGAGGCGGCGGACACCGGACCCTCCGGAGGACGTCCAGCCTACACTGTTCGGAGACGATGGAGGAGAGCCATGAACGAGCCCTCTCGAGAAGAGCAGGACCGTTTCGAGGACCAGCTGGCCCGGCTGGAGGAGATCGTGGGGCGCCTGGAGGACGAGTCCGTGGGCCTCGAGGAGGCCCTGGACCTCTTCGAGAAGGGGATGGAGCTGGCCCGGGCCTGCAGGGCCAGGCTCGAGGCCGTGGAGCAGCGGGTGGAACGGCTCCTGGCCGAGGCCGGCGACGACGGGCCGGCCACCGAGCCCCTGGAGGCGGGCGACCGGTGAACGTGGGCCGCCTCCTCGAGAGCGAACGGGCCGCCGTGGAGGCCGGCCTGGAGCGGCTGCTGCCCCCCGGGGACGCCTGGCACCGCCGGCTGAACCGGGCCATGCGCCACGCCGTCTTCGCGGGCGGCAAGCGAATCCGGCCCATCCTGGCGCGCCTGGCCCACGCCGCCGCGGGGGGTGACCCCGACGCGATCACCCTCGCCGCCTGCGGGCTGGAGCTGATCCACACCTACTCGCTGGTCCACGACGACCTCCCCGCCCTGGACGACGACGACCTCCGCCGGGGACGTCCCACCGTCCACGTGGCCTTCGACGAGGCCACCGCCATCCTGGTGGGGGATGCCCTGCTCACGGAGGGGCTGGGCGCCATCGCCCGGTACCCCGAGGGGGCCTCCTGGGCGCCGGGGCGGGCCAGGGCGGTGGCCCTGGTGGCCGCCGCCGCCGGAGCGCTGGGCATGGTGGGCGGGCAGATGGAGGACCTGGAGGCCACGGGCGGCGTGGACGGCCCCGATGCCGCGGAGCGTCTCCAGAGGATCCACCGCCACAAGACCGGGTGCCTCCTGCAGGCCTCGGTGGAGCTCGGGGCGGTGCTCGCCGGGGTCGAGGGGTCCGGGCGGGAGCGGTTCGCACGGTTCGGGGAGCGGCTGGGGCTGGCCTTCCAGGTGGCCGACGACCTCCTGGACGCCACGGCCACGGCCGGGGAGATGGGCAAGTCCCCCGGCAAGGACGAGGCCGCGGGCAAGCTCACCTACGTGACGCTCTACGGACTGGACCGGACCCGCCGGATCCTCGAGGAGCTCGAGGCGGAGCTCGGCCTCCTGGCCCGCGAGCTCGAGGGGCCCGACGGGGCCCTGGGCGCCGTGGCCTCCTTCGTCTGCCGCCGCCAGAGCTGACGCCGGGCGATGCCCGGACCCGGCCGGGTTACCCCCGCCGGCGGTAGCGGCCGTCCCCGAGCCGTTCCACGACACCCTCCACCTCCAGCTCCACCAGGAGGGCGCCCACCCGGTCCACCCCAAGACCCGCCCGGGCCGCGATCTCGTCGGCGCCGAGCGCCTCCCCCGGCGGCAGGCCGCCGGCGAGCGGGTCGTCCGGCTCCGCCCGGTCCGCCGGCCGCTCCATGCCAAGCTCCTCCAGGAGCCCCGCGGGGCTCAGCAGCGGCCGGGCGCCGAGCCCCAGGAGCGTGTTGGGGCCCACCGACTGGCTGGAGAGGATGCTTCCCGGCACGGCGAAGACCTCGCGTCCCTCCTCCAGCGCGAGCCGGGCCGTCACCAGCGCCCCGGACCGCGCGCCCGCCTCCACCACCACCGTGACCCGCGCGAGCCCGGCGATGATGCGGTTCCTCTGGGGGAAGTGGTGGCGCCGGGGTGTGGTCCCCGGCAGGAACTCGGTCACCAGGGCGCCCCGTTCCCGGATCGCCTCCGCGAGCCGCCGGTGCTCCGCGGGATAGACCCGGTCCGGCCCGGTCCCCCACACCGCCACGGTCCTCCCGCCGCCCTCGAGGCACCCGCGGTGCGCCGCACCGTCCACACCGCGGGCCATCCCGGAGATCACGGGAATCCCGGCCCGCCCGAGCTCCCCCCCGAGCATCTCGGCCACCTGGAGTCCGTAGGCCGTCGCCCGCCGGGAACCCACCACGGCCACCGAGGCCTCCGGGGGAACCCGGCCGGCCACGAACAGGCCCAGGGGCGGGTCCGAGAGCTCCCCGAGCGTGGCAGGGTACCCGTCCATTCCGGGGACGGTCCAGCGCCACCCACGCGCCGCCACGGCCTCCAGGATGCGCGGCACCTCCGCAGCCAGGGCGTCCCGCGCCGCCGCGAGCGCCCCGCCGGCCGCCGCGAAGGGCTCCCGCCCCGCGGGCAGCGCGGCCACGGCGCGCCGGATCCGAACGCCGCCACCGGCCACCACCAGGGCCAGGCGCTGGGCCGCCTCCGGGGGAATGTGATCCATGTCTCCATGGTACCGGCTCCCGGCCGGAGACCGGGGTATACTCGGTCCATGAGGTTCCGTGTGATCGGGAGCTTCGGGGGTGACGCTCCGGGCTTGCGGATGACGTCGTTCCTCGTGGACGGTGCCCTCGCCGTGGATGCGGGGGCCCTGACACGGGTGCTGACCATCGAGGAGCAGGCCGGGGTCCGCCACATCCTGCTCAGCCACTCCCACATGGACCACACGGCCTCGCTGCCCTTCCTCATCGAGAACAGCTTCTCCAACGGGGAGCGCAGCATCAACATCTACTGCACGGCGAGGGTCCTCGCCAACGTCCGGCGCCACCTCTTCAACAACGACACCTGGCCCGACTTCTCCCGGATCCCGGACCGGCTCTACCCCTCCATCCGCTTCGTGGAGGTGGAGCCCGGGCAGCCCTTCGTCATCGACGACCTGCCGGGCGACCCGGTGGAGGTCACGGCCATTCCCGTCAACCACATCGTCCCCACGGTGGGTTTTCTCCTGCGCCAGGCCGGCCGGAGCGTCCTCTTCACCTCCGACACGGGCCCCACCGACGAGGTGTGGCGGGTGGCCAACGCCCAGGAGGACATCGCCGCCGTCATCACCGAGTGCTCCTTCCCCTCCTCCCTCCAGCGGATCGCCGACGTGAGCCTCCACCTCACGCCCACGACCCTGGCCGCGGAGCTCGAGAAGCTGGACGCCTCGATCCCCGTCCTGCTCTACCACTTCAAGCCCCCCTACGTGGACGACCTCCGCGCCGAGCTGGCCACCCTCTCCTTCCGCCAGGACGTCCGGGAGCTCGAGCAGGACCGCGTGTACGAGTTCTGAGGCCCCCGGCCGGGACCGGAACGGGGGACGCCGCTGCGGCTCGGCCTCCGCCTGGAGGCCGAGCCATCTACGCCTTGGGGTGGCTGTTCCGGTAGACCTCCATCAGGCGGGCGAGGTCCACGTGGGTGTAGATCTGTGTGGTGGCCAGGGAGGCGTGCCCCAGGAGCTCCTGGATGGCCCTGAGGTCCATGCCCGCCTCCAGGAGGTGGGTGGCGAAGGCGTGGCGGAGGGCGTGGGGGTGGACGTTGTAGAGGTCCGCGGTGCGCCGGACGGCGCCGTCCAGGATCCTCCGGACGGACCGGTCGGTGAGCCGCCCGCCCCGCTGGTTGACGAAGAGCGGATCGCCGTCGTCCCGGGGCCCGCCCGCGCGCCACCGGGCCCGCTCGGGGAGGTAGGCCCGGATCGCGGCCTCCGCCTTGCCGCCGAAGGGCACGATGCGCTCCTTGCGCCCCTTGCCCGCCACCCGCACCAGGCGCTCGGACAGCCGGAGGTCGTCCAGGCCGATGCCCACGAGCTCCCCCACCCGGAGCCCGGCCCCGTAGAGCAGCTCCAGGACGGCCCGGTCCCGCCGCCCCGCCGGGGTGTCGGGGATGCCGTCCAGCATGCGCCCCACGGCGTCGGCGGGCAGGGTGGGCGGAAGCCGCCGCTCCACCCGCGGGTGGGGCACCAGCTCGGCGGGGTTCGCGGCGACGAGGCCCTCCGCGGCCAGGAAGCGGAACCAGGTCCTCAGGGCGGCCAGGGAACGCTGGAGGGATCGTGGCGCCAGCCCGCGGCTCCTGAGGTGGGCGAGCCACGCCCGCACGTCCACGGCCTCCACCTCGGCCACACCCCCGCGGGCCAGCTCCCCGGTCGCGAAGTCCCGGAACCCCTCCACCTCCCGCCGGTAGGCCGCCAGGGTCCGGGGCGCGAGGTTCCGCTCCCACTCCAGGTGCTCGAAGAACGGCTCCAGGTGCCACGGATCGCGGGCGGGTCCCCCCATGGGAGGAGTCTACTCCCCCGCGGTCCGTAGCGCCCGGCGGGCGGCCAGGTAGGCCCGGGCGCGACCGGGGCGCACCAGAGCCCGCAGCAGGAGGGTCCGCTCCAGCGACCTCTGGATTCCGTCCGCCCGCTCCGGGTGATGACGCCGCGCGTAGCGGACCAGGTTGCGGAAGTAGAGGGGCAGGAAGGCCTCCGGGCCCAGCTCCGAGGCCGACACCCCCCCCAGGTGGCGCACCCGGGACGCGGGAAGGACCCGGAACCCGTCCCCCACCCGGGCGTCCCCCGCCGCCCGCCGGGCGGCCCGGCGGGCGCAGAGGTCCACGTCCTCCCACCAGGCCGGGGCGTAGGCCTCGTCGAAGCCGCCGAGGGCCTCCCAGGCCTCCCGCCGGAGGAGCCAGGCCGCTGCCGCCGGCTGTGCCACCGGGCCGGGAGCACGCGGGGGAGCCGGGTAGGCGGGCCGGCCCGGGCGGCCCCGGGCCAGGTCCCGCTCCGTGGGGAGGCGGCGGAGCTGCCAGCGGTGCTGGGGGCGCCCGTCCGGCCCCACCAGGAGGGGCACCACCCCCGTGAGCTCCGGGTTCCGCTCCAGGTGGTCCACCAGCGGCGCCAGGGCGCCCGCCTCCACCTCCGCGTCGGGGTTGAGGAGCAGCACGAACCCCCCGCCGGCCTCCCGCGCGCCCCGGTTGGCAGCGTGCGCGAAGGAGCGGTTCTCCCCGAGCTCCACCACACGCACCTCGGGGAAACGCCCGGCCAGCGCCGCCGCCCCCCCGTCGCCGGAGCCCGAGTCCACCAGGACGATCCGCTCCGGCACCCCTCCGCCGTGCCCCAGGAGGGAAGCCAGGCAGCGCGCCACCTCCTCCCCGCCCCGGTACCGCACCACCACGGCGCCCACCGGGACCGTCACGACGAGCCGCCCCCCAATCCGGCGATGGCCGCCGCGGCCCGGAGGCCCGGAACCAGCAGCCCCCGCCGTGGCACCCGGGGAAGATCGGGCAGCAGCTCCACCAGCGGGGCCGCCACGCGCGACCACCGCCAGCTCTCCCGATCCTCCGCGAGGGCCCCCCGGCAGCGCATCTGCTCCCGCTCGGTGAGCATGAGCTCCAGCGCCGCGGCCACGGCCTTGGGGCGGTGGGCGGGTACCACGGCCCCCCATCCCCGCTCGCGGGTCAGGTCGGCCACGGCGCCGCCCTCGGTCACCACCAGGGGCACCCCGGCCCAGACGCCGTCCAGCGCCCGGGTCCTGAAGGCCAGCCGCGCCTCCTCCCCCGGATGATGGAGCACCACCAGCAGGGAGGCCCTGTTGAGCAGACGGTGCCGCTCGGCGTAGGGGACCCACCGGTCCATGGCCACGACCTCCGGCACCTCCAGGCCGTGGCGCCCGGCCATGAGCCCGAGCGCCTCCCGGTCGACGCCCGGCGCCGGCCCCCCCGGCCGGGCGGCGGTGGGCACCACCACGCTCACCGGGACCCTCCCCAGGCGTGCCCGGGCCTCGAGGAGCGTCTCCAGGTCCAGCCACGGCCACACGCCGCCCCACCACAGGACCACGGCCCAGTCCCGGGGCACGCCCTCCACCTCGTCGCGCTCCACGGGCGGATCGCCCACCGGAACACCGAAGGGCACCTGGATCACCGGCACGCCGGGTCGCCCGGCGCGGACGAGGGCCTCCCGCCACCACGCCTCCTGATGGGGCCCCGCGGCCAGCACCGCGTCAGCCCGGGCCAGGGCCAGCGGAAGGCGGGCCAGGGCCGTGCGGCGCCGGCGGCGCACCACGGGCGAGGCGGGCATGGCATCGAGCTCGGCGGGCAGCGGCGTCACCCCGTCCAGCACCAGGAGGGCCCTGCCCAGGAAACCCGCCGGGGGAAGGTTCCACGGGGGGGAGAGCACCACCTCCGCCCGCCCGGGCCTCGCGCTCACCGGAGGTCCATCCCCACCGGGGGTGACGGACCCGGACGCGCCGCACACCGTCACCTCATGGCCGGCCGCCTCCAGCACCCGGCCCAGCTCCCACGCGCGGAGCGCCGAACCCGCCATGACGGGGCCCAGCCGGTCGTCGGTGAGCACGGTGATCCTCATGTCGTCCCCCAGGGTAGCCCACCGAGGCGCCGCCGGGGGCCCTGCCGGAGGAGCCCCCCGGCCACCAGGAACGGCAGGGCGGCCTCCACGGCCACCGCCACCGGCCACGTCCGCGGGTTGTCCCGTGCCAGGGCCCGCACCGCCCGGACCTCGCCGCGGAGAAGCCGTGGCAGGGCCAGGAGCAGGGCTCCGGTGGTGAGGTTCCCGGCCAGCGCCCGCCAGCGGTTGGCCAGGATCCACCAGGGGTGGCGCCAGGGAAGGCTCCGTCCCGTGGCCGACCCCAGGTGGCGGCACCGGGCTCCGGGAACCCACAGGGCCCGCCACCCGGCGCGGGCCAGCCGCAGCCCGAGGTCCAGGTCCTCGTGGTAGCTCCCGAACCGCGGATCCAGCACCCCACCGCCGCGCAGGGCCGCCTCCCGGAGGGCCCCGGCCCTGTAGAGGGCCGCCGTGGCCGAGGCGGCCACCAGGGGTCTCGCCGTCGTGGGTTCCGGGGTGGCGGGGAGGCCGCGGTCCACCTGGACGGGAAGGCCCCAGCGGTCCAGGGCGATGCCCCGCCCGTCCACCAGCTCCCCGGCCGCATCGGTCACCGTGCCCTGGACCGCCCCGGTGAGGGGATGGTCCTCCAGCGCTGCGGCCAGCGTGCCGAGCCACGCGGGGGAGGGCTCCGCGTCGTCGTTGAGCAGGGCCACGGACCCGGCGCCGTCCCCCAGGGCGTCGAGCCCCGCGTTGACCGCGGCGGCGAACCCCAGCCGGGCCGGGCGCCGCACGGCCTCCACCTGGAGCGGAAGCTCGATTCCCGACGCCTCCCCGCTCAGCACGACGATGGTGCGGGCCGGTGGGAGCTCCTGGGCCGCCAGGGCCTCCAGGCAGCCCGTCAACGTGGGCGAGCCCAGGGAGGGTACGATCACGGCGGGCGCCCTCACCGGCACGACTCCACCCTGTCGAGCAGCACGGCCGAGCCCTCCGGTCCCTCCCAGGCGAGCCGCAGCACGCGCCTGCCGAAGCCCGGGGGCTCCGGCAGGGGTACGCGCCGCCAGGTGGGGCCCGCCACCCGGCGCGTCCCCACCGGTCCTCCGTCCCACGAGGCCAGCAGGCGGCCCGGTCCCGGCGCGCTCCGGGGCACGCGGACCCGCACGGTGAGCCGTCCCCCCGCGGCGGGCCGCCAGGGCACCCGGATGGACTCGCCCGGGCCCAGCCGCCAGGCGATTCCCCGGGCCGCCCGGAAGAAGGTGCCGGGAGGGGGCTCCGCGCGGCCCGCGTCGTGGTGCACCTGGGGGTCCTCCAGGTCCACCGTCCATTCGGGCATCCCCGCGGCCCACCCCACGGTCACGGCCAGCGCCGCCAGGGCCACCGCACCGGCCCCGGCGCGGCGCCCACGCGCCCACCAGGACGCCAGGAGGAGGATGGCCACCGGAACGACCAGGGCCGCCGGGTCCGGCCGGATCAAGGAGGGGAAGAGCCGGAGCGCGTTGGCCCCCAGGGCCCGGGCCAGGCGGTCGGCGAGCCACCAGCCCCCGTCCACGGGGTTGAACCACCACAGCGGCCGCGTGACCGCCACCCACGCCGAGACGGCGGCCAGGGGGAGGGCCAGCGCGGCCAGCCGGCGGCCGGTGGAGCTCCGCAGCGCCTCGGCCAGCCCCAGGAGCGCCAGCGGGAGCAGCGGCACGAGATAGCGGGCCGGGGGCGAGCCCCCGCCGTACCACTCGCCCCGCGGCAGCAGCGCGGCCACCGTGAGCACCGCGCCCACCACCAGCGCCCTCTCGCCAGTCCCGCCCCGCCGCCACACCCGCGGCAGGAAGACCAGGGCCACCAGCCAGAGGGGTGCGGCGAAGGCCAGGCCACCCGCGGCGTCCCACAGGAGACCCCACGCCGCCACCAGCACAGGGGTGGCGCTCCCCGGCAGCAGCTCCGCGAGGGAGTGGCGTCCCAGCGGTCCCCCCAGCAGGAGCACCACCAGCGTGACCGCCCCGGCCACGGCGCCCGCCAGGAGCGCCGCCGCCCTCGCCCGGCGGCCCTTCAGGAGGGCCGCACCGGCCAGGGGCAGGGTGAGGAGCCCGAGCCTCACCTTCACCACCAGCGAGGCCGCCGCCATGACCGCCGCGGCGCCCGGGGCCGGGCGGGCCGCCAGCAGGAGCAGCACCCCCGCCGCCGCCGCCCCGAAGGCCGCCGGCCACAGCTGGGTGGCGAAGAGGAGACAGGGTGCCCCGAGGAGCGTGGCGGCCCACGCTGCATCCACGGCCCGGCGCGGCACGCCCACGGCCTCCGCCCTCCGGGCCGCGGCCCAGGCGGCCAGGGCCATGAGGAGGGAGGTCAGCAGCAGGGCCCCCGCGTGCCCCGCCACGGCGTAGAGGAGAAGCGCCGCCACGGCGGGCAGGGGCGAGTGGATCAGGTCCCCCGCATGGGGAAGGTAGATGCGTTCCGAGGGATCCCCGGGATCGATGTTGTTGGAGATGTCCAGGTCTCCGTCGGCCATCAGGCTCCGGTCCAGCAGCAGGGAGTAGACCTCGTCCCCGGCCGGGTGGCGCAGCACCGGCTGGGCCAGCGCCAGCGGGGCGAGGAGCAGGAAGCCGGCGAGCAGGCGACGGCGCGACAGGTGGCGGAGGGACAGCGCGGCCGCAA
The DNA here is from genome assembly GCA_027061805.1 of Thermoanaerobaculia bacterium. Classification (GTDB taxonomy): domain Bacteria; phylum Acidobacteriota; class Thermoanaerobaculia; order Thermoanaerobaculales; family Sulfomarinibacteraceae; genus JAMOWA01. The sequence continues at coordinate 226,996 of JAMOWA010000059.1, read as the reverse complement.
GCCAGCCCACCGCGGCCAGATCGGCCGCGTGACGCCACGCCACACCCGCGAGGGGGGAGAAGCCGCTCCCGGCCGCCACGAGGCCCCCCAGCACCACGACAAGCCCCACGGTGGCCGGCCACGGTCCCGCCCGGGGCGCGGCCAGCGCTGCCAGCAGGAGCAGGAGGGCACCACCCATGAGCACGGCGAACCGCCGTTTCCTGGCCTTCCAGCGGGAGGCGGGCTCGGCGCGGACCACCACCGGGGCCCCCGCCACCAGCGTCACCGTTCCGTCCCACCTCCGGGTCTCCACCCCCCGTCTCTCGAGCCGCGTGCTCCGGCCCCGTCCCAGGGGAACCAGCATGGGGTGGCGCCCCCCCGCCCCCGGGACCGGAAGGTGGGCCCCGGCCAGGAGGGCGCCCCCACCCCCGCCGGAGGGGCCCAGGACCGGTGCACCCGGAGGCACGGCGCCCCGGAGACCCGCCTGCAGCGCCCACCCCGCCGGCGCCTCCTCCAGGCGGAGCGCCTCGCCCGGCCCGAGGACCCGGTCCGCCCCCTCCACCGGCACGGTCCACACGAGCCCCGCGGCGGCGAGCACCCACGCGAGGGCGGCCGCGGGGTGGGGCACCAGGCCCAGCAGCAGGGCCGCGGCCCATCCCCCCGCCAGGAGCGTGCCGGAGCCGGCGAGCGGGGCCGGGAGCCCCCAGGGGGACCCCAGCAGCAGGACCAGCGCCGCCCCCGCCGTCCAGGGCAGCGACACCCGGAGCCTGTGGGGCGGAAGGTCCGACGCCGCCGGCAACGCCCCGAGCCACAGGGAGGCCACAGCGGCGGCCGTCCACGGCCCCGCGGCCAGGAACGGAAGCACCAGGAGGCCCGCTCCCAGCACCTCCCGGCCCTCGCCCGCCACGGGTCCCCGGGCCCCCAGGCCCAGGACCGCCACCGGCAGGAGCCACGGCAGGGACGCGGTGGTCAGGGGAAGGGCAGCAGCGAGCGAGGCCAGCGAGGGCGTGGCCAGGAGCGGCACGCCCGCCGGGAGCCTCCAGAGGGCGAGGCCCAGCGCGGGAAGCATCACCAGGAGGGGGATCGGGGACCGCCGGCGGCGGGCGGCACCGGCGGCGAGCCCCGCCGCCACGGCCAGCCCCGCCGGCGGCAGGAGGGCGGCGGCGACCGCAAGGAGCAGTGCAGGGGCCACCCGGCCCCGCGCCAGTGCCAGGAGCCCGGTGGCCATCAGGGGCGGGAGGAGCCAGGCCGCGGCGTGGGCCGGTCCCACCGCCGCCGCCAGGGCCACGGACCCCGCCAGGGCCAGCAGGGGCCCGGCGAGGGGCACCAGCAGGGCGGCCGTCACGGGGGGGGCCAGGGCCACCAGGGCCGCCTTGAGGGGCCAGGCCGGAGCGCCGGCCACCCCGGTGGCCAGCACCACCCCTGCGGCCGCCGCACCCAGGACCGCCAGCCGGCCCCGCCCCGCCCCGCCCGTGCCACGCCAGCAGCCGGCCAGGCCCAGGCCCGCGGCGGCCAGCGGGATCCCCAGGGCGATCACGGTACGGTGCGAGGCGGGGCCCGCCAGCAGCCACGCCACGGCACCGCCCACCAGCAACAGGTCGGCGGCCGCACCCGCGGCGCCCCCCCGGCTCCGGACGGCCCGGCGCGGCCCTCCCAGGCCCAGCACCACCACGAGGACCGAGGCCACGGCGGTCCACGCGTCGGCCCGTCCCACCCTCCACGACGCCGCGGTCACGGCGGCCCACCCCAGGGGAGCCGCCCAGGCGATCACGGCGGGGAAACGAGGGCCCATCGGGGTTCCAGTATACCCACCGGCCTCCACAGCGTAGAATGGCGCCGTGCCCATGAGACTCGCGCTGGACGCCCGGAAGCTGACCGACTACGGGATCGGGACCTACCTCACCCACCTGGTGGAGGGGCTGGATGCCCGGAGCGATCTGGAGCTCGTGCTCCTGGTCCGGACGGGGCACGAGCCCAGGGCCAGGAAACTGGCCCCGGGGGCGCGGATCCTGGAGGTGGCGGCACCGGGCTACTCCGTGGCCGAGCACCTCAGGGTTCCCGCGGCCCTCCTGCGCGAGCGGGCCGACCTGGTCCACATCCCCCACTACGTGGTCCCCGTGCTCCTCCACCGCCCCGTGGTGGTCACCATCCACGACGTGATCCAGCTGTTCTACCCCCCGCGGCGGCGGTACCAGGCCGGCCTCTGGTACCTGCGGACCATGATGCGGCTCGCCCTCACGCGGGCCCGCAGGGTCATCACGGTGTCCCGGGCCTCCCGGAACGACCTGGTCCAGCTCTTCGGTGCCGACCCCGAGCGGATCCAGGTGGTCCCCAACGGGGTGGACCCCTCCCTGGGCGACCGCCCGCCGCGGGAGGAGCTCGACGCGCTCCGGGAGCGGTACGGCATCCGCCCCCCCGTCTTCCTCGCCGTGAGCAACGACAAGCCGCACAAGAACCTGGACGTGCTGCTGCGGGCCTTCCACCTGGCGGTCACGCGCCACCGTCTGCCGGGCCAGCTGGTGGTGGTGGGCGGGGGTGGTCCGGACTCGCCGCTGGCCCGTCGGGCCGCCCGGCTGGGCCTCGCCGACCGGACCCGTTTCCTGGGGCGGGTGCCCCGCCGCGATCTGGTGGGGCTGTATCATCTGTCGTCGGTCCTGGTGCACGTGGCCCTCTACGAGGGGTTCGGCCTGCCCGTGCTGGAGGCCATGTGCGCCGGCCTTCCGGTGGTGACCTCCAACGTGGGGGCGCTCCGGGAGCTGGGGGAGGGGGTGGCCAGGCTGGTGGACCCGCTGAGCGCCGAGGAGGTGGCCGAGGCCATGCAGCGCGTGCTGGTGGACGACCCCCTCCGGAGGCTGATGGTGGAGGCGGGACGCCGGCGGGCGGAATCCATGACCTGGGGCGCCACGGTGGAGGCCACCGTGAACGTGTACCGTCAGGCCCTGGGGGAGGTGGTGTCATGAGGGTGGCGCTGGTCCACGACTGGCTCACGGGGATGCGGGGCGGCGAGTGGGTGCTCCACGAGATCGCCCGGCTCTTTCCCGGGGCTCCCATCTACACGCTGGTGCATCGCCCCGGAAGCGTCTCGCGGGAGCTGGAGGAACACCCCATCCGGACCTCCTGGCTCCAGGCGCTCTCCTTCGGGGGGCGGAGGTGGCGCCACCTCCTGCCCTTCATGCCCGCCGCCATCGAGTCCTTCACCTTCCCCAACGCCGACCTCGTGATCTCCACGAGCCACGCCGTGGCCAAGGGGGTCATCCCGCCTCCCGGGGCCTTCCACCTGAGCTACATCCACACCCCCATGCGCTACGCCTGGGACCAGCGCGAGCGGTATCTCCACGGGTTTCCAAGGCCACTCCGCCCGCTCATCCAGATGGAGCTGGCCCATCTGCGCCAGTGGGACATGGTCTCCTCGGCCCGGGTGGACCGCCTCATGGCCAACTCCCGCCTGGTGGCCTGGCGGATCCGCCACTACTGGAACCGCCCGGCCGAGGTGGTGCCGCCACCGGTGGACACGGAGTTCTTCACCCCGGGAGGCGAGCGGGGCGACCACCTCCTGACGGTGGCCGCCCTCGTTCCGTACAAGAGGGTGGAGCTCGCGATGCAGGTCGCCCACACCATCGGCAGGCCGCTCCGGATCGTGGGAGCAGGACCCATGGAATCCAGGTTGCGGCACATGGCGCCACCCGACGTCACATTCCTGGGCTGGGTGACCCGGGAGGAGCTCCGGGAGGCCTACCGGAGCGCCGCGGCCCTCCTGGTGCCCAACGTGGAGGACTTCGGCATGGTCACCGTGGAGGCCCTGGCCTCCGGCACACCGGTGGTCGGACTTCGCGCCTCGGGCACCGAGGACATCGTCCGCCCCGGACGGGAGGGGGCCCTGGCCGCCGAGCCCACCGTGGAGAGCCTCTCCGAGGCGGCACTCCAGGTACTCGGGCGCCGGTGGGACCCGGCGGAGCTCCGCGACCGCGCCCGGGTCTTCTCCCGGGAGGCCTTCCTGCTGCGCTTCCGTTTCCTTCTCGACCGGCTCGGGTTCCGGGAGATCTCCGGATGATCGCCCGCCGCCGCCAGCTCCAGGTGGTCCTCCAGCTGGTGGGCGACGTGCTGGCCACCGCGGTGGCCATGCTCCTGGCGTACTGGCTGCGGTTCGCCGTGGAGATCGTCCCGGTGACCAAGGGGGTGCCCGAGCTGGGCCCCTACCTGCGGCTCATCCCCGTGACCACCATCCTGTGGCCCGTGGTCTTCTACTTCCAGGGGCTCTACCAGCGACGCAGGGCGCGTTCCCGCTTCGACGAGTCCGTCCGGGTGGTGGTGGGCGTGGCGCTGGCCACGGCCCTCCTGACCGCGGGCCTCAGCTTCTACCGCGACTTCTCCTACTCCCGGATGGTGCTGGGCATCTTCGCCGTGGTGGACGTGATCCTGGTGGCCCTGGTGCGCTGGGCCATCGCCGCGGCGCTCAAGCGCATCCGGCGCTCCGGCGGCAACCTCCAGAACGTCCTCGTGGTGGGAGCCGGGGAGCTGGGGCGCCAGGTGGTGGAGCGGCTGGAGGAGCACCGGGAGTACGGCTTCCGCGTGGTGGGCTTCCTGGACGACGACCCCGGCAAGCAGCAGAGGGAGCTGGACGGCGTCCCCGTGCTCGGCACCACCCAGGACCTGGAGCGGGTGGTCCGCGAGCGGAGCGTGGACCAGGTGCTGCTCGCCCTGCCCCTGTCCGCCCACCACAAGACGGTCCAGCTCATCCGGCGGGCGGGCCAGCTCCTGGTGGAGATCAAGGTGGTCCCCGACCTGCTCCAGTACTACGTGCTGCGGGCCGGGGTGGAGGACCTGGACGGCATCCCCGTCATCAACCTGACCCAGATTCCGCTGGAGGGCTTCAACCGGCTCGTCAAGAGGGCCATGGACATCGCCGGGGCGCTTCTGGGCCTGGCCCTGACGGCACCCCTGTTTCCCGTGATCGCGCTGCTCATCAGGCGCGAGGACGGTGGTCCGGTCTTCTACAGCCAGGTCCGCATGGGCCTGGACGGCCGTTCCTTCCGCATGTACAAGTTCCGCTCCATGCGGGTGGACGCCGAGCCCGACGGGGAGGCCCAGTGGACCCGGAACAGGGACCCCAGGGTCACCCGGATCGGCGCCTTCCTGCGGCGCACCAACCTGGACGAGCTCCCCCAGCTGTTCAACATCCTCAAGGGCGACATGTCCCTGGTGGGGCCCCGGCCGGAGCGGCCGGAGTTCGTGGAGCGTTTCCGCAACCGCTACCCCGAGTACATGGCCCGCCACTGGGTCCGGGCCGGGCTCACCGGCTGGGCCCAGGTCAACGGGCTCCGGGGCGACACCTCCATCCGCAAGCGCATGGCGGCCGACCTCTACTACATCGAGAACTGGAGCCTGGCGCTGGACCTGCGCATCATCTGGCTGACCGTGGCCTCCACGTGGCGCCGGCGGCGCTCCCCCCAGACGGGCTGAGACGGCTCAGGAGCCCGGCCCGGCCCCTCCGCCCTCCCGGAGACCGAGATCCTCCCACAGCTCCCGGGGGATGTTGGTGGCGACGAGCTCCCCGGCCCCGTGGTCCTGGAGCGCCCGGGCGATCACGGCCAGCCACCGCTGCACGGCCCGGGTCCGCTCCACCGTCACGGCGGGCCACAGGCGCACGATGGTCTGGCCGTGGTGGGCGGCCACCAGGGCCACCGGGTGCAGCGGCCGGGCGTACTCCACCACCACCCCCTCCACCAGGAGGGCCTCGTCGTCGTGACGGCGCCACCAGCCGGAGGTCTTGAGCACCGCCCGGCCCCACCGGTGGACCGAGGGGCCGAGCCCTCCCGTCCACCGCGTGGGCCGCTCCCAGCCATCGAGCACGAGATGGGGCATCAGCTCCCGGCCTCCCCCACGAAGGTCAGCACCACGCTGCGGTCCCTGGGGCGGTTGTCGCACTCCACGAGCACCACCTGCTGCCAGGTGCCGGTCACCGGCCTCCCGTCCGTCACGGGCACGGTCACCGACGGCCCCAGCAGTGCGGCCCGGAGGTGGGAGAAGCCGTTGCCGTCCCCCCAGCGACGGTCGTGGTGGTAGGACCTGTCCGACGGCGCCACCCGCTCCAGGGCCTCCTCCAGGTCCTCCAGCGCGCCCGGTTCGAACTCGATGGTGGTGACGGCCGCCGTCGATCCCGGGACGAAGACCGTCACCAGTCCCTCCCGGGCGCCGTTCCCGGCGAGCCACTCCACGAGGGAGGGTGTCAGGTCGTGGACGTCCCCGTGGCCCGAGGTCCGGATCCGCAGGTTCGTGTGACACACCGTCATGGGGCCAGTATAGCGGGCTTCCGGGCTTGTGAATTCTGGTACGATACACTCCGTGTCGGGCCTGACCCTCGCCGCCGGGCTGCGTGACGCGCTGCTTCCCGGGACCTGTGCCATCTGTGCCGAACCCCTGCGGGGTCCCGGCCGGGGGCTGTGCGGCACATGCTGGTCTGCGGTGGTCCCGGACCCGGAGGGCCGCTGTCCCTGGTGCGGGGCGCCCATGGATCCCTCCGAGCCCCACTGTCTCGCGTGCGGCGATGCGCCACCCCCCCAGGACGGGACCGTGGTGTGGGGCTCGTACGAGGGCAACCTCCGGAGGGCGATCCTGGCGCTGAAGCACCACGGCCACGACGAGGTGGCCCGGCCCCTGGGGCGACGGCTCGCCGCCAGAGTGGCCTCGGCACCGTGGCCGGAGGAACCCACGTGCGTGGTCCCCGTGCCGACCCACCCCTGGCACCGCCTCCGCCGCGGCTGGTCCACCGCCGGGCTGCTCGCACGGGAGGTGGCGGCCTCCCTGGGCCTGCCGCACCACGGGGTGCTCCGCCGTCACGGCCTGGGCCGGCAGGCCACGCGGAGCCGTGCCCGGCGCCGTTCCCTTCCCGCGAGAGCCTTCTCCGTCCGGACGAGGGTCCCCGCGGGCCCCGTTCTCCTGGTGGATGACGTGATGGCCACCGGCGCCACGCTGCGAAGGGCCTCGGAGGCCCTCCGGGGGGCCGGTATCGAAACCGTCTACGTGGCCGTGCTGGCCGCAGCTTCGTGATCTCGGGAGGTCGGTGTGAGCGTATTCGATTCCATGGTCAGGCACGGGCTGCCGCTGGTACCGAAGTTCGTGGTGGGCGCCGTGGCCCGGCGGTACGTGGCGGGCGAGACCCTCGAGGATGCCGTCCGGACCATCCGCGAGCTCAACGCCGAGGGGGCCATGGCCACCGTGGACGTCCTGGGCGAGGAGGTCCAGGAACGGGAGAAGGCGGAGGCCGCCGTGGCCGAGTACATCCGCATCTTCGACACCATCGAGGAGCTCGGGCTGGATTGCAACGTCTCCATCAAGCTCACACTCCTGGGCCTGAGGATCGACGAGGAGTACTGCCGGGCCAACGCCGAGAAGATCGTGAAGCTGGCCGCCTCCCACGGCAACTTCGTCCGGATCGACATGGAGGACCACAGCTGCACCGATGCCACGCTCCGCATCTACCGCGACCTCCAGGAGCGGTACGGCAACGTGGGGGTGGTGCTCCAGGCCTACATGCGCCGGACCCTGTCCGACATCGGGGACCTCCTCCCCATGAACCCGAACGTCCGGCTGTGCAAGGGTATCTACAGGGAGCCCCGCGAGATCGCCTGGAAGGACTTCCACACGATCCGGGCCAACTTCATCGCCGGCCTGGAAAAGCTCCTGGCGGGGGAGGCCCACGTGGGCATCGCCACCCACGACGAGCACCTGGTCTGGGCCGGCATGATGCTGGTGGACAGGCTCGGGGTCTCCCCCGACCGGTACGAGTTCCAGATGCTCCTGGGGGTCGATCCCCAGCTCCGGAAGATCATCCTGGATCACGGTCACCGACTCCGGGTCTACGTTCCCTACGGCCGTGACTGGTATCCCTACTCCGTCCGGCGCCTCAGGGAGAACCCCACCGTGGCCCGCCACGTGATCCGGGGCATGCTCGGACTCGGTGCAGCAGAATGATTCCCGCAAGGATTGAGGGTCTTGCGGAACAACGGTATGCTTGGAAGCGGTGTTCAACCGCAATCCGGAGGTACTCCATGAAGCGAATCGCGATCACATCGACATTGATGACCATCCTTGGCCTGGCCGTGGCCGTGACAGTCCTGGCAGGCGCGCAGGCCAGGGTCAGGGGCACGGTGAAGGACAGCAAGGGCAACCCCATCAAGGACGCCACCATCACGCTCACCTCCAAGGCCATCGAGGGTTACAAGAAGGTGGTGGACGTCAGGGACGACGGGACCTTCAGCTTCGTCATCCTCGACGCCACCCGGCACTACCAGGTGAAGGTGGAGGCCCCGGGCTTCGTTCCCTACCTCCTCGAGGAATTCAAGGTGTCCGTGGGCAGCACGGACAACGAGTTCGACTGGGTGCTCAAGACCCCGCAGGAGATGCAGGTGCAGGAGCAGCAGAAGCTCATGGAGCAGCCCGGCTACAGGGAGCTGATGGAGGGACGGGAGCTCCTGGAGAAGGGCGACAAGGAGGGGGCGCGGGCCAGGCTCCGCGAGGCCGTCTCCATCATGCCGGACCTGCTGGGGGCCTGGACGGCCCTGGCCGAGCTCGATTTCCAGGCCGGTGACCACACGGCCGCCATGGCCGACGCCAGGAAATGCCTCGAGCTCGACGACGAGGCCGTCAAGTGCGCCGCCGTGGCCGCCAACGCCTCCAGGGAGCTGGGGGACATGGAGGCGCACCAGAAGTACCTCGCCCTCTACCAGCAGCTGAACCCGGACGATCCGGCCACCATCTTCAACGAGGCGGCGGGGTACCTGAACAAGATGGACGACGAGCATGCCAGGCCTCTCCTGGAGAAGTGCCTGGAGGTCGATCCCGACTTTCCCAAGTGCCTCTACGAGTACGGCATGCTCCTGCTCCGGAGCGGTGACATGGCGGGTGCCAGGGAGAAGCTCCAGCGGTACCTGGAGGTGGCCCCGGACGGCCCCGACGCGGCCACCGTCACCGAGACGCTCAAGTACCTGTGACGGCTGGCTGCGGACCATGACGTTCCCCTCGCCCCTTCGGGAGGTTCCGGCGGAGCACGAGCGCTCCACACCGGGGGAAGACACGGGAACGCTGGTCATCGGGGTCGCCGGCGGCAGCGGTTCGGGCAAGAGCACCGTGGCGGCGGAGATCGTCCGGCGGGTCGGATCGGACCGGGTGGTGGTGATCACCCACGACCGGTACTACCGGGACCTCTCCGGGCTCCCATCCGAGAAGCTGATCCACCACAACTTCGACCACCCGGACGCCCTGGAGACCCCCCTGATGGTGGCGCACCTCGGGCTCCTCAAGTCCGGCAGGCCCGCCCCGGTTCCCGTCTACGACTACGCCCGCCACGTTCGCCTCCCCGATGCGGAGTGGATGGAGCCCCGTCCCATCGTCCTCGTGGAGGGGATCCTGGTGCTGGCGGAACCCGGGCTCCGAGAGCTCATGGACCTCAAGATCTTCGTGGACACCGATCCCGACATCCGATTCATCCGCCGCCTGGACCGGGACCTCCGGGAGCGCGGGCGCACCGTGGAGAGCGTGGTGCACCAGTACCTGGGAACGGTCCGCCCCATGCACCTGGAATTCGTGGAGCCGTCCAGGAGGTGGGCCGATGTCATCATCCCCGAGGGTGGGTTCAACGAGGCGGCGCTGGACCTGGTGATCAGCCACATCCTCCAGACCCTCGGGGCGGATGGAGCGGCGGCACGGCCGCCGGAGCGAGGCAGCTGATGCGTCGCATCATCACCGTCGCCTCGGGGAAAGGGGGCGTGGGGAAGACAACCTTCGCCATCAACTTTGCCCTGGCCCTCTCCCGGATCGCCCCCACCGTCCTGGTGGACCTGGATACGGGAACCTCCTCCATCAGGAACACGCTGGATGTCTCGATCCAGCGGGATCTCTACCACTTCTTCCGGAGGAACACGCCGCTCGATCAGTGCCTCACGACCCTCGACGCACACCTGGACCCCGAAGGACTCTTCGAAAACTTCGCCCTGGTGGCCGCTCCCCGGCATTCCATCGAGGAGATCGCCACCATGGGGCCGGATGCCCGGCGACGGCTGATGGAGGCCATCAACCGGCTTCCCGCCACCTTCACCGTCCTGGACCTCCGGGCCGGGCTGGACGCCACGGTCATCGACTTCCTCCCCCTGTCGAACTCGGGCATCCTCGTCTTCACACCGCGCCATCCGGCGGCGACACTGGCGGCCGGCGACATCGTCCGGAGCCTCCTCTTTCGCAAGCTCCGCATCGTCTTCTCCGAGACCTCTCCCCTCTTCCGGGGAACCGAGGGACACCTCCAGCACCGTCTCGTCAACGACCTGCTCGACCAGGTGGAGGATGTCTACCAGGAGGGACTGCCCAACCTGGACGCCTTCCTGGAGGACCTCCACGCCTCGCTGGGTGACACCGAGTGGGTGACCGCCATCGAGGACGTGGTCCACAGCTTCGGGGTCTACTTCGTCCTCAACATGTTCAACGGCGTGGAGGAGTCCTGGGAGAACGCGATCCGGCCCTTCGGCACCCACCTCAAGAACACCATCTCCGACAGTCTCACCATGACCAACCTGGGGTGGATCGTGGAGGACCCCAAGGTGCACGACGCCAACTGCCGGCGGCGCCCGATCCTCCTGGAGGCCAGCGGCGAAGGGAGCCGGCTGGGGGACAGGACCCGGGATCCTGTGCTCATGGAGCTGGACCGGCTCGAGGCGGATGTGCTTGGCCTGCCCTCTCCCCGGGACCTCACGGCTCCTCCGCGGAGCGCTCCGAGGGACGAGATCGCGCTCCTGGGGCGCGACGATCCTCTCTCGGGGCAGCTGGAGGTCCTCCGCAGGATGTACCGGAGCCGGGGCACCGCACAGGTCCGCGAGAACTTCGCCTACATCACCCGCCGGGCGCATCATCTCCTGCGTGACCTCCCCCAGGGAACCTTCGGCCAGCCGCGGCTGGTGCCCCCGGAGGAGATCCAGGAGCACGTCTTCGGGCGAAAACCCGGGTACCGCTGAGACCGGGAGCCGTACCCCGGCCATGTCAATTCGGCACGAGGGGTGTCAGCGCCGGGTGCCCGAGGGCCTCCTGCGGCGCCGGGAGTGCAGGTCCTCCTCCTTGAACATGAACTTGATGGAATGCTTGAAGAGCAGGAGATTGGGTGCATCCGTCCGGTTGAGCTTGATGCAGTTCTTGTCGTACCACTCGATCCAGCCGGTGAGCTCGGTGCCGTCGAGCAACACGATCACCATGGGAGTTCTGGACTGCATCTGCTTGAGGTAATAGAAGTTCTCTGCGTTCGTCTGCTCTGCTGGAACCTGCTTCCGCCGGCCGGTCGTCCGCGCAGGGAATCGCTCCATCATTTCATTGAGTGACGGCCGAATCAGTTTGCGGTCGGACATGGTCATCTCCTTGAGGTCCCGGTCCGGCGAAGGCCACCATGGCACGGGTCTGGGTTTTCGTCCCGCAGTCATGCAACTCCCGCGCCACTGTCTGCGAGCTCCACAGGAATCGTGGCAACCATGATACCCCATTCGTGGGCCGGGCGGGACCCGTCGTTCCGGAAACCCCCGGCCGGAACCGATCATCCCTTCTTCTTGTTCCTGTCGGGCCTGGGATACTGCTCCACCTCGTGCGCGAGGCAGCACATGAGCCGCCCGCACATGCCGGAGATCTTGGTGGGGTTCAGGCTCAGGTTCTGCCGCTTCACCATGCGGACCGTCACCGAGTGGAAGCGCCCCATGAAGGTCACGCAGCACAGCGAGCGCCCGCAGGGGCCCAGGGCCCCGATCTCCCTGGCACCGTCCCGGACCCCCAGCGGGCGCATCTCCACGCGCCGGTGAAACCGCCTGGCCAGCTCCCGGACCAGGCGGCGGAAGTCGACCCGGTGCTCCGAGGTGAACGACACGAGGGCCTTGGAGGACTCCAGGGGAATCCGCACCTTCAGCGGGCGCATCTCGAGGCCCAGGTCCCGGATCCGCCGCCTGAGGTAGGTCTCCATCTGCTCCGCGATGGCCTTGCACTCCCGTTCCCTGGCCAGGTCCTCCTCGGTGGCCCGCCGGAGGATCCGGCCGGAGCGGCTCTGGGGGGTCCTCAGGACGGGGGGCGCGAAGAGGGTGACCCGTCCCACGAACAGGCCGTCTGATGTCTCGGTCACCACGGCGTCACCGTGACGGACGTCCAGGTCGCCCCTCCGGCAGGCCAGGGGCAGCCGGTCCGGATCCACCACCACGCGGATCCAGTCCTCCTGCAGGGAGACCACGGTACAGCCACAGAGCGCGCAGGTCACCGGTCCGTCCCGAGCTCGTCCGCGATCCGGCGCTCCCCGGCCTCCACACGCCCGGCCGCCCTTCGCCGGTGGGCTGCGAGCGCCTCCGTCACCTCGGGCCTGTCCGCCGCCACCACCTGCGCCGCGAAGTAGGCGGCGTTCCGCGCCCCTGCCGACCCCACCGCGAAGGTGGCCACGGGGATGCCGGGGGGCATCTGGACCGTGGACAGCAGGGCATCCATCCCATCCAGCACACCACCGGGCAGGGGCACGCCCAGGACCGGCCGCAGGGTGTGGGCCGCCACCACCCCGGCCAGGTGCGCGGCCATGCCCGCGGCACACAGGAAGACCCGGCACCCCTCCGCCTCGGCACGGTGGACGAGCTCCACCGTGCGCTCCGGCGTCCGGTGGGCCGAGGTCACGTGGACACGGAAGGCGATTCCCAGGTCCCGGAGCACGTCGGTGGCCGGTCGGATCGCCGGCCAGTCCGAGGGCGACCCCATGAGCACCACCACGTCGGGGCCGGCCATCAGGCACCTCCCAGCAGGGCCAGGCTGTCCACCCCGATGTCGGTGCGGTACTGCATGCCCTCGAAGTGGATCTTCTCCACCCCCTCGTACGCCACCGTCAGGGCCTCCCCCAGATTGGCCCCCCGGCCGCAGACCGACAGCACCCGCCCGCCGGCGGTCACCAGCCGTCCCTCGTTGTCCAGGGCCGTTCCGGCGTGGTAGACGGTCACCCGGGGCAGCGCCAGTGCCTCCTCCACACCGTGGATCACGTCGCCGCGGTGGATCGATCCGGGATACCCGCGGGAGGCGAGCACCACACAGGCCACCGCCTCCCTCCTCCAGTTGAAGGCCTTCCGGGCCAGCCGGCCGTCGGCGGCATCCCGGAGGACCAGCCCGAAGTCGTCCTCCAGGCGGAGGAGGATGGACTGGGCCTCGGGGTCTCCCAGGCGACAGTTGAACTCGAGGAGCTGCGGACCATCCTCGGTCAGCATCAGTCCCGCGTAGAGAACACCACAGTAGGGCCGTCCCTCGGCCTCCATGGCTGCAATGGCGGGGCGGATGATCCGGTCCACCACCTCCTTGCCCGTCCCCGAGGGGAGCACGGCGGGCGAGTGGGAACCCATGCCTCCCGTGTTGGGGCCCCGGTCACCGTCCAGCGCACGCTTGTAGTCGTGCGAGGTCGCCAGGGGCACGAAGGTGTGGCCGTCACTGATCACCATGAACGAGAGCTCCTCGCCCACCAGGAATCGCTCCACCAGCACACGGTCGCCCGCATCGCCGAAGCGCCGCTCCTCGAAGAAGACCGTGAGCGCCTGCTCCAGGTCATCCTCGTCCTTCACCACGAGAACACCCTTCCCGGCGGCCAGGCCATCCGCCTTGAGCACCACGGGGAGCCCGAGGCGCCGGGCGGCGACAACGGCCTCGTCCCTGGAGCCCACGACCTCCGCCTCCGGTGCCGGGATGCCGTTCCGCTGACAGAACTCCTTGGCGAAGACCTTGCTGGACTCGAGCTCGGCAGCCCTCTGGTTCGGGCCGAAGAGCCGGAGCCCGCACCGCGCGAAGTCGTCACCGATGCCGAGGGCGAGGGGAAGCTCCGGTCCCACCACCGTCAGGTCGATCCGGAGATCCGAGGCCGCCTCCGCCAGCGCCGGCAGGTCGTCCACACTGATGGGGAGGAGATCCGCCGCCTGCCCGATACCGGGGTTGCCCGGCGCCGCGTAGATCTCCTCCACGCTGGACGAACGGCGCAGGGCATGCACCATGGCGTGCTCCCGGGCGCCCGAACCGATGACGAGAACCTTCATGCGTCGCCACCTCCAGCCTGGAGCAGGGTCAGGAACGATGTCTGGACGATGTCCGCCGCGGAGCAACCCCGGCTGAGGTCGTTGGCCGGACGGTCCAGGCCCTGGAGCAGGGGCCCCAGGGCACGGGCTCCACCGAGGCGTTCGGTGGCCTTGTAGCAGATGTTGCCGGCGTCGAGGTCGGGGAACACCAGGACGTTGGCCCGGCCCGCCACGGGGGAGGCGGGGGCCTTCCGCTTTCCGATGGCGGGAACGAGGGCAGCGTCCAGCTGGAGCTCGCCATCGAAGGCAAAGCCCGGGTTCCTCCGGTCGAGCTCCACGGCGGCAGCCCGGACCTTGTCGACCATGGGATGCTCGGCGCTTCCCTTGGTGGCGAAGGACAGCAGGGCGACCCGCGGCTCCACGCCCACGATGGACCGGAAGCTCCCGGCAGCCGCCACGGCGATGTCCGCCAGCTGGACGGGGTCGGGGTCCGGCACCACCGCGCAGTCGGAGAAGACCATCACCCCTTCATGTCCCCAGGCCGGATCGGGGTGCACCATCACGAAGCACGAGGAGACCGTCGCCAGGCCCGGCCGTGCACCGATACAGTGCAGCGCCGCCCTCACCGAGTCCGCCGTGGTCCGCACGGCCCCACCCACGGAACCCGAGGCCTCGCCCACCGCCACGAGGCAGGCCGCAAAGTAGAGGGGATCCAGCACCGCCTCGGCCGCGCCCTCCGGGGTCATTCCCTTCGCCCGCCGCCGCTCCAGGAGGTGGGCGGCCAGCCGTTCCCTGCGGGGATCCTCGGATGGATCCACCATCTCCACGCCCAGGCCGGGCAGTGGATCGTGGGCGGCCGTGCGGGAGGGCCGGGGGCAGATCAACGTCACCCTGCAGGCCCCACGTCGCACAAGCTCCGACGCCGCCTCGATGACCCGGGGATCCTCGCCCTCGGGAAGCACCACATGACCGTCCACCGCCCGAGCCCTCGACTCCAGCTCCTCGAGGAAACCCATGTCAACCTCCATGCGCCGCCATTGTAACCCAGGGGCCGGACGGCCCACACTCCCGGATCAAAATGAGACACTGCAAGCCCGTGTTGGCTCTGCAGTGGGAGCATCTCATCTGACCGGAGACCCGCGTCACCCTGCTCGACGACGAGGGGGCCTGACTCAGCGCGAGGCGCCGGGGGCGCGGCGCGGCACGCGAACCCGCAGGCGCTCCGGAGCGACCCACACCTCCACGGGAAGGTGGCCGGCGGGGTCGCCGTCCAGCTGGTAGGGGACCCGTTCCTGCCCGGGTGCGGGTTCCAACCGGACCCGCCGGACCGTGCGGCGGACCACGTCCCTCCGGCGAAGGTGACGCCCCAGTGGGATCGCAAAGAAGAAGGGGACGGCAGCCGCCCGGCCCACCGACCGCTGGATCACCACCTCGAGGAACTCCCCGAAGGGGTCCGCACCGGGCGTGGCCCGGAACGGCCCGCCGTAGCACTGGATGTTCCCCACGATCACCCACCCGCCCGTCTCCCTCCACTCCCCGTCGACCACCGTGATCCGCGGGAGGCGTCCCCGGGCGAGCTCGACCACCGCCTGCGCCGCGATCCCGGCCTTGCCCCCCCTGAGCTTCAGGCCGGGGCTCAGGCGCTCGAGGACCACGGCGTCCGGCCCCGAGGACACCATCATGAGGAAGAGCTGGTCATGGTCGGTACGGCCGACCGCCATGAGCCGGTCCTCTCCGGCCAGCAGGGGCTCCAGGGCCTCCTCCGCGGGGCGCGGGACCTCCAGCTCGTGGGCCAGCACCGACGAGGTGCCTCCGGGCAGCATCCCCAGGGAGGTGGAGGACCCCAGCAGACCCTGCGCCGCCTCATTGTAGGTCCCGTCCCCCCCGTACGCGAGCACGAGCGGCCCGTCCCGCTCCACACACTCCCGGGCCAGGAGGGTGGCGTGGCCGGGGCGCTCGGTGCCCAGCCACCTCAGGGTCACGCCGAGCTCCGCCGCCCGGCGGTCCAGCCGGGGACGCCGCGCGAGGAGGCGTCCCCGTCCGGCCACGGGGTTGAAGATGACGGGGATCTCCCGGCTCACCCCTCCTCCGGGAACAGGGAATCGCCCACGAGCGGCTCCAGGCCCAGGTGACGGACGGCCCTGGGGGTCAGCATCCGTCCGCGGGAGGTCCTCCGGAGAAAGCCGATCTGGAGGAGGTACGGCTCGTGGATGTCCTCCAGGGTGCCCTGGTCCTCGCCCAGGGAGGCGGCCAGGGCCTTGAGGCCCACCGGCCCGCCGTCGTACACCTCGGCGATGGTGGTCAGGAGGAGGCGGTCCACCTGGTCCAGCCCCACACCGTCCACCTCCATCTGCTCCAGACCCCATCGGGCAGCCTCCAGCGTGACCCTCTCGCTGCCCATGTGGTGGGCGAAGTCCCGGACGCGCCGCAGGAGCCGGTTGGCGATCCGAGGCGTGCCCCGGGATCGCCGGGCGATCTCCTCGGCGGCGTCGTCCTCCACGGGGATCGAGAGGATCCGCGCCGACCGGTGGACGATGGTGGTGAGGTCGCCGGCCCCGTAGAACCCCAGGCGATGGACGATGCCGAAGCGGTCCCTCAAGGGAGCTGTCAGCAGCCCCATCCGCGTGGTGGCCGCCACCAGGGTGAAGGGGGGCAGGGTCAGGCGAACGGAGCGTGCCGCGGGGCCCTGGCCGATCACCAGGTCCAGCTCGAAGTCCTCCATGGCGGGGTACAGGATCTCCTCCACCGAGGCACCCAGGCGGTGGATCTCGTCGATGAACAGGACGTCACCCTCCTGGAGGTTCGTCAGCATGGCGGCCAGATCGCCCGCCCTCTCGAGCACTGGCCCCGAGGTGTGGTGGATCTCGGCCCCCATCTCCGCGGCGATGATCTGGGCCAGGGTGGTCTTGCCCAGGCCCGGGGGACCGGCGAAGAGCACGTGGTCCAGCGGCTCCCCGCGATCCCTGGCCGCCCCGATGAACACCTCCAGGTTGGACCGCAGGCGCTCCTGGCCCACGAACTCCCCGAGCCGCCGCGGCCGGAGGGTCTCCTCGAGGGCATCCTCGCCGGGCTGGACGTCGGGTTGCAGGACCTCGTCGCTCATGGTGCCGGGTTCAGGATCCGGAGGGCCTCACGGAGCAGGTGGGCGAGGTCCCCGTCCGGGCTCTCGGACACCGCGACCTTCACGGCCTTCTCCGCCTCCCGCGCGGAGTAGCCCAGGTTCACCAGCGCGGAGACCGCATCCTCGGCGACGCCCGTCGCCTCACCCTCCTCCACCGCAGGCAGCAGGCCCTGGAGCTCCAGGATGATCCGGTCGGCGGTCTTCTTGCCCACGCCGGGCACCTTGCGCAGCAGCGCGGCATCACCGCTGGAGACGGTCGCGAGGAACTGCTCCGGGGCCATGCCCGAGAGCACTGCAAGCGCCGTCCGCGGTCCCACTCCCGCCACGGCGATGAGCCTCTGGAAGAGCTCCAGCTCCTCCGGGGTCGGGAAGCCGAACAGGGTGATGGCATCGGACCGGACGACGGTGTGGATCCACAGGGCGGCCCGCTCCTTCCCCGCGAGCTCCTGGAAGGTCCTCAGGCCGATCTGCACGAGCCAGCCCACACCGCCGGTCTCGAGGATCACCTCCCCCGGCCGGAGCTGGTGCAGGCGTCCCTCGAGGCGGCCGATCATGGTGTCAGCCGGCCTTCCCGTTGGGGGTGAAGCGTTCGATGAGCCGCTGGTCCACCGTGATGACGGTCTCCTTCCGGCGCCTCTCCAGGAGAGCTCCAAGGATCTCGTTGGCGCGCTCGGTCTCCAGGCTCGCCCGCGTGGAGGCCAGGGCGCTCCGGACCTCCTCGGGGGACAGCGTGGTCAGCGCGATGACCTTCGCCACGGCCACGGTGTTCTCGTCGAGCGCCACGGGGCCCACCACGTCGCCGTTGGCCGCCTCGAAGACCAGCTGGTCCAGTGCGGCCGATGGTCCCACGCCGGGGATCGGCTGCCCCCGCCGGTGGGCCCGGACAGGGCTCACGGTACCGCCGACCTCCCTGGCGAGCTCCGCTGCCTCGGCTCCCTCGCGCCACCGGCGCGCCAGCTCCTCGCCCTTCGCCTTCGCCGCGGCCAGCGCCTTCTCACCCATCACCTTCGCGGCGACCCTGTCCCGGATCTCGTCCAGGGGGGGCACGCCGGCAGGCCTGATCTCCTTGAGCTGCCACACCATCCAGCCCCGGGAGATGGGCACCGGACCGCCGATGTCACCGACCCTGGCCTCGAACACCGCACTCCTGAGCTCCGGGTTCTGTCCGATGCCCGGAATCACCTCGTCGGCGCCGAAGGGCGGCGACACGAAGGAGGCCACGGCCTCGTCCTCGTCGGCGATCTTCTGCCACGCCTCATCGGTGTCGGGCCTCTCGCGCTCGATGGCGCGGGCCAGCTCCGCAGCGCGCCTCTCCGCCTCGGCCGCCGCGCGGCTCTCCAGGAGCCGGAACCTCACCTCGTCCTTCACCTCGTCCAGGGGCTTGACCCGGGCGGGGCGGAAACCCTCCACCCTGATGATGTGGTACCCGAACTGGGACTTCACCGGACCCACGATATCGCCCGGCTTGGCACCGAAGACCGCGTCCTCGAATTCCTTCACCATGCTGCCGCGGCCGAACCAGCCCAGGTCGCCGCCCCTGGACCTCGAGCCCGGGTCCTCGGAATGCTTCTCGGCCAGCGTGGCGAAGTCCACGCCCGAACGGGCGAGTTTCGCCACCTGCTCGGCCCTGACCTTCGCCTCGGCGTCGGCGTCGGGACCCGCTCCCGGGACCACGCGGATCAGGATGTGACGGGCGTGGGCCTGCTCGCTCTCCTTGAACTCGTCGATGTGGTCCTCGTAGTAGCTCTTGATCTCGGCATCGTTCACGGGAAGGAGGCGCCGCAGGGTGTTGGTCTCCACCACCAGGTAGCGGATCACCCGCTGCTCCGGCCGCGTGAACTCGTCGCGGTGCGCCTCGTAGTAGGCCTGGACCTCGGCATCCCCGGCCGTGACCTCTCCGAGGAACTGCCGGACCGGTATGACGATCACGTCCAGGTCGGCGGTCTCCCGCCGCTTCCGGATCTCCTGCTCCACCTCCTCGTCGCTGAGGAGCACCGCCTGGCGGACGGTGTTCTGGAGCTTCTGGATCAGGAGGTCCTCCCTCAGGCGGGCCTCGAACTGCTCGGGGGTCGTCTGGTTGGCCCGCAGGATCCTGGCGTAGATGTCCTGGCCCACGAAGCTCCCGTCCTTCCGCCGGAACGCCTGGTAGGAGAGGATCTGGTCCTGGAGCTCCCGCTCCGAGACCACCAGCCCGGCCTTCCGCGCCTCCTCCATGAGGAGCTCGCGCTGGATGATCTGCTGGGCGGTCTGCTCCGCGATGTTCACCATGCTCCGGAACTGCTCCCACTGGTCCCCGTACAGGTTGCGGAGCCGCTGCTCGTTCTCGCGGACCTCCCGCAGGAACTGCTGTTCCGTGACCACGTGATCACCCACCTGGACCGCCACGTTGGAAGGCCCCTGCTGACCACGGCCCGAGCCCCAGTCCACGAAGACCAGCAGCACGAACACGATCACCACGAACCACAGCACCCACTTGAGGTGCTTGAGATTGTCACGCATCAGCTTGAGGGCCATCGTCGCCTCCAGATCGGTCCAGCGTTCGGACGGCAAAGTGTAGCCGAGCGGCCATGTTGGCGCAAGTTCCGGGAAAGGCGGCAGCGGGGTGCGGCAGCGGGGTGCGGCAGCCACCTCCGGGTCGTTCTGTCATGGGAGGCCTAGCTTCCGGGCGCCCCGGCGTCAAGGGTGAACCTCCGGCCGCTGCGCGGCCCCTGACACCGGGGCGCCCGGAAGCTGAAGGGCCTCCATGAACGACCCGGAGGTGACCATGCCCGACACCACCATCCCCCACCCACCCGGTGAAGAGTGAAGACGTGAAGAAGTGAAGACGTCCCCCGCCCCTCCGGAGAAGGGCGCACCCGGCGGCGCGTGCCGGGCACGGCGTTTTCCATGACGTCCTCCAGATCCGAACAGGAGGAAAACGCCGTGCCGGTGCATTGTCTGTGGAAAGCACGCCGCGGGCGTGGCCGGGGGGGTCGAAGGCCCAAAGGGCCGGAGAGGGGGAAGGCCGGCCCTACGCCCACCGAGCTTTCCACGACACACCGACCACGAAGTGGGCGAGTAACGCACGGGATGAACATCCGGCGAAGTGGCCCGCCATCGTGGGAGGCGGCCCCCGCCCGCCCGGGAGCAGGGGCGCAGGGGCGAGGGGGAGAACATCTCGGCCCGGTGCGCTTCGGCAACCGGATGAAGCGGGGGACGCGCCCGGGAGGACCACCGGACGCGGCCGCCGTCCCCGATCCCCGACGCCGCCATCCGCCCCGGGAAACACGAGGCCTCCCAACCCGGAACACAACCGGACATCCGAAGAGGGTACGCGGCCACAGGGAGCGCCGGCCTCCAGGCCGGCATCGTGCTCCCGCAGAACCCGGGCGACATTCTCCCGGCGAGCCACCTCGCCTCCACTCGCCCCATGCACGAGGCCGCGACTTTCGAGCGGCGCTCCCCCCGCGACCTCCCCTCGGCGAACGCCAATGCGGCAATCCCCGCACGGGTGGGTGGGGGGCGTCGCACCTCGCACGGAGGCCCTGGCGGGCGGCGCGCAGAGGGCCGCGCCCCGCGCGCCGCACAATCACGGTCACGGCCACGGTCACGGCCAGGATCAGGGGCACGGTCGGGCACATGACCACGGTCACCGATTCCCACACGACCACCGTTTTCCGTCGCGGCTCTGCGCCGCCGATCCCCGTCGCCGTCGGCTGCCCCCGAAGCCGCTCCGCCGCTGCCGGAACCCGTGACGTGGCCACCGGTGACCCCCCTCACGCTCCGGGGTGGGGACCGGAGCCCCAAAGGCTTGCCGTGGCGTCTCTTGCGCTTGCCGCACCCCGAGACGCCGTGGTACCGTGGGCCCGGAGGTGTCAGAACGTGGCACGGGGCATCGAGATCGACTGGGTGGTGGTCCGGGTCCACACGATCCGGAGGGTCATCGCCATCGTGGTGACCGCCGTCCTCGCGACGGTCCTGCTGGCGTTCGCGTACAGCCGGATGCACCTCCCACCGCAGGCCCGGGCACGGAAGGCCATCGAGCAGGCCGAGCAGAGCCAGTCGGTTCTCAGGGACAGGGGTGTTCCCGCCGCCTGGAGGGAGGAGGCCAGCCTCGGGACCACCGAGCTGGACGACGCCCGCTCTGCCTACGCCGGGGAGCAGTGGGACGAGGCCGCCAGGCTTGCCCGCCAGGCCCGTCAGCGGTTCGAGGCGATCCTCGGGGCGGAACCGGGAGAGGTGGCAGGGGCAGGGCAGATCTTCAGCCTCAAGGGCCGGGTCAGCGTGCAGCGTGCCGGCAAGACCGCCTGGGAACCGGCACGGGAGAGGATGCCCCTGTTCAACGGTGACTTCGTCCGGACCGGGAGCGACGGGTCCGCCGAGATCCTGCTCGCCGACGGCACCATCTACCGGATCGCCCCCGACTCGCTGCTGGAGATCCACCAGCGGTCCCGGACCGCCGCCGAGGGGAAGGTCAAGATGATGGTGGGACGCCTGAAGGTGTTCACCACCTCCAACACCTCCACCGTGGCCACCGATGCCGTGGAGACCTCGGTGGAGCGGGACAGCCGGGTCGCCGTGGATGTCGACGGCACCGACAGGCGGACCGTGGTGGCGACCTATGCGGGCCAGGCCCGGGTGAAGGGCCGTGGGGGGGCCTCCCTGGTGCTCCACTCCCAGGAACGGGTGGCGGCCGCACCGGACGGCGAGCTGGGGGCCAGGGGCAAGATCCCCTCGCCGCCACGGCCGATCAGCCCCGAGAACAACGTGTCCTTCGACCTCGGCACGGACCCGGTCATCACCCTGGAGTGGGAGCTGCCCCCCGGTGCGGTGGCCAGCCACCTGCAGGTCGGCCGGTCGAGCCGTTTCACCGCCAGCGGGCTGGACGTCGACGATCCTGCCAGGACGAAGAGCTCCGCCCGTCTCAAGGGGGTTCTCCGGGGCACCTACTACTGGCGGGTGGCCGCCATCGACGAGGACGGGGTCTCCTCGGAATGGAGCCCGGTCCGGCGCTTCCGGCTCACCACGTCCGGCCATCGCTTCCCCCTTGAGGACCACACCCCTCCGGACCTGAAGGTGGAGCCGGCCCGGCAGATGGGCCAGCTGTTCATCGTGGAGGGCACCACCGAGCCGGGCGCCACGGTGACCATCAACGGGGAGCCGGTCGACGTGGACGCCACCGGCCACTTCCGGAAGGCCATCGAGGTCCTGGACGACGGATGGAACGAACTCGTGGTGGCGGCCGTCGACCCCGCGGGCAACCGGACCGAGCGACGGCAACGCGTGTTCGTGGAGGTTTTTTGATGGGTTTCTCCAGTCTGCTGGGGCTGTTCTCTTCCGACCTGGCCATCGATCTCGGGACCGCCACCACCCTGGTCTACATCCGGGGGCGGGGCATCGTGGTGGTGGAGCCCTCCATCGTGGCGGTGAACCGTGTCACCAACCGTGTGGAGGCCGTGGGCTCCAAGGCCAAGGAGATGCTCGGGAAGACCCCCGGCAACATCGAGGCCATCCGTCCCATGAAGGACGGCGTCATCGCGGACTTCGAGGTCACCGAGCGCATGCTCGACTACTTCATCAAGAAGGCCCACGGGCGTTCGTTCCTCGTGCGGCCGCGGATCGTCATCTCCGTGCCCTCCGAGATCACCCAGGTGGAGAAGCGCGCCGTCAAGGACACGGCGCTCAAGGCCGGGGCCAGCGAGGTCTACCTCATCGAGCAGGCCATGGCGGCGGCCATCGGCGCCGGCCTGCCCATCACCGAGCCGTCCGGCAACATGATCGTGGACATCGGGGGGGGCACCAGCGACGTGGCGGTCATCTCGCTGGCAGGGGTCGTCTACTCCCGATCGGTCCGGGTGGCCGGCAACGAGATGGACGAGGCCATCACCCAGTACATCAAGAAGAAGTACAACCTGCTGATCGGGGAGCGCTCGGCGGAGCAGATCAAGATGGAGATCGGTTCGGCCTACCCCCTGGACGAGCCCCTCACCATGGAGATCAAGGGACGGGACCTGGTGGAGGGGGTCCCCAAGAACCTCACCATCTCCGACGAGGAGATCCGCGAGGCGCTGGCGGAGACCATCTCCACCATCGTGGACGCGGTCCGGAACGCCCTGGAACGCACCCCCCCCGAGCTCTCCGCGGACATCATGGACAAGGGGATCATCCTGGCGGGTGGCGGCTCCCTGCTCAAGAACCTGGACAAGCGCCTCCGCGAGGAGACGGGGCTCCCCGTGGCCCACGCCGAGGACCCGGGCTCCGCGGTGGTCCGGGGGACCGGCATGATGCTCACCAACATCGATCTCCTCCGCAAGATCGCCATCGCCTGAGGAGCCATGGCCCGACCCCTCTCCGGCACAGTGGCACGACGTCCCCGGAGGGATCCCCGGCCATGCCCGGGCCGGGCCGGCACGCCCTGACCCGCCATGGGCAGGCTCGGTGTCGCCACCCGCTTCCGGACCCGGACGGTCCTGCTCATCTGGATCATGCTGGAGCTCGCCGCCGCGGCGCAGGTCCACGACGGCAGGGAACGCCTCCTGACCTCCTGGCTCCGCACGGCGGTCCGGCCCCTGCAGGTGGCCGTCACCGCGACGGTCACCACCGTCCGGGACGCCTCGTCGGGCCTCCGTGACCTGCAGCGCCTCGTCTCCGAGAACGCCGTCCTGAAGCGCCGCCTGGACGAGGAGCGGGCCAGGAACCTGATCCTGGCCTCCGAGGCCCGGCTCCTCCGGCAGGCCGCCCTGCTCTCCGCGGCCTTCCCCTCCCTGACGGACACCTCGCGCGTGGCCTCGTGCGTCTTCCGCGTGACAGCCGGTGGGACGCTCGAGGTGGATGCCGGAGACACGGATGGCATCCATGTGGACACTCCCGTCCTGAGCTCGGCGGGCGTCGTCGGGCGGGTGTTCCGGGTCGGCGCCCGCTCCTCCTGGGTCGAGACCATCCGGAAGGCCAACGCCGCGGTCGCCGTCCTCGCGGGCGAGGCGGGCATCCCGGGGCTGGCCACGGGAACGGGAACCGGAATGCTCCGGCTGGAGTACATCCCCCGGAGGGCCCGGCTCGTGACCGGGGACCTCGTGGTGACGAGTGGCACCGACGGCATCTACCCCCCCGGCCTCCCCGTGGCCCGGGTCACGCGCGTCCGGGAGACTCCCGGCCCCCTCCTGGCCGTGGAGGCCCGGCCGCTGACCGACTTCTCCCACCTGGAGCTGGTCCTCCTGGTCCCGGGCTGGACCGCGGGATCACCGGTGGGAGGCCCACCGTGAAGCTCGCCGCGGCGGTGACCGCGACCCTTCTGGTCCAGCGCCTCCTGGGGGCTCCGGGGATCCCGCCGTGGCTCTCCCTCGCCCTGCTGCCCATGGTCTGGCTCGTGGCACCTCCCATGCTCCATCGGCGGGACAATCCGCTGGTCCTGGGGCTCCTGACCGGCCTCGGCTGGGATCTCCTCCTGGAACCTGTCATCGGGCCCGGGGGCATCGCCTGGAGCGGAACGGCCCTCGTGGTGGTCTGGGTCGCGGGAAGGATCGCCGACCGGTCGCCAAAGGCCTGGGGTGCCATCGGAACCCTGGGAGCACTGGTGGTGACGGGCCTGGACCACCTGGCGGCGCTACCCCTGGGCGGTGCCGCCCTTCCATCTCCGGTCACCGTGGCCCTCCAGGCCCTGGCCACGGGACTCTGGTGCAGTCTCGCCGGATGGCTCGTGACCGCCGACCTTCCCGTCCGCTGGCGGCGTTTCAGGACACGGCGTCTCCACTGATGCGGGTTCGGGAGGATCTCTGCGGTCTCAGGCGCCGGACCGTCGCCCTGGCCCTGGTGATCACCGTGTCCC
This sequence comes from Thermoanaerobaculia bacterium, assembly GCA_027061805.1. Taxonomy (GTDB): domain Bacteria; phylum Acidobacteriota; class Thermoanaerobaculia; order Thermoanaerobaculales; family Sulfomarinibacteraceae; genus JAMOWA01. Next base: position 202,050 of record JAMOWA010000059.1, on the reverse strand, counting down.
TTCTCGGGCTGTACCTGCGCCTGGCCGACCTCCAGCTGCGAACCGCACCACACTGGCGGCAGCTGGCCCTGAACAACAGGCTCCGGAGGATCCCCGTCCCCGCCGAGCGGGGCCGGATCTACGACCGGGCCGGGAGGATCCTCGCCGAGAACACGGCCGCCTACAACCTCCTCCTCTTCCCCAATGAGCCCCGCCGGCTCGACGAGACGATCCTCTTCCTGGCCCGGCTGGGCCTGGGCCCCGCCGCCGAGCTCGACGGGCGCATCCGGTCCATCACACGCACCTCCCTCGCACCCATCGTGGTGGGCGAGGACCTCTCCTGGGAGCAGGTCACCCGGATCCGGGCGCACCAGAGTGACCATCCGGAGCTCGTGGTGGTGGGGGGATTCCGGCGCCACTACCCGCACGGGCCGCTGACCTCCCACGCCGTGGGCCACCTCAGGCCGGTGCGCAGGGAAGAGCTCGAGGAGGCCGGCGGGCGCCGTGCCACCATGCTGGTGGGTGCCGTGGGCGTGGAGGCCCTCGCCGAGCCGGTCCTGGCGGGGCGGGACGGCGAACGGAAGGTCGTGGTGAACGCCGTGGGACGGCAGCTGGGCGTGGTGGAGGAGATCCCACCCGTTCCCGGCAGCGACCTCACGCTCACGCTGGACCTCGACCTCCAGAGGGCCGCGGCCGAGGCCCTGGGGGAGGACACGGGCGGTGTGGTGGCGCTGGACCCGCGCAACGGCGCCATCCGTGCCTACTACTCATCGCCCGGCTTCGATCCCAACCTCTTCTCCGGAAGGCTTTCCCCCGCAGCGTGGAACACCCTCCGCAACGATCCCGCACACCCCCTCCAGGACCGGTGCATCCAGGGGCTGTACCCCCCGGGATCCACCATCAAGCCCTTCTATGCCCTGGCCGGCCTCTCCACGGGGGCCACGACGCCCTCGTGGAGCGTCTCCTGCCGCGGGGCCGTCCAGCTCTTCGGCCACACCTTCCGGTGCTGGAGGCGGGGCGGCCACGGCAGGGTCGCCCTCGAACGGTCGCTGGAGGTGTCCTGCGACGTCTACTACTACACGCTGGGTGTCCGGCTCGGGATCGAGACCATGGCCTCCTGGCTCGGCAGCTTCGGCTTCGGCCACCCCACGGGGATCCACCTTCCGTCCGAGAGGAGGGGACTGGTGGGGACTCCCGAATGGGCCCGCACGGTCCGCCACAGGTCGTGGTACCCGGGCACCACAGTATCGGTGGCCATCGGCCAGGGCCCCCTGCTCGTGACCCCCCTGCAGCTGGCGCGTGCCTACGCCGCCCTGGCCAACGGCGGCACGCTGGTGATCCCACACCTGTTCGACACCGGCGAGGAACGAGGCCCGCTCCGGCTCGACCTCGACCCCGACCTGCTCCACAGGGTCGTCCGGGGCCTCACCGAGGTGGTCCACGGCCCCGAGGGAACCGCCCGTTCCCTCTCCAGGCTCCCCGTGGCCGGCAAGACGGGCACCGCCCAGGTGGCACGCCTCCAGGAGGGCAGGAAGGTGGAGGAGCTCGACCGCCGGCTGCGGCACCACGCGCTCTTCGTGGGGTGGGAGCCACTCGACGCTCCCTCCCTGGTGGTGGCCGTGGTGGTGGAGCACGGTGCGAGCGGGGGCGGACGGGCGGCCCCCGCAGCAGGCCTGGTCTTCGCCGCGGGCCTCGAGGCCGACCCCCACATGGGCGAGACAGCGGGAGGGGAGGCGTCTTTCCCTCCGCCTTCCGGGATACACTGAGGCCATGGAGCATCGCCTCGATCCGTGGCTCGTGCTCGGCGTCCTCGGCATCCTCGGCGCCTCGCTGATCCAGCTCAGCGTGCTGGACAGGGTGCTGGGGGGGCGCCTGCTCCTGCGCCAGGCCATCTGGGGCGCCATCGGCCTCGTGGTCCTGTGGATCGTCTCGCGCATCCGGACCACCACGCTGCTCCGCCTGGCGGTCCCCGCCTATGCGGGCTCCATCCTGCTCCTCGTGGCGGTGCTCGCCTTCGGCGAGACACGGAGCGGCACGCGGGGATGGTTCGCCGCAGGCCCCTTCACCTTCCAGCCCAGCGAGCTGGCCCGGCTGGGTACCGTCCTGATCCTGGCCCTGTGGTTCGCCAACCGGACCGGCGAGGTCCTGTCGGTGAGGGGGTTCCTGGCGCTCTCGGCCCTGGCCGGCCTGCCCGTGGGGCTGATCCTGCTGGAGCCGGACCTCGGAGTCGCGCTCACCTACCTTCCCCTCTGGGGCGCCGTGCTCTGGCTCGCCGGCCTGCCCGGGAAGGCGTGGGCGACCCTCGTGGTCCTGGTGGTGCTGGGGGCGGCGGGTGCCTGGACCTGGGGGCTCAGGCCGTACCAGAAGGAACGGGTCCTGACGGTGCTGGACCCCTCCCGGGACCCCTACGGCGCCGGGTACCAGGTCCGCCAGTCCAAGATCGCCATCGGGTCGGGCATGGCCACCGGACGGGGTTTCGGGCGCGGACCCCAGTCGCTGCTCCGCTTCCTTCCGGCGCAGCACACGGACTTCATCTTCGCCACCTGGGGCGAGGCCACGGGCTTCGTGGGCTCCTCCCTCCTGCTGGGGATCTACGCCCTGCTTCTCTGGAGGATCCTGCTGGCGGCCCTCCACGCCACCACCCGCTTCGGCCTGGCCCTGGCCACCATGATCGGGGCCTGGATCGCCTTCCAGGTGGTGGTGAACCTGGGCATGGTGGTGGGCTGGCTGCCCACCACCGGCATCACGCTCCCCCTGTTCAGCTACGGGGGATCGTCCCTCCTGACCACCTGCGCGGCCCTGGGGATGGTGATCTCCGTGGGCCGGGAACGGCTGGTGAACCTGTGAGCGAGGCTGCACTCTACCTCGGCGTGAACCCCTTCGAGACCCGCGTGGCCCTCCGGGAGAACGGCCGGCTGGTGACCTACCGGGTGGAGCGCCACCGCTCCTCCTCCCGCGTGGGCAACCTCTACAAGGGCCGGGTCACCCGCCTGCTCCCCGGCATGCAGGCAGCCTTCATCGACATCGGAGAGGGCCGCGACGGCTTCCTCTACGTGCGCGAGGCCGGGGCCGTTGCCGACGACTACGCCGAGCTCTTCCTCGACGAGGACGAGGAGCTCGCTCCCCCCTCGCCCCCCCCGGCCATCGACGACCTTCTCAGGGAGGGGCAGGAGATCCTGGTCCAGGTGGTGAAGGACGGCCTGGGCTCCAAGGGAGCCCGCCTCACCAGCCACATCTCCCTCCCGGGCCGCTTCCTGGTCTACCTCCCCACCGTGCAGCAGCGGGGCGTCTCCCGCCGGATCACGGACGAGGAGGAGCGGGAGCGCCTCCGCGCCATCGTCGAGGCCTTCGACGAGCCGGGGGGCTGGATCGTCCGGACGGCGGGGGAGGGCCAGGGGCCGGCGGAGCTGGAGGCCGACCGGCGCGACCTGGCCGGGGCCTGGCACCGGATCCGTGAGGCGGCCGAGCGCAGCCGCGCCCCGGCCCTGCTCCACCGGGAGCTGAGCCCCCTCCTCCGCGCCGTGCGCGATCTCCTCACGGAGTCCGTCAGGGAGTGCTGGGTGGACGACGTGGAGGCCTACCGGGAGATCGTGGAGTTCCTGGAGCAGCGGGACCCCACCCTGGTGGGCCGTGTGAAGCTCTACCGGCGCTCCGCCGACCTCATGGCCGCCTTCGGCATCGAGGCGGAGCTGGAGAAGGCGCTCCGCCCCAAGGTCTGGCTCAAGTCGGGTGGCTACCTGGTGGTGAACCAGACCGAGGCCCTGGTGGCCATCGACGTGAACACCGGCCGGTTCGTGGGGAACTCGAGCCTGGAGGACACCGTCACCCGCATCAACCTGGAAGCCGTGAAGGAGATCGTCCGCCAGCTGCGCCTCCGGGACCTGGGCGGGATCGTCGTGATCGACTTCATCGACATGGAGGACCGCCAGAACCGGGCGGTGGTCTACGAGGCCCTGGAGCGCGAGCTCAAGAGCGACCCGGCGAGGTCCCAGCTCCTCCCCATGAGCGACATCGGCCTGGTCCAGCTGACCCGCAAGCGGACCCGCCCCAGCCTGGACCGGACCCTGAGCAGGGAGTGCCCCTACTGCCATGGTTCGGGAAGGATCAAGTCCTTCCAGACCGTGTGCCTGGAGATCCGGCGCGCCATCCTGGGCTACGCCGAGGCCGGCGCCCGCCAGATCACACTGGTGGTCCACCCCGAGATCTCCCACTACCTCCAGGGCTCCTTCCGCGAGCTGCTCCGGGAGCTGGAGGAGATCCACGGCATCGAGGTGATCCTCCGCGAGAACCCGCTCTTCCACCAGGAACAGTACGAGATCGTGGAGTGATGGACAGCGCCGCCACCCCCGGGACCTGGGCCGCCGTGATCCCCTGCTTCAACGAGGCGGGGGCATTGGAGGACACGCTCCGCGGTCTCGCCGCCGCCACGGCCGCCTCGCCGCCCGAGGCCATCGTGGTGGTGGACGACGGCTCCACCGACGGCTCCGGGGAGCTCCTGGACCGGCTGGCGGGAGAGGGCCGGGTGCCCGGCCTCACGGTGGTGCACCACACCCGGCGGCGGGGGTACGGAGCGGCCATCAAGACGGGGATCCGCCACGTCCGTGCCGAGGTGATCGTCATCCTCGACGCCGACGGCACCTACCCGGCCGACCGCATCCCGGACCTCCTGGCCGCCATGGAGACCGCAGACATGGCGGTGGGGGCGCGCACGGGGGCCAACGTGGCCATCCCCCCCATGCGAAGGCTCCCCAAGGAGGTCCTCCGGCGCTTCGCCTCGTGGCTGGTGGGCGAGGCCATCCCCGACGTCAACTCGGGGTTGCGGGCGTTCCGGCGGGAGGTCTTCTCCCGCTACCGGAGCATCCTCCCCGACGGCTTCAGCCTCACCACAACCATCACCATCGCCATGCTGCGGGGCGGCTACGAGGTGGTCTTCCTCCCCATCGACTACGCCGCCCGGGTGGGCCGGTCCAAGATCCGGCCGGTTCTCGACACCCTGCGCTTCTTCCAGCTGGCCTTCCGGTGCGGGATCCACTTTGCCCCCCTCCGGATCTTCGGGCCCTTCCTCGTGCTGCTCTTCGCCGCCACCGCCGCGAGCGGCCTCTACGACACCTTCGTCCTGGCCAACCTCACCGACAAGACCGTCATCCTGCTGGTGACCTCGCTCAACGTCACGCTCTTCGCCCTGCTCGCCGACATGATCGACAAGAGGAGCGGATGAGCCCACCCGCAGGGATCCCGGAGCCGCGGTCCCGGCCCGGTCCGGCCACCCTGGCCGCCGTGGCCCTCGGGGGCGCTGCCCTCTGGCTCTCCCGCGGGACCGTCCCGCTCGCGCCGCTGGCGCTGCAGCTGGCCACGGTCCTGGTGCTGCTGGCCCTCGGCCTTGCAGCCGTGGGCCTGGGGGACCCCGTGGCACGCCTCCTGCCCGGGCTCCGGGAGTTGGAGGGCCCGGCACGATGGCCGGCGGTCCTTGCCGTGGGTGCCGCCGGCCTCATGGCCTGCGCCGGGATGCTGGCCGCCGGGGGGCTCCTCGCCCCACTGCCCCTTGCAGTGGCGGGTGCCGCGGCGGTCCTCTCGGGCCTGTGGGTCCTGCGCCGCCATCCCCCCGGGGTCGCCCCGATCATCCGGAACGCACCACCGGTGCCCTCCGCGCTGGTGGTGCTGGCCGGCGCCGTGACCCTCCCCGTCCTCGCCGCCTTCCTGCCCGCCTACGACACCCTCAACTACCACCTGGGCATGCCGTGGCAGTGGCTGAGGGCCGGGACCCTCGTGGTGTTCCCCCGGGACGTCTACTCGCTCCAGCCCTCCAACGTCGGCCTCCTCGCCACCTGGGCCCTGGCCCTGGCGGGACCCTGGGCCGCCCAGGCGGTGCACTGGTGGTTGGGCGGCCTGACCCTTGCGGGGACCGCGGCCCTCGCCGGCGGTGACGGGGGTCCGGAGGCCGCTCCATGGTGGACCGCGGCGCTGCTGGCCACCACGCCCGCCTTCCTCATGGTCGCCACCCTGGCGTACTCGGACCTGGGTGTGACCGCCTTCGCGGCCGCCGGATGGCTCCTGCTGGTCCACGCCGCAGCGGGTCCCCCCATGCGAGGGACCCTCCTCGTGGTCGCCGGGACCATGGCAGGGCTCGCGCTCGGCTGCAAGTACACGGCGGGGCCCACCGTTGTGGTCCCCCTGCTGGGGGCCGCCGTGCTGGCCGGGCCCGCCGGCCGGCGGGTGGTGGCCCGCCTCCTGGACGGGTGCCGCGTCCTGGCCGGAACCCTGGTGGCCTTCTCGCCGTGGGCCATCCGGAACCTGGTGGTGACGGGCAACCCCATCTACCCCTACCTGGATCGCCTGTGGGCCACCGTGGGCCTGGGCTCCCCGGGCTCCGCCGCGGTCTCCAGCGGGCTCGGGTCCTTCCCCGGTCCCCTGCCCTCCCTGGAACGGGTCCTCTCCCTGGGGGCGTTGGGCATCCCCGGCCACGGCGGCCTGGTGGGGTCGCTGTACCTGGCGCTGCTTCCCGCAACGGTGTGGTTCGCCGTCACGAGGTGGCGGGCCGACGCCCGCGTCAGGGCCCTCGCCGTGGGCTCCCTCCTGGCCTGGGCGGGATGGCTCGCGGGACCGCCCCTCGGCCGGTACCTTCTCGGGGGCCTGGTTCCCCTGGCCGCCCTGACCGGCCTCGCCGTGGCGGCCGCCCTCGCGAGGACCTCCCGGGGCGTGGCGGTGATGGGTGCCGCGGCCCTGCTCTTCGTGGGGCTCTGGTACGTGACCGGCTCGCTCGGTCCCGACTGGCCCCGGAGGATGGCCGTGGCCCTGGGCCAGGAGAACCCGGAGGTCCTCCTGGAGCGGTACGCCAGCTCCTGGCCGGCCGTGGCGGCATCCCGCGATCTCCCCGACGGGTCCACCATCCTGCTGGTGGCCGAGTCCCGTCCCATGTACTGGGCACGGGACGTGGTGGTGGAGGACCCCTTCCACACGCCGCTGGTGGTGGAGCTGGCAGAGGAGAGCTCCTCGGTGGGGGAGATGGCCCGCGGCCTGCGGGCCCTCGGTGTGACCCACGTCTACTTCAACGGTGTGGAGGCCCGGAGGATCGCCAGGATGAACGGCCGGGCGGAGTACTTCGGGGAGGCGTCCCGGGCGGCCCGTCAGCGGCTCGACCGCTTCTTCGAGCGGTGGCTCCGTCCCGTGTGGTCGGACGGGCGGTCGACCCTCTACGCCCTGGAGCCTCCGGGACCTCAGAGCGGCTCGTAGAGCGTCCTGCGCTGACGGGGCTCGAGTCCCGCCCCCGAGATGGTGCGCTCCATGTCGGCCTGGGTCATGCGGAAGGTGGCGCCGGCCGCGGCCACCACGTTCTCCTCCAGCATGATGGACCCCAGGTCGTCCGCCCCGAAGAAGAGGGAGACCTGTCCCACCTTCGGGCCCTGGGTGACCCAGGACCCCTGCACGTGGACAACGTTGTCCAGGGCCAGCCGGGAGATGGCCAGGGTCCGGAGGTAGTCGAACCCGCCGACGGGCTCCACCTCGCGCTCGAGGTCGGTGTTCTCCTCCTGGAAGGTCCAGGGGATGAAGGCCGTGAAGCCGCCCGTGGCGTCCTGGAGCTCCCGGACGGCCAGCAGGTGCTCCACCCGGGCCGAGAAGGGTTCGCCCACGCCGAACATCATGGTGGCCGTGGTGCGGAGGCCCTGGCGGTGGGCCTCGCGGTGGACCTCGAGCCACTGCTCCGTGGAGGCCTTGGCCCGAGACCAGATGCGGCGGCGCGTGGCGTCCTCCAGGATCTCGGCGCCACCACCCGGGATGGAGTCGAGCCCCGCGGCCACCAGCCGTTCGATGACCGTGGCCAGCGGGAGGCGCTCGAGCCTGGCCACGTACCAGATCTCGGGGGCGGAGAAGGCGTGGAGGTGCACGTGGGGGAAGGTCGCCCTGAGCGTTCGGAGCAGGTCCTCGTAGAAGTCCAGCCGCAGGGAGGGGTGGACGCCCCCCTGGAGGAGGATCCCGGTGCCCCCCGCCGCCACCGTCTCGGCCACCTTCTCCACGATCTCATCCATGGGAAGGACCCAGGCGTCGGCAGCGTCCGGCTTCCGGTAGAAGGCGCAGAAGCGGCAGCGGTAGACGCAGACGTTGGTGTAGTTGATGTTGCGGTCGATGATGTAGGTGGCCACGCCGGGGTCGGTCAGCCGGTCGCGAACGGTGCGTGCGGCCTGCCCCAGCTCCAGGAGCTCCCCCTCCGAGAAGAGCAGGAGCAGCTCCGCCCGGTCCAGCCGCCGGCCGCTCTCCGCCCTCCGGAGGGCCGCCTCCACGCCGCCCGTGCCCACGGTGCCGCTCCGCCCGCCCCGGCCCTACCCCTGGGACATGGCCTCGAGGAACTCGCGGTTGGTCTCCGTCTTGGAGAGCCGGTCCAGCATGAGCTCCATGGCCTCCACGGGAGACAGCGGCGAGAGCACCTTGCGGAGCACCCAGATGCGGCGGAGCTCCCACTCGTCGATGAGGAGCTCCTCCTTGCGGGTGCCCGACTTGTGGATGTCGATGGAGGGGAAGACCCGCTTCTCCACCAGCTTGCGGTCCAGGTGGACCTCCATGTTGCCGGTGCCCTTGAACTCCTCGAAGATCACGTCGTCCATGCGGGAGCCCGTGTCGATGAGGGCCGTGCCGATGATGGTCAGGCTGCCGCCCTCCTCGATGTTCCGCGCCGCACCGAAGAAGCGCTTGGGCTTCTGGAGGGCGTTGGAGTCCACGCCGCCCGACAGCACCTTGCCCGAGGGGGGCACCACGGTGTTGTAGGCGCGGGCCAGCCGTGTGATGGAGTCCAGCAGGATCACCACGTCCCGCTTGTGCTCCACCAGGCGCTTGGCCTTCTCGATGACCATCTCGGCCACCTGCACGTGGCGCGTGGCGGGCTCGTCGAAGGTGGAGGAGATCACCTCGCCGTTCACCGAGCGCTGCATGTCCGTGACCTCCTCGGGCCGCTCGTCGATGAGCAGCACGATGAGGGTGATCTCCGGGTGGTTCTCGGTGATGGCGTTGGCGATGGCCTGGAGCATCATGGTCTTGCCGGTGCGGGGGGGCGCCACCAGGAGGCCGCGCTGGCCCTTGCCGATGGGGGTCATGAGGTCCATGACGCGGCAGGTCATGTTGCCGGGAACCTCCAGGCGGATCCTCTCCTCGGGGTAAAGCGGCGTCAGGTTGTCGAAGTGGACCTTCTCCATGGCCACCTCGGGGGGCTCGAAGTTCACCGCCTCCACCTTGATGAGCGCGAAGTAGCGCTCGCCCTCCTTGGGGGGGCGGATCTGGCCGGAGATGGTGTCGCCCGTCCGGAGGTTGAACCGCCGGATCTGGGAGGGCGAGACGTAGATGTCGTCCGGCCCGGGGAGGTAGTTGTACTCCGGCGCCCTGAGGAACCCGAAGCCCTCGGGGAGCACCTCGAGCACACCCTCGCCGAAGATCAGCCCCTCACGCTCCGTCTGGCGCTGGAGGATCCGGAAGATGAGGTCCTGACGCCGCAGGCCGGCGGGGTTCTCCACCCCGATGGCCCTGGCGATGCTGCTCAGCTCGCCGATGGTCATCTCCTTGAGCTGGGTGAGGTCCAGGCGGCCGTTCTTGGCCGCCTCGGCAGCCTGGGCCTCGTACTTCTCGATCTCGTCGTCGAGATCCAGGGGGATCACCACGGGCTCGCCGTTGGCCGTCCCGTTGCCATTGCCGTTGCCGCCATTGTTCTTCTTCTTCCGTGCCATGTCATGCTCCCCGTTCTGATGCCTTCCACAGATCGATCAGCTCTTCCATCTGTTCGAGCAGGAGTTTCCGTCCCTCGCCCTTCGCCACGCTCGTGACCACCGGAGGCCTGGGAAGACCCAGCTGGAACTGGACGTCCCGCTGCATCTTCACCCGGTGGGACCGGTTCACCTTGTCCGCCTTGGTCAGCACCACCAGCCGTTCCCGGCCAGCGGCCAGGAGCATCTCCTGGAGCTCCAGGTCCAGCGGCGTGGGGCCGTGCCGGATGTCGATGAGCGTCATCACCCCGGCCAGCCTCTCCTCGGTGGTCAGATAGTTCCCCAATTCCCTTCCCCACTGCTCCCTCAGCTCCTGGCGGACCTTCGCATATCCGTACCCCGGAAGATCAACGAGATAGAAGCTCTCGTTGACCAGGAAGAAGTTCAGCATCCGTGTCTTGCCCGGCGCCTTCGCCACCCTGGCGATCTGGCGCCGGCAGAGCCAGTTCAGCAGGCTCGATTTTCCGACGTTCGACCGGCCGGCCACCGCCAGGTGGGGCAGCCAACGCCTCGGCCTGCTCCCCCCGTCCAGGGCCGACCGCTCGAACGTGACATTCCTGATCTCCACGATCTCAATGGGGCATGGGAGGGGGCAGGGCCCCCTGCGTCTCGGCGGTCCCCGGCGCCATGGAGGTCTCCATCTCCGAGGCCAGGGCCACCTCCAGCACCTGGTCCATGTGGGTCACCAGGGTGAAGACCATCTGGTCCGCCACCTCGGCGGGGATCTCCTCCAGGTCCTTGTCGTTCTCCTCGGGCAGGATCACCTGGCGGATCCCCGCCCGGAAGGCCGCCAGGATCTTCTCCTTGATGCCGCCCACGGGCAGCACCCTGCCCCTGAGCGTGATCTCGCCGGTCATGGCCACGTCCACCCGGACGGGGCGCCTGGTGAAGGCCGAGACCAGGGCCGTGGCGATGGTGATCCCCGCCGACGGGCCGTCCTTGGGGATGGCCCCCTCCGGCACGTGCACGTGCACGTCGATCTTCTCGAAGCTCTCCACGTCCAGGCCGAACTGCTCGGCCCGCGACCTCACGTAGGTGAGTGCGGCCCGCGCCGACTCCTGCATCACGTCGCCCAGCTGCCCCGTCAGGGTCACCTTGCCGCTGCCGTGGGTGAGCGAGACCTCGGTGGTGAGCAGCTCCCCGCCCACCTGGGTCCAGGCCAGGCCCACCACCGCGCCGATCTCCGCGTGCTCCTCGGCCCGCTGGGCCCGGTACCGTGGCTTGCCCAGCAGCGTCCCCACCTCCTCGGCGGTCACCGTCAGGGCCGACCCCTTCCGGAGCCGATCCTTGAGCACGCGCCGGGCCAGCTTCCGGCAGATGGAGGCGATCTCCCGCTCCAGGTTCCGGACGCCCGCCTCGCGGGTGTAGCGCTCGATGAGGAGCTCCAGCGCCTCGTCCGTGATCTCCACCTCGTGGCGCCCGAGGCCGTGGCGCTTTACCTGCCGGGGGATCAGGAACTGCCTGGCGATCTCCACCTTCTCGCGGTGCGTGTAGCCCGAGAGGTGGATCACCTCCATGCGGTCCAGCAGGGCCGGCGGGATGGTGTGGGTCACGTTGGCCGTGCAGATGAAGAACACCCGGGACAGGTCGTACTCCACGTCCAGGTAGTGGTCGTGGAAGGCGTGGTTCTGCTCGGGGTCCAGCACCTCCAGGAGCGCCGCCGAGGGATCACCCCGGAAGTCGGCCGCCATCTTGTCCACCTCGTCCAGCAGCAGGACGGGGTTGATGGTCCCCGCCTTCTTCATCATCTGGATGATCTGGCCGGGGAAGGCGCCGATGTAGGTCCGGCGGTGGCCCCGGATCTCCGCCTCGTCCCGGACGCCGCCCAGGGAGAGGCGCACGAACTTGCGGCCCGTGGCCCGGGCGATGGAGCGGGCCAGGGAGGTCTTGCCCACCCCGGGAGGCCCCACGAAGCAGAGGATCGTGCCCGTGGTCTTCTTGACCAGCTGCCGGACCGCCAGGAACTCCAGGATCCGCTCCTTGACCTTCTCCAGCCCGTAGTGGTCCTCGTCCAGGACCCTCTCGGCCTTGGTGATGTCGCGGATCTCGCGGGAGTGCTTCTTCCAGGGCACCGAGAGCAGCCAGTCGATGTAGGTGCGCGACACGCCGGCCTCGGCGGACACGGGGGGCATCCCCTCGAGCCGCTTGAGCTCGTTGAGCGCCCGCTCCTTGGCCTCCTCGGAGAGCGCGCTCTCCTCGATCTGCTTCTTGAGCCGGGCCAGCTCCTCCTGGGTGTCGTTCCGCCCCAGCTCCTCGTTGATGGCCTTGATCTTCTCGGAGAGGTAGTACTCCCGCTGGGCCTTCTCCATCTGCTTCTTGACCCGGGAGTTGATCCGCCGGTCGATGTTGAGCTTCTCGATCTCCACGTCCAGGAGGTCGTTGAGGCGCTGGAGGCGCTCCAGGGGCTCCATCACCTCCAGCAGCTCCTGCTTCTGGGGCGTGGGCAGGTTGAGGTGCGCCGCGAGGATGTCCGCGAACTGCGCGGCGTCATCGGTCTGGAGCGAGGCCAGCACGCCCTCGGCGGAGAGATGGTGGGAGAGCTTCGCGTACTCCTTGAACAGCTCCACGAGCCGCTCCATGTACGCCCGGACCCCCGCATCCGCCACCAGGTGCTCCTCCACGAGCTCCACGCGGGCCGCCATGGGGCCGTCCTCCTCCAGGAGCTCGAGCACCCGGGCCCGGACCTGACCCTCCACCATCACCTTGATGTTGCCGGAGGCCAGCTGCAGGTGCTGGACCACGCGGGCCACCACGCCCACGTCGTGGATGTCCTCCCGCCCCGGGTTGTCCACCTTGGGGTCCCTCTGGGTGGCCAGGAAGATCCTCTTGTCGGGACGCCGGAGCGCCCGCTGGAGGGCGGCCACGGAGGGTTCCCGGCCCACCACGAAGGGGGCCATCATGTGGGGGAACACCACCATGTCCCTCAGGGGCACGATGGAGAGCGTCACGGTCTCGCGTTGGGTTTCCATGATGTCCTTTGCCATTGTGTGCGGGTCGGAGGATTATCCGACCTTCCGGAAAGCGGTCAACGGCGGAACCCGCCGCTCCACCACCTCTCTGGAGATCACCAGCTCGTTGATGTCCGGCACCGACGGCACCTGGTACATGATCTCCAGCATCAGCTCCTCGAGGATGATCCGGAGGCCCCGGGCCCCGACCTTCCGCTTGATGGCCTCCTCGGCCACCGCGTCCAGAGCCTCCCTGGTGAAGGAGAGCTCCACGCCCTCGAAGCCGAGGATGGTCTGGTACTGGCGGACCAGGCAGTTCTTCGGCTCCGTGAGGATCCTGACGAGGGCCTCGTGGTCCAGGTCGTGGAGGGTCGCCACCACGGGGATCCGGCCCACGAACTCGGGGATCATGCCGTAACGGATCAGGTCCTCGGGGTGGACCTTTTCCAGCAGCTCGGGGGCCCGGGCCTCGTTCCCGCCCAGGTCCACGCCGAACCCCATGCGCTTCTGGTTCAACCGGTCCGCGATCACGTCCTCCAGCCCCACGAAGGCCCCACCGCAGATGAACAGGATGTTCGTGGTGTCGATCTGGAGGAACTCCTGGTGGGGGTGCTTCCGACCGCCCTGTGGCGGGACGTTGGCCACGGTCCCCTCCAGGATCTTCAGCAGGGCCTGCTGGACGCCCTCGCCGGAGACGTCCCTGGTGATGGACGGGTTCTCCGACTTGCGGGCCACCTTGTCGATCTCGTCGATGTAGACGATCCCCCGCTCCGCGGCCTCCCGGTCGCCACCGGCGGACTGGTAGAGCCGGAGCAGGATGTTCTCCACGTCCTCGCCCACGTAGCCGGCCTCGGTCAGCGTGGTGGCGTCCACGATGGTGAACGGCACCTGGAGCTGGCGGGCCAGCGTCTGGGCCAGCAGGGTCTTGCCCGTGCCCGTGGGTCCGATGAGCAGGATGTTGGACTTGGCCAGCTCCACGTCGTCCTGGCCGCGGCCCCCCTGGTACTCGATCCGCCGGTAGTGGTTGTAGACCGCCACCGCGAGCTTCTTCTTGGCCGCCTCCTGGCCGATCACGTACTCGTCCAGGTTGGCCTTGATCTCGTGGGGCTTGGGCAGGACCTGCTGCCGCGAGGCGGTCTCGGAGGCCCGGTCCTCGGCGATGATGTCGAGGCAGACCTCCACGCACTCGTTGCAGATGTAGACGGTGGGCCCCGCAATGAGCTTGCGGACCTCGTGCTGGCTCTTGCCACAGAAGCTGCAGCGCAACACGTCACCGTCCCGATGCGACATTCAGGTCCTCCTCAGTCCATTGTATACCACGTTGCCTCGCAAGCCATTATTCCCTGGCCGAGATGACCTTGTCGATCACCCCGTACTCCCTGGCGGCCTCGGCCTCCAGGATGAAGTCCCGCTCGGTGTCCGCGTGGATCTTGTCCTCGGGCTGACCCGTGTGCTTCGAGAGGATAGCGTTGAGCCGCTCCCTGAGGCGCATGAGGTCCTTGGCGTGGATGTCGATGTCGGTGGCCTGGCCCTGGAGGCCGTACATCAGCGGCTGGTGGAGCAGGACGCGGGCATGGGGCAGCGCGTACCGCTTCCCCGCGGCGCCACCCGCCAGGAGGACCGCTCCCATGGAGGCGGCCTGCCCCATGCAGATGGTGCACACGTCGGGCTTCACGTACTGCATGGTGTCGTAGATGGCCAGACCCGCCGTGATGGAGCCTCCCGGCGAGTTGATGTAGAGGAAGATGTCCTTCTCGGGGTTCTCCGCCTCCAGGAAGAGGAGCTGGGCGATCACCAGGGACGCCACCTGGTCGTCCACTGCGGACCCCAGGAAGATCACGTTGTCCTTCAGGAGCCGCGAGAAGATGTCGTACGCCCTCTCACCGCGGCTGGTCTGCTCCACGACGACGGGTACCAGCATCACTCCACCTCCCCGCCGGCCCGGCGGATCAGCTCGTCCACCGTGGCGGCGACACGGGCCGCGTGCCGGATCTCGTCCAGGCGGCCCTCCTTCTCCAGGTTGGCCCGGTGCTCCGCGGGCGGGAGCCCCTTCTGGCGGGCATCGCCCTCCACGTAGGCCTCCACCTCGTCCTCGGGCACGCCGATCTCCCACTCGCGGGCCAGCTGCTCGAGGACCAGGCTGTCCAGGACGCGCTTGCGGACCTCGGGCTCCATGCGGGCCGAGACCTCCTGCCAGTCGATCTCCTCCTCGGTGGGGTTCTTCCCCTGCATGGCCAGCATGTAGGCGTAGCGCTCCAGGTCCTCCTTGAGGCCCGCCTGGACCAGGGCGGAGGGGAGCTGGTTGGCGTCCAGGCCCTCCTCCAGCTGGTCGAGCAGGGCCCGCCGCCAGCGGTCCCGCCGTTCCTTGTGCTTCGTCCGCTCCAGGACCTCCCGTACCCGGGCCCTCAGCGCGTCCACGTCGTCGAAGCCCAGGCCCCTGACGAACTCCTCGTCGAGCTCGGGGAGCACCCGGCGCTTGATGGCGCCGACCTTGAGGGTGTAGACCACCTTCTTCCCCGCCATGGCCTCGTCGGCGTGGTCATCGGGAAAGCGGCGTTCCGCCGTGCGCTCGTCCCCCGCCTTCGCGCCCTGGAGCGCCTCCTGGATCTCCGGGAAGACCCCCTCCTCGCCCAGGACGAACCGGACGCCCTCGCTGTCGAAAGGTTCGCCCTCCTCGGGCTCACCGTGGATGTCCAGCTCCACGAGCATGCCGTCCTCCGCCGGCGTGTCGTCGGCGGGCTCCCAGGCGGCATGCTCGGCGAGGATCTTCTCGATCTCCTCGTCCACGTCCTCCTCGGTGACCTCCACCGGGATCTCCGGGAGGTCGAGCTCGGAGGGATCCTTGAGCTCGAAGTCCGGCCGGACCTCCAGGTCGCCGCTGATGTGGAAGGTCCCGTCCTCGTCCACCCGGGTCTCCGACACCCGGAAGGGCGTGAGGGGCTCCAGAGCCTCCTCGCCCTCCATCACCTCGGCCCAGGCCCGCCGTGACAGCTCCTCCATGAGGTCGTCCTCCACCTCCGCCGCGAAGTGGGTCCGGACGAGCGACAGCGGCGCCTTGCCCGGACGGAACCCCGGGATGCGGGCCCTGTTCCGGTAGGCCTTCAGGATCTTCTGACGTTCGGCTTCGACCACCTCGGGGTCCAGATGGGCCTCCACCTCGACGGTGTGGTCGGGACGACGGTTGAGCTTGTAGGGCATGGATGGCACTCCGGCTGGTGCGAACTGGTGCGAAAGGGGGGACTCGAACCCCCACGGGTGTCCCCACGAGATCCTAAGTCTCGCGCGTCTACCAGTTCCGCCACTTTCGCAGCGAAAGAGAACGTGATGGTGAGCCGTGGAGGAATCGAACCTCCAACCTAGGGATTAAGAGTCCCTTGCTCTGCCAATTGAGCTAACGGCCCACCCGCGGCGGCCAGTATACGGAAAAACCCGGCGGCGCGCAACACCCGCCCTGCCCGGACCACCTGTGGGGTTTCCCACCACGCCGTGCGAACCCCTGGATGCTCCGGGCTAGCGGTGCACCAGGTGCTTCATCTCGGACTGTCCCAGGGAGCTCTCCGCGGTGACCACCACCGCCGCCGTCCCACCGTTGAAGCGGGGCACGTTGATCTCGATGGTGAACGTGCCGTCGCTCCCCGTGGTGCCCTCGCCCAGGACCAGGCGGCGCGGCTCGGCCGTGGACTTGAAGAGGACGGCCACCCGCACGTCGGAGACGGGTTCGCCCGTGCTCGAGTTGAGGGCGACGATCCTGACGCTGGAGCTCGTGCCGTACACGAAGTCCTCGTCGCCCTGGGACCGCAGGACCAGGTGGGCCTGCTCCTTCTGTGCCTCGAGGTACTCCAGGATGACCTCGTCCAGGGTCCGCTCGGGAGCGCTCCCCGCCGGAGGCCCGGAGGCGGAGACGGCGGTGTCGTCGGCCTCGTCCACCTCGGGCTGGGCCGAGAGCACCTCCAGACGTCCCCGCCGGATCGCCTCGACGATGGTCCGGTGCTGGCGGTCCATGAGGTTGGCGAGCGCCTTGGCGTCCACACCTTCGGCCAGGAGATCCTTGTAGGGCGTCCTGCGCGAGTACAGGATCTCGCCGTTGGCGTACACCAGTGATTCGATGACCGGGTTGTTCCGTCCCTTGTCCTCCGTCTGGACGTGGTACGTCATCCCCCCGAAATCGATGTCGGTGTTGTAACCCGTCAGAACCACACGCTCTCCATCCTCCGGCTGAATCAAAGGTTACCGCCTCTGCCGCCGGTGGTCAATCACCCGCGGCTGGCGGGGGCGTGCGCCGCAGGGATCAGAGCGGCTCGAAACGGGCCGTGAAGTGGCGCAGCACCGGTGCGGCGTAGACCATCCTGAGACCTCCGATGGCCGCGGTGTTCCGGTGGAGTCCCTCGATGACCTCCGCCACGTACTCCAGGTGGGTGTTGGTGTACACCCTCCGGGGAATGGCCAGGCGCACGAGCTCCAGCTCGGGCCACCGCACCTCGCCGGTTGCGGGATCCGTGGACCCGAACATCACGCCCCCGATCTCCACCCCCCGGATCGCCCCCTCCAGGTACAGCGCCACCGTGAGCGCCTGGGCGGGGAAGGCCTCCTGGGGGATGTGGGGCAGGAAGCGTCTCGCGTCCAGGTAGACCGCGTGTCCCCCGGCGGGACGGATCATGGGCACGCCCGCCCTGTCCAGGCGCTCCCAGAAGGCCTGGACCTGGCCGATCCTGAACTCCAGATAGCGCTCATCGAGCACCTCCCGGAGCCCCCGCGCCACCGCCTCCAGGTCCCGCCCCGCGAGGCCGCCGTAGGTGGGGAAGCCCTCGATGAGGATCAGCATGTTCTTCAGCTGATCGAAGAGCCCCTGGTCCCGCATGGCGATGAAGCCGCCGATGTTGGCCAGCCCGTCCTTCTTGGCGCTCATGGTGCAGCCGTCGGCCGCGGCGAACATGTCGCCCACGATCTCCCGGACGGACCGGTGCCCCTGCCCGGGCTCCCGCTGCTTGATGAACCAGGCGTTCTCGGCGAAACGGCAGGCGTCCAGGAAGAAGGGCACGCCGTGCCTGCGGCACACCTCGCCCATGCCGCGGATGTTGGCCAGGCTCACGGGCTGGCCGCCCCCGGAGTTGTTGGTGACCGTCAGCATGGCCACGGGCACCGCCTCGCGGCCGTGCTCGGCCAGGAAGGCGTCCAGCCGGTCCAGGTCGATGTCGCCCTTGAAGGGGTGCTCGGAGTCCGGGTCCCGCCCCTCGGCGATGACCAGGTCCACCGCCTCGCCCCCGTGGACCTCGATGTTGGCTCGGGTGGTATCGAAGTGGTTGTTGGAGGGGACCTTCATCCCGGGCCTGACCAGGGTGGTGAACAGCAGGTTCTCGGCCACACGCCCCTGATGCGTCGGGATCACGAAGGGGAAGCCCGTGATCTCCTGGACCGTCTCCTGGAAGTTGAAGAAGTTGCGGGCCCCCGCATAGGACTCGTCGCCCACCATGAGCCCCGCCCACTGGTCCTGCGACATGGCCGAGGTTCCGGAGTCCGTGAGGAGATCGATGTAGACGTCGGCGGCCGGGATGGCGAAGACGTTGTAGCCCGCCTCCTCCAGGCGGCGGCGCCGCGTGTCGCGGTCGGGCAGGGAAATGGGCTCCACCACCTTGACACGCCAGGGCTCCGGTCCGTGCTTCATGGGTCCTCCCTCCAGGCCGGACCTGCCGGCCGTGCGCCGGGATTGTACCGTCCCGTCGGGGTGCCCGCCACCGCGTGTCCAGATCAACCCCGGCCCCCCGGTGAATCCAGCCCGCTCTCCCCCGGCCCCCTGCCCCCGTGGCATCGCCGGGCCGCGCGGGGCCCCGCCTCGCGGGGTCGGGGGCACGGCCACGGCCACGGCCACGGTCACGGTCACGGTCACGGTCACGGTCACGGTCAGGAGCATGGTCAGGGGCGGGTTCGGCGTCACCCCCCCTGCACCCCTGCACCCCTGCTCCCACGTCTCCACGCCCTCACGTCCTGACGCCCTCACGTCCTGACGCCCCCACGTCCTGACGCCCCCACGTCTCCACCCACCTGCTACCATGCGGCGGATGACGACCACCACCGTGCTCTTCGTGTGTATCGGCAACACCTGCAGGTCCCCCATGGCGGAGGCCATGGTCCGGGGCATGGCGGGCGACAGGGTCCGTGCGATGTCGGCGGGCCTCGCCCCCACGCGCCGGGTGGCCCCCGAGACCGTGGAGGTCCTGGAGCGGCTGGGCTACTCCGGCGAGGGTCTGGTTCCCAGGGGGCTCGGGGAGGTGCCCCTGGACGAGGTGGACGTTGTGGTCAGCCTCATCGGGCCGCCCGGAGTCCGGTGGCTCCCCTCCCTGGTGGGGGCCGACACGGTGGTGTGGAACGTCCCCGACCCCTGGGGCGAGGACGAGGAGACCTACCTGGCCGTGGCCCGCCGGATCGAGAAGCTCGTGAAGGGGCTGATCGACGACCTCGACTGACGCCGGCGGAACTCTTCCCGCCCTCCGGGGTCTCATGTGGACATGGACCCTCCGGCCACACCCTGGGATCTTCCGGCCGCGCCGTGGCACACTCGTACCGTGGGCCTGAGCTTCGACGAGGTGTACGTGCGGCTGCGGGACCCCGTCTGGCGGCTCTGCCGCCGCCTGACGGGCGACCCCGAGGAGGCCCTGGATGCCTGCCAGGAGATCTTCCTGCGCGTGTGGAAGGGGCTGCCGGGGTTTCGCGGGGAGGCGAAGGTGGAGACGTGGGTCTTCCAGGTGGCCTGGAACCACCTGCGGAGCCGGAGGGGCCGGAAGCGCCGCGAGCTTCCCCTGGCGGGGCAGCGGGCCGGCGACGAGACAGGCCCCCCTGCGGAGGTGGCCGACCCCAGGCCCGGCCCCGAGCGGAGGGCCGCCGCCCGCGAGGCCCTGGACCGGGTCGACCGTGCGCTGGCCGGCCTTCCCCGGAACCAGCGGGTGGTCGTGTGGCTCCGCGACGGGGAGGGCCTGAGCTACGAGGAGATCGCGCGGGTGCTCTCCGTACCCGTGGGAACCGTCCGCTCGCGGCTGGCCCGGGCCAGGACCGCCCTCAGGGAGGAGCTGAAGCCATGATCCCGCACGACCCCACCGAATGGCTCAGCCGGTACCTTGACGGCGACCTGGACGAGGCCGCCACCCGGGAGCTGGAGGACCGGCTCGACCACGACCCGGAGCTCCGTCACGAGCTCGACGGCCTCCGGGCCGTCCGCCGGCTCCTCCGGAGCACGGCGGAGGAATCCGCCCCGGCCGGGCTCGACCGTCTCACCGACCCACTCCGCATGGGACCTCCACAGCGGCCATCCCCGCCGGTTCTTCGTCTCCTGGCCACGGCGGCGGTGCTGGTGATCGGGGTCGGTGTCATGGTCCAGCTGGCCCGTCGCGAGGTCCCGTCACCGGCCACGGTGGCCAGCGCACCCACGCCACCAGCGGCCTCTCCGGCCCCTGCCGCAGCCCCGTCCAACGGGCCCGTCCACATGGCCGATCGGGAGCTGGTGGGGGCCGTGGAGCACCTGATGGCCACCCCCCCCTCGCCCCCCCCTCTCCCCGAGCCCGAGGCGCTCCAGCCCGTTGGGCCTCTTCCCCGGCCGCCCGGGGAGGCCGCGACCCCGGTTCCCCGGCTGCCGGAGGCCGGCGCACAGAGGCCTGCCGGGGCGGCGCGAACGCCGGTCCGCGCCTTCCGGAAGACCGCGACGCGGATGGAGCTGGTGGTGGCGGGCCGGACGGTGTCCTTCACGCTTCCCGGCGTGGAGGAGCGTACCGGGGCACCCATACCGGTCCGGGTGGAGGTCGACGAAGGGGGCCGGATCGTTGCCCTCGCACCGCGCACGACCGCCGGGGTGGACGCGACGCGGACGCTCGCAGACCTGGGGGGTCACCTCGTGGGGCTCGAGGTCCGGGGCCTCCCGCCGGGCACCCACGACGGCGAGCTCATCCTCGTCCCCGTCCCGCCCGCACCGGGGGAGTGGTAGACCGGGCACTGCGACCGTGGCCTACTGGAGGTAGCCGAGGGACCTGAGCAGCTCCAGCTGGGCCGCGCCCTCGCCGGATGGGGCGGCCGAGGCCAGGGGCGGTGGGGGACCGTAGGCCAGGGCCTCCGCAGGCGGCGGCCCCTCCACGCCCGAGAGGTCCCTCCGGACCCCCCCATCCACCCCTGCCGAGGGGGGCAGGCCGAGGGCGTCGAGCCAGGTGTTCACGAGCTCCGGGGGGCCCACGGGCGCCGCGGGGGGACCGGGGACCGACCACGCCACCCACCCCCCATCCCCCGGCTCCAGGCCCACCAGGCAGACGGGGAAGCCCGCCTCCACGAGCCGTTCCACGGCCCCGGCCAGGAGGTCCAGGTGGGGCTCCATGGCCCGCGCCAGCACCAGTGGAGGCCTCATGCCGTCCCGCTCCTCCAGCCACCAGCCGGGGAAGTAGGCCATCACCAGCGAGACGTCGTCCAGGGGATCCACCTCCAGAGCGGCCACCGTCCGGCGGTCCATGTCCAGCGGATCATGCCCCGCCACGTTCCCCAGCCGGGCGTCCGGGGGGAAGACCGTCCTCGGTCCGGCCTCGCCCGTGAGCAGCCACCGTTCCGAGGCCACCACCCCACGGACACGCCGGGGGGGGAAGCTGCCCCACCAGCCCAGCACCCGGACCGCCACGCCGGCCCTCGAGGCCATCTCCCACACGGTGGGGACGCGCCGGTGCGCCGCCGGCACCGTCTCCTCCTCCACCACCCCCGGGGGACCCCAGAGGCCCACCAGGGTCTCCCGGAGCACCGGCGGGAGCAGGAGCACGGTGTCCAGCGGCATCACCCGGACCTGGCGGAGCGTGGCCACCCCGTGGCGCGCGGGCGGGGCACCCGTGGCGAGGGTGATCCAGCGGACGGGGAGCGACGCCGAGGGGGAGGGCTCTGCAAGCGGCGCCCACCTCCAGGAGGTCACGCTCCGCAGGGCGGGAAACCGCTCCCCGGCCAGGAGCACCTCCTCGCGTGCAGCCCCGTCCACCGCCACCACGGCCAGCCGTCCCGCGGGGGCCCGCACCCGGAGGGGCGGCGCTCCCTCCTCCCCCTCGTGGTCACCGCGCCCCACCACGGCCGCCGCCACCGCCACGAGGGCCACCGCCACCACGGTGGCCACCGTCACCCTCCACAGGCCCGGAAAGCCCACGGGGGCGACCGGGCTCGAACGGAGAACGCGGAGCACGATGGCCCGCGCCACGCCGCGGAGCAGAAGGGCCGCGCCCACCACCCCCAGGGCCGCCGCCGCCACGAAGCGCGGTGAGGCATCCGGGACCCACGGCGTTCCCGCCACCACGGCCGCCGCCACGGCTCCCACCACCGCCACCACGGCGCCGCCGGCCGCCACGGCACCCGCTCCCACGCCCCGGCGGTTGAGGAGCTCCGCCAGCCGCACGACGCACCAGACGGCCCCCAGGGCCACGAGCACCAGGGGAAGGAGCAGCACCAGCGTGGCCGCCAGCGACACGGGGCGCCACGGCACCGTGGCCCCCACCGACACCCCGACGGCCAGCGTGACAAGCCCGGCCGCCACGAGGGCCCACGCCCCGGCCACGGCGTGTCGTGGTGGGCATCCGGTGCGGCCGCCGAGGTACCCCCGGCGGCGGAGGATCGCCACCGTCTCCTCCCAGGTCTCCCGGGCCGGGCGCTCCTCAGGAGGCACGGGCCACCACCTCCCCGGCCAGGGCCCGCAGCTCGGTCCCCCGCTCCCCGAAGAGCTCCAGCTCGGTCACGGCCGTGGCACCCAGCTCGGCCGCGAGGCGGCGTGCGCCCTCCACCCCCAGGAGGTCCACGAAGGTGGTCCGGCCCTCGTCCTGGCCCGTCGGTTTCCCCATGGTTCCCGCGTCACCCGTGGCGTCCAGCACGTCGTCCACAACCTGGAAGGCCAGACCGAGGTTCCGGGCGAAGCCCTCCACGGCCGCCTGTTCGGCGGCCGAGGGGTTGCCCGCGTAGGCTCCCCAGCGCGCCGCCAGGACGAAGAGGGCCCCGGTCTTCGCCGCGTGGACCTCCTCCAGGTCCTCCACGGACGCGGCCTCCCCGGCCAGGTCCAGATCCTGGCCCCGGCAGAGCTCCCCCACCACGGCAGCCAGCTCCTCCTGGATCAACGCCCACCGGCGCCGGGCCACCTTCGCCAGCGCGAGGGCCCCGGGAAGCTCGCCGTGGGCGCGGCTCAGCAGGTCGAACGCGGCGAGGATGGCCACGGCCTCACCGTGGACCCGGTGGAGGGCGGGGCGTCCCCGCCGGATGTCCGCATCGTCCATGGAGGGCAGGTCGTCCAGCACCAGCGAGGCCGCGTGGACCATCTCCACCACCGTCCCGAGACGCAGAAGGCGCCCGGGGGGCACCGCCAGCAGGCGGCCCACCAGCAGCATGAGGATGGGCCGGACCCGCTTGCCCGGGGACAGCACCGCCTCCCGGGTTGCCCGGGCGAGCCTCCCCCCCTCGGGGCCGTCCCCTCCGAACAGAACCCTCAGTTCGCTGTCGATGGCCCGGCGGAGGCTCTCGAAGACCTGCTTCATGGCCGAGTCACCCCTCGGGTCCGGCCCCGGGACACCGACGATCCCCCGGCGGCGTTCCGGATCACGAGAAGGACGCGATGGCCTCCTGCTGGTCGTCGAAGACGTCGAACACGGTGATCAGCTGGGTCACCTGGAGGATGTCGTTGATCTTCGGGGAGAGCCGGAGGAGCTTGAGCTGGCCGCCGTTCCTGGCCACGGTGGTGTAGCACGACACCATCTCGCCGATGCCGGAGGAGTCGATGGTGCTCACGTCTTCCAGGTCGAGCAGGATCTTCTTCTTCCCCTCGGCCAGGGCCCTGTCCACGAGCTCCCGCATGTGCACGTCGCCCGCTCCGATGGTGATCTTCCCCGCGAGCCGGATGATCCGAACGTCCCCGATATCCTTGATCTCACTCTTCATGGGTACTCCCGTCGTGTTGTCCGATGTGGCACTCCAGGGTGACACACGTCCCACCCCCCGGCGCGGAGGAGAACTCCACGCGGTCCATCAGTTGTTTCATGAAGAAGATACCGCGTCCACTGGGGCGCAGCAAGTTCTCGGGCGCAGTCGGGTCGGGCACGGTTCCGGGATCGAAACCCTCCCCCTCGTCGGTGATCCTCAGCCGCACGACCGTTCCGGTGACCTCGATCTCCAGCCGGATCCGCCGCTCCTCCACGAGACGATTCCCGTGCCGGATGGCGTTGGCCAGGCCCTCGCGGAGGGCGCTGAGAACACGGTCCAGATCGTCCTGACCGCAGCAGGAACCGTTGCACAGGTCGACGAGGACCCTCTCCGCCACCTCGATGTTCTGGAAGCTGCTGGAAAGGTCCAGGGCGGCGGTGCGTGGGCATTCGGATTCCATGGGCGGAGGTATTATAGCAGCCGGCACGTCGGCCCGAGCCGGCCGCGAACAACCGGAGGATGCGATGAAGACGAGACTGCTGCTGGCCTGCACCGTTGCCCTGGCGGTCACCCTCAGCGCTTCCGCCCAGGGGAGGGACAAGGTCATGGCCCAGAATGGACCGAGAGTGAAGCTGGAGACCTCCAGGGGGACCATCGTCCTCGAGCTCGACGCCGAGGCGGCACCGAAGACCGTCGAGAACTTCCTGGACTACGTGAGGAAGGGGCACTACGACGGCACCATCTTCCACAGGGTGATCCCCCGTTTCATGATCCAGGGGGGCGGGTTCACCCCCTCCATGGAGCAGAGGCCCACGGGAAAGCCCATCCGGAACGAGGCGGCCAACGGCCTGAAGAACCTGCGGGGCACCGTGGCCATGGCCCGGACCAGCACGGTGGATTCGGCCACGGCCCAGTTCTTCATCAACCTCGTGGACAACCCGTACCTCGACCACAAGGACGATTCCCCCTCGGGGTACGGCTACTGCGTCTTCGGGCGGGTGGTGGAGGGCATGGACGTGGTGGATGCGATCGCCGAGGTTCCCACCGGCGTCCGCAGGGTCACCGATCCCCGCAGCGGGAAGGCCATGCCCTTCAGGGACGTCCCGGTGGAGCCGGTGGTGATCCTGAGGGCCACGGTCCTGGAGGACGGATAGGCACCATCGGGAGCGGCGGCACACCGCAGGGGGTGGGCACGACCCGGGGGATTCGAATTCCGTGGGGCTTCCGCCCGCAGCCGTACGGAGCCGCGTGAAGACGGTGATCCGGCCGTCAGGGTGCGTCCTCCGGCGGCCCGTCGTCGTCCGTCGCGGACACCATGCGGATCACCCACTCGTGGAAGGCGGCCTCGGCCCGCTCCACGGGAAGGGCCATGATCTCGGGAAGCTCGTAGGAGTGGAGCTCGCGGATGGTCGCGGCAATCCCGTCGAACCTGTCCGCGGGGGCCTTGATCATCAGCAGGTACTCGGTGTCCTCGCACACCTTGCCCTTCCACCTGTAGATGGAACGATGACAGGGCAGGATGTTCACGCAGGTCGCGAGCCGACGGGCCACGAGCTCCTCGGAGATCTCCACGGCCTGCTGTTCGGTTCCTACCGAGGTGATCACGACGGAGATGGGATCCAGCGGCATACCCCGAAGCTAGCCCAGGTGAAACCCCGCGTCAAGGGTCAGGTTAGCCGCTTGCAAAACTCTCTGAGGGTCATGCCTTTCGGCCTGGCTTGAAATCGAACGTACATCCAGAATTTTTCTATCTTCTTCTTGATCCAATAAATCCGTGGTTCATTCTCCCGGGTGGGTTGGGGCCGATGCCGCCGGAATCTTCCGTGATCCGGGACTTTTGCAACAGGCTCAGGTGTAACGCCGCATGAGCCCCACCACGATCCCCTGCACCTCCACCCGCGCCGCCGGATACCTGAGCGGTGCCATGGCAGGGTTGGCCGGCTGCAACCTCACCGTGCCGTCTCCCTCGGGGTGAAACCTCTTGAGCGTCACCTCGCCGTCCACGAGCGCCACCACCATCTCTCCCGTGGCGGCCTCCCGCCGGGCCTGCACCACCACCAGGTCCCCGTCGAACACCCCGTCCTCCACCATGGAGTCGCCCCGGACCCTCAGGACGTAGTGGGACCCGGGCCCCACGAGCTCCCGGGGCACCGTCACACGGTGCGGGCTATCGAGCGACTCGATGGGCTCCCCCGCCGCCACGAGGCCCAGCAGCGGCAGCTCCACCGCCGCGCCGCCCCGGGCCGGCGTCTCAACGGGGACCAGGCCCCGCGTACGGTGCCTGTGGCGCAGGAGCCACCCCTTGCGCTCGAGCTCGAGCACGTGCTTCTGGGCCGAGGCGGTGCTCGCGAACCCGAAGGCCTCCGCGATCTCCCGCAGGGTGGGAGCCACCCCGTGCTCCGCCAGGTGGCGCTGGATGAAGTCCAGCACCTCCCGCTGCCTCGGGGTCAGGGGGGCGCCCGCCTGCTCCATGGTCCAACGGTAGAGCAGACCCGGGGGGCCGTCAACGGCCCGCACACCCCAAGTTCCTGCAGTGCCGCGGGATGGGATGGGGAGTCCACGCGAGACCGCCGCCCGTGGGGGCGGCGGTGGCGGTAGGAGAACGTCCACGGTTTCTTCACCGGGTTCTACGGAACACGGCGACGAACCGTCTGGTCCAGCCCATGGAAGAAGGAAGATGGTCGGGGCGAGTGGATTTGAACCACCGGCCTCACGGTCCCGAACCGTGCGCTCTGCCAGGCTGAGCTACGCCCCGACGGGTGCGACATTCTAGTCCAGGAATCCGCGGAAGGCAACTCGGACGGGTGGGGTCACACCGGCACGAGCCTCGTGAGCAGGATGATGGCGATGAAGACCGGGCAGACGTACCGGATGAAGAACCGCCAGATCCCGGCGAAGGCGGCGAACCGGGGGGCCGAGGAGACGATCTCCCGCGTCGCGGCGTCGAGGCCCCACACGAGGCTCGCGAACACGCACAGCAGCAGGCCGCCGAGGGGGAGCGAGATGTTCACCCAGAGGAAGTCCATGAGGGAGAACAGCCCGTCCTGCCCGAGGATCCGGACCGTGGCCAGGGGGTCCACCCCCGCCCATGCCAGGGCCGACGGGATCCCCAGCACCACGGTGGCCGCCCCCATGGCCACCACCGACTTCCGGCGGGACCAGTGGAGCTCGTCCACGAAGTAGGCCGTCACCACCTCCAGGAGGGACACGGTGGAGGTCAGGGCCGCCACTCCCAGCAGGAAGAAGAAGGCCATGCCCATGAACGCTCCACCGGGCATGGCGGCGAAGACCTTCGGCAGCACCTCGAAGATGAGCGTCGGTCCGGCCCCCGGTTCCTGTCCCAGCGCGAAGACCGCGGGGAAGATCATGAACCCCGCCAGCACCGCGATGAGTGTGTCGAAGGCCACCACCCAGGTCCCGCAGGCCACGATGTTCTGGTGTTTCGAGAGGTAGGACCCGTAGGTGAGCATGGCCCCCATGCCCAGGGACAGCGAGAAGAACGCCTGGGACATGGCCTCGAGCACCACCTTCCACCCGATCTTCGAGAAATCGGGCATCAGGAGCCAGCGGACGCCCTCCATGGCCCCGGGCAGGAGCAGGCCCCGGACGGTGACGGCGATCATCATGACGAGCAGCAGGGGCATGAGGATCTTGGCCCACCGCTCGATGCCGCGCTGGACGCCGCCGGCCACCACAAGGACCGTCAGGCCGACGAAGAGCACGAAGGAGACGATGGAGGGACCGGCTCCGAACCCGTGGAGCATGGAGGTTCCGGTGACCGTCCTCTGCCCGTAGTCGGCAAACCAGGCCAGGACCTCGCCCGCGATGACGCAGTAGAAGGAGAGGATCCCGAGCCCCGTCAGGATGGCCAGGTATCCGATGAGCTTCCAGGGGCCCTTCGCGCGGATGGCGGCGATGGCACCCACGGGGTTCTTCTGGGTGGCCCTCCCGAGGCTGATCTCCAGGAGCATCACCGGAAGGCCGATGGCCGCCACCGCCACCAGGTAGACCAGGATGAAGGCGCCACCGCCGTTCTCGCCGGTCGAATAGGGGAAGCGCCAGATGTTGCCCAGGCCCACCGCCGAGCCCGCGGCCGCCAGGATGAACCCGAGTCCGGAGCTCCACTGGCCGCGGCCCGGGGCGTTCCCCGTCCCCGCCGTCCCCCCCGTGCTGGCGTACATCATGGATCGGTTCCCGTCACTGCTGCCACGCTACCGTCCCGCTCCCGGGGTGTCAACGTCCTCCCCGTCCCCCCCACCACCGCGCCACGGAGTACCGCCGCCCCACATGGTACGGCCCCCACGCGATCGCGGGGGCCTCCCGGAACGTCCCTGCGGCTCGCCTCACCCCGTCCCGCGACGGGCCACCTGGAGCCGGGTGATGGCGAGCTCGAGCTTGGCCCGCATCCGCTCCAGGTCCGCCGCGTCCACGGTGGCCAGGGCCGCCTCCGCCTCCCGCTGGTCCCGCTCGGCGGCCTCCACGTCGATCTCCTCCGGCGCCTCGGCCAGGGAGGCCAGCACCGTCACACGATCGGGCAGGACCTCGGCGAAGCCCCACCGGATGGCCAGGTACGACTCCCGGTGGTCCTTCCGGTACATGAGCTCGCCGATCCCGAGGGTGGTCAGCAGCGGCGTGTGGCCCGGCAGGATCCCGAGCATGCCGAGGCTGCCGGGGAGCTGGACCTCGGCCACCTCCTCGTCGAGGACCTTGCGGGTCTGGGTGACCACCTCGATCCGGAGGGTCCCGTCCACCTCAGGCCTCCGCCCTCATCTTCTCGGCCTTCTCGATGGCCTCCTCGATGGTCCCCACGTAGAGGAACGCCTGCTCCGGCAGGTCGTCGAGCTCGCCGTCAACCAGCATCTTGAAGCCGCGCACGGTGTCCTCCACCTTCACGTAGCGTCCCTCGAAGCCCGTGAACTGCTCCGCCACGAAGAACGGCTGGGAGAAGAACCTCTGGATCTTGCGGGCCCTGGCCACCGTGAGCTTGTCCTCGTCGGAGAGCTCGTCGATGCCCAGGATGGCGATGATGTCCTGGAGGTCCTTGTACCGCTGGAGGATCCGCTGCACCTCGCGGGCCACCCGGTAGTGCTCCTCGCCCACGATGGTGGGGTCGAGGATCCTCGACGTGGAGGCCAGGGGATCCACGGCGGGGTAGATGCCCAGCTCCGCGATCTGGCGCGACAGCACCGAGGTGGCATCCAGGTGGGCGAAGGTGGTGGCCGGCGCGGGGTCGGTCAGGTCGTCGGCCGGCACGTAGATGGCCTGCACCGAGGTGATGGACCCCTTGGTGGTGGAGGTGATCCGCTCCTGGAGCTCGCCCATCTCGGTGGCCAGGTTGGGCTGGTACCCCACCGCCGAGGGCATCCGCCCCAGCAGGGCCGACACCTCGGAGCCCGCCTGGGTGAAGCGGAAGATGTTGTCGATGAACAGGAGCACGTCCTGGCCCTCGGTGTCGCGGAAGTACTCCGCCACGGTGAGGCCCGTCAGGCCAACCCGGAGGCGGGCGCCCGGCGGCTCGGTCATCTGGCCGTAGATGAGCGCGGTCTTGGACTTCTCCCAGTCGTCGGGGTCGATGACGCCGGACTCCTGCATCTCCAGCCACAGGTCGTTGCCCTCGCGGGTCCGCTCGCCCACGCCCGAGAACACCGAGAATCCGCCGTGCTGCATCGCCACGTTGTTGATGAGCTCCATGATGAGCACGGTCTTGCCCACCCCGGCACCGCCGAAGAGGCCGGTCTTGCCGCCCTTGGAGTAGGGCTCCAGCAGGTCGATCACCTTGATCCCCGTCTCGAACATCTCGATCTCGGTGGACTGCTCGTCCAGGGGGGGCGGCTCCCGGTGGATGGGGAGGCGCTGGTCGGACTTCACCGGGCCCTTGCCGTCCACCGGCTCGCCCAGGACGTTGAGCACCCGCCCCAGCGTCGTTCGCCCCACCGGAACGGTGATGGGGCCGCCCAGGTCGGTGGCCTTCATGCCGCGGACCATGCCGTCGGTGGGCTGCATGGACACGCACCGGACGCGCCCCTCGCCCAGGTGCTGCGCCACCTCGGCGGTCACGTCCATGGGCACCTCGCTGAGCTTGTCCTCGTCCACGATGCGCACGGCGTTGAAGATGGGCGGCAGGTGCCCCTCGGGGAACTCCACGTCCACCACCGGCCCGATGATCTGTACGACCCGTCCCGTCACGTGCTCGCTCATCTCTGCACGACTCCCTACTCCTCCAGCGCCCTGGCGCCAGAGACGATTTCGATGAGTTCCTTGGTGATGGCCGCCTGGCGCGTCCGGTTGTACAGGAGCGTCAGGCGGTCGATCATCTCGTTGGCGTTCTTGGTGGCGGCCTCCATGGCCGTCATGCGGGCGGCGTGCTCCGCCGCCACGGAATCGAAGAAGGCCGTGGACACCTGGACCTCCACCTGGCGGGGCAGGAGCTCCGCGAGCAGCGTGGCGGCGTCGGGCTCGTAGAGGTAGTCCACATCGGGCTCCTCCGCCGACTCCTCCAGGGGAGGCGCCACGGGGAGCACCCGTGCGAGCACCTGCACGTGCCGGATCATGGAGAGGAACCTGTTGTAGAGCATCCAGACCTCGTCCACCTGGCCTGACTCGAAGGCCTGGATCAGCATCCCCGCGATCCGGGGGCCGTCGTCGGCACCGAGGTTGGAGATCATGCTGGTCTCCTCGTGGGCCACGGGAACCGGGCTCTTGCGAAAGTGCTCCGCCGCCTTGCGTCCCACGGCCACCACCTCCACCGACTCCCAGCGATCCGAGGCGAGGAGCCGGTCGGCCTCGCGGAGGATGTTGTGGCTGAAGGAGCCACACAGGCCCTTGTCGGAGGTGATCACCACCAGCCAGGCCCGGGACCCCTCGCGGGACTCCAGGAGGGGATGGGTGTGCTCCGTCCGCGCCGCGAGGCTCGCGAGGACGCGGTCCAGCGTCCCGGCGTACGGGCGGGCCTCCACGATCCGCTGCTGGGCCCGCCGCAGCTTGGCCGCCGCCACCATCTTCATGGCCTTGGTGATCTGCTGCGTCCCCCTGACGGACCGGATCCGCCGGAGAATGTCCCTGCTACTGGCCAACTGCCGCCTCCGGATTCTCCTTCAGGTAACGCTCCACGGCACCCTCGCAGAGCTTCCCGAGCTCCTCCCGTGTCCGGTCATCGAGCTTGCCCGTGGCCACGATGCGCTCCAGCGTCTCCGCCCCCTCGTCCCGGACGTACCGGTGGAGGAAGCCCTCGAACACCCGGAGGTGCGCGACCTTCAGGCGGTCCAGGTGCCCCTGGGTCCCCGCGAAGATGGAGACGATCTGGAGCTCCACGGGGAGGGGCTGGTACTGACCCTGGCGGAGGATCTCCATGAGCCGCTCGCCACGGGCCAGCTGGTGCTGTGTGGCCCTGTCCAGGTCGGAGCCGAACTGTGCGAAGGCCGCCAGCTCGCGGTACTGGGCGAGGTCGAGGCGCAGGGAGCCGGCGATGGCCTTCATGGCCTTGATCTGGGCGTTGCCGCCCACGCGGCTGACGGAGAGGCCCACGTTCACGGCGGGGCGCTGGCCCGCGAAGAACAGGTCGGACTCCAGGTAGATCTGGCCGTCGGTGATGGAGATGACGTTGGTGGGGATGTAGGCCGAGACGTCGCCCATCTGGGTCTCGATGACGGGGAGCGCCGTGAGGCTCCCGCCGCCCAGGTCGTCACGGAGCTTCGCGGCCCGCTCCAGCAACCGGGAGTGGAGGTAGAACACGTCGCCCGGGTAGGCCTCGCGGCCCGGAGGCCGGCGGAGCAGGAGCGAGATCTCCCGGTAGGCCTGGGCGTGCTTGGAGAGGTCGTCGTAGAAGCAGATGGCGTGCCCCTGGTTGTAGAGGAAGTACTCGCCCATTGCGCAGCCGGCATAGGGAGCGATGTACTGGAGCGGGGCGGGCTCGGCGGCGGTGGAGGAGACCACGATGGTGTGCTCCATGGCGCCGTGGCGCTCGAGCGTTGCCACCACCTGGGCCACCGTGGACTGCTTCTGGCCGATGGCCACGTAGATGCAGATGTTCCCGGTGCCCTTCTGGTTGATGATGGTGTCGAGGATGATGGCGGTCTTGCCCGTCTGGCGATCACCGATGATCAGCTCACGCTGGCCCCGCCCGATGGGGATCATGGCGTCGATGGCCTTGATCCCCGTCTGCATGGGCTCCTTCACGGGCTGGCGGTCCACCACGCCGGGCGCGATGCGCTCCACGGGGTAGTGGTCGGTCGCCTCGATGGGGCCCTTGCCGTCCAGGGGACGTCCCAGCGGGTCCACCACGCGGCCCACCAGCCCGGGTCCCACCGGCACCTGGATGATCCGGCGTGTCCGGCGGACCTCGTCCCCCTCCTTGATGAGCTGGGACTCGCCCATGAGCACGCATCCCACGCTGTCCTCCTCCAGGTTCAGCGCGAGCCCGTAGACGTCGTGGGGGAACTGGATCAGCTCGCCGGCCATGAGCCCGTCAAGGCCGTAGAGACGCGCGATTCCGTCACCGACGGAGATCACCGTGCCCACCTCCGCCATGTCGATGGAGGTCTCGTAGCCCTCGATCTGACGTCGGATGATGTCGGCGATTTCGGAAGCCTTGATCTGCATGTGCTACCTCTCGGAAAGGGGTTGTGACGCGATGGCGCGGCGCAGCTGGTCGAGCTGGCCCACCAGGGATCCGTCGAAGACCTTGGAACCGAGCTGCGCCCGGAAGCCGGCGAGCAGCTCGGGGTTCTGGGAGAACTCCGCGATGACCTCGGAGCCCGTGAGCCGGGCCAGCACCGCCACCACATTGTCGCGCGCGGCGGCGTCCAGGTCACCCGCCACCTCCACCGACACCCGGACCCGTCCCATCCTCCGGTCCACCCTGGCGCGGTAGGCCGACACGATCTCCGCGACGTGCTCCAGGCGATAGTTCCTCTGCAGCACGTGGGCAAAGCGCCGGGTCGGTTCCAGGATACCGAGCGTGTCCAGGACGGTGTCGAGGATCCGGGTCTTCTGCTCCTGCGGCACCGTGGGGGCGATCATGGCGCGGAGGAAGTCCGGGACCTCCTCCACCACACGTGCCAGGGCCTCGAGCTCACCGGTGACGGCCTCCTCCCGGTCCGGAGAGGCATCCAGCACGACCTCATGGAGGGCCCGGGCATAGGGGTTGGCTCGGAATCGGGACATGCTCAGTCCTTCCCGTCCAGGTTCTTCAGCGCCGCGAGGCTCCTCTCGAGGATCCGCTTGCGGTCGCCCTCGGTCACCTCGCGCTCCAGCAGCTCACGAGCCATCTGCGCGGTGAGGTCCGCGGTGTCGCGGGCCAGGGTGAGCCGCGTCTCGGTGGTCCGGCGGGCGATCTCGTCCTCCACACGCCTGAGGAACCGCTCCTCCTCGGCCGCGGCCTCGGCGAGGATCCGCTCGGCCTCGGCACGGCCCTCCCGCTCGGCGCGCTCCCGGATCGCCTCGATCTCCCGCTCCACCGAGGCGAGCCTCTGCTCCACCTCGGCCTGGAGGGCCTCGGCACGGGCGAGCTTCTCGCGGGCCGCCTCCAGCTCCGTCCGGATCCCGGTCCGGCGATCCTCCAGGAACCGCGTGAGAGGCCTCCCGATGAACCAGCCCAGTGCGGCCAGGAAGGCCACCAGGTTCACGAGCTTCCAGATGTCGTCGGGGATCCCGAGCGTGGTGCCCTCCGCAGCCAGGGCCGGCGGGGCGACGAGGATCATGCTCACAAGCGCCGGCCCGGCGAGCCCCCTCATGAGGCCACCTCCCGCTCCAGGAGCCGGGACGCCAGGGTCCGCGCGAGGCTCCTGGCGGTCTCCCGGAGCTCGCGGCGAGCCTCCGCTGCCGCGGTGTCCAGCTCGTCGAGCGCTGCCTTCAGGCGCGTCTCCGCCTGTGCGTGGGCCGACTCGAGCCTCCTCTGCTTCTCGTCGATGGCCTCCTGGCGGAGCTCCGCCCGCCGCCGGGACCCGGCCCTGGCCGCCTCCTCCAGGCGGGCCTCCAGCTCCCGGGTGGCCTCCAGGAACGCCTCGTGCCTCGCCGACCACTCGGCCTCGGCGGAGTCCAGGCGGGCCTGCCGCTCCTCCACGATCCTGCCCAGGCTGTCCAGGAGGTACCGCTTCACGAGCCAGTAACAGACCCAGAAGCAGATCATGATGAGGATGAGGGAGTAGTCTGGTGGGCTCATGCACCGCTCCGAGGGTCGACCTTGCCTGCTGGTGCAGGGCGCCTCAAGCTAACAAAAACGTCCAGGGGGGTCAAGGCTTTTTCCCCTTCGCCCGGGGGGTTCCTCCGGACGGTGCACCTCCACCCTCCATGGCCACCTTCCCCTCCAGGAACGCCCCATCCTCCATGACGAGCGATGGGGTCTTGACGTCGCCCCACACCCTGGCCGTGGCCAGCAGCTGCACCGTGGAGGTGGCGTTGATGACGCCCCGGACCTGACCCCCCACCACACAGCGCGCCACATGGACCTCGCCCTCCACCACACCCTTCTCCCCGATCAGGAGCTCGGCGGAGGATCGCACGGTCCCCTCCACCCTCCCGTCCAGCCGGAAGACGTTCTCGAACTCCAGGTCGCCGCGGATGGTGCATCCGGGGTCCAGGAAACCGTTGAGCGCGTCAGTGTTTCGGGCCATGGTGGTCCTCCCCCATCAGCATGTCGAACACTCGGATGAGCTCTGCATCCTCCCGGCACACGATACGGATGGCGCCCCCTCGGCGTGCCGGCCGGATCTCCACGCGGGCCCCGAGTTTCAGGGCCAGGCGCTGCGCCGCCGCCTCCAGGTTGGGGTCGGCCGCGGGCCGGCGGTTCCGGGTCCGCCGGGGGGTCTTCTGCGCCCGGGCCGCCTCCCGCTCCAGGTCGCGGACGTTCACGGCACCCTCCGCCGCCCTCCGGGCCCAGAGAACCTGCGTCTCGGTATCTGGAAACCCCAGGATCGTGCGGGCGGCACTTGAACTCAGCCGCCCCTCCTCCACGAGCACCTGGATCTCCGCAGGTAACCTCAAGAGGCGCAATGAGTTGGCCACGGAGCTCCGATCTCGGCCCACCCGCGACGCGATCTCGGCCTGCGAGAGGCCGAAGCGGCTCCTGAGGTCCTCGAAGGCCCGGGCCTCCTCCAGGGGTGTCAGGTCCCGCCGCTGGAGGTTCTCCACCAGCGCGAGCTCGAGCTCGCCCGCACCGTCCACCCGCTCGCGGATCACCGCCGGGACGGTGGCGAGGCCCGCCTTCCTGGCCGCCCGCAGGCGGCGCTCTCCGGCGACCAGGACGTACCCGTCCCCATCGGGGTCCTCGCTCACCACGAGGGGCTGGAGAAGGCCGTGCCTCGCCACGGATGCGGCGAGCTCCTGCAACGCCTCCTCGTCAAAATGGTGGCGGGGCTGGTGGGGGTTGGGACGGATCCGGTCCACCGGGATCTCGGCCAGGCCCGAACGGGCCCGGGGCGTCTCGGGGATCAGGGCCTTGAGGCCACGGCCCAGTGCCTGCCTACGCGCCATGCCGCCTCTCCAGACGTTCGAGGTACTCGCGCCCCAGGGCCAGGTAGGCCCGGGAGCCCCGGCTCCGCAGATCGTAGGCGTGGATGGGGCGCCCGTGGGAGGGGGCCTCCGCCAGCCTGATGTTCCGGGGAACCACTGACTCGAAGACCAGATCACCAAAGACGGCCCGTACCTCATCGGCCACCTGGCGGGCGAGGTTCGTCCGATCGTCGTACATGGTGAGCAGCACCCCGTCGATCTCCAGGCCCGGGTTGAGATACCGCCGTACCTCCTCCACGGTCCGCGTGAGGTCCGAGACCCCCTCCAGCGCGAAGTACTCGCACTGGATGGGGACGATGAGGGCGTCGGCGGCGGCCAGGGCGTTCACGGTGAGAAGACCCAGCGACGGGGGACAGTCGATGAACACGAAGGGGTATCCGTCCACGCCCTCCAGGGCATCCCGCAGCCGGAATTCCCGCCCCATCATCCCCACCAGCTCCACCTCCGCACCGGCAAGCTCCGCCGTGGAGGGGACGATCTCCAGGTGGGGGAAGGTGGTGGGGCGGATGGCCCCGGCAAGGGGAACCTCCCCCGTGAGGACCCGGTAGCTCGTGGGGTCACCGTGTCCCACCTCGAGCCCGATGCCCGAGGTGCAGTTCGACTGGGGATCGAGGTCGACCACCAGCGTCCGGTGCTCGAAGGCGGCCAGGGCCGCCGCCAGGTTGATGGCCGTGGTCGTCTTCCCCACGCCACCCTTCTGGTTGGCCACGGCCACGATGCGACGTTTCACGTGAAACATGGTTGAAGTACCGCCAGCACGCTCCGTTCCAGGTCGGGCAGCGGTGAGAGTATCACACGCCACTGCGCCATCGACCGAAGTGTTTCCGCCTCGGCCTCTCCCATCCAGAGCACCACTCGCCCGCCATGCTCCAGCCGTGGCGCCGCCCACTCGAGGAGGGCCCCGTACCCACCGAGCGCCCGCGAGACCACCGCGTCCGGCCGGACCCCGTCCAGACACGGGTCGTCGTACCGGCACCCGAGGGCCTCGGCCTCGAGCCCGAGCTCCCGGATCACCAGCCTGAGAAAGGTCCAGCGTTTCGTCCGCGGCTCCACCAGGATGCCTCTCCACCGCGGCCGGGCCACCAGGAGCGGAACCCCGGGAAGCCCGGCCCCGCTGCCCACGTCCACCAGCAGACCGCGGTCTCCTCCCAGGTGTCCGGCCCCGTGGAGCGACTCCAGGACGTGCCGGACCACGAGCTCCTCCCGGCCGCCATGCCGGACGAGGTTGTGGGTCCGGCCCCACCGCTCCAGCAGCTCCAGGTACACCCCCAGCCGTTCGGCCATCTCGCCGCCGACCCCATGGCGGCCCAGGATGGCCACGAAGTCCTCAGCCACGGTCCACCCCACGCCCGGCCAGCCGGCTCACCAGGATGGCCATGGCGGCCGGTGTCATGCCCGGCAACCGCTCCGCCTCGGCGAGCGTCTCCGGCCGGCTCCTCCGGAGAACCTCACGGACCTCGAGGGAGAGCCCCGGAACGTCCTCATCGAGGAATCCCTGGGGAATCACGACACTCCCGAGCCTCTTCAGCCGTTCCACCTCCCGCCGGTGCCGCTCCAGGTATCCCGCGTACCGCACCCGCGACACCACGACCCGCGCATCCTCGACCCCGAGCGCGGCGAGCGGTGGCAGCGAGCGGATCAGGCGCTCAAGGTCCACGTCCTGACGGCGCACCACCGCCGCCCACGTGGTCTGGCGCTCCAGCTCGATCCCTGCCACCCCCCGGACGGCGGTCCGGGTCTCCGGGTCCGGGTTGAGGGTGCTCTCCTCGAGCCACCGGACCGCGTCCTCCCGCCGCTCCCATCGTGAACGTTCCACGTGAAACACCCTCTCCGGGACGAGCCCCAGCTCCACGCCACGCCCCATGAGCCGCTCCCTCGCGGAGTCCACTCCCAGGATCAGCCGGTGCTCCGCCCGTCCCGTGAGCATCCTGTAGGGCTCCCGCTGGTCCCGGCCCACCAGGTCGTCCACGAGAACCCCCATGTAGGCCTCCTCCCGTCCGAGCACCAGGGGCCGCTCCCCCCGGAGGCGCGCAACGGCGTTCACGCCGGCGAGGAACCCCAGCGCCGCGGCCTCCTCGTAGCCGGAGGTGCCCAGGAGCTGTCCCGCGAGGAACAGGCCCTCCACCCCGCGGACCTCGAGGCTCCGCCGCACCTGCGTGGCCGGCACCACGTCGTACTCCACCGCGTAGCCGTACCGAAGGAACCGCGCCCTCTCCAGGCCGGGCACCGCGTGGACCACGGCCTCCTGGACGTCGCGCGGCAGGCTCGTGGACAGCCCGTTGACATAGACGCTCGGCGTGTCCAGCCCCTCCGGCTCCAGGAAGATCGTGTGCTCGTCGTGGTGGGGAAACCGCACCACCTTGTCCTCGATGGATGGGCAGTACCGCGGTCCGGTCCCCTCGATCACCCCCGCGAAGAGGGGCGACCGGTGCAGGTTGTCGCCGATGATCCTCTGGACCACCGGGGGTGTCCTGGTGATCCAGCAGACGGCGCAGTTCCGCACCGAGGCGGTCCTCCAGGAGAAGGGCCGCGGCTCATCATCCCCCGCCTGGACCTCCAGCCGGTCCATGTCCAGGCTGTCCCGGTGGAGGCGGGGCGGCGTCCCCGTCTTGTGGCGCCGCAGCTCGAGTCCGAGGGCCTCGAGCGCCCGCCCCAGCCCCACGCTCGGAGCCTCGCCGAACCGCCCTCCGGGACGCCGCTCGGGTCCGGTGTGGAGGATTCCTCCGAGGAAGGTCCCGGTGCCGAGGACCACGCACGCGGCCCGGAGACGTTCCCCGCCGGCGAGCAGCACGCCGCGGACGCCATCGTCCCTCACCAGGAGCCCCATGGCCTCACCCTCCACGACCCGGATTCCCGGGACACCTCCGAGGATCCTCGCCATCCTCCGGCTGTAGTCCGCCCTGTCGCACTGGGCCCTGGGGCCCCACACCGCGGGCCCCCTGGACCTGTTCAGCATCCTGAACTGGATGCCGGAGCGGTCCGCCGCCCATGGCTGGACCCCGCCGAGGGCGTCGAGCTCCGCCATGATGTGCCCCTTGCCGACACCTCCCATGGCAGGATTGCACGGCATCTCCGCCACACGGCCCGCATGGAGGGTCACCACCACCACCGGCACGCCCATCCTGGCGGCCGCGAGCGCAGCCTCGCACCCCGCGTGTCCGGCTCCGACGACGACGATCCCGTGCTCGGGGGAGCCCATCTATTTCCCCAGGCAGAAGGTCTCGAAGATGCTGTCGAGGACGTCGTCCGTCGCCACGCGCCCCATGAGCTCGTCCAGGTGGCGCACCGCCTCCCGGAGGTCCTCGGCCGCGAGCTCCGGCTCGTCGAGCGGGGCACCCTCCACGCTCGCTGCTGCGCTCTCGAGGGCCGCGGCGTGCCGCCGGTTCACGACCACCGACACGGCGTCGGGCTCCACGTCTCCGGAAACCATCCCCCGCAGCCTCTCCTCGAGCTCCTCCATTCCGGTCCCGTCCCTCGCCGACACCGCGACCCATCCCTCGGGGGGAACCACCCCGGGATCCAGGTCGGACTTGGTCACAACCCCGATCCAGGGAACACCCGCCGTCGGTTCTCCGGCCTCCCGCGTCTCGCCGTCCACCGCACGCAGGACCACCAGGACGTCCGCGTCCGCCGCGGCCTCCGTGGCCCTCCGCACGCCCTCCGCCTCCACCGCGTCGCCACCCTCACGGACCCCGGCGGTGTCCACGAGCGTCACCCGGACACCGCCGAGCTCCACCTCGGCCTCCACCAGGTCCCTGGTGGTCCCGGGGTGTGGCGAGACGATGGCGCGCTCCATCCCGACGAGCGTGTTGAACAGCGTGCTCTTCCCGGAGTTGGGCGGCCCGAGGAGGACCACGCGAACCCCCCGACGCAGCCTTTCCCAGCTCCGCACCGAGGAACGCAGCCGACCCATCGCCTCGACCAGGGCGGCACGTTCCCGCTCCAGTGCATCCAGATCCACCGCCACGCCCTGCTCCGCGAAGTCCAGAGCGGCCTCGAGCCTCGCCAGCAGTGCGGTGAGGCCCTCGCGCAGCACGCCCACCCGCCGGGAGAGCTCGCCGTCAACCTGGCTGCGGGCCACCCTGAGCTCCCACGCCGTCTCCGCGTGGACGAGCTCGGCCACCGCCTCCGCCTGGAGGAGGTCCATCTTGCCGTTGGCCACCGCACGGCGGGTGAACTCTCCCGGGCGCGCGGGGCGCGCCCCCGCCGCCTCGCAGGACTCCAGGACGATCCGGATCACCGCGGGGGCCGCGTGCACCATCAGCTCCACCATGTCCTCGCCCGTGGAGCTCGACGGGGCGTGGTAGGGGATGACGATCCCCCGGTCCACGGGTTCCGCCGCGGGACCGTGGAGCTCCACCAGCTGGGCCCGCCAGGGCCGGTCCGTCCGGAGCCCCGGCGCGACCCTCGCGCCGACCGCCAGCGCTCCAGGGCCGCTCACCCGGATCACGGCCAGCGCTCCCCTCCCCGGGGGCGACGCACAGGCGGCGATGGTATCAGCGCTGCCGGCGAGGACGGATGACCACCCGTTTGAGAAAGCCACTTCCCTCGGACTCCGTCTCGACCCGGTCGTCATCGTGAAGGGCCACGTGGACCTCACGACGGGCCGCCGGGGTCATCCATGGCAGCGTGACCGGGCGGCCCTTCCTCGCCACCCTGTCGGCGGTCTCCCGGGCCCTCTGGCGGAGGCCGTCGGCTCGCCGTTCCTTGAAGCCGCCGCAGTCCAGGTGCACCGGGAGGTGCTCCCGCAGCCGATTGTCGAGGACCCGGTTGCACAGGTACTGGAGCGCGTCGAGCGCCTGGCCGCCGTTCCCGGTCAACAGCGTGGTGTCCGCCCCGGAGAGCTCGCCTGTCAGGGCCTCGTCCGCCTCCTCGAGCCGGGCGCGGATCTCCAGGCCCCCCGCAGCGAAGGCCTCCGAGAGAAAGAGCCCCAGAACCGCCACGGGATCGATGGATGCTGCGATCTTCACGCTTTCGGCCGGGTCCTCCTCGATCACCTCGTAGTGGATCTCGCCGATCCGGGCTCCCAGCCCGGCGCACGCGGCCGAGAGCGCCTCGTCGAGGGTCCTTCCCGCAAACAGCTCGTCGGTCATCTCTTCCCGCCCTTCCCCGCGGAGCTTCCACCCTTCTTGCGCTCACCGATGAGATGGAATGTGATCTCCTGCTGGATGATGGTCAGGACGTTGTTCGTGAGCCAGTAGAGGACCAGGCCCGAGGGGAACCCGAGGAACATGATGCCGAAGATCAGTGGCATCATCCGGAACATCTTCTGCTGCTGGGGATCGCCGGCCTGGGGCGCGAGCTTCTGCTGCAGCCACATGGTGGCGGTCATGAGCACAGGGGTGATGTAGTAGGGATCCCTGGCCGACAGGTCGTGGATCCAGAAGACGAACGGAGCGTGGCGGAGCTCGATGGCGTAGGCGAAGAGCGTGTAGAGCGCCCAGAGGATCGGGAGCTGGACCAGCATGGGGAGGCACCCGCCCATGGGGTTCACGCCCTCCACCTTGTACAGCTCCATCATCTCCTGGTTCATCTTCGCCCGCATCTGCGGGTCGCCCTTGTGCTTCCTGTACTTCTCCTGGATCGCCTTCACCTTGGGCTGGAGCTTCTGCATCTTCCGCATGGACACGGTGGACGTGTGCATCAGGGGGAAGAGAACGGCGCGGATCAGGACGGTCAGCAGGATGATCGCGAGGCCCCAGTTGCCGACGAAACCGTGGATCCAGCGGAGCACCTTGAGGAAGATCACGGAGATCGGGTGGAAGATGCCAAAGTGGAGCGTCTCCTCCACGCCGTGATCCACCTGCTGCAGGAGGTCGTACTCCTTGGGCGCGGCAAAGAGGGTTCCCTCGAACCCGGGGCTCTCGGGCCGGAGGAGCACCTGGAGCACCCGCCTGTCCTCCTCCTTCTCCTTCTTCCGGGCACCGTCCTCGGCCGCCTCCGCCGGCGCCGCCAGCTCGAGGGGCACGATCGTCACACCCGCCAGGGGAACCGACGGACGGAGGACATCGAGGAAGTACGTGTCCTCGAACCCTGCGAACGCCACCGTCGGGCCGTCGATCCGCGTGATCTCCTTGACCTTCTTCCTGTGGTACTTCTCCAGCTCCCCGCCCTCCAGTACCACCACGTCGCCCCATGTGGCGAAACGGTTCGCCTTCTCGGTCTCCCCGATGTCGCGCATCCCGGTCCCGACGGCGATCTCCGTCATCGAGGGTTTGCCGTTTATAACCACTTTTATATCAATAAAATAGCTGTTCTCCTCCAGGGTGATCGTCGTGACGACCTCCTCGGAGGTGCCGTCGGACCAGCGGAAGGTGACGGAGTTCCCCTGGCGCTCCGCGCTGTAGAGCCTCCGGTCCACCTTCCCGCTGCCCACGAGCTGGAACGGCAGCGCGCGCCGGGGGTCGTCCACCGTCTGGATCAGGTCGAGGGGCCGTCCCTCGTCGTCCTCGTACCCCTTGAGGATCAGGGAGGTGATCGCGGCGCCGCGGTTCGTGAGCACCACGTGGAGGTTGCCGTTCTCGAGAACGATCTCCTCCTCGGAAAAGGCCTCGATCGCATCGGTGACGGCGGGCGGCGCATCCCCGGGGACCCCGGCCGCGCTTTCTGCCTCCCCCTCCGGGGCCGGTGGCAACGTTCTCTCGGGAGCCACCTCGGGTACGGGTTCCGCCGTGGGGACCTCGGTGGCCTGATGCTTCACGGGGGGGGCGGCGGGGGGAAACAGCGCGGACCACACCATGAAGATCACAGCCGAGAGCAGGAAGGCCATGAGAAGTCGCTTTTCCATCAGATGGTTCTCTCTTTCCTCTTCCCCCGAACGGGTGTTCCTAGGGTACGGGATCGTGGCCACCGGGATGGAACGGATGACAGCGCAGGATCCTCTTCATTCCGAGCCATCCTCCCCGGAGGAGCCCATACCGTCCGATGGCCTCGACAGTGTACTCGGAGCAGGTTGGGTGGAAGCGACAGGCCGGCGGGAGGAGTGGTGAGATCCACCTCTTGTACCCGCGGAGCGTTCCGATGGCGAGGCGAGCCGGGAGCGAACGATCCTCAGGCACCTCTCGAACTCCCGCACCAGATCGCTCCACGCCGCGTTCTCACATCCCCTCCTGGCGTTGATCACCACATCGAGGGCGAGGCCTCCATCGGCCCCGGCTCCATGGAGGCGGATCAGCTCCCTGATCCTTCGCCTGCAGCGGTTCCGGACCACTGCCCCGCCGACCCTCCGCGACGCCGTGATACCGAAGCGGCAGACCTCCATGTCTCCCTCTCCACGAACACGCGCAAAGAGCACGAGCCAGCGCCCGCTGGCCCGAACTCCATCGCGGTAGGTCATCTGGAAGTCTGCCCTCCGGCGCAGGCGCGCCGGGTACCCGGGTGGCCTGGGAGTCAGGCCGACAGACGCCGACGCCCCTTGCGCCGCCGCGCTGCGAGGATCTTCCGTCCACTGCGCGTCCGCATCCGGGCCCGGAACCCGTGCTTCTTCTTGCGCCGCCGATTGTTGGGTTGAAACGTCCTTTTCATGATTCATCACTCTCCAAGACTCGGGCGCATCACCATAACCCAGGGCCAACCGGCTGTCAAGGAGAGCACTTCCCCACGACGACCTCCATGAAGAGCCACGGACCTCTTCGTGGTATCCTGTCGTTCTGTCATGGACCGTTGGGACACACTCCAGCCACATCTCCGCCAGATGCTCGGTGACGACGAGTACGCCACCTGGATCGAGCCTCTGAAGGCACGTGATGTCTCCGAGGACGGTATCGTTCTCGAGTGTCCGAATTCCATCGTCCTGGACTGGGTCAGGGATCACCTCCTTCGCGACATCCAGACCGTGGCGCGGAGTCAGTTTGGCGCCACGTTCAGCATCGACCTCGCCAGCACGAACACGAGAACCACGAAGAGGAAAAAAAAACCCGCGAACACCTCCCGCATGCCACTCATCGAGAACTTCACCTTCGAACGTTTCGTGGTGGGCCCCTCGAACCAGTTCGCCGCGGCAGCCGCCGAGGCCGTGGCCGACCGTCCGGGCAAGGCGTACAACCCTCTCTTCATCTATGGGGGTGCAGGCCTTGGCAAGACCCACCTCCTCCATGCCATTGCCCATCGGGTTGTGGAGAACCACGGTGACGACCACACGATCGTCTACATGACCACCGAGCAGTTCGTCAACGAGCTCATCAACTGTATCCGGAACAAGAAGGTGGATGACTTCCGTTCTGCACTTCGGGACGCCGACGTCCTCCTCCTCGACGACATCCAGTTCATCGCCGGCAAGGAACGGACCCAGGAGGAGTTCTTCCATACCTTCAACACGCTCCAGTCCGCCGGACGCCAGGTCGTCTTCACCTCCGACCGCAGGCCCGCGGACATCCCTGGTCTCGAGGACCGTCTTCGATCCCGCTTCATCCAGGGGCTCCTGGCCGACATCCAGCCCCCGGACCTTGAGACCCGGTGCGCCATCCTCAGGGAGAAGGCCCGGGCAGCCGGTCTCGAGCTCCCCGAGGACGTGGTGCTCTTCATCGCGCGCAGGGTCCAGCGGAACGTCCGCGAGCTCGAGGGATGCCTCAACCGTGCCGTGGCCTACTCCCAGCTCACGAACCAGCGCATCACCACGACACTGGTCCGCACCGCGCTCTCGGAGCTCCTCCCCGAGGAGCACCAGGCCACCCCGGGCGACATCATCCGCTTCGTGGCCCACCACTACGGTGTCCGTGTCAACGACCTCAAGAGCCGTTCCAGCCGTCGTTCCATTGCCCTTCCCCGGCAGGTTGCCATGTACCTCATCCGCGAGATCCTGGGCCTCAGCTTTCCGGAGATCGGCAAGATCTTCGGCAAGCACCACTCCACGGTCATCTATGCGGTGGACAACATCCAGAAGATGAGACAGTCCAATCCCGACTTCGATTCCACACTTGTCTCCTTCCAGAACCACTTTGTTTCGTGAATTTCTGTACTGCTTTCAACAGGAGAGACTCCACGTGACTGATTTCACTCTGTGGAAGATCTCGTTTTCAACAGCTCTGAACAGGCTCTCCACAGGTTCTCCCACAGTCTCCGGATCCTTCAATGGTTGCTGTATCACGTACTTGCCGGACGGTCCCACATTTTCACACCCTCGACGGTGATGATGATCTATGCAATACTAAGAATGTGAGAGACTTAGTCATCATCAGAAGGGGCTGTCCATGGAGTTGAAACTTCAGAAAACCCACGTGCTTCAAGAGCTTTCCGTGCTGCAGGGAGTTGTGGAAAGACGGGGCACCATCCCCATCCTCTCGAACATCCTTGCGGAGGCCTCCGACGGCCGCCTCCGGATGATTGCAACGGATCTCGACATGACCATCGTCACGTCGTGCCCCGCCGAGGTGGAGGGGGAGGGGCGGCTGACGCTGGAGAGCCGTGTCTTCACCGAGCTCGTGCGCAACCTTCCGGAGGAGGAGTTCGTGGTCCGGAGGGATGGGGACAGCGTGGAGATCATCAGCGGGAGGTTCCATTCCACCATGTCGGTGGCGGATCCCAGTGGGTACCCCACCGTTCCCGAACCCCCAACTGATGGAAACTACTCCCTTTCGCTCGACCTGTTCCAGCTCTTGCTCCAGAGGGTGGCATTCGCCATCACGAGGGATGATCCGAAGTTTCAGCTCAACGGTGCCCTGGTCAAGATCGTTCCTGGAGA
The DNA here is from genome assembly GCA_027061805.1 of Thermoanaerobaculia bacterium. Classification (GTDB taxonomy): domain Bacteria; phylum Acidobacteriota; class Thermoanaerobaculia; order Thermoanaerobaculales; family Sulfomarinibacteraceae; genus JAMOWA01. The sequence goes on along the minus strand of JAMOWA010000059.1, from coordinate 157,291 downwards.
GATCGAGATCGCGGCCACGGATGGTCATCGCCTGGCCATGGTGCGTGCCAAGGCGTCGACCGATGTGGTGCCCTTCGAGCAGCAGCTCTTCCCGAGGAAGCTGCTGGCCGAGTTCTCACGATTCGATGATGAGGCGGTGATCTTTTCCGCCACCGAGAATCACCTGGGATTCCAGATCGGTGAACGCCACATCATCTCACGCGTGGTGGAGTTGAGGTTCCCCCAGTACGAGAGGGTCATTGTCCGTGACAATCCGAGCCGTATCCGGATCCAGCGTGCGGAGCTCCTGGGTTCTCTCCGCAGGGTCAGCCTCATGGCCCATGAGAAGGCCCGCGGCGTGCGGTTCCGTCTCGACGGCTCCGGGGAGCTGACGCTCGTGAGCATCGGGCACGAGCGAGGGAGCGCCGAGGAGACCCTCCCGGTTCTTTACCAGGGGGAGAGCCTCGAGATCGCTCTCAACGCACAGTACATGATCGAGGTGCTGTCGATCCTGGGGTGTGAGCTGGTGGAGCTCCAGCTCAGGGATTCGGCCACGCAGTGTGTGGTGGTACCGGTGGACGACGATGAGAGGCTCGAGGAGTACATCTACGTCCTGATGCCCATGCGGGTCTGAGACGGGTGGAACTGGAGTTCCTGACCACCACAGGTTTCCGGAACCTCGAGCGGGGCACGGTGGCCTTTGAACCCGGTGTGAATGTGATCGTCGGGGGCAATGGCCAGGGCAAGACGAACCTCCTGGAGGCGATCCACACCCTGGGGACGGGCCGGTCGTTCCGTTCCGCGGGCCACAGGAGTCTCGTGCGCCACGGCAAGACCGCCTACCGCCTCGAGGGCAGGGTCAACGTCCGTGGTGGCCCCGTGATCCTCGAGCTCCTGTGGAGGGCGGGAACTCCACCGGTGTGCGGGTACCGGATCAACGGAGTGCGTGTGACGGTCTCCGAGTACCTTCAGGTCCTTCCCATGGTGGTGCTCTCCGGGTCGGATCACGAGCTCGTCACCGGTCCACCAGGGGTCCGGCGGGCGTTCATGGATCGCCTGGTGTTTCTCCTCGAGCCGGCTGCACTCGACGATTTCCGTCGGTACATCCGGATCCTTCACCAGAGGAACGCGGCTCTCGGCCGGGGCGGGCAGGGCGATGAGATCGCGGCATGGAGCGAGGAGCTTGCCACGGTTGCCGGGAGGATCGTGGTGCGCCGGAGACGGGTGGTCAGGCGCCTGGAACACCGGTTCGGGGAGGTGTATGAGCGCCTCCGTGGTCCGGGCTTCCCCGATCTGGTGATCCGCTACCAGACCGAATCGTGGCTGGAGGATGACGGAGAAGCGCCAGATGTGGCGGAAAAGTACAGGAAGAGGTACAATTCACAGGGGGAAAAGGAGCGGGAGACCGGATACACGCTGTGGGGCCCTCACCGTCACGATCTCTCGCTCCAGGCCTCCGGTCGGGCCGTCCGCGACTACCTCAGTGCCGGCCAGGTCAAGACCGTCGCCGCGGCGCTCCGCCTTGCCTATCTCGGCGAGGTGGAGGAAACGCGGGGCGAGCATCTCCCCCTGGGGATCGATGATGTGGACGCGGAACTGGATACGGAGATGCTGGCTCGAATGGTGGGCCTGGCCGAGGATGGCCGACAGCTCTTTCTGACCAGTGCACATGGACCGGTACCGCTGCCCGGTGATCGTGACGTGTGCCGGCTGTGGATGAGCGCGGGACGGACGCGGAGAGACGGGTCCGTCGAGGAGAATGCATGACACGGAAGAAGAAGACCGAGGCGGGATCGAGCTACACCGCGGAGAACATCAAGGTCCTCAAGGGACGTGACGCCGTCCGGAAACGGCCGGGCATGTACATCGGCGATGTGGACGACATCGCCGGCCTCCACCACATGGTCTGGGAGGTCGTGGACAACGCCATCGACGAGGCCCAGGCCGGCCACTGCGACACCATCGGGGTTGTCATCCATCCCGACAACACGGTGACGGTCAGCGACAACGGGCGGGGCATCCCGGTGGATCTCCACAGGGAGACGGGACGTTCCGCGGCCGAGGTCATCATGACAGAGCTCCACGCCGGCGGGAAGTTCGACAGCAACTCGTACAAGGTCTCCGGCGGCCTGCACGGCGTGGGCGTCAGCGTGGTGAACTTCCTCTCCGAGTGGCTTCGCCTGGAGATCCACCGCGACGGCAAGGTCTGGGAGCAGACCTACGAGCGCGGGATCCCCGTGGCACCCCTCGCCCCGGTGGGCAAGACGAGGCGGACGGGAACCACGGTGACCTTCAAGCCCGACCCGGAGATCTTCAGCGTCCTGGAGTTCCACGCTGACCTGCTCGTGAAGCACCTTCGCGAGCTGGCGTTCCTCAACTCCGGCGTGACCATCAGGTTCTTCGATGAGCGCACCGATCGCGAGGAGGTCTTCTCGTTCAAGGGCGGCGTCGCCGAGTTCGTCCGCTACCTCAACCGCACCAAGAACGTTCTCCACAGGAAGCCCATCTACCTCAGCGAGACCAGCGAGGACGGCGAGGCCGTGGAGGTGGCGCTGCAGTGGCACGACGGGTACAGCGAGAACGTCCTGCCCTTCACCAACACGGTGTACAACCGCGACGGGGGGACCCACGTCTCGGGCTTCCGCGCGGCACTCACACGGACGATCAACAGCTACGCCTCGGCCAACAACCTGCTCAAGGGCACCAAGGAGAACCTCAGCGGCGAGGACGTCCGGGAGGGGCTCACCGCGGTGGTGGCGGTGAAGATCCGGGAGCCGCGGTTCTCGAGCCAGACCAAGGACAAGCTCGTCTCGAACCACGTGAAGGGCTGGGTGGAGTCGGTGATCAACGACCACCTGTCCACCTTCTTCGAGGAGAACCCCTCCGTGGCCAGGAAGATCGTGGGCAAGTGCCTGGAGGCGGCACGGGCGCGTGATGCCGCGCGGAAGGCCCGCGAGCTGACGCGCCGCAAGAGCGCGCTCGAGAACTCCACCCTCCCCGGGAAGCTGGCCGACTGCTCGGAGAAGGACCCCGCCCACGCGGAGCTCTTCCTGGTGGAGGGAGACTCGGCGGGAGGCTCGGCAAAGCAGGGGCGGGACCGGCGCTTCCAGGCGATCCTGCCACTCCGGGGCAAGATCCTCAACGTGGAGAAGTCCCGCTTCGACCGGATGCTGGCCAGCGAGGAGATCCGGACCATCATCCAGTGCCTGGGGACGGGGATCGGCAAGGACGAGTTCGACCTCAGCAAGCTCCGGTACCACAAGATCATCATCATGACCGACGCCGACGTGGACGGGTCCCACATCCGGACGCTGCTGCTGACCTTCTTCTACCGGCAGATGACAGAGCTCGTGGAGCGCGGGCACCTCTACATCGCCCAGCCTCCCCTGTACAAGGTGGCGCGGAAGAAGAAGGAGACCTACCTCAAGGACGAGGAGGAGCTCTCGCGCTTCCTCCTCGACAGGGTGGAGGACGAGTTCACCCTCCTCGTGGGCGCCACCGGCAAGAAGCTCTCGGGAGCCAGGCTGCGGGCCGCAGCGCTCGCGGCGGAGGCGTGGCTCGGTGCGCTGGAGCGCCTGGACCGGAGGGGCTGGACGGCCGACGTGGTCCAGGCCGCCCTGGACCAGGGACTCACCGACGGCCGGTGCCTCCGCCGGAAGGACCGCGCCGAGGCCATCGCGGCCGAGCTCCGTGACCTGGGCCTCGACGGTGTGAGGCTGGAGATGAACGAGGAGCACGAGGTCTGGGAGGTGATCTGCACCGCCGGGCGCAACGGCCGTTCCTGGACCGTGCGGATCGGGCGGGACCTGGCCACCACGTGGCACTACCGCCAGCTCCTCCAGCTCCTCCCCCAGATCAACCCCCTCCGCATCGGGCCCTACCACCTGGAGCGGAACGGCGACCGCGAGACCCTCGCGACGCTCGGGGAGCTGGTGACGCGGCTCTACGACGTGGCCAAGAAGGGGCTCAACATCCAGCGCTACAAGGGACTCGGCGAGATGAACCCCCAGCAGCTGTGGGAGACCACCATGAACCCCGAGTCCCGGAGGCTCCTGCGGGTCACGGTGGAGGACGGCGCCGCCGCGGACAACCTGTTCACCGTCCTGATGGGTGATGCCGTGGAGCCCCGCCGCAACTTCATTCAGACCAACGCCCTCGAGGCACAGAACCTGGACATCTGAGCATGAACGAGCATCGCATCCAGACCGCGGGCGACCTCAGGTCTGTCGCCATCGAGGAGGAGCTGAAGCGCTCCTACCTCGACTACGCCATGTCCGTCATCATCGGCCGAGCCCTCCCCGACGTGCGGGACGGCCTCAAGCCTGTCCACCGCAGGATCCTCTATGGCATGTGGGAGGGCGGGAACACGGCCGGGCGCCCCTACAAGAAGTCGGCCCGCATCGTGGGCGACGTCATGGGCAAGTACCACCCCCATGGCGACGCGGCCATCTACGACACCATCGTCCGGATGGCCCAGGACTTCTCCATGCGGTACCCGCTCATCGACGGCCAGGGCAACTTCGGCTCCGTGGACGGCGACGCGGCCGCGGCCATGCGCTACACCGAGGTGCGCCTGATGCGGCTCGCCGAGGAGCTCCTGGGCGACGACATCGCCAAGGACACCGTGGACTGGGTGCCCAACTACGACGGCTCGCTCACCGAGCCGGTGGTCCTGCCCGCCCGCTACCCGAACCTCCTGGTCAACGGCTCCGCGGGCATCGCCGTGGGCATGGCCACCAACATCCCGCCCCACAACCTCACCGAGGTGGTGGACGCCTGCATCGCGCTCATCCGCGATCCGGAGCTCCCGGTGGAGCGGCTGCTCGACATCATCCCGGGGCCCGACTTCCCCACCGCGGCCTTCATCCACGGCAAGAAGGGGATTCTCGACGCCTACACCACCGGGCGCGGCGTCATCCAGATGCGAGCCCGCGCCATCATCGAGCACCGGGAGAAGGGCAAGAAGACGGCCATCGTCATCCGGGAGCTCCCCTACCAGGTCAACAAGGCCCGCCTCGTGGAGCAGATCGCCCGGCTGGTGCAGACCAAGAAGGTGGAGGGGATCTCGGACCTCCGCGACGAGTCCGACCGGGACGGCATCCGCGTGGTCATCGAGCTCAAGCGGGACGCGGTTCCCGAGGTGGTGCTGAACAACCTGTACAAGCACACCCAGATGCAGACCACCTTCGGCATCATCCTCCTGGGTGTCCTCAACAACGAGCCGAAGGTCTTCAACCTCAAGGAGCTCCTGGAGCACTTCATCGACCACCGCAAGGAGGTGGTGGTCCGGAGGACGCGGTACGACCTCGCCCGGGCGAAGGAACGGGCTCACATCCTGGAGGGCCTGGTCATCGCCCTGGACAACCTGGACGAGGTGATCGCCCTCATCCGGGCCGCGGTGGACCCCCCCACCGCCCGCGACCAGCTCATGGAGCGCTTCGGCCTCTCCCAGGTCCAGGCGCAGGCGATCCTCGACATGCGCCTGCAGCGCCTGACGGGCCTCGAGCGCGACAAGATCATCTCCGAGTACAGGGAGCTCCTCGCGCTCATCGAGCACCTGGAGAAGGTCCTCAGGACCGAGAGCATGGTGCTCGACATCATCGTGGAGGAGCTGGGGCAGGTCCGGAAGCGCTACGGCGATCCCAGGCGGACCGAGATCATCGCCAGCACCACCGACTTCTCCATCGAGGACCTCATCGCCGAGGAGGAAATGGTCATCACCGTCAGCCGCGGCGGCTACATCAAGCGCTCGGCGCTCTCGGTCTACCGGTCCCAGCGGCGGGGCGGCCGGGGCCGGCGGGGCATGGTGACCAGGGAGGAGGACGTGGTGGAGCACCTGTTCGTGGCCTCCACCCACGCCACGATCCTCTTCTTCACCTCGGCCGGCCGGGTCTTCGCCCACAAGGTCCACGAGCTTCCCGAGGTGGGTCCCGCCTCCAAGGGACGTGCCCTGGTGAACTTCCTGCCTCTGGAGAAGGGGGAGAAGGTCGCCGCCCTCCTGGCCATTCGCGACTTCGCCGAGATGGAGGACGCCTTCCTGCTCTTCGCCACGCGCCTGGGCAAGGTCAAGCGCACCCGCCTGACCGAGTACGCCAACATCCGGTCCAACGGCATCCGCGCCGTGGTCATCGGGGAGGGGGACGACCTCCTGGCGGTGCACCTGACCCACGGCGATGCCCACGTCTTCATGGGCACCCACCGGGGCATGGGGATCCGCTTCGCCGAGACCGATGCACGCCCCATGGGGCGCGTCTCCGCCGGTGTCCGAGGGATCAACCTGCGCCAGGGGGACTGGGTGGAGGAGGTGGCAACCTTCGACCCCGAGGACGAGGGCGACATCCTGGTGGTCACGGACCTGGGCTTCGGCAAGCGGACGCCGGTCTCCGAGTTCCGGCTCCAGGGCCGGGGGGGCTACGGCATCACCCTCATGAAACTCACAGAGAAGAACGGGACGGTGGCCGGGATCCGGCACGTGCACGACGGCGACCAGATCCTCCTGGTCACCGAGCAGGGCATGCTGATCCGGATGAACGTGGACGAGGTCCGGAGGATCGGCCGCGCCACCCAGGGCGTCCGGCTCATCCGCCTCGAGGACGGCGACCGGGTCGTGGCCGTGGCCAAGCTCGTGGAGCGCGAGGAGGAGGACGGCGAGGACCTGGAGGGGGCGGAGAACGGCGAGGCCGGGCCGGAGCCCGGGGCCCATGACGGTGCCTGAGGACCCCGCCACCACGCCGGAGCTCCCCCCCGGAAGGATCGCCCACCAGGAGGGGATCCTCGCCGTCGTCGCCCTCGTGGGGCTCGGGATCCGCGACGGTTCGCCCCTGGCCGGCCTGGCGCCACGGGGCCAGCTTCTTGCGGGCCTCGGTGCCGGCTCGGGCGCCGGTCTCCTCCTCGCCCTGGCCGGGATCGGCCTTTCGTGGCTTCCAGCCGGCCGCCGTCTGGAGGGGATCCAGAGGGGCCTCCTGGGCACCTGGACGGGCGTGGATGGCGCGGCGATCGCGGTGCTCTCGGGCCTCGCGGAGGAGGCCCTGGTGCGGGCCCTGCTCCAGCCCATGATCGGCCTGGTTCCCGCGGCGGTGCTCTTCGCGCTCCTGCACGTGATCCCGGACCGCGGGGCATGGCTGTGGCCCGTCACGGCCCTGGTCTTCGGCCTGGTGCTCGGGGCCCTCTTCGCACGGTGGGGGTACCCGGCTGCGGCCACGGCCCACATCCTCGTGAACCTGATCGGTTTCCTCCGTCTGACACGGCGTCCCGCCACGGAGGCATGACCGGTGTGTACAATGTGCGGTGCGCCGCCCGGCCGGGGCGGCAGGAGGCAACCATGCGCTTTGACGATCCCCAGTTCCGTGTGAAGGTCGGTCTCGCCGAGATGCTCAAGGGCGGGGTGATCATGGACGTGACCACCGCCGAGCAGGCCCGTATCGCCGAGGCCGCGGGAGCGGCGGCCGTGATGGCCCTGGAGAGGGTTCCCGCGGATATCCGGTCCGAGGGCGGCGTGGCCCGCATGGCGGCGGTGGAGAAGATCCGGGAGATCCAGGAGACCGTGTCCATCCCCGTGATGGCCAAGTGCCGTATCGGGCACGTGGCCGAGGCGAGGATCCTGGAGGCGCTGGAGGTGGACTTCATCGACGAGAGCGAGGTCCTGACCCCTGCCGACGAGGAGAACCACGTCAACAAGCATCCCTTCAAGGTGCCCTTCGTCTGCGGGTGCCGGAACCTTGGCGAGGCGCTCCGGCGCATCGGCGAGGGTGCCGCCATGATCCGCACCAAGGGCGAGGCCGGATCCGGCAACATCGTGGAGGCCGTCCGGCACCTCCGGACGGTGGGGCGGGAGATCCGCACTCTGACCATCCTGGACGAGCACGAGCTCATGGCCGAGGCCAAGCGCCTCCAGGCCCCCTACGAGCTCGTGTGCTGGGTGGCGGAGCACGGCAGGCTTCCCGTGCCCAACTTCGCAGCGGGGGGCGTGGCCACGCCCGCCGACGCCGCCCTGTGCATGATGCTGGGGGCGGAGTCGGTCTTCGTGGGCTCGGGGATCTTCAAGTCCTCGGACCCGGAGGTCCGCGCCAGGGCCATCGTGGGCGCCGTCACCCACTGGCAGGACCCCGCGAGGCTCGCCGAGCTCTCCCGAGGCCTGGGCGACCCCATGTCCGGCCTCGACATCGGCAAGCTCACTCCCGAGGAGATGCTGTCCCGCCGGGGGTGGTGATGCCTGTCGGTGTCCTCGCCCTCCAGGGCGACTTCGACGCCCACGCCCGGGCCCTGGAGCGTGCCGGTGCTTCCGCGGTCCCCGTCCGGACCGCCTCCGAGCTCGAGGGGGTGGAGGCGCTCGTGATCCCGGGAGGGGAGTCCACCACCATGCTCAACCTTCTCCACAGGGACGGGCTCTTCGAGCGTCTCCTGGCGAGGGCCACGGAGGGGCTGCCGCTGCTGGGCACCTGCGCCGGGGTCGTCCTGCTGGCCAGGAGGGTGGAGCCGCCACAGGAGTCGCTGGGCCTCCTGGACCTCCGGGTGCAGCGCAACGCCTACGGCCGGCAGGTGGCCTCGGCGGTGGTGCCCCTCCGGCTGGCCCCGGCCCTGGGCGAGCCGCCCAGCGCGGAGGGGGTGTTCATCAGGGCGCCCCGGATCGTGGAGGTCGGGCCGGAGATGGAGGTCCTGGCGTGGCGGGACGAGGACCCCGTGCTCGTGCGCTCCGGCCGGGTGCTGGCCGCCACCTACCACCCCGAGCTGACCGACGATCTCCGCGTCCACCGCCTCTTCCTCCGCATGTCGGAGCAGAACGGCGGTTGACCTCAATCCCTGGTGGAGGTGTACATTCCGTCGTGGGATCCACGACCGGGGAGGCGCCCATGGGAGACGGTCCTGTGAGGGTGGAGGCAACGAGGGGCCCTCGTCCCGTGGCGATGCAGCACGGCGCCGATGCCAGGAGCGAGGATCCGGTCCTGCTGGGCGACGGGTACACCCCCGTGATGGGATGGCTGGGCGGCTGAGGGATGCGGGGATCTCCCTCGCCGGCGGGTGCGGCCGCGGCGGGCATGGCCCGGCTCGTGGTGCGGGGGGTGGCCGGAGGCCCGCCGGATCCGCCGGAGGCGGTCCTCGAACGCGGGTGGTGCCGTGGCCTCGGGGAGGTGGCGGAGGTCCTCGGATCCCTCGCCGGGAGCGTGGTCCGATGGGGCCGGGGCCTCGGCGGCGGCGCGCCCTTCGTGTCCGACGGTGAGACGCTGACGGGCTGCGGCGTACCCGTTGTGGCGACCTCGCGGGAGACCGAGGGCCCCGGGGGCGCCTACCGCCTGGAGGGTGGACGGGTCCTGCGGGAGGCCGGGGGCAGGGAGGAGGTCCTTCTGGAACCGGAGGAGGAGGGGAGCGGGATGGGTGCGGGGTTCGAGCTCCTGTGGTTCGGCCCCACGGAGCGGTTCCTTCTCCGCGGTGGGCTCCTGGAGATCGACGACCTGTTCAGCCGCGCGGTGGTTCCCGTGGGCACCGCGGACCTCGACCGCCTCCTCGTGCGGACGCGCCGGCTCGACCCGGCCTGCCTGGAGGGGCTGGAGCCGCCCCCCACCCAGGCCACCCAGCGGGTCGAGGTGCGGCGGGATCTCGCGCTGGTGGCCGGAGCGTGGGCCGACGCCGTGGCCGTCCTCGAGCGGCGCGAGGGGGTGACGGAGGTGGAGGTCCACCGGGGCGAGGTGGTGCTCGAGGTGGCCGGGGAGGTCCGGCTGCGGGGCGCGCTCCGGGAGAGCGGGGAGGGCTGGGAGGTGCTCTTTCCCGGCGGGGAGGCACCGTGGCGGCGGATCTGGATGGAGCGGGAGGGGGAGCGTCTCGTCCACGGTGCGGAGCCCACCGGGAGCCTCCTGGACCCGGCGCTCCGGACCCGTCACGCCTTCGATCTCTTCTCCGACCTGGTCCGCCTCGGCACGGAGGGCTGAGGCCCTACTTCGCGTCGTACCAGGAGCGGCCGGTGTTCACGTCCACCACCAGGGGCACGCGCAGCTCGGTGATGCCCTCCATGATTCCCTTCACCCGGGAGGCCACGGCCGGGGCGTCGCCCTCGGGTGCCTCCAGGATCAGCTCGTCGTGGACCTGGAGCAGGAGCCGGGTGGTCGAACCCGCGAGAGCTCCGTGGACGGCGATCATGGCCATCTTGATGATGTCCGCGGCGGTCCCCTGGATGGGTGCGTTGATGGCCATGCGCTCGGCGGCGGCCCGGACGTTGGCCGAGGGGTGGTCGAGGTTGGCGATCCGGCGGAACCGGCCGAACAGGGTGGAGACCCGTCCCTCCCGACGGGCGCGTTCCCGCAGGGCGTCCATGTGGGCCTTCACGCCGGGGAAGCGCTCGAAGTAGGCGTCGATGAAGGCCTGCGCCTCGGCGGGCGTCACGCCCAGGTCCCGGGCCAGGGAGTAGGCGCCCATGCCGTAGATGAGGCCGAAGTTCACCGTCTTGGCGGCCCGGCGCTCGCGGGGCGTGACCTCCGTGACGGGCTTGCCCAGAACGGCGGCCGCCGTGGCGCGGTGGATGTCCTCGCCCGCCTCGAAGGCCGCCACCAGGGTGGCATCGCCCGACATGTGGGCCAGCACCCGCAGCTCGATCTGGGAGTAGTCCGCGGCCACCAGGAGGTACCCCTCGTCCGCCACGAAGGCCCGCCGGACCTCGCGGCCCAGCTCGGTCCTCACCGGGATGTTCTGGAGGTTGGGGTCCGAGGAGGAGAGCCGGCCCGTGGCGGTGACCGTCTGGTGGAAGCGGGTGTGGATGCGGCCGTCCGGGCCCACCTGCCGGGGCAGCGCGTCCACGTAGGTGGACTTGAGCTTGGCCTGTTCCCGGTACTCCAGGATGAGCGCCGGCAGCCGGTATCCCCGCCCGGCCAGCTCCGTGAGGACCTCCACGCCGGTGGATGGGCGGCGGGTCTTTGCGGTCCGCCTGAGCACGGGGTAGCCCAGCTTCTCGAAGAGGATCACCCCGAGCTGCTGGGAGGAGTTGATGTTGAACTCCTCGCCGGCCTCGGCGTGGATCTCGGTCTCCAGCTCCGCCAGGGAGGCGGCCAGCCGCCGGGAGAGCTCCTCGAGCACGGCGCGGTCCAGGCGGATCCCCCAGCGCTCCATGGCCTCCAGCACGGGAACCAGCGGCGCCTCCAGGCGCTCGTAGACCCCGGTGAGGCCCTCCTCCTCCAGCTCCGCGAAGACGGTCTCCGCGGCCCGGTGGACCCACAGCGCCCGCTCGGCCACGTCCGCGAGCTCCAGGTCGGCGGCCTCGGGGGTGGCGGGCAGCACGGCCAGGTGGCGTCGGGCGACGGCGGCGAGGGACATGTCCTCGCCGGGGTTCAGCAGGTAGGCCCCCAGCGACAGGTCGCGGGGCGGGGAGTCCCAGGTCCTGCCGTGGTCCCGGAGCAACCTCAGGAGCTCCTTGCTCTCGTGGACCGTGTGGCCATCCAGCGGGCCGCAAAGGGCCTCGGCCAGCTCCTCGGCCCCGGCGCGGCACGCCACCACGCGCCGGCCGTCCGTGGCCGCGGCGAGGCCGTCCTCCACGTGGAGGCCGCCCGCGACCGCGGCGAGCTCTCCGGCGCTCCCGGTCTCCACGGAGAGCGCCCCGGCACGGTCCCCGGTCAGGTCCAGCTCCGCCAGGAGGGAGGTGAAGCCGAGCCGCCGGTAGAGCTCCGCCAGGGCGGCGGTGTCGGGTTCGGACCGCGCGAGGGCGTCCAGGTCCAGCGGCAGGTCGAGGTCGGTGCGGATCCTCACCAGCTCCAGGGAGAGCTCCACCTCCTCCCGGTGGGCCGCCAGGGCGTTCCGGGCCCGGGTGGGGGTCACCTCGTCCAGGTGCTCGTACAGCGCCTGCACGGAGCCCCACCTCCGGATCAGCTCGCGGGCGCCCTTCTTGCCGATCCCGCGGCACCCCGGGATGTTGTCCGAGCTGTCACCCTCCAGCGCCAGGACGTGGATCACCTGGTGGGGCGGGACGCCGAAGAGCTCCTCGGTGGCCGCCTCGTCCAGGAGCCGCTCGTGGCGAGTGTGCCAGACCCTGATCCAGGGGTCGCGCACCAGCTGGAGCATGTCCTTGTCCGAGGTGGCGATCACGGTCTCCAGCGGGACGGCCATGGCCCGGTGGGCCAGGGTCCCCATCACGTCGTCGGCCTCGTAGTCGGGAAGCTCCAGGATGGGGATCCCCAGGTGGACCAGGGCCTCCCGGACCTGGGGGATCTGGACGGCCAGCTCCTCGGGCATGGGTTTCCTGTGGGCCTTGTAGCGTTCGTCCAGCCGGGTGCGGAAGGTGACCCGGCTGACGTCGAACGCCACGCCCACGTGGGAGGGCTCCAGCTGCTCCAGGAGGCGGTGGAGCATCCGGAGGAAGCCGTAGGTGGCACCGGTGGGGGTGCCGTCGGGCGCCGTCAGGTTGTCGCGCAGGGCGAAGTGCGCGCGGTAGAGGTTCGAGTGCCCGTCCACCAGGAGAAGCCGTTCCATGCCCCAGATCATAGCCGGTCCGGAGAGGGCGAAGAGTAGAAGAGTAAAGAGTGAAGAGTGAGGGGTGAAGAAATGGGGTGCCCGGGTTCGGAGCGTCCCCGGGGCCGGTGGCGCGAATGCCCGGCCTGTGTGGGCTCCTAGTCCACCACGCGGAGGGGGGTGCGGGCCAGGTAGGACGGCTCCACGGCCCCGCGGATCACGTTGCCCTCCATGGAGTGGGCCACGGGCAGGCCCAGGAGGTAGCACAGGGTCGGGGCCACGTCCACCAGGCTGGCCTCCTCGAAACGGGTGCCGGGAACCACGTTCTGCCCGACGAGCACGAGCACGCCGTCGGGGCAGGACCGGGGCGAGGTGCGCCACCGGCCGCCCCCACCGAGGAGGCGGCGGAGCCGTTCCCACGAGTCCGGCCGCGCGTACCCGTAGGGGGACACCACCGCAATGAGGGCCTCGGCCCGCCACAGGAGGAGCTGCTCGAGCTCCTCGTCGAGCATCTCCAGCACCAGCTCCTGGATGGCCCGCTCGTCGGTGTCCCCCACCTCGAGGGGCTCCAGGAACTTCCGCGCGGTGGCGAGCGCGCCCAGGTGGAGCCACACGGTGGCGTCGGACGAGGGACGGGCCCGCCGGGCCGCGGCCAGGTTGGCCATGTCTCGCTCCAGGGAGTGGTGCAGCGCCTCGCCCTCCTCGGGGAACGGTGCGAGGGCGAGGTCGAGGGAGTGCCGGAGGTTCACCTCCAGGGTGCCCCAGCTCCGGTCGCCGGCCGGAGGCTCCGTGGTGGTTCCCGGCGCCCACACCCCGGGCCAGTCGAGGGCCACCGCGGTCATGCCCCCGGCCGCCAGCCGCTCCCAGAGGGGGGGCAGCAGCGACGGCGGGGGCGGTACCCGCCGGCTCACGGGGCGCGGGAGCAGCCACGCCGAGCCCACCGGGGTCCAGGGGAGGAGGCGGACCGGCTCGGGGAACCCCCCGTGGATCTTCCAGGCCCAGCGCGACTTGACGCCGTGGGCGCGCGGGTAGGCACCCACGGCGACGGAGGTCCACTGGGACCGCCTGAGGAATGGCCTGTGGGGCCTGAGCGCTCCCCATGCCCCCTCGGACACGAGGCGGGACAGGGTCGGGTAGCGGCCCTCCGAGGCGCTGGCGAGGAGCAGGTTGAGGTCGAGCCCCTCCACGCCCACCACCACCAGGCCCCGGCTCGCCCGCCCCAGGGAGCGCGCCACGGAGGGGGCCGGCTCCACCGGCGGGGTCGGCTCCGTCAGGAGGCGGAGGCCGGGAAGCACCAGCAGGATCGCCGCCGCCACGCCGATCCGGCGCCGATCGCCGCGCCGCCGGAGCCACCGGTCCACCCCCAGGAGCACCAGCGCGGTGGCGAGCCATGCCACGGCGTCCTGCCCCAGGATCCTGTGGGCGCTTCCCGTGAGGAAGGCCGAGTGGATGTCGGCGTTCACCCGGGCGAGCCCCGCCGCCAGGAGGAAGAGGATGGCCGCGACCTGTGGGAGGAAGCAGGAGAGGTGTCCGAGCCACCCCGCCCTGCGGATCCCCCGGACGACGAGGGCCAGGGGCAGCCCCAGCACCGCGGCCCCCCACAGGCCCCACAGGACCGCCGCCCTCATGAGGTGCCACGGCACCTCGTGGATCTCGGGGTTCAGACGGAGCAGCAGGACCAGGAAGAGGAGGCCGCCCCCCGCCCCGGCAACCAGGACCTGGAAGATTTCGCCGCGAACCCGCATAATCACCAGGCCATGGTACCGCGCGCCGACCTTCCCGCCTCCCTCGTGGGCCGCACGGAGCTCACCCCCACCTGCTTCGGGGTACGCCTCGAGGTCCATGGCCCCATGCCCCGCCCCGTTCCCGGCCAGTTCGTCATGGTGGAGTCCGCCGGGGGTGGCTTGCCGTTCTGGCGCCGTGCCTTCTCGGTGGCGGGATTCGGGGCCGGGGAGGAGAGCTGCTGGCTGGACCTGATGATCAGGGAGGTGGGGCCGGGTACCGCGTTCTGGAGGGGCGTGCCGGAGGGCACCGGCACCCGCGTCCTGGGCCCGCTCGGCAACGGGTTTCCACTGGAGGAGCCACCCCGCTCGGTGGCCCTGGTGGCGGGGGGCATCGGCCTGCCACCGCTCCTGTACGCCGCCCGTGAGCTGGCCGGGGCCGGAACCCGGTGCGATCTGTTCGTGGGCGCGGCCACGGCGGAGGAGCTCATCGACCCGGAGGGGTGCGCCCGGGTGGCGGCAGACACCGGAGGGGTCCTCGTTCCCTGTACCGACGACGGAACTGCGGGCGAGGCGGGCCTGGTGACCGGGGCGGTGGAACGACGTCTCCGGGACGGGGCCGCATGGTCGGAGTTGTGGGCCTGCGGCCCCAACCCCATGCTCAGGGCGGTGGCGGAGCTCGGCCGGGCGTACGGCCTCCCGGCCCTCCTGGCCATGGAGGAGCGCATGGCCTGCGGCCTGGGGGTCTGCCTGGGGTGCGTGGTCCCCACCCCCGATGGCGGTCACCTCCGGGTGTGCACCGAGGGTCCGGTGCTCCGGGGCGACGCCGTGGACTGGGAGGCGCTGTGAGCGGAGTCGACCTCACCACGGCCGTGGGCGCGCTGGAGCTGTCCAACCCCGTCCTCGCCGCCTCCGGGACCTTCGGGTACGGCCTCGACCTCGTGGATCTGTGCCCCCCGGAGTCCCTCGGCGGCGTGGTCACCAAGGGCCTGAGCCCCCGGCCCCGGGCGGGAGCACCCATGCCGCGCATCGCCGAGACGGCCTCGGGCATGCTCAACGCCATCGGGCTCGAGAACATCGGGGTCGAGGCCTTCTGCCGGGAGAAGCTCCCGGAGCTCCGGGCCAGGGGGGCCGTGGTGATCGTCAACGTGTTCGGCGAGTCCCCGGGCGACTACCTGCGGGTCATCGAGCGGTGCGAGGCCGAGGAGGGGATCCACGGCTACGAGCTCAACGTCTCCTGCCCCAACGTCTCCTCGGGGGGCATGGAGTTCGGGCACGACCCCATCCTCCTCCAGGCCCTGACCCGGTCCTGCCGGGAGGCCACCGCGCGCCCGCTGTGGGTGAAGCTCTCGCCCAACGCGCCCGACCTGGCGGGCACGGCCCGGGCCGCCGTGGACGGTGGGGCGGACGCCCTGGCCCTCATCAACACCATCAGGGGCATGGCCATCGACCCGTGGGCCCGGCGCCCCATGCTGGCGCGGACCTTCGGCGGCCTTTCGGGCCCGGCGATCCTGCCCGTGGCCCTCCGGATGGTCTTCGAGGTGCACCGGGCCCTGCCGGAGGTGCCACTGGTGGGCCTGGGCGGCATCGAGACCGGCCTCGACGTGGTGCGCTTCCTGCTCGCGGGGGCCTCGGCCGTCCAGGTGGGCACCGCCACCTTCCGGCGTCCCCGGGCCATGCTGGAGATCCTCGGGGAGCTCGACGACTACTGCGACCGGACGGGCACGGAGCGGGTCCGGGACCTGGTGGGTGCCCTGGAGGTGTGAGATGACGCCGGCAACCAGCCCCCTGTGCGTGGCCCTGGACGGCACGGACCGCCACTGGATCGAGTCCATGGCGGCCACGCTGGTCCACTCCGCGGGATGGCTCAAGGTGGGCCTCGAGGCCTTCACCGCCCACGGGCCCGACCTCGTGCGGCGGGTGGTGGAGGTGGGCCCCAGGGTCTTCCTGGACCTCAAGCTCCACGACATCCCCAACACCGTCCGGCGGGCGGCGGCCAACTGCGCGGCCCTGGGCGCCCAGATGTTCAACGTCCACGCCTCCGGGGGCTCCGCCATGCTCCGGGCGGCGGTGGAGGGGGCCCGGGAGGGGGCGGAGGGCCCCCCACCGAAGGTCATCGCCGTCACCGTGCTGACCAGCCTCGACGCCGACGGCCTGGCGGAGCTGGGCATGGACTGGCAGCCCGAGGAGCTCGTGGTGCACTGGGCCCGGATGGCCCGGGACTGCGGCCTGGACGGCGTGGTGGCGTCCGCCCGCGAGGCGGCGGCCATCCGCAGGGCCTGCGGCCCCGACTTCCTCATCGTGACCCCGGGAATCCGGCCGGCCTGGGCCGCCACGGACGATCAGCGCCGGATCGTGACGCCGGCGGAGGCCGTGGAGCGCGGGGCCGACATCCTGGTGGTGGGGCGACCCATCACCCGGGCCGACGACCCGGCCGCCGCAGCGGCCGGAGTGCTCGAGGAGATCGCGGGGCGGAACTGAGCGGCGCCGGGGCGGTGCTCCCCGGCGCACCGGCCTCAGAAGAGGGGTCTCCGGACGTCGTGGACCTTGTGCCAGTGGTAGGTGTAGCCCGGGAACTTGATGTCCACATCGTACTCCACCACGATGTGGATCTCCTGGGACGACCGCTGGATCTTGATGTTCCCCGGCTTCACGGGAAGGCCGAGCTCCTCGGCCTTCTGGTAGATCCTGGCCTCGATCTTCTTGTTGGTGTAGGTGGAGAGGCTCGCGCGCTCCGCCAGGAGCTCGATCTGCTTCTGCAGGTCACCCACCTCGATGACCACGGGGACGGTCCTGGTGGCGATGATCACCACGATCACCACGAGGAAGAGGGCGATGAAACACCCGGCGTTGATCTGTCCGCGTTGACTGGCGAGTCGGTCCATCGGGGCCTCCTTGACACCTTTCCCTGGGTCCAATGGTACCGTCAACCCGCGTGCGCCGCAAACGGCCGGCCCCGCTCCGGCCTCAGCGCACCAGCCGGAAGGTCCGGTCCCACCGGGTCTTGGTGAAGAAGTGGAGGACCACCTCGCCCAGCTGCTTGAGCCGGTGGCCGAGCCCCTGCCACTGCCAGTCGTTCCGTCTTGCCTCGAAGGACCAGTAGATCACCACGGCCCGCCCCTTGAGGTAGCTGCGGGGCACGGGGCCCCAGAACCTGGAGTCCAGGGAGTTGTCCCGGTTGTCGCCCATGCAGAAGATGGTGCCCTCGGGGACCACGAAGGGACCGAAGTTGTCCCGCAGGCGGAGGCTGGGGGGCACCATGGGGGAGTCGGGGTAGACCACGGGGTCCTTGTGGACCACGTAGGGCTCCTCCTGCAGCACGCCGTTGAGGTAGAGCTGCTTGCCGCGGACCTCCACAGTGTCCCCGGGCAGCGCGATGCACCGCTTGATGAAGTCCCGGCGCGGGTCCTCGGGGAACTTGAAGACCACCACGTCGCCCCGGCGGGGCTCCCGCTGGGGGAGGAGGGCGTGGACGGGGGTGTTCCAGTGGGGGCTGTAGATGAACTTGTTCACCACCAGGTGGTCCCCCACCAGCAGGTTGTCCTCCATGGACCCCGAGGGGATCTTGAAGTTCTCGAAGACGAAGGTCCGCGCGAACAGCGCGAGGATCACCGCGACCAGGATGGCCTCGTAGTACTCCCGGGTCACCGACTTTCTCATGTATCCTCCACCTTGAGCACCGCCAGGAAGGCCTCCTGCGGGACCTCCACCCGCCCCACCTTCTTCATCCGTTTCTTGCCTTCCTTCTGCTTCTCGAGCAGCTTCTTCTTCCGCGTGATGTCTCCACCGTAGCACTTGGCGGTCACGTTCTTCCGGAGTGCCTTCACCACGGCGCGGGAGATCACCCTCCGGCCGATGGAGGCCTGGATCACCACCTCGTAGAGCTGCCGGGGGATCACCGCCTTGAGCTTGGTCACCACCGCCTGGCCCCGGTGGTACGCGTTGTCCCGGTGCACGATCACCGACAGGGCGTCCACGGGCTCGCCGTTGACCAGGATGTCCAGCTTGACCAGGTCCGAGTCCTCGTACCCCACCAGCTGGTAGTCGAAGGAGGCGTAGCCGCGGGACACGCTCTTGAGCCTGTCGTAGAAGTCGAGCACCACCTCGGCCAGGGGGAGGCGGTACTCGATGAGCACCCGCTCCGGACCCACGTACTCCAGGCGCTTCTGGAGACCCCGCCGCTCCTCGCAGAGCTTGAGGATGGGGCCCACGGCGTCGTCCCGCGTCAGGATCGTGGCGTCGATCATGGGCTCCGCGATGGACTCGATGGCCCCGGCGTCCGGCAGGTCCTTGGGGTTGTCCACCCAGATGGTCTCGCCCCGGGTGGTGGTGACGCGGTAGCGCACCCCCGGCGCCGTGGTGATGAGGTCGAGCCCGAACTCCCTCTCCAGGCGGGCCTGGATGATCTCCATGTGCAGCAGGCCCAGGTAGCCGCACCGGAAGCCGAACCCCAGCGCCTGGGAGGTGTCCGGCTCGAAGGTGAAGGAGGCGTCGTTGAGCCGGAGCCTGTCCAGGGCGTCCCGGAGGTCCTGGTAGTCCGCGGAGTCCACGGGGTAGAGGCCCGCGAAGACCACGGGCTTGGCCTCCTTGAAACCTGGAAGGGGTTCGGTGGCGGGTTCCCTGTCCAGGGTGATGGTGTCGCCCACGCGGGTCTGGTGCAGCTCCTTGATCCCGGCGAAGACGTAGCCCACCTCGCCGGGTCCCAGGCGGTCCGCGGGCTCGGCCGACGGGGTGAAGCGGCCCACCTCCTCCACGTCGAAGGCGTTCCCGGTGGACATGAAGCGGATGGACTGGCGGGCCCGGATCTCGCCATCCACCACCCGCACGAGGCAGCACACGCCCCGGTACGAGTCGTACCAGGCGTCGAAGAGCAGGGCCCTGAGGGGCGCCTCCCCGCGGCCCCGGGGCGGCGGGATCTGCTCCACGATGGCGTCCAGCAGCTCCCGGACCCCCGAGCCCGTCTTGGCGGAGACCTGGAGGGCCTCCTCCGCGGGCAGCCCCACCACCTGCTCGATCTGCTCGGCCACGCGGTCGGGCTCCGCCGAGGGGAGGTCGATCTTGTTGATGACGGGGAGGATCTCCAGGTCGTTCTCGAGCGCCAGGTAGGCGTTGGCCAGGGTCTGGGCCTCCACCCCCTGGGTGGCGTCCACCACCAGCACGGCGCCCTCGCAGGCGGCGAGGGATCGCGAGACCTCGTAGCTGAAGTCCACGTGCCCCGGGGTGTCGATGAGGTTCAGGGTGTAGACCTCACCGTCCGGGGCCGTCCACTCGAGCGTCACGGCGTGGGCCTTGATGGTGATGCCCCGCTCCCGCTCCAGGTCCATGTCGTCCAGGAGCTGCTCCTTCATCTCCCGCTCCGAGACCGCACCCGTGAGCTCCAGGATGCGGTCCGCCAGCGTCGACTTCCCGTGGTCGATGTGGGCGATGATGGAGAAGTTCCGGATCCTCTGGCTGCTCATCGAACCTTCCGCATCCCCGGCGGCTGCCACTTCTCGCTGGGCCGGGCGTCCAGGCGCCGGGGGTCGTGCCTCTCGCCGCGGGCGAAGGCCAGCTGGCCCGCGCGCGCGATCATGGCGGCGTTGTCGGTCGTCAGGGCCACGGGGGGCAGGACCACCTCCACCCCGAGCGCCCCTCCCCGCCGTTCGAGCTCCCGCCGCAGCAGCGTGTTGGCTGCCACACCCCCCGAGGCGGTCACCACCACCGGGCGGTGATGGCGGACGAGCTCGGGCAGGGGGCCGAGGAGCTGGTCCACCACGGCGGCCTCGAACGACGCCAGGAGATCATACACGGCCTGCCCGGCCCCCGAGGGGCCCACCCCCGTGAGGCCCTCCGACCGCACCAGGCGGATGGTGGCCGACTTGAGGCCCGAGAAGGAGAAGTCGAGGGGCGCGTCCTCGAGGCGGGGCCGGGGCAGCCGCCACGCCGTGGGGCTCCCCTTCCGCGCCAGGCGGTCCACCTCGGGACCCCCGGGGTAGGGCAGGCCCAGGACCTGGGCCACCTTGTCGAAGGTCTCGCCGGCGGCATCGTCCCGGGTGCGGCCGAGGCGCTCCGGGGCCGCGCCGGGCCGCACCAGGTACCAGGCAGAGTGCCCCCCGGAGGCCACGAGGGCCAGCACGGGGCCCTCCGGCCCGGCCGCCGGCGCGCCCTCCAGGGAGAGAAAGGGCGAGGCCAGGTGGCCCTCCAGATGGTCCACGGCCACCAGGGGGAGGCCACGGCCCCAGGCCCACGCCGCGGCGAAGCGCACGCCCACCAGGAGGGCGCCCACGAGGCCGGGCCCCGCGGTCACCGCCACGAGCTCGGGCGGGCCGGGAGCCAGCTCCAGCGCACGGGCTGCCAGGAGCGGAAGCGCCTTGAGGTGTTCCCGCGAGGCCAGCTCGGGGACCACGCCGCCCCAGGGGGCGTGGGCCGCCACCTGGCTCGACAGGAGGTTCACCTCCACGCGGCCCTCCCCGTCCAGGATGGCCACGGAGGTCTCGTCGCAGGAGGTCTCGATCCCCAGGGTCCTCGGGTGGCTCACGCAGATTCCCCGCCGGCCAGTCGGGCCAGATCCTCCCGGAACGGGGGACGCGCCACACCCCGCTCGGTGACGATGGCCGTGACGAGGTCGGGCGGGGTCACGTCGAAGGCCGGATTGAACACCGCCACGTCCTCGGGGGCCACCAGGACGCCACGGACCCGGCGCACCTCGTCGCCGTCCCGTTCCTCCACGGGGATGGCATCGCCCCCGGGGACCGAGAGGTCCACCGTGGAGGTGGGGGCCACCACGTGGAAGGGGACGCCGTGGCGGGCGGCCAGGACGGCCAGGGGATGGGTGCCGATCTTGTTGGCCACCGACCCGTCGGCGGCGATGCGGTCGGCCCCCACCAGGACGGCGGCGATGGGCCGGGATGCCAGGACCGTGGCGGCGGCCGAGTCCACCACCAGCGTGATGGGGAGGCCGTCCTGCAGCGCCTCCCACGCGGTGAGCCGGGCTCCCTGGAGGACGGGACGGGCCTCGCAGGCCCACAGGCGCTCCAGGCGGCCCCGCGCGGCCAGCTCCCGCACCACGCCCAGGGCGGTGCCCACACCCGCGGTGGCCAGGGCCCCGGTGTTGCAGTGCGTCAGCACCTCAACGGGAGGACCCCCACCCAGCAGGTCGGCCCCGAGCCGGGCCATGGCGCGGCAGGCGTCCGCGTCCTCCGACTCGATGGCGCGGGCCTCGGCCAGGGCCGCCTGGAGACGCCGGTCCCGGGGGGCGGCGGCCATGGCGGCCTCCACGCGATCCACGGCCCGGCGAAGGTTCACGGCCGTGGGGCGGGCGGAGCGCAGTGTCTCCAGCTGTTCGCCGAGCTCCGCGTCGTCCGTGGCCGTCCGGGAGGCCAGGACGGCCCCCCAGGCCGCGGCGGCGCCGATGGCCGGAGCCCCGCGCACCACCAGCGAGGCGATGGCGGAGGCGACCTCCCCCGCCGTGGCGCACCGGATCCAGGCGGTGCGTGCCGGCAGCTGGCGCTGGTCCAGCAGGAGCAGCGCCTCGCCGTCCCACTCCAGGGCCCGGATGTTCGTCATGCGGCCTCCTCCCGGCTCCACCGGTGTCCGCGGCGTCCCGGGACACGAACGCGGCGGAGACCGGGCCTCCGCCGCGCCCGGGAAACTCGATGCCCTACTTGATGTTGGCCCGCACCGGGATCCGGAGCTCCTTGAACTGCGGATCCGAGGTGTTGATCACGAGAACGGTGTCGTGGGTGCCGGCCGGGGCGTCGGGCTTCACCGTCACGGTCACCTGGTAGCGCTTGCCCTCCTCCCTGGGCCGCACGGTGGCCTCGAAGGCGGGATCCTCCACCGACACTCCCTCGATGCTGAACGGTCCCTTGCGGTTGTACACCACGACCACGTTGCGCCCGGGCCTGGCCCTGGCCTCCACGGACCCGAACTGGATCTGGGACGGGGTCACCTGGAGCAGCGAGTGCACCACGCCGAAGACCTTGACCTTCACCTCCTTCGCCCTGGGGTGGCTGGTCTCGATGGTCACGTCCGCATTGAGGGGACCGGCCGGGGCGTCGGGCGCCAGTGTCAGGGTCACGCCGTACTGCACCTTGTACTTCCCGGGAACCAGCTCGTCGCCCTCGAGCTTGCGGATGGTCCCCGTGATGAAGGGCACCGAGCTCTTCACCCCGGTGACCTCGAAGTCCTGGACGTCGTCCGTGACCACGAAGACCTCCTGGCTCACGGGCTCACCCTGTACGGTGTTGAACCGGACGAGCGGCCGGGGTACCACTTCCAGGTAGGGGCGGACGTTGGCCTTGACCACCAGGGTGACCGTGGGCGTCTCGGGGTCGTTGGTCATCACGAGGATGGACTTGGTGATGGGGCCGTTGAAGGCGGAGGTGTCCACCTTGGCCCGGACCCATCCCGCACGTCCGGGGGCGATCTCCTTGTCGTACTCGGCCACGGTGCACCCGCAGGTGGGACGCACGGCCTTCACCACCAGCTTCTCGGTGCCCTCGTTGACGAGCTGGTACTTCACCTCGAGGACCTTCCCCTGGGGGACGATCCCGAAGTCCTTCACCTTTTCCGGAACGCTGATCCTCGGTCCGGCCGGAGCCTCCTGGGCCCGGGAAACGTCCGGGGCCAGAACCAGCATGACAGCGGCGAGCAGCAGCGTGGATCTCCTGAGCATGGGCCTTCCTCCTTCGTGGTATCCTGCGCACGAGCGGCATCAATCTTAGGGGTTCCCTGCCGGAGCTGCAACCCCCGTGCGGAGAAACTTTTGCAAGAGCCGTACCACAGGGCCGAGCACCTCTACCTCCTCCCCATCGGTGGGACGGCCATGGCCGGCCTGGCAGGCCTCCTGCAGGCGGCCGGCCACAGGGTGGAGGGGGTCGACACCACGCTCTATCCACCCATGAGCACCCTCCTCGAGGAGCTGATGATCCCGGTCCGTCTCGGCTGGGACCCGCCGGCCATTCCACGGGAGGTGGACCGCGTCATCATCGGCAATGCCGTGGGTCGCGACAACCCCGAGGTCCGGGAGGTCCTGGTCCGGCGCGTGCCCTTCCTGGCCCAGGCGGAGGCCGTTGCCCACTACCTTCTGGGGGTGGGGCGGGAGGCCATGGTGGTGGCGGGGACCCACGGGAAGACCACCACCACCTCGCTGCTGGCGTGGATCCTGGAGGCCACGGGGGCCGACCCCTCCTACCTCGTGGGGGGAATGCTCCGGTGGAGCGGCCGGTCGTTCCGGCTCGGCGGGGGGCCGTGGATGGTGCTGGAGGGGGACGAGTACAACACGGCCTTCTTCGACAGGGGTCCCAAGTTCCTCCACTACCGTCCACGGATCCTCGTCCTGGGCCCCGTGGAGTACGATCATGCCGACATCTACCCGTCCCTGGATGCCGTTCTGACAGCCTTCCGCGCCGGATCGGCGCAGGTGCCGCCCCACGGCCGGATCATCGTGTCCGGCTGGAGCGAGCTGGCCTGCGAGGCGGTCCGGGACGCCACGGCCCCGGTCCGGGTCGTGGGGCCGGAGCCCGGGAGCGCCGTGGAGGTCCGGGATGTGGCCACCGGTTCCACGGGGGTCCGGGCCCGTCTGGTCATGGGGGAACGGCAGCTGGAGCTCCGGGTCCCCCTGTGGGGCGAGCACAACCTGGCCAACGCCGCCCTGGCCGTGGCCGCGGCCGCGGAGGCCGGCGTGGAGCCGGAACGTGCCGTGGAGGCGCTGGCCCGCTTCCCCGGCGTCAGGCGGCGCATGGAGGTGGTGGGTGAGGCCGGCGGGGTCACGGTGGTGGACGACTTCGCCCACCACCCCACGGCCCTGGCGGCCACGGTGGAGGCGGCCCGCCAGCGCTGGCCCGGACGGCGCCTGGTGGTGGCCTTCGAGCCCCGGTCCCTGACCGCGGGGCGGAGGCTCTTCCAGGAGGCCTATCCCGGGGCCCTGGAGGGGGCGGACGTGGTCCTGGTGGCGCCGGTGTACCACAGGGACCGTCTCGGGCCGGAGGACACCCTGGACAGGGAGCGCCTGGCCGCGGAGCTGGAGCGACGGGGCGTGGAGGCCGTGATGCCCCCCCCCGGGTCCGATCCGGCGGCGGTGCTGGTGGGCCGTCTGGGTCCCGGTGACGTCGTGGTGGCCTGCTCCTCGGGGGATTTCGGCGGCCTCCACGGGCGTCTCCTGGAGATCCTGGCGGCGCGGGAGGCGGGGCACTCTCCGGTATAGTCGTCTCAGGGAGGACACCACATGCGCGCTGTCATCACGGGAACGGGACGGTACATCCCCCCGACCACGGTGGACAACCACGCCCTGGCGCGGATCATGGACACGTCCGACGAGTGGATCCAGGTCCGGACCGGCATCGTGGAACGCCACTACGCCGACGACGACATGGCATCCAGCGACCTGGCGGTCCCGGCGGTACGGGATGCCCTGGAGGCCGCGGGAATCGGCCCCGAAGACCTGGACTACGTGATCTTCGCCACCATGACGCCGGACTACTACTTCCCCGGCTCGGCCCCGCCGCTCCAGGAGAAGCTCGGCCTCGGGGACATCCCGTGTCTGGACATCCGGCAGCAGTGCGCCGGCTTCGTCTATGCCCTGCAGCTGGGGGACGCGCTCATCCGTTCCGGCCAGTACCGGAGGGTGCTGCTGGTGGGGGCGGAGGCCCACGTCATGTTCATGCCCTGGTCGAGGCGGACCTGGGAGGTGGTGCGGGATCCCGATGCGGGGCCCCTGTCGGAGGACGAGCGCCGGAAGAACACCGAGACCCGCGACAGGACGGTGCTGTTCGGGGACGGCGCCGGCGCCGTGGTCCTGGAGGCCTCGGAGGACGACGGGCGGGGCATCCTCGGCCACGTGCTCCACACGCGGGGCAGCGAGGCCAGACGGCTCTGGGTCAACGGTGGGGGCAGCAACTACCGTCCCTACTTCCACCCCGACATGTTCGCACGGGACGACCACATTCCCATCGTGGAGGGGCGCAAGGTCTACGCCCTCGCGGTGACCCACATGCCGGAGGTCACGCTGGAGGTCCTCGACCGGCACGGTCTCACCCTGGACGACCTGGACCTGGTGATCATGCACCAGGCCAACCTCCGCATCAACGAGGGGGTCCAGAAGAGGCTCGGTCTGCCGGACGAGAAGGTGTTCAACAACATCCAGCACTACGGCAACACCACGGCGGGGACCATCCCCATCGCGCTCCACGAGGCCCTGGAGCAGGGGCGGGCGAGGCCGGGCGACCTCGTGTGCCTCGTGGGCCTGGGCAGCGGTCTCAACTGGGGAGCGCTCCTGTGCCGCCTCTGAGTCTCCCTCCCGACCGGCGGGCCTACCGGATCGCGACGGTCTTCGGCCTCGGCGACCGTGTCCTGGCACCGGGGACCTTCGCGGGATCGCTGCCGGCGGCGGTGACGTGGCTGGGCCTGACGGTGCTGCTCGCCGATCCCGTGCTGCTGGTGGGGGTCACGGGCGTGCTGGTGGCCCTGGTCACGGCGTTCGGGACATGGGCCGCCCACGTGGAGGCCGAACGGAGGGGGACCGGGGATCCGGGGGCCGTGGTCATCGACGAGGTGGTGGGGCAATGGCTCACCTACGCCGTGGCCCTGTGGAACCTCCCGGCGGCCGGCCCCCGTGGGATCGTGGTCTTCGTGACGGCGGGCTTCGTCCTCTTCAGGATCTTCGACGTGGTCAAGCCGTGGCCCGTCCGCCGCCTGGAGGGGATCCCCCTCGGGGTGGGCATCATGGTGGACGATCTGGTCGCGGGCCTCATGGCGGGGGTCGTCCTGGCGCTGGTGGCGCCCCACCTCGTCGGACCGACCGGCTGATCGTGCCCCGGCAGGATCCGCACCCCGGACATGGTTCTTTGCCGTTGTTCGGGATCCGGACGGCGGGAGGGCGCCGTTCCGGGATACCATGGCAGTCATGGACGAACTCCTCCTCGGCCACCGTGACGGACCCCTGCTGATCCTGACCCTCAACGACCCCCGGCGGGCCAACCCGCTCTCGCCCCCCCTGGTCCGGTCCCTCACCCTGGAGCTCGAGCGTGCCGCCACCGACGGCGGGCTCCGTGCCGTGGTGCTCGCGGGAGCCGGGCGGCACTTCTCGGCCGGGGCCGATCTCGAGGCGCTCCGCAGCATCGCGGATGGGGGGGACCCCGAGGCCAACCTGGAGGACTCGCGGCGGCTCGAGCGTCTCTTCGCCACGCTCCTGGACCACCCGAAGCTCACGGTTGCCGCGGTCCACGGGGCCGCCGTCGCGGGCGGGTGCGGGCTGGCCACCGCCTGCGACCTGGTGGTGGCGGAACCCTCCTCGCGCTTCGCCTACACCGAGGTGAAGATCGGGTTCGTTCCCGCCCTGGTCTCCACCTACCTCACCCGGAGGGTGCCCGGTCACGTGGCGCGGCGGCTGCTCCTGGACCCGGAGATGCTCGAGGGCGCCCGGGCCGTGGAGATCGGGCTCGCCGACGAGCTGGCCCCGGAGGGGGGAGCGCTCGACCGGGCCCGGGAGCTGGCGCTCGAGATCTGTGCGAAGGCCTCCCCCGCGGCGCTGGCTGCCACCAAGGACCTGCTCAACCGGACCACGGGGCTGCCCTGGCGCGAGGCCCTGGGGATCGCGGCCGAGGTCAACGCGGCGCAGCGGGCCCACCCGGAGTGCCGCCGGGGTGTGGCGTCCTTCCTCGAGACCAGGAAGACCCCCGACTGGCTGGAGGAGCGGAAGGACTAGTCCGGGTCGGTGAACTCGACGGCGACGCGCTCCGAGCCACCGGACCGCGTCCATGAAATGGCTCCGAACCCCCGCAACGGCCCGGCCAGCCGTCTCGCCAGCCGGATCCGGGACCGTTCCACCAGGCCCAGGTCGACCAGCACCGCGGCCCCGGCCACGGCCTCCAGCGAGCCTGCCAGCGACGGCGCCGCGGCCACGGCCCAGGTTCCACCCGGGAGCAGTCCGGCCCGATCCATGCCCAGGTAGGCGGCCAGGCGGTCCCGGGAATCCGCGATCACGACGCCCCCGTCCCCGGCCAGGACCCACCAGCTCCCGAAGGCGGACTTCCAGACGGTCACCGGCGTCCCGTCCATGAGCTCGGCGGACTGCGAGACGCACCCGAGGGCGCAGAGGGTCTTCCGGAGCGCCCCGGCGACCCCGGAGGGGGCCTCTCCCTCCCGGAGAACCAGCTCGGCCACGAACTCGGGGCGGGGCAGGGTGCCGCCGCCGGTCACCCGCCGGATCCAGAGGGTCAGGGGGCGCTCCAGGAGGCTCTCCAGGCCTCCTCCCCGCTCCCCCGGGGGATGCCACCGCGACGGGTGGAGGCCCAGGCGGGCCAGCGCCCGGCCGGCATCGGTGGACCGCAGGAGGAGGGCCCCCCGCGGTGGCGGCGCCGCCGCAGCGTCGCCGGCACCGCGTTCCAGCACGAGCGTGGCACCCTCCCACCGTCCGGTCCAGTCCCCGTCCGGACGCCAGATCCAGCACGCGACGCCCTGTGCGGGATCCAGGGGGGGGACCGGCGGACGCCACGAGGCACCCTCGAGCAGGCCGGGGGCGGAGGCCACACGGAGAACACCTCCCGAGACCCCGAGGTTGGCCGCGACGTCCGGGGGGAGCATCCGGACCAGTCGCTCGGTTGCGGCCCCGCCGGAGACCGCGCCCTGGACCACCCAGCCGTCGGCCCACCATGCCACCACGAGGCCGCGGGGAAGGCGGTCCAGGAGGATCGCCACGACGCCGGGAGCGACCGTCCAGGGGCGGCTTTCCGCTTTCCCGGAGGACAGACCCTGCCACCACGCGGGATCGAGGAGGGGGCGTCGCGCGGGGTGCCGGCCCACCAGCCGGGCCCAGCGTCCGGGCCGGGCGAGGACCACCAGCCCCTCCGGGGGGGAGGGGAGGCCCAGCGCGGGGTTGTCCGTGAGGAGGCGACCGGCCCGTTCGAGGGGCGGGGCCTGCGCCCTCCTCCACCAGACGCCGGCTCCCAGCGCCAGGAGGAGCAGGAGCACCCCTGCCGCGGCCGCGAGCCGGCCGATCCGTGGTGTAACATGGCGTCCACCCATGGGACGCTCATTGTACGCAACCTTCACGTTCTTCCTTCACCTGGCCCGGGACCTCGCCGGGACCCTCCTCCGGCGGTGGCGGCGGTTCCTCGCCCGCACCGTGGAGGGCTCGGAGAGGGCCGCCGTGGCGGTGGACGTCTTCCCCTTCTTCGAGAGGATGACCGGGGTGGGCTGGTACGCGTGGAACCTCCTGGCCGCACTCGACCGCAGGGACGACGGCCTGGAGTACAACCTCTACGCCCGCACCTTCCTCGCCCCGGACGAACCGGCACCGCCGCCCATGCCGGGCCACAGGACGATGCGCCTCAGGCTCCATCACCTGCCCGCGGGCTTCCTGCTCCCCGTCCGTCCCACGCTCGCGCTGCTCCGCTCGGTGGTGGAGCCGTTGCTCCGGATCCTGGACGGCAACGAGGTGCTCTTCGCCCCGAACTTCTTCCCCCACGCCACCCAGCTGCCGCATGGCAGCGCGCTGGTCACCACGATCCACGATCTGGCCTTCGCCATCATGCCGGAGACGGTGTCCCCCGCCACGCTCGGCGAGCTGGATCGCCACCTGCCACCGGCCCTCCACAGGACGGAACGGTTCATCGTGGTCTCCGACGCCACCCGGGCCGATCTCGTGGACGCCTTCCACATCTCGGACCGGAGAGTCCACACGGTCCACGAGGGGCTGGATCCCACCTTCGCCGGGGGGGACGACGGCGAGGTCCCGGAGGGACTTCCCGAGCGGTACCTCCTGTTCCTCTCCACGCTCGAGCCCCGCAAGAACGTGGTGGGCGTGCTCCGCGCCTTCGCGCTGCTGGCACGGTGGGAGTACCCGGGTTCCCTGGTGCTGGTGGGGCGCTGGGGCTGGCGTACCGGGGGCCTGCGGCGGGAGATGGAGGCCTCCCCGGTCCGCGACCGGATCGTCCATCTGGACTCCGTCGAGCGCTGGCAGCTGCCGGCGGTCTACCGGCGAGCCGACGCCCTGCTCTTCCCCTCCTGGCTCGAGGGCTTCGGGCTGCCGATCCTGGAGGCCATGGCCTGCGGCACGCCCGTGGTGACCTCCGGACGCTCGGCCATGCCGGAGGTGGCGGGGCCCGCCGCGGTGTACGTGGACCCCGGGAGCCCCGCGGGGATCGCCTCGGCCGTGGCGTCGCTCCTGGCAGACGAGGACCACAGGGAACGCCTCGCGGCGCTGGGGAGGGAGAGGGCGGCGAGCTTCAGGTGGGATGCGGCGGCGGCCGCCACCGCGCAGATCCTCCGGCAGGCGGCGGGCCTTCCGCCTTCCGGTCCCGACGAGTACCGGGTCACCTGAGCGCCTCGTCCAGCTCCTGCATCTGCTCGTCCGCCGAGTGCTGGAGGTTGTCCAAGCGGTCCCTGATGGCCCGCGTGGGACCGCCCGGCATGGGTGCTCCCTCCTGCCGGTTCGTCAGGGCGGCGCGGGCCTCGGCCAGCCGGGTCCGGGCGCGGCCGAGGTGGCGCGCGTCCCCCCGGACCGCCCAGCTCCGGAGGTCGTCGGCGGCACCGCGGATGGCCACGGCGGCCGTGAGCTCCCAGCTCGGGGACGGGGCGGCCTGGGCCCATGAGGCCGCCGTGGAGGCGATGGCCTTCAGGTCCTCCAGGTGCCCGGCCGCCATCTCCCGGTCCGCGGTGAGGGTCTGGAGGGCCGCGATGGCCTCCTCGGCCGCGGCCCGGTCGAGCGAGCGGCCCTCCACCCCCCGTTCCCTGAGATCCGTGGCCACCCGCTGCACGGCGTCGAGATCCTCCCGGGTGGAACGGCCCTGGAGGTAGAGGACCACTCCCACCGCGAGCAGCATCACCAGCAGGAACACCCCCGATAGACGCATGGCACCCTCCCCGGGGCCGGCATGCCGGTGCCGCTGGCCTCCGGTGCGCTGCCGGCCGGCCCCCACTCTACGTGAGAGCACCGGCGGTGTTCAACGGAACCGCCGGGT
The DNA here is from genome assembly GCA_027061805.1 of Thermoanaerobaculia bacterium. Classification (GTDB taxonomy): domain Bacteria; phylum Acidobacteriota; class Thermoanaerobaculia; order Thermoanaerobaculales; family Sulfomarinibacteraceae; genus JAMOWA01. The sequence goes on along the minus strand of JAMOWA010000059.1, from coordinate 127,224 downwards.
CCCTCCGGGGGTCTGTCCCCGAAAGTGGACGGGCCTGACCACGAGTCGCCACGGGGGTCCCCACCACCTCGTGCGTGGAAGGGGCTGGTGGCTGGTACGCCCCGTGCATTGGTCATGCTCGGAGGTTGCTGTCATGAAACGGACACTCATCCTGACAGGCATGGCGATGTTCCTCATGGCCGGAACGGCCGGCGCGCAGCTGTCACCGGCCTGGGTGATTCCCGCGGCCGCCCACGCCGACGGCGCACTGGGGACGTTCTGGATGACCGACCTGGTGATCCACAATCCGCACGAGTTCGATCTTCCCGTGGTGGTGCAGTACCTGCCCACCCGGCAGGAGAACTGGTCGGTTCCAACGCTGGAGGTCACGCTGGCCCCCTGGGAGACCGTCAATCTCTGGGACGTGCTCGGACCCGGGCTGTTCGACCGGTACGGGAGCGGGGCCCTCCTGGTCTATGCGGACATCGACGTGATGGGGTGCACCGCGGCCGAGGCGTGCGACCTCCTGGCGACCACGAGGACCTACACCCTCGATCCCTCCACCTGGACCGGGGAGTACGCCCAGTCCCTCCCGGGGACTGCGGTGTACAACGGCCTGGACTGGGACTCCTTCGCCTACGGCGCCGGCATCATGAACGACGGTGTCGAGTTCCGCGCCAACGCAGGGGTGGCCTCCTGGACGGCGGACTGGACCGTGGTGCGCATGGACGTCCAGGACTCCCGCGGCAACGTGGTGGACACCGAGGAGTTCGAGGTGCCGCCCTTCGGTCACCTCCAGCGGAGGATCCGGAGCTCCGTCACCGGGGGCAGCGTGGTGTTCTACCTGGTGGACGGTCCCGACGATGCGCTGGTGTTCCCCTACGCCACGGTGGTGAACAACGTCACGGGAGACCCCGCCTACGTGCCGGCGTACATCTCGTCGGTGGGTGTCACCGTGGCGGAGGCGACCCGTGGGACCTTCCACCTGCCGACCCGTCCGGAGGTGGAGGGCATGCCGCTCCGTCCCTCCCGGGAGGCCATCGCCCGACCGCGACGGATGGGGTCCGAATAGGACGCCTCAGGACCGGCGGGGAGGAACGAGCCGAACGCACGCCCTGTCGGCTCCCACCGTGGAGGACCGGGTACAATTGCCCTGCGATCCCGAGGGGCCCGGTACCCGCTGCGGACCCGAGGGGTCCGGTGACGGGAGCGATCCATGGTGCAGTTCGACAACCAGTACCGCCAGGTCAAGATCAAGGTGGTCTACTACGGGCCTGCCCTCGGGGGGAAGACCACCTGTCTGCAGCACATCCACCGCGTGACGGATCCCCAGCAGAGGACCCGCCTGTACTCTCTGAACACAGCCCAGGACAGGACGCTGTTCTTCGATCTCCTGGCGCTGGAGCTCGGGAGGATCCGGGGGTTCCGGCTCGCCCTCCAGCTCTACACGGTCCCGGGGCAGGTGCAGTACAACGCCACGCGGCGGGCGGTGCTCTCCGGGGCGGATGCCATCGTGTTCGTGGCGGACTCCCAGGCCAGCCAGCGGGAGGCCAACGTGAAGTCCCTGGCGAACCTCTGGGAGAATCTTGCCGCCAACGGGCTCGAGAGTGAGCACCTGCCCCTGGTCTTCCAGTACAACAAGCGTGACCTTCCCGACGTGCTCCCGGTGGCCGAGATGGAATCGGACCTCAACGTGACGGGGGCGTCCGCCTTCCCCTCGGTGGCCATCACCGGTGAGGGTGTCATGGAGGCCTTCGCCGCCGTGACAGAGGCCGCACTGGTCTCGGTGGCCGACAAGCTCGGGGTCGGAACGGGAACGCCGGTCCTGCAGCGCCTCCGGGAGCAGACACGGGCGGCCCTCCGGCCGTTCGTGGAGGCCAGGATCTCCACGGACCGTGATACCGCGCCTCCGGAGGAGCACGTCACGATCCTCAAGCCCGAGCTCACATCCGCCGCTGGAGAGACCCTGACCAGGGATGCCCTGGTGGAGGAGGCGGTCCGGGCCAACGTGCTCATGACCGACCTCAACGTGCGCCTGGAGACGCTCCAGAAGCAGCTGGAGCGGAAGGTCCGGATCCTCCGCGGAGTGTCCGACTTCGTCAGGGCCGCCGGAGAGGAGCGGGATCCCCAGGATGTCTTCAGCCGGCTGCTTGACGACGTGGTCGGTCTCCTGGACGTCCAGGCGGCGGCTGTCCTGCTCGTGCCGGGATCGGGCCAGCTCAAGGAGGCCCTCGTCCGGGGCATGGCGAGAGACCCGTGGCTGGCCACCACCGACGAGGCCGGTGAGCCGCTGGCGCTGGGGCTCCTGGAGGACAGGCAGCCGCGTCTCGTCACGGTGGCCGACGGAGAGGGAGACCCGGAACCGGTGGAGGAGGTCCTGGAGAGGGCAGGGTACCGTTCCGGCCTGGCCGTGCCCCTTCCGGTGCAGGGGAGGCTGGCGGGGATGCTGACGGCCTATGCCGGTGCCTCCGGACCGGAGCTCGAGGAGGAGGACCTTCAGCTGGCCACGGTCCTCGCCTCCACGGCGGCGGTGGTGTACGCCAACGCGGTGGCGTGGAAACGCCTGTCCGAGGCGAACCGGGACCTGGAGGACCAGGTGGCCCGGCGCACCGGGGAGCTGGAGGACACCCTCGACGAGGTCCGGAAGCTCGCCGCCGAGCTCACCCAGAAGAACGCCCTGCTGGAGGAGGCCTACGCCGCGCTTGCCTCCACCGACAGCCTCAAGAGGGACCTCATCGGCAGGATCTCCGCCGAGCTCAAGGAACCGGTGAGCTCGCTCGTCACGGCATCCCGCATCCTGGCGGGGTCCGGGGAGATCGTCTCGCCCAAGGCCCGGCGCCTGGTGGAGGTCGTCCGCGAGGAGGCCGACCGGCTCGGGGAGATGATGGAGGGCGTGGCCCAGGCCGGGGTCCTGGTGGGAGCCATTCCCGATTTCGAGATCACCGAGATCACCCTTCCCGAGCTGATGAGGAACGTGGTGACTCCGCTCCGGGAGCTGGCCGACGGGCGCCACGTGGAGGTCCACGTGCGGGCCCCCTCGGACCTTGGTGCCATCCGGTGCGATGCGGCCTCCATGTTCGTGGCGTTGCGGGCCGTGCTGAAGAACGCCATCGAGTTCAGCGACGAGGGCGGGGAGGTGGAGCTCCAGCTCCAGAGGATCGTCCACGAGGGAACCCCCTGGGTGATGGTCCGGGTGCTGGACGCGGGGCCGGGTGTTCCCGAGGACGATCTACCCCACGTCTTCGAGCCGTTCTGGAAGGGCAGGAACGCCTCGATGGCGACGGGACGCGGCCTGGGGCTCGGCCTGACCATCGCCCGGAGCGTGGTGGAGCGCCACGGGGGCCGCGTGGTGCTCAAGAACCGCCAGTCCGGCGGCACCGCCGTGGAGCTGGCCTGGCCGGAGTGAGCCCCCACCCACCCGGGAGGGGGAACATGCTCCGGGGGCCGTACCGGCCCGGCCGGGGACGCTGACACGGGCAGGGGCACGGTCACGGACGGGGTCACGGACGGGGACAGGATCGCGGACGGGGTCAGGGACAGGGACACTGTCGGGGAGCAGGGGAGCATGGGCGAATCACCTGTACCCGCACCCGAGTCCACCGCCGTATTCCGCGGCCGGACACTGCCGCCGCTTCCGATCCCCGCCGCCCGCCCCCGTGAGCCGCGCACCGCCGGCGTCAGGGTCACGGCCACGGCCAACGCCACGGCCACGAACACGGTCACGGACGGGGTCGGGAACGGGGTGGGATTCTCCCCCTATCTCCTGCGTCCCCTCGCCTCTGCCCCCCTGCTCCCCTGCGGGGACCGGGGACGTCGTCACGCCCTCACCGGGTGGCGTCGGCCGCGGCGGTGAGTGACGGCAGGCGGATGGGGGCCATCTCCCTGGCGAGGGTGAGCTCGAAGGCCCGGGTGCTGGCGAAGGCCTCCACCGTCCCGGTCCACCGGCGGCGGAAGTCGTCCACCAGCTGCGCCATCCACGTGACCGGGGGGGTGGACCTGAAGAGGAGATCCTCCTCGGCCGCGCGGCAGTCCAGGAGGATGTCGTGGTGGTGGCTGAAGGGGCTGAAGCCCGTGCCCAGCCCCACCGCGTCCAGCCACTCCGTTGGGATGGAGATGAGCCGTGCCGCGGCGCCGAGGGCGTGGGAGGCGAGGTCGAGGAACTGGCGCAGGCTGATGGCCTCCCGCTGGCCGAGGTTGTAGGCCTGTCCGAAGGCGTTGGAGTTGGCAAGGTTCGTGACGACGGTCTCGGCCACGTCCTCCACCCACAGGAACCCCCAGGAGTTGAGCCCGCCGTCGGGGAGGAGGAGGGGACCCCCGGAGGCCAGCCGCTCCAGGTAGGCGTCTGCACGGCGGGTGTAGTCCCCGGGACCGATCACCATGGGGAGGCGCAGGGACGTGGAGGGGAACCGGTCCTCCTCCCAGGCCCGCTGGAGAACCTCCTCGCAGCGTCGCTTGTGGTACGCGTAGAGCCAGGAGGAGCGATCGGCACTGGGTCTGGGGCTCAGCCGCCCGGCGAAGTCCTCCTCCCGGAACGGCGGGAAGAGCCCCTCGCGAATGAGGTAGACGGCCGCGGTGGAGATGTGGATGAAGTGTCCCGTGATGGTGCGGAAGGCCTCCAGCGCCGCCGAGGTCTCCTCCCCGCGGTACGCGGTCACGTCGACCACGGCGTCGTAGTCCCCCTTGGCCACCGCCCGTCTGAGAGTGTCAGGGTCCCGGCGGTCGCCCACCACCCTCCGGACCCTCGTGGCGAAGGAGTCCGGGGAGATCCCCCGGTTGAGGATGGTCACGTTGTGCCCCTCCCGGAGGAGCCGCCTGACGATGGCGCGCCCAACGAACCGCGTGCCGCCGAGAACGAGTATCTTCACGCTGCCATCCTACCCCATTTCCCCGATGTTGGAGGCATCGGCGGACTCGCGGGCGGCCCGGGCGGCCCGGGCGAGGGCCTCGGCGGGGGCAACCTGCAGGAGAACCTCCTGTCCGCCGGGGAGGGGATCCGGCCACACCTCGGGCATGGGAAGCGCCGGACGCGCCAGATGAAGGCAGGCCGCCAGCGGCGACGGATCGGAGGGGTGGAAGAGCGACACGATGTTCGCAGGGAAACCCGCCTGGATGGCCAGGATCGTCCCGAGCCGGTGGGGCAGCAGCTCCAGGAGAGCTCTCCGGATCCCCGCATGGCGTATCCGGACCATGGTGAGGGCCCACAGCACGAGGTCCGAGGGGACCACCAGCAGGTGGGCTGCCAGCGTTGTCTCCTCCCGGACGACGGCCAGATGTGCGGCCGCCGAGGAGGCCAGCCGGGCCCACCTCCGGGCGGTGGTGGAGGTCAGGCCGTCCAGGCGGTCCACGTCCGGGCGGCGCCAGGCCTCGGAGTTCGCCATCTCCTCGCACACGGTCCGGGCGCAGGCGTCGCTGGAGAGCTCCGCGAGAGAGGAAGGGACGGCCTCGCCCGGAGCGCGCACGCCGCAGACGATGGCCATCTGGTTCCAGACGGTGTGAGGATTGCCGAGGAAGGGGGGCTCCGCGGCCTCCTGGAACGTCTCCGCCACGCGCGCGGCCTGGAGCTTCGGGACCGGTACGAGGCCGGGGCCGGTGACCGCCCACTGGGAGAGCACGCCCACCACGTCACCCACGCCGGAGCGGAGCCGCCTGAGCTCCGATCCGTCCACGTGGTCATCGGCGGAGACACCCTGCTGGACGAGCTCCCAGAAGAAGTCCTCGAAGGCCTCGCCCTTGAAGGGAAACTCCGCTTCCGGACGTTCCCGGACCTCGCCGTAGTCCTCGTCGGTCTGGCGGGCGGCCTCCAGGAGCAGCCGGTTGGGGTCGAGCTCCAGGTCCAGGGCCAGGAGATCCTGGACCGGGAACGACGGATCGAAGGTGAACGACTGTGCCGGGGAGAGCAGGATCCGTGTGGTGATGGTGGTGGCCAGGCGCTTGATGGCGGTCACGAGGCTGGCCGGATCGATCGCACCGGTCTCCACGAGAACCTCGGTGTAGAGGTTCCTGCGGAAGAGGGAGATGGCCAGGGCCCGCCGGAGGATGTCGACGGACAGGATGCCCTGGGCGGCCAGCCAGGATCCGAGCCGCTCCGAGGGCACCACGGAGGACACGAAGACCACCTTGCCCTCGAGGAAATCGAGGCGCCGTTCCTTTCCCTCGCCGAGCAGGGTCAGCCGGCCGCTGAGGCCACCCAGCTGGAGCCATTGGAGAAGGTCGCCCAGGTGCAGGCTGGCAAGCTCGCCGTGGATCACTCAGAGAGTATACCCGGCTCGGACGCGGGACGCCTTCCGGGAAGGTTCCGGGATGCGAGGGGTGAACCATGGAGCGACCCGGCGCGGGATACCCCCTACAATGGACGGCATGGAGCTCCATCTCCTGTCGGCCCGCCCCGGCCTGGAGGTCAACCGCCGCCTCCAGGAGGAGGCCCGCAGGCTGGACGCGGACCTCGTCGTGGTGGACGCCACCCGGGCGGTGGCCGTCGCGGAGGGAGGGGCGGACGTCCGCCTCGACGGGGCCTCGCTGCTGCGGGAGAATCCGGGTGCGGTCCTGGCCAGGGTGGGGAACTGGCGGCCGGAGAGCACCCTGGCGCTCCTGGAGTCGTACGTCCGCGGCGGCGTGCCAACACCCAACGGGCCGGACGCAACCCGCGTGGCCCGGGACCACTGGAGGACGGTCCGTGCCCTGGCGGATGCGGGGCTCCCGGTGCCTGCCACGGTGGCGGGGTCCGACCCCGAGGCCCTGGCCGCCGAGGCCGCCCCGGCCCTGGGGTTTCCCCTGGTGGTCAAGCAGCGCCGGTCCAGGATGGGTGTGGGGGTGATCCGGTGCGACGCCAGGGACCACCTGGAGGCCGTGGTGGACAGCCTGTGGCGGATGGGCGACGAGCTGGTGGTCCAGCGCTGGGTGGAGACCGGCGGCGTGAGCCTCCGGGCCCTCGTGGTGGGGGGTCGGGTGGTGGCCGGGGCGCGCTACCGGGCCGCCCCCGGCGAGTGGAGGTCCAACGCGGCGCGTGGGGGCACGGTGGAGCCGTGGGATCCGGGAGGCCGTGACGCGGAGCTCGCGCTCGCGGCGGCGGAATCCCTCGGGCTGGGGGTGTGCGGCGTGGACCTGCTGCCGGGACCGGAGGGCATGGTGGTGGGCGAGGTGAACCCCACCCCGGGCTTCCGGCACCTGGAGTCCGCCACGGGCGCCGGCGTGGCCGGCGCCGTGGTGGACCTGCTGGTGGAGCTCGCCCGGGCCGGGCGCTGAGCTCAGTCGGCGGTTCCCGCCTCGGCCTTCCGCCCGGCCAGCTCCCGGTCCAGCATGAGGAGGCCGTGGGGCGAGTCCGCCAGGGCCTTCACCTGATGGTAGAGGCGGTCGGCCGTGGCCTCCTCCTCCACCTGCTCCGCGATGTACCAGTGGAGGAAGACCTGGGTGGCGTGGTCGTTCTCCTTCGCCGCCACGTCGGCCAGGGCGTTGATCCGGCCGGTGATGTACCGCTCGTGCTCGAGCACGGCGGCCACGGCCTCGGTGGGGCCTGCCCACTCGGCGGGGGGCTCGTCCAGGGCGAGCAGCCGGACCCTGCCGCCACGGTCCTGCAGGTGGTGGAAGAGCTTCATTGCGTGCTCCATCTCCTCCTGGGCCTGGGCCTCCATCCACCCCGCGAAGCCGTCCAGGTGGCGGTCGGCGAACCAGGCGGCCACCGACAGGTAGAGGTAGAAGGAGTAGAGCTCGGCGTGGGTCTGCTCGTTGAGAGCCTTCTCGATGGTTGGCGAGATCATGGGACAACCTCCTTGGAAATGGCCGGCCGGTGGGCCGGCCGGCCGAGTATAGCGCTGCGGTGGGGCAACGAAGGGCCGGGGTGCCCCGGCCCTCGCCATCAGCCGGGGATGCCTACTTCGCGTGCCCGGCCAGGTACTCGGCCACACCGTCGGCGGTGGGCTTCATGGCCTCCTCGCCCTCGTGCCAGTCGGCGGGGCAGACCTCGCCGTACTCCTCCAGGTGGCGGAGGGCCTTGAGCACCCGCAGGGCCTCCTCCACGGAGCGGCCGAGGCCGAGGTCGTTGACCACCTCGTGGCGGACGATGCCCTCCTTGTCGATGAGGAACAGGCCGCGCAGGGCCACGCCGGCGTCCTTGAGGAGCACCTTGTAGTCCCTGGAGATCCGCTTGGTCATGTCGGCCACCAGCGGGTACTGGATGTTGCCGATGCCGCCCTTCTCCACCGGGGTGTTCTTCCAGGCCCAGTGGCTGAACTCGGAGTCCACGGAGACGCCGATCACCTGGCAGTCGAGCTTCTCGAACTCGGCGAGGTGCCGGTCGAAGGCGATGATCTCCGTGGGGCAGACGAAGGTGAAGTCCAGGGGGTAGAAGAACAGGATCACGTACCTTCCGCGGTAGGAGGAGAGGGAGATCTCCTCGAAGCTGTTGTCGGGCATCACGGCCTTGGCGGTGAAATCGGGGGCCTTCCTGGTGACGAGAGACATGGTGAACCTCCTTGAGTTTCCGGTGATTTCGGGTCGTCCCGGTCCGCTGTGGACCGGACATCCGAATATTATCAGGAGTGATTCTGGATTGCAAGTGAGCCTGTTGCACGAGTCCTGGATCGAGGTGGATTCCCGCGGCATCGGCCCCCTCCCACCCGGGAGAATGAACCACGGATGACACGGGTTTACCGGATCAAGAAGAAGATAGAAATTGATCCGGATATTCGTTCGATTTCACGCCAGGCCGACGTGTATGACCTTCAGAGAGTCTTGCAAGTGGCTCAAGTGATTCCCGGAACGATGCACCGGGGGAGCGCACCCGTCGGGACGACGTGGACGGAAGGCGCAGGCTGCCTTTCGTCGACCTCCTCCCGGTCCGGGAAATCCATGCACCCGGAGGTCCATGTCCCCGGGTGGGTGGGAGAGACTCAGGAGTCCCCGGCCCCATCCTCCGCAGATCCCACATCCCCCGTGGACCGGGGGACCAGTGACACCGGCCGGACCCAGGTGCGCACGTTGTTGTAGGGTCCGGGGGAGCCCCAGAGGAGGCCGGTCACCCCACCGAACTCCACCGGACGTCCCGCCCCCCACAGGAGGGCGCCCGCCACCAGGATCCCCGCGCCGAAGCGGAGCGCCGTGGCAGCCGACGGGCCCTCGATGGTGAAGACCCACGGGCGGGGGAAACCGCTCCAGGCCAGGCCGAGGGCGCCGAGCACCGGCACCGCCACGGCCAGTGCGGCCCGGACGGGGATGCCTCCCTGGAGCAGCACGCTCGCCGCCAGGTAGGCGAGGGTGGGTGGGAGCAGCTGGAGGAACACGGCCCCCAGCCGGTAGAGGCGGCCTCCCGTGGGCCTGGCGGCCCGGGCGAAGGACAGCAGGTGCAGGGCGGCGAGGAGCGCGCCCGCCAGTGCGCCGAGGGAGGGGAGGAAGAGCAGAGGCCGGGGAAGGTCGTGGAGCTCCAGGAAGCGGACGAGGTGTCCGTCCTCCAGGTCCAGGAGGGGGATCCAGCAGAGGGTGAGCAGCGTGAGGTTCCAGGCGAGATGCGCGGTGAGGAGCTCGGAGGCCACGGTCCGGGGACGCGGGAGGAAGCGGACGACGCCCAGTCCGAGGAGGCCCGGAAGGACCATGGAACCCAGCCAGTAGGCCGAGGCGAGACCCGTGGAGGCGAAGTTGAGGGTGGGCTCGTTGACCAGGGCCCACACCTGGCGGTGGAGGGGCACGGTGATGCCGATCCATCCGCAGCCACCGAGCATTGCCCCGAGGCCCTGCCCGGCCGCTGCAACCAGGGGTGAGAGCAGGACCGCGGTGAGCCCGGTCAGCCAGCCAGCCAGGAGCGTCGAGGGATGCAGGGGATCCAGGGATCGTGTCATGGCCGGCATGCTACCATGAGCGGAACAGGGAGTTCATATGCCATTGATACGATGGGTCTTCTCGCATTTCAAGGTGCTTCACCCCGCTGCATTCGCCATTCTCCTGGGTCTTCCGGTGCTGGTGCCGGGAGCCGCCAGGGGGCAGGCCCTCGACCTCCAGGAGCTCCCCGGCGGAACCGGCCTGATCGCCGTGGTGCAGCCCGAGGCGGCGGCCACCTCCGTGGCCTGGCCCGTGCTTGCCGGGGACGGCTCATGGTCCATCCGGAGCCTCACGGCCGGGGAGCTGACGCTCGCACGGGCCCTGGAGACCGCCCTGGCGGGCGAGGGCCCCGCTCCACCGGTGGTCGTCACCGTGGGGGCCGGCTCGGGCGCCACGCTCAGAACGGCGGTGTCACTGGCCCTGGGCGAGCGGGAGGCGCGGACCTTCCGCCGGACGTCCGGGAGCCAGCTGTCGGAGGGCACGGTGGAGCGGCGCCTCGGTGCGCCGGGATCGGAGGCATCCCTGAGCCTCCGGATCCCCCTGCCACCGCTCGATGATCCCCGCAGGACCCCCGTGGAGCTCCTGTTCGAGATGACGCCGGAGCTCCTGGAACGCGTCGTGCCGGGCCTCCGGGTGCTGTCGGGAGCCCGGCAGGTGACCCTGGAGGCGCGGGTGGCGGCCGACCTCGCCTCCCTCAAGCTGTCCCGGCTCCGCAGGGAGCTCGCCCAGCTCGGGGAGTCCACCGGCCTGGATGCCGCGGGTGTGGAGCGGGCGAGGACCCGACTGGCCGTGAGACGCGGCGGGCTGCTGGAGCAGTATCCGCAGGGTGCCGAGGAGCTCCTCCGGATCTGGATGGCGGGTGGGGCCGACGGTGTCCGCCAGTACCTCTTCGGACCCGACGGTGCCACACTGGCCGGGGTGAGGGAGGCGGCGGCGACCTGGCTGCCCCGCCATCCCGGAGAGGCAACCCTCCACCTTCCCCCGCAGGCCCTGAATCCCCGCTTCGCGGGAGGACCTCGCCAGGATGTCCTGGGCAACAACATGGCCGTCGCCGTCCTGGAGCGTCCTGGCGCCTCCCTCACCGCCCTGTGCGTGCGGCCCGTGGTGACGCCGGACCTTGACGGTTCCCGGGCCGCCACCGTGCTCACGCGCCTGGCCGGGGTCATCCGGACCTCGCCGCAGGCGCCCGGCTGGATCCGGGTGGAGTCGGGCCCACCCCGCCTGGAGCTCGCCGGTCCCCCGGACGGGCTGGACGGTCTCCTGGAGGTGCTCGCCGGGGCGTTGAACACCCTCGGGAGGGACACGACACCCCTTCCCCGGGACCGGAACGCCCGCACGGTCGCTCTCGAGCTCGCCGCAGCACTCCTCGGGATGGACGAGGCGGCGCTGACACCGGCCCGCCTCCTGGCGCCTCCCAACCTCGCCCTGGGCATCGTGACCGTCGATGCGGAGGCCGCCTTCGAGGCCCTCGGCAAGCTCCTCGGAGATCTTCCTCCGGGCGAGGCAAGCCCGGAGGGACAGGACGTGAGCGTACATCCCCGGCGGCGCATGGCGGTCCCGGGGACCCGATCCACGGTGGTGGTGATCCTGCCCCTGGATCCGCAGGTGGGGTCCGCGGAGGCAGCGGTGGTGACGGCACTTCTCGACTCGAGGGCACGCCGGATCGGAGACGGGCTGGAGGTCGAGATCCTCGCGCCGGAAGTTCCAGGACAGCGGGTCCTGGTGGCCGTGGCGACGGGGGACGGGACCGTGGACGACGTGGAGACGGCCTTCCTGGAATCATGGGGAGGACTGGTCGCATCGCCGGGCGAGAGGGAGCTCGCCTCCGTGAGGTGGACCGTTGCGACGCGCCTGGTCGCTGGAGGTTCCGGCTCCCTGGGTGGAGCGCGGCGGTGTGCGGCGCTGGTGGCGGGTGGCGGGCGGTGGCAGACCGGCGCGGAGCTCGAGCGCCTGGCCCTCACGCTCGGCGCAGACGAGGTGGCTCCGCTCCTTGCCGCGTGGGCAGATGTGGACATGCTGGAACGGACCGGGGCCGGCCCCCTCCCCGTGGAGGAGCTTCCGTCACCCGCCCGTTGACCCCGGGGGCGGCGATTGCCCCGGGGGTCCGGCTTGGGTAGAGTTGCCGTCCTGGAGAAACCGGCCCCGGCCGGCCGGAGGGGAGTTTCCATGGAAGCACGGAGCATCGACGACCAGCTGGCGTACCTCACCAAGGGGTGTACCGACGTCATCCGGCGTGAGGACCTCAGGGCGAGGCTCGAACGGTCCGCGGCCTCCGGGACGCCCCTCACGGTCAAGGTCGGTTTCGACCCCTCGGCCCCCGATCTCCACCTGGGGCACACTGTGGTGATCCGGAAGATGCGGCACTTCCAGCAGCTCGGCCACCGGGTGATCTTCCTGATCGGGGACTTCACGGGGCTGATCGGGGACCCCACCGGCACGAAGGCGACCCGACCCCAGCTCACCCCGGAGCAGATCGCCGAGAATGCCCGCACCTACGAGCGGCAGATCTACAGGCTGCTGGATCCCGACACCACCGTCGTGGACTTCAACTCCCGCTGGCTCGGCGCGCTGAGCTCGGCGGACTGGATCCGCCTGGCGGCCCGGGTGACCGTGGCGCAGATGCTCGAGCGGGACGATTTCCGGAAGCGCTACGAGGCCCAGCAGCCCATCGGGCTCCACGAATTCCTCTACCCGCTGGCCCAGGCCTACGACTCGGTCTTTCTCGGGGCCGACGTGGAGATGGGGGGCAGCGACCAGCTCTTCAACCTCCTGATGGGGCGGCACCTCATGCGGGAGCACGGCCTGGAGCCCCAGGTTGTGATGACCGTGCCGCTGCTGGAGGGGCTCGACGGTGTGGAGAAGATGTCCAAGTCCCTCGGCAACTACATCGCGGTGGAGGACCCGCCATTCGAGATGTTCGGCAAGCTCATGTCGGTCTCCGATGAGCTCATGTGGAAGTACTGGCTCCTGCTCACCGACAGGACCGAGGAGGAGATCGCGGAGCTCTGGCGCGACGTGGAGGCCGGGGAGCGGCACCCCATGGACGTCAAGAAGGAGCTCGCCCGGACCATGGTGGCGGAGTTCCACTCGGAGGAGGCCGCGATCGAGGCCCAGAGGGAGTTCGAGAAGGTATTCTCCCGCCGACAGGATCCCACCGAGATCCCGGAGGTGGAGCTCCCCTCTCCCGGGGCCACGGTCCTGCTCTCACGGGTCCTGGCCGACGCCGGTCTCGCGGCGTCCAACTCCGAGGCGCGCCGACTCATCGCCCAGGGAGGCGTCCGGGTGGACGACGAGAGGATCACCGACATCAAGGCGGAGATCCCGGCCGCACCCGGCGCGACGGTCCTCCTGAGGGCGGGGAAACGGCGGTTCGCCCGGGTGAGGTTCGTCTGAGGGAGCCGTTCTTACAGGAACGTGTTCTCCTGCTCGACCTTCTGGCAGTCCTCGCACAGACCCTGGATCTGGATGGAATAGAACGAGGGCCGGAAGTGGTACTCCTGGCAGATCTGCCGCTGGCGCTCGTCCAGTGCGGGATCCCAGAACTCCAGGATCCTGCCGCAGTGGGTGCACACCATGTGGTCGTGCCGCTTGCCCGGCTGGACCTTCTCGTAGAAGTAGTGCTCGTGGCCGAGGCGGCTCTTGCGGACGAGGCCGCACTGGACCAGGAGGTCCAGGGTCCGGTACACGGTGGCCCGCGAGACCTTCTTGTTCTTGGTCTTCATCCGGACGAGCAGCTCGTCGGCGTCGAGGTGCTCGCTGGTGGAGAAGATCTCCGCCAGGAGCGCGAGCCGCTCCTGGGTCACCTTGAGGTTGTTCTCCCTCAGGTACTGGATGAAGAGTTTCTGCGCGCGCTGTGAAAGGTTGCTCATGATCTAATCCAGACTCATTATCAGCTTCTCAATCAACGATAGTGGATCCGTGAGGCGGTGTCAAGAGCCCGGTATCACATGAGCCGCCTGCGAGACCCTCTGAAGCTCATATCCATCGACCTGGCATGACATCGAACGTGGATCCGGATGTTCTTCTATCTTCTTCGTGATCCGATCAATCCGTGTCATCCGTGGTTCATTTTCCCGGGCGGGTTGGAGCCGATCCGCGGGATTCCTCCTCGATCCAGGACTCTTGCAACAGGTTCACATGAGGCCGTTGCAGGAGTGTCCCCGGGGTGCCCGGGGACAGGTGCCAAACGCCGCCCGCCGGTGGCCGGAGTGGTATTCTTGGACAACCAGGACCCTCGGAGGATGGCGTATGGACTATCCGGTATGGGATGTGGCCATCGGGGGCGGGATGCTCATGGCGTGGGTGGCCGTGACCCACGTCATCGTGTCCCACTTCGCCGTGGGTGGCGGCCTGCTCATCGCGGTGGCCGAGACGCTTTCCGTGCGGCGGGGGGACCGGGAGCTCCGCGAGCTGGCCCGCCGCTCCTCGCTGGTTCTGATCCTGTTCTCCACGGTGTTCGGAGCCATCTCGGGTGTGGGAATCTGGGTGGTGGCGGGTCTCATCTCGCCCGCCGCCATCTCCGCGCTCATCCACAACTACGTGTGGGCCTGGGCGATCGAGTGGGTCTTCTTCATCCTGGAGATCGTGGCCGCCCTGGTCTACTACGCCACCTGGGACAGGATCTCCAGGGGAGCCCACCTCATGGTCGGCTGGCTCTACGTCGTGGGAGCCTACGGTTCGCTGGTGGTCATCAACGGCATCGTGACCTTCATGCTCACGCCGGGCCGCTGGCTGGAGACCCGCGGATTCTGGGACGGTTTCTTCAACCCCACCAGCTGGCCGAGCGTTGTGCTGCGGACGGGGATCGCCCTGATGATGGCGGCCGTCTTCATGGTGTTCGCGGCGCTCAGGGCCTCCCCGGAGGCGAGGCCCCGTCTCCTCCGCTTCCTGGGCTGGTGGCTGGTGGCCGGGACGCTGCTGGCCCACGCCGGGTACAGATGGTGGGAGGCGGCGCTGCCGGACGGGATCCGCCGCCTGTTCCTGGGTGCGGAGCCCCTCCTCGAGCAGCTGGCGGCCACACGGAGCCTCACACTCTGGGCCATGGCCCTCACGCTGATCCTGGCCATGGTCTTCCTCGTGGGAATCCCCCGCCTCGTGCGGGTGGTTCCGGCGATCTTCGTGGCGGCCGCCGCGTTCGCCGCGTTCGCCGGGTACGAGCGCGTGAGGGAGGGGGCCCGGAAGCCGTTCCTCATCCACGACTACATGTTCACCAACGGCCTGCTGGTGGAGCGGATCGGAGAGGTCGACCGGGAGGGGGTGCTCGCCGTGTCGGGGTGGGCCACGCTGGCGGCCGGCGAGGACCCGGTCTCCGTGGGGCGGCAGGTCTTCCGGGTGGAGTGCTCGCCGTGCCACACCCTCGACGGCTACCAGGGCATCCGCCGGGCCCTGCCCACCCTGGCCGGACTCAAGGCGGTGGCGGGGAGCGATGCGGCCACGGCGGAAACGGTGTTCCGTGCGAGGTGCCTCCCCTGCCACCGGGACTCCTCCGCGGCCGAGATGAGGGAATCACTGCCCACGGTGGCCGAGATGGATGAGGATCCGGAGATGATGCAGGACCTCCTGTCCGGGATGGTGACGGGAACCCTGGAGAGGCTCCGGGACATGGGAGATGTCTACGCCGAAGCGGGGGGGTTCCGCCCGGTGGACACCCGGGCTCTGTCCCACCCCTACATGCCCCCATGCGTCGGAACCGACGGGGAGCTCGAGGCCCTCGCCGCCTACCTGGAGACCCTGCGCTCCGGAGGCGCGGGCGAGGAGAAGGGAGGCCGCTGATGTTCCCGGATCTCATTCCCGCACCGGACGCGGCGCCCATGCCCGGGCCCGCATGGCTCTTCACCTTCCTGCTGGTCTTCACCTTCTTCCTCCACCTGATCTTCGTGAACCTCACGCTGGGGGGGACGCTCCTGGCGGCGCTCGCCCGGCTCTTTTCCGGGGGCCGGGAGGGAGACCCGCGGACCGCGCTCGCCTCCCGCCTGGCCGCCATCAACGGGTACGGCGTCTCCCTGGCCATCACCACCGGTGTGGCGCCCCTTCTCTTCATCCAGGTGATCTACGGCCAGTACTTCTACTCCGCCACCATCCTCCTGGGCTGGATCTGGTTCTGCCTCCTGGTGGTCCTGATGGTGGGGTACTACGCCCTCTACCTCTACAAGTTCCGGTCCACCCCACCCACCAGGACGGCCACGCTCTGGCTGGTCCTCTCGGCGGTGATGTTCCTCCTGGTGGCCGCGGTGCAGGTGATGGTGAACCTCCTCCATTCCCAGCCCGGACGCTGGCCCGCCGCACTGGACAACCCCTGGTCGATCCTTGCCGACCCGACCTTCCTGCCCCGCCTCGCGCACTTCGTCCTGGCGGCGGTGGGCTTCTCGGCGCTCGTGGTGTGCTGGTGGGCGGTGCGGAAGGTCAGGGCAGGGGGTGGTCCGCTGGAGGAGGAGATGGCACGCTACACCTGGAAGTGGGCCCTCTGGACGACGCTCCTCGAGCTCGTCGACGGCTTCCTCCTCCTGCTCCTCCTCCCCGACGATGTCCTGGAGAGGCTCATGAAAGGGGGTGCTGCGGTCCACCTCCCACTCACCCTGGGCATCCTCCTGGGCCTGGGCCTGCTGGTCCTCCTGGCCCGGGCCGCGGATCCGGTGGCGCGGCCCGGCCTCGTGAACGGGGCCGTGCTGCTCATGCTCGGCTCCATGGTCTTCATGACCGTCACCCGCCACCAGGTCCGGGTGCGGTACCTGGTGGAGTTCACCTCCCGCCACCGGTTGCCCGAGGCGCCCGAGTGGGGGATCTTCCTCCTCTTCGCCGTGCTCCTGGTGGCCGGGCTGGCCACCGTGGCCTGGATGGTCCGGCGGGTGCTCGCGAGCCCGGCCACGGGTGACGACGCGGCATGATGCGGAGGGGCCCGCCCCGGGGGGCGGGCCCGTCGTCGAACCGGTGGAGCGCACCCGGCCTCAGTACCGGAACCGCAACCCGCCCATGAACCGGCGCCCCGGAGCCGGGTACCCCGCAACCGCCTCCCACGACCTGTCGGTGAGGTTGACCACGCAGAGCGTGAGCTCCAGTGGCTCGAGCACGCGCCACCCCAGCGCCAGGTCCGCCGTCACCGTTCCACCCAGGCGGACCCGCTGGAAGGTGCCGGGGTCCACGTCGTCACGGCTCCCGAGCCAGACGATCGTGAGGTCCCCCTGGAAGCGGTCACCGCCCGGGCTCCCGCTGACCGTGACCGATCCACTCCATTCGGGCCTCCGGAGGAGCTCCCGGCCCGCATCGTCCTCCGTGTCCAGCCAGGTGACCTGCACCCCCAGCCCCAGCTCCTCCATCAGACGGAAGGTACCCGCCAGCTCGGCGCCGGAGATGTCGGCCGAGTCGATGTTGCCGAAGGTGTAGGTGGCGTGGTCGAACTGGATGAGGTCGTCGATGCTGGTGGTGAAGAGCTCGAGCTCGAAGC
Source organism: Thermoanaerobaculia bacterium (assembly GCA_027061805.1). Classification (GTDB taxonomy): domain Bacteria; phylum Acidobacteriota; class Thermoanaerobaculia; order Thermoanaerobaculales; family Sulfomarinibacteraceae; genus JAMOWA01. Next base: position 109,997 of record JAMOWA010000059.1, on the reverse strand, counting down.
GGGCCGCACCGCTCGGGGTGGTGTGGACGACGCCCACCTCGGCCGAGGTGGAGGTCTCGGCGTCGAGGTCCGGGTTCCCCGAGAAGGGGAAGTAGAGCTCGCCCACCGAGGGCTGGCGGAAGGCCCGACCCCACGAGGCCCTGAGCTCCCATCGCGGCGTCACGGTCCACGCCACTCCCACCCTGGGCGAGAGCTCGGAGCCCCATTCGTCGGCATCGTCCCAGCGGACCCCGGCCAGGAGGCGGACCTCCCGGGAGATCGTCCAGGCGTCCTGCACGAAGAGCCCCAGGGTGTCCGTGCTCCTGTGGTCCAGGTTGGTGCCGAAGGAGGAGCGGTCGTCCACCGTGTCCCCCCGCCACTGGAGGCCCCAGCCGAGGGCGTGGCCGCCCAGCCGATGGGTGGAGGCCAGGCGCACCTCGTCGGTGTCGGCGCCGGTGTCGGAGGCGGTGAAGCCCCACGGGTCGTCAGGGTCCCGGAAGGCCAGGTCGCGGCTCGTGTGGGAGAACGTGGCCTCCAGGCTCCACCTCCCGGAGACCTGCCACCGCAGGGGAAGGGCCACCAGGTCCTGGCTGGCCGACTGGCGCCGGTTGGGCGTGGCGGCGGGGCCGGCGAACGGGATCTCGAGGTCCGAATCGAGGCTCTGGACGAGGATGCCCACCCGGTTCCCCGGTTCCCAGCTCCACCCGGCGTCCAGCATGACCTGCCCCAGCGAGAAGTCGCTGTTGGGCAGCTCCTGGTCGCCCTCCCGGGTGAAGCCGGAGGCCATCACGTCGAAGCTCTCCGAGGCCCACCCCACGGTGGCCTCGGCACGCCTCCAGCCGGCCTGTCCGCCCTCCAGCAGCGCCGTGCCGCCGAAGCCCCGCCGGGCCCGCGAGGGGATGAGGTTCACCACCCCGCCCACCGCGTCGGCACCCCAGAGGACCGAGTAGGGGCCCCGGACCACCTCGATCCGCTCCAGCCCGGAGGTGGTGAGGAGGCTCCAGTCGTAGCCGGCAAAGTAGGGCGAGTTGAGCCGGACGCCGTCGTACAGCACCAGCGTCTGGTTGGAGTTGGTACCCCGTGTGAAGACCGAGGTCAGCGAGCCCTCCGCGCCGGACCGCATCACGGTGAGACCGGGAACCCGGCGGAGCAGGTCCACCACCGTGTCGGACCCGGCGTCGTCGATGGCCTGCCGGTCGATGATGGTGACGGCGGCCGGAACGTCGTCGGCGGGGGTGGCCTCCCCGGTGGCGGTCACCGTGACCTGCTCGCGGAAGACGCCCCGTTCCCGTACGGGACCGGGGTCCTCCTGGGCGAGGCCCACCACCGGGACAAGGGCGGCGACAAGAAGACAGAGATTGACGGATGGGACACGACGGATGGACACCATGCGAAACCTCCCGTTTCTTTTCGGAACGGCAGGTCTCCTGGCTTCCGGATGCGCCGCGGAGGTGTCCCTCCGTGGCAGCCGGATCCGTTCGCCTTCCCGGCCGGTCAACCCCTCGGGATCGCGCCGACCAGTGGCTGGGTCTCCCCGTGAACGGTCCGTCCCCGGTCACAGTGGCGGGGGCCGCGCCGGTCTCGCACCGGCTTCCCTTGCACCGTCCCGTTGAACGCGAGCCTAGGCCAGCCGGGCGAACGGGTCAAGGGGAGGCCGACGTGGATGGCGCTGCCGCTGCGAGGTTCCGGACGAGAGCACGTTCCGGAGGCCCGCCATGCGCAGGCCGCGTGGGGGTCAGCGCGCCGTCCGGCCCCTGGCCGGAGGCGCGCCGAGACGCTCCATGGTCACGGCGTCGCCGTCGAGGACCACCCGGACCATGTGGTGGCGGCCGGCCACGGACACCGGGACCGAGCCGTTCACCACCGTGGCGAGGCAGGCCTCCGCCAGGGAGGGCTCGTTGTTCTCCTCCGAGATGTGGAGGGCCACCACGCCCCGCAGGTCCCGCGTCAACATGCGGTCCAGTGCCTCCTGCGCCTGGTGGTTCGCCAGGTGGCCGTGCCGCGAGGCGATGCGCTGCTTCAGGTGCCACGGGTACGAGCCGTGACGGAGCAGGTCCGCGTCGTGGTTGGCCTCGAGCATCAGGAGGTTGCAGCCCCTGAGGCGCTCCTCGAGCAGCGGCGTCACCACGCCGGTGTCGGTGCACACGGCCACACGGTGGCTCCCGTCGTCCACCAGGACGGCCACGGGCTCCGCCGCGTCGTGGCTGGTGGCGACCGGCGTGATGCGGAGGCCCCCGAAGCTCACCGTCACCCCGGAACGCAGCGTCCCGCCCCCGGGTGTCCGGACGTCGAGGCCGCCCCAGGTGCCCTGCGTCGCCCACAGCGGCACGGGATGCCGCTTGAGGAGGACGCGGGCCCCCTTCATGTGGTCCGTGTGCTCGTGGGTCACCACCACGGCGCGGAGCCGCTCCAGGTCGTGGCCCGCCGCGGCCAGCCGCCTGTGGACGGAGGTGGCCGAGATCCCCACGTCCACCAGGATGGCGTCCCCGCCGGAGACCACGTACACCGCGTTGCCCGAGGAACCGGAGGCCAGGACCACGATCTCCACGCTACCTCCCCGTGGAGCCGAAGCCGCCCGGGCCACGGTCCGTGGCCTCCAGGCTCTCCGCCTCGAGGAACCCGGCCCGGGCCACGGGGGCGATCACCAGCTGCGCGATGCGCTCGCCCCGCGCGATGGTGACGGGCTCGTTGCCGAGGTTCACCAGCAGCACCTTCACCTCGCCCCGGTAGTCGGCGTCGATGGTCCCCGGGGCGTTGGCCACCGTGAGGCCGTGGCGGAGCGCCAGCCCCGAGCGCGGCCGGACCTGGCCCTCCCAGCCCGTGGGGATCTCCAGCACGAGGCCCGTGGGCACGGCCACGCGCTCGCCCGGCGCCAGAACCACCGGCTCCTCGAGAGCCGCCACGAGATCAGCCCCGGCGGCATGGGCGGTCGCGTACCGGGGAAGCGGAAGTCCGTCGGCATGGGGCAGGCGCTTCAGGCGGACGGTGACGGTCACGCCACGCGCTCCAGCACGGCCTCGGGCCCACAGACGGCCCACGCCATGGCGTCCCGGTCGAAGATCCGCCGGGCCAACGCCCGGACCGCCTCCACGTCCACCGACTCGAGCTCGGCCAGGACCGTCTCCATGTGGAACGCCCGGCCCCGTTCCAGCAGCTCGGAGGCCTCCATGGCACAGTGGGCCGCGGGGTCCTCGGCCTCCATGAGCAGGCCGCGGCCCATGGCCTCCACCGCCACCTCCACCTCGGTGGGTCCGAGGTCGTCCGCCACACGGTCCAGCTCCTCGAGCACGATCTCCCACACCCTGTCGAAGACCTCGGAGCCACAGGCCCAGCCCACCTCCACCAGCCCCCCGGGACGGCGCAGCACCAGTCCCGAGAAGACGTCGTAGGTGAGCCCCTCGTCCTCCCTCAGCCGCTGGAAGAGCCTGCTCGAGGCGCCACCCCCCAGCACCCTGCTGAGCACCAGGAGCGCCGGCACCTCCGGTGCGCCGATGGCCACGCCGGGGAAGGCCAGCCGCGCGTGCACCTGGTCGCCCGCCGTCCAGGGGACCCGCACACCGCCGCCGGCCCATCGCAGCGGGGGGAGGTGGGGCTCCACGGGGGACGCACCCAGGGGGAGCCGGCGAAGCCTCTCCGCCACCCGCAGGGGATCCACATCGCCGACCACCACCGCCAGGAGGCCGCCCGGCCTCAGGAAGGATCCGTGGTGGTCGCGGAGGACCCCGGGGGTGAGCCGGGCCAGGGAGGCGGCGTCCCCGATGATGGGACGGGCCAGCGGGTGCTCCCCCCAGGCCGCCTGGAGGATCGCCTCCTCCACGCGGTCCTCGGGATCGGAGCGGGTGAGCTCCAGCTCCGCCAGGGCCACCCGGCGCTCCAGCTCCACGTCGTCCGGATCGAAGGTGGGTTCGAGGACCGCATCCACGAGCAGGTCCAGGGCCTCGTCCAGGGCGTCCACCGTGGTCTGGAGGCTGAGGCCCATGGTCTCGGAACCGGTCCAGGCGTCCACGCCACCCCCCAGGCGGTCCACGAGGCGGGCCAGCTCCTTCCGGTTGCGGCCGCCGCAGCGCCGCAGGGTCAGGTGCTCCACCAGGTGGGTGGCGCCCGCCAGAGGTGCGGGGTCGTGGGCCGCACCGTGGAGCAGCCACACGCCGGCCGAGACCGTCCGTTTCCCCTCCATGCCCCGGACCACCAGGCCGGGGGGGGGCATCGCATGGGACCTCTTCTCCGTCACGCGGGGAGTCTACACCATGCGGGGCGGGGCATCGCCCCCCGTGGTCAGCGGCCCTTCCGGGGCGGGACCGGCGGCTTCGAACCGGGTGGCGACGGGGGTTTCGGGCCGGGCGGGGCCGGGGTGCCACCGCCTCCCTTGCCGGCCTTCTGTTCCTTGTAGACGAACTTCCACTCGCGGTAGGTGGTCCGCCCCTCCCAGACCTTGATGCTCTTCTCCGGGCTGGTGGAGTAGACCCCGATCATGGGTCCCACCTCCATGGGCAGCTGTTCGGGGGGGGTGCCGGGCTTCGGTGTCGGGAACGGCGTGGGGGTCACGGTGGGCGTCGGGGTCCCGAAGGAGCTCCCCGGTCCGCCTCCACCCTTGCCGATCTTGCCCCCCTCCTGGCCCGGGTGGACGATACCCCAGTACCAGGAGTCGGTGATGGGGTCCTTCCACTTCTTGCGGATCACCCGCGGCTTGGCCATCCAGATCTCCTTGAGAGAGTTGGGGTACCGGCCGAACTTCTTCTTGTAGAGGCGGATGGCCTCCACGTACTGCTGGCCCCGGAAGATGAGCTCCGCCTCCCTCTCCCGCCGCGCCTGGAAGCTGATCACCTGGACCGCCACCCCCATCATGATGGACATGATGGCGAGGGCCACCACGAAGGCCACGAGGGTGTAGCCCCCCTCGGAGCCCCGTGCAGGTGCGGCGAGCCCCCCCCGCTCCATGCCCCGTCGTCCTCCGCTCACCACTCCGCGTAGGGGGTCCCGTCCAGCCCGATGTCCTGGGATGCGGAGTGGACGTCGATGACCCCCTGCGAGCCCTCGGGGAGCAGGTCCTCGTCCTCGTCGGCCTCCGCGTACACCACCTGCCAGTCGGGCGCCCGGGTGACGGGATCATCGGGGATCCGCCGGAGGTAGCCCTCCTCGACCAGGGCCTCCAGCGACGGCGGGTACGTGCCCCTGTCCGCAAGGTACTGGTCGATGCACGACCGCATGGTGAAGAGGTTCTCCTTCAACGCGGCCTCGCGGGCGCGCTGGGGAGCCGTCCGCATGGCAGGTACGGCGATGGTGGCCAGGATGCCGATGATGGCGATCACGATGATGAGCTCGATGAGCGTGAAGCCACGTTGGCCCTCGCACGCCGGCCCACGGATCCGGGTGGCCGGGATCGGGGTCTCCTGGGGACACTGATGGTCGGAACGCTTCATGTTCACCAGTCCTTGTACTTGGTGCCGTCGATGGCCACGCCCTCGGAGGTGGTGTGGACGTCGTAGACGTTCTGGCCGCCCCAGGACATGGAGTCGGGCTCGTCCTGGTAGGAGCGCAGCCCCCACTCGGTGGTCCCCGTCATGGGGTCCCGCGGGATCCTGCGGAGGAACTTCCGCTTGACGGGCTGGCCCACCACCTCGACGCCTTCCACAAGGGTCTCGAGATCGGGGGGGTAGCCCTCCGAGCCCAGCTTGATCTGGATCATCCCCTGGTCGGAGAGCCTCTTGTACTCGTCGATGGCGGTCCGCATCCGCCGGAGGGCGAGCCGCAGCTCCGCCTCCTTCTGGCGCTTCACCGTGTACCTGGCAATGGGCAGGGCCATGCCCGCCAGGATGGAGATCAGCGCCGCCACCATCACGAGCTCCGCCAGCGTGAAGCCACGCTCGCCGTGCCGGGAAAGGTTCCGGGCCGTCATGTCAGTCCGCCGCCTTCACCTCGCCGAGGATGAAGATGTTGCCGCCGCCCACGGCCACCGGGACCTCGGCACCGTCCTGGTCGATGAGCTCCTCCACCGAGACGGCCAGGGGAGAGGCCCCCGGTGCCAGAGCCCTGAACCCCAGGGAGGCCACGAGCTGGGCGGCCTCGTCCGGGTGGTTCACCGCAAGATCGAGGGTCAGCACCCCCTCGTCGGGGTCCAGCTGCTGACGGTCCGTCTCCACCACGCCGGGCGGATAGAGCACTCCCTCGAGCTGCACGGTCTCGGGATCGAAGCTCACGTCCAGCCGGACCCTGTAGGTCCCCCGGGCACCGGACAGCGCAACCTGTGTCACGTTGCGCTCGCCCACTTTCAGGGATGCAATCTGGGGCTGAAGGAACAGCTGGATCTGCGGAACGTCGTCCACCACGCCCTCACCGTCGGCGGGGGCGACCCTGACCTCGAGGTCCTGCCTGTTCAGGCCGGAGTCCGGAACCAGCGAGACTCCCGGCTTCGCCCCCGCGGAGCTGCCGCGGCCTGTCCGCGATGTGGATCTGCCCCTCGAGCTTCTGGATGTCCTGGAGCTTCTGGATGTCCTGGGGGACCTGCGCCCCTTGGTGCTCGCCGCGTCGAAGGGCCCGGGGATGCCCCTGCCCGAACGGACCCGGGGCGAGTTGCCGAAGTAGGAGATCCTCTTCTCGGTGCCCACCCACAGGGGCTCCAGGTCCTCGAGCTCGATGTCGGGGAACCGGATGATGTGCGGCGTGAGCGTCAGGACGAGGTCCGCGGTCTGGTGCTTGGTGCTGTCGTTGGTGAACAGCCGTCCCAGGACGGGGATGTCCGACAGGAGAGGAATCTTGGTCCTGGTGGACGACTCGTCCTCGGCGTAGAGGCCCACCAGCATGTTGGTCTCCCCGTCCTGGAGGCGGATCACCGTGTTGATGGTCCGGGTCCCGATGATGGGCTGGCCGTCGTCGTTGTAGCCCGCGATGTTGGAGACCTCCACGGTGACCTTGAGCGTGATCTCCCGGTTGTGATGGACCCGGGGCTCCACCTCGATCTTGATGCCCACGTCCTGGTACTGGTAGCTGGTGATGGGCACCACGTTGCCGCCGATGGTGTTGGCAGTGTTGAAGGTGGTGGTGGGGATGGGGGTCCGCGTCCCGATGTGGAGCTGGCCCTTCTCGCCCTCGGTGATGCGCATCTTCGGCTGGGCCAGCGAGGTGGCGTCCGAGGACGACTTGACCAGGTTGATGAGCACGTTGGGCACCGTGATGGACCAGTCGCCACGCGAGATATCCTTGATATGGTCCAGGGGAATCCGCCCGTTCTCGTCCCCCATGCCGTCGTTCAGGGCCAGCAGGAAGCTCTGGGTGGACAGCTTGATTCCCAGCTCCTGGAGCTTGGTGGAGTTGACCTCCAGGAGCTCCACGTCGATCATCACCTCCGCCTTGGCCTTGTCGTTCACCTTGATGAGCTTCTCGGCGATGGCCACCTTGTCGGCCGTGTCCCGGACAGTGATGGCGTTGAGCTGCTCGTTGGTGGCCAGGCGCCGCGCCTCGATCAGCGAGCGGAGCATCTTGTCCACGTCCTTGACCTCGGCGTTGGACAGGAAGAAGGTCTTGATGACCAGGTCCTCGTAGTCCCGCCGGTTCTGGGGTGTGTCCTCCACCACGATGATGGTGTTCTCGTCGAGCACCTTGTAGAAGTGCCCGGCCCCCTGCATGACGATCTCCAGCGCCTGCTTGGCGGTCACATCGCGGAGCTCCACCGACATCTTGTCGTTCTTCAGCTTGGTGTCGAAGAGCACGTTGAAGCCGTAGGCCTTGCCCAGGGCCCGGTAGATCTCCTTCACCGGCTTCGGCTTGGGGAAGCTCAGCGTGATGGGCTCGTCCGACCTCGGGTTGAGGAGCGGTGGCTGGACCTTGGCACCCTCGACCCTGGCCTTGATCTCCTCGAGCGACTCCGCCCCCTCGGGCCGGCTCAGGATCTCCAGCTCCCTGTCCACCTTGCGGAGCTCCTGGGCGGCAAACTCGTGGGTGGGGTCCAGCTGGACCGCCATCTGGAGCTCGTTCCGGGAGGTCAGGAGCTGCCCGATCTCCTTGAGGGCCATGCCCCGCTTGAAATGCTCCTGGGCCGCCTTCTGGCGGACCTTCATGAGCTGGACCTTGAGCTTCGGGTTCCCGGGATCCCTGGAGAGCGCCTCGAGATAGTAGTAGACCGCGCCGTCCCAGTTCTCCACCTTCATGGCCGCATTGGCCTCGTTGACGGCCTGCTGCGAGGCGCACCCCGCCGCGAGGATCACGAGGACGACGGCCAGTGCCGCGCCGAGATACCTGCTACTTCTCGATTTCAACACGGGTCGTGACCTCCTCCGGATAACCTACGAATCCGATCTCCACGGCGTTGAACCCCACGTCACGGACGATGAACACGTCATCGAGCACCCCACCCCTGACCTGGACCTTCACCTCCTTGCCCTCACGGAACACCGCCACCGGGCGATCCTCCGGCCCGAAGTAGCCGATGTACTTCTTGCGAAAGGGAGGTGGGGGCGGCAGCACCCGGCCGTCCGCGGTCCGGACCGTGCGCGGTGTGGGCGTGGGCCGGGGCGGGCGTGTGGGCCGGGGCGGCAGGGTGGGGCGGGGCCGGGTGTCCGGCGTCGGCGTGGGCTTCGGCCCGTAGACGAAGGGGTTTCTGGCGTTCCCCGGGGTTTCCTCGGGAACCGGTGTGAGCACCGCCATCTCCAGCGCCGGGACCTCCTGGGCGAGGAAGTCCACGGCCGCATCACCGCCCCCCGTGCTGGAACCAGAAGACCCCGGCAGGAAGCGGAGCGCCATCACCACCAGCAGCACTCCAAGGATGCCCAGGAGCATCGTCTGGCGCGAGAGCCTGACCTTCCCACTCATGGGCCCTCGCCTCCCGCCAGCGAACCTGCCCGGAGCGCCTCCAGCAGCGCCTCGTCCGCCTCGGCCACGTAGGTCTTCACCCGGATCCCGAGACGGATCGTGTCGGTGGTGGAGCCCTCCTCACCCGCCAGGCTCAGGCGGTCCACGATGAGGAATTCCGGTGAATTCCGGAGGCGCTGGAGAAGCTTCACCACCGCGGTATACCGGGCCTCCACCGAGAACGTGATACTGAATTCGAAGAGGTTCAGCTTCTTCACCTCCTTGGCCGAGTAGCTGAACCTCTCCGGGCGGAGGCCTGCCACACGGGCCGCCTCGCCCACCTCCCGGAGGATGGGGGTGAGCCGTTCCTCCAGGGAGCCCAGGACATCGTCGTAGAGCACGGTCATGTCCCGGTGGAGCGCCTCCACGGCCTCCCGCTCCTTGCGGGCCTGTCGCTGGAGCCTCTCCAGCCGCCGCACCTCGTCCTCCAGCCGGTCCACCTCCGCCCTCACCTGGGCCTCACGGCCCACCGTGGACCCGCTCAGCCACCCGAGAACCGCCAGGTTGCCCAGGAAGAAGAGGACCGCGGGCACCCAGATGGGAGCCATGCGCCTCCAGGCGATACCTCGGGCCGTCACGGCGTCACCTCCCCACCGGGAAGGTAGCTCACCTTCATCCGGAATTCGTACCCCGTGCCCGTGGCGCCCTCCGGTGTCGTCTCGGACCTCGGCAGGGGGTCCTCGAAACGGGGATCGTCGATCATGTTCTGCAGGAGCTCGAGCAGGGCCTCGCGGTTCCGGGCGGTGCCCGCGATGGTCAGCACGACCCCACTGTCCGAGACGTCCGGGGAGATCCGGTAGAGCCGCACCTCCCTGGGCAGGACATCGCCCAGGTCTCGGAAGAGCCGGCGCCAGGAGAAGGCGTACTCGTGAAGGATCCCGTCGAGCCTCCGGGCCCTGAGCCGGAGCTTCTTCCAGGGGACCTTCTCCAGTGCCGCGGTGTCCCGCCGGAGCTCGTCGGAAAGCGTGCGGACCTGCTCGACAAGCCCGGCGCGGCGGGCGAGCTGGGCCTCGAGCCTCCGGTTGCTGGAAAGATAGAGGCCGGTGTTTATCGCCAGCAGCACCACGCCGATTCCGGCCGCCAGGGCCGTCACCGCCCACACCGGCCTGGTGTTGAGAAAGGGACGGGAGGACAGGTTCGGGAGCATCATCGGGGCACTCCCGCGGCCAGGGCCATCACTGCCCTGAGCGCCGATCGGACGTCCTCGCCGACCCCGGGACAGGGAGGGGGTGGGGGGGAAGGAAGGGGCCGGTGCTCACCCAGCGCGCCGAGCCGCCCCAGGAGCTCCTCGAGCGCCACACCCGGGCCGGCCAGCGCCAGCACCTCGGGAGCTCCCTCGATCCCCAGCCGTTCCCGCATGTACAGGGCCACCGTCCGGAGCTCCCGCTCCACCAGCTCCCACGGCATGGTTCCCGGGGGCAGGAGCTTGGTGTGGACCAGCAGGAGCTGGCGCTGCGCCCACACGAGCACCGTGAGCATCCCCATCTCGAGGTGGACGCCCACGCCCGTGGCGTTCTCGGAAAGGGGAGCGTTGGTCAGTGCAAAGGCCACGGGGGTGAGCAGGGCGGGCTGGACCCCCACCGAGGCGAACGCCTGCTCCAGCGCCTCCCAGGCCCTCTCCACGCCCGAGACGCACAGGACCCGCCACCGGCCCTCGCCCGCCTTGAAGGGCACCAGGTCCAGTCGGAGGTCGGCGGGACGGACGGGAACCAGCTTCTTGAGGCGCCACCGGACCACCTCGTCCAGCTCGGACCGCTTCCGCGGGAGCTCGTCCAGGTCCATGAGGTGGAGGCGCACCCAGCGGCAGGGAACCAGCACCGCGGGGCGCCTGCCCCCGGCGATCCCCTCCTGGACCGGGCGCAGTGCCGCCACCAGGGCCGTGGCCTCCACCTTCTGGAGCCCCATGGGTCCCACCTCCACCGCACCGGCGGTCACCTCGCGGGCCGCACAGACGGACCCCGTCTTCCGGTCGTTGCGCACGCCGGCCACCATCCCGGTGTCCAGGACCCAGCCCGTGGCGGGCAGCGGCGTGGTGAGGAGCTCCCTGATGTTCATTCGACGAAGGTCACCTTGTTGATCTCCTTGAGGGTCGTCACCCCGGCGAAGACCTTCTGGAGCGCGTTCTCCCGGAGGAAGCGCATCCCCTCGGCCTTGGCCGCACGCTTGATCTCGGCCGCGGACCGCCGGCCCAGGATGAGCTCGCGGATGTTGTCCGAGAGCCCCAGCAGCTCGGAGATGGCGAGCCGGCCCAGGAACCCGGTCCCGTTGCACTCGATGCAGCCCGCTCCCTCGTAGAAGGTGAAGTCGGCGTAGCGGTCGGGCTCGAGCCCGGAGTCCTCCAGCAGCTCGTCGGAGACATGGACCGGCCTCTTGCAGTGGACGCAGATCTTCCGGACCAGGCGCTGGGCCAGCACGCAGTTGAGAGCCGACACGAAGTTGTAGAGGTCCACGTTCATGTTGAGGAAGCGGCCGATGACGTCCACCACGTTGTTGGCATGGACCGTGGTGAACACCAGGTGGCCGGTGAGCGCCGACTGCACGGCGATCTGGGCGGTCTCCTCGTCCCGGATCTCGCCCACCATGACCTTGTCGGGGTCATGGCGCAGGATCGACCGGAGACCGCGTGCGAAGGTCAGGCCCTTCTTCTCGTTCACCGGGATCTGGGTGATGCCCTTGAGCTGGTACTCCACGGGGTCCTCGATGGTGACGATCTTGTCCTCGGAGGTGGCGATCTCCGACAGGCAGGCGTAGAGGGTGGTGGTCTTGCCCGAGCCCGTGGGGCCCGTCACCAGGACCATCCCGTAGGGCTCCCTGATGTACTTCCTGAGCTTCCGCTTGGTCTCGTCGTCGAGGCCCAGTACCTCCAGGTTGAGCGTCCGGAACTCGCGGTTTGCCGATTCCTTGTCCAGGATCCGGATCACCGCGTCCTCGCCGTGCACCGTCGGCATGATGGACACGCGGAAGTCGATGGTCCGTCCGGAGAACCGCACCTTGAAGCGGCCGTCCTGGGGAATCCGCTTCTCCGCGATGTCCAGCTCGGACATGACCTTGATCCTGCTGATGATGGTGGAGTGGTGCTCCTTGTCGATGGGCTCCATGGCCTGGTAGAGCACCCCGTCGATGCGGTACTTCACCACCACCTCGCGGTCCTGGGTCTCGATGTGGATGTCCGAGGCCCGACGCTGGATGGCGTTGAACAGGATGGAGTCCACCAGCCGGATGATGGGGGAGGCGTCGGCCGTGATGCGGTCGATGGAGAGAACCTCCTCGCCGTCCTCCGCCTCCTGGACCAGCTGGAGCCGGAACCCCTCCGTGGCCTCGTCGAGCACCCTCTGGGTGGACTCGGACTTCTCCAGGATGTCGTTGATCCGCCGCTCCGGTCCCACCGAGATGTCCAGGGGCAGCGCCAGCACGGTCTCCAGCTCGGTGACGCCCACCACGTCCGAGGGGTCCGCCATCACCACCCTGAGCACCCCGTCCCTCTGCTCCATGGGCAGGAACTGGTAGCGCAGCATGGTCTCCACGGGGATCGTCCGGAAGAGCTCCGGGTCCACGTGGAACTCGTCCAGCGGATCGAAGGGCAGGCCCAGCTTCTCCGCAAGGGCACGGGCTCGTTCGAGGTCCTCCTGCTCGTCCGGAGGATCCGTGGCCCCCAGGAGCATCCGTGCCTCGTCGAGATTCTGATCCGTCGCCACTGTTTCCCCCTACTGCATCTTCGAGACCAGCGTGAGCAGTGGATAATAGACCGCCAGGAGCAGACCCGCCACCACAACCCCCATCACCACGAGGATCGCCGGTTCCAGGAGCGTCACGATCCTGTTGAGCAGGAAGTCGATGTCCTCGTCGATGAACGAGGAGGTGTGGGTGAGCATCTCGGGGAGCGCCCCCGTGGACTCGCCCACCCGCATCATGGCCACCGCCAGCTCCGGCACCAGCCCGGTCCTCTCCAGGGAATCCGAGAGGGCCTGACCCTCGCGCACCTCCGGGATGCACCTGAGAAACCGCTCGGACACCCACGCGTTGTTCACCGAGGTCACGGCGGTCTCCAGGGCCGGCACCATCGGGATACCCCCACCGAGCATCACCCCCAGTGACCGGGTGAACTGGGAGAGGGCGAACATGTGGGCCAGATTCCCGAGGATGGGCAGCCTGAGGACGAGCCGGTCCAGGAGTCGCCGCCCCCTGGGAGTCTTCCTCCAGACCCGCGCGCCCCAGACCGACGCCACCGTGGTGAGCACGAGGGCCACCACGTGATCGTGGACGAAGTTGGCCACGGTGATGACGATGACGGTCGGCAGCGGGAGGTCCGCTCCGAGATCGGAGTAGAACCCCGTGAAGTTGGGGATCACGTAGGTCATCATGATGACCACCAGGACGATGGAGAGGAAGACCAGCACCGCGGGGTAGGTCAGGGCGCCCACGATCTTCTTGCGGGCGGCCTCCATCATCCTCTGGTAGGCCGTGAACCGGTCCAGCATCCCCTCGAGGTCACCCGACCGCTCCCCGGCCCGCAACGTGTTGGCGTAGAGCCGGGGAAAGGCGTCACCGAGGGAGAGGAACGCGTCGGAGATGGAGACGCCGGTGGTGACCTGCTGGTGGACCTTCTCCAGGAGCGCCCTGAAGTGGGGGTTGCCCTGCTGGGCCGCCAGGAGCTCCAGCGACTGGGCCAGGGGCAGCCCCGCCTTGAGCAGGGTCCGCAGCTGGGTGTTGAAGATCATGAACTCCTGGCCACCCACCTTCTCGCGGCGCCCCACGAAGGGGAGCCGGAGCTTCAGGCGGGGGGCCGTGATGGAGAAGACGTGGAACCCCTCCTGCTCCAGCTCCCGGCGCAGCGCCTCGGCGGAGGATGCGATCCGCCTCTGCTCCAGAACGGAGCCGTCGGACGCCCCGATGCGGCACTGGAACTCCGGCATCTACCGGGCCTCCACCCGCCGGTGGGGGGTCAGGGCCTTGAGGACGATGATCACGGCGCGCTCCGCGTCCTCGGAGGGGCTCATGGCCAGGACCACCTCCTGGTTCGGTGCCAGCACCACCCGGGTCCTGAGGAGCTCGTTGGGGCTCTTGCCCTCCCGGTCCCCGGCATGGCTGAGGGTGAGGTCCTCGATGACCAGCCTCCGGTGGCGCAGCATGCTCACCACCATGTCCTTGCCACCCAGCTCCCAGGCCGTCCGGAGGTCCCTCGCCGTCACGGACGGCGTGTCGCCCTCACCCCCGGACGGGGCGGGGGCTCCGGTCCGCAGGCGACTCCAGGCGGCCTGTCCCTCCAGCACGAACCCCTCCCCGAGGGTGGCCGAGATCGGTCCCGGGGCATCCCATTCCAGCACCGCCGTGCCCAGCTTCCGGTAGGCCTTGAAGGGAAACATCCTCCGGACCCTGGGGTCCACGTCGTCCGGTACGCCGGAGGTCCCGTTCCCCTCCTCGTTGGAGGCCTCCAGCAGTGTCGCCCTCACCCGGAACACGGGGTCCGGCCGGTCGTACTCGCGGAACACGTGGGCGACGAGGTCCAGCACCGACGGGGTGTCCTGGACCGTGAGCGCCTTCTTCGCCGGGTACACCGTCAGGTTGCCGTTGCCCGAGAGCAGCGACTGGGCCAGCTGGGCGGCCTCGTCCACGGGGCGGTATCTCAGATGGAAGGTGCGGGCCACGAGGGCGTTGCCGGGCGCAGCCCACACCGGGCCCGTGGTCACCGCACAGGCCGCCAGCACCATGCAGGTCAGGAGCCGCCGCATGGTCAGAGCTCCATGGACGGGTCCACCACGAAGGCCACCGCCATGTCACCGTCCACGGCGTAGCGGTAGACCCGGACCTCCCCGTCCCGCGTCTCCACCTCCACCTCCGGAGCCGGCACGCCGTCCCCCGCCCGCTCCACGGCCGGCGGGGCGGCGGCCGCCTGCAGGTCCTCGTGCCCCGGTCCACGGATCCCCAGGGCCCCGGCCGCCACCAGCACCGCGGCCGCGGCGGCTGCGAGCCACGCACGGCGCCGCCGCCCGAGGGTCCGCTGGAGGCGCTGCCCGTGCGTCAGGGCACGGACGGCTCCCACGCAGGCCGCCACCCGCTCTCCGGAGGCCTCCGTCCGCGGCGCCAGGCTCAGCAGCAGGACCGGCTCCCGTTCGAGGGCAAGCCTGCGGCACCGGGCGCACTCCCTGAGGTGTTCCCTCCACGCCGCGCGATCGGCCCCCTCGAGCCGTTCGTCCAGGTACGCCTCCAACAGCTCCTCGAACCGCCTGCACTCCATCATCTCCCCCTCTCGCCACCGGGAACGTACTCCGGGTAGCGCTCTGCCATGGCCTTTCGCAAGGCCCGCCTGGCCTGGAACACGTGGTTCCGCACGGTGACCGGCGAGCACCCCAGGATCTCGGCCACCTCGGCGGTGTCCAGGCCCTCCACCTCGCGGAGGATGAAGGCGGCCCGCTGCTGCGGACTCAGATCGCGGACCAGGTCTCCCAGGATCCGCTCCACGTCCTTCTCTTCCACAAGGTCCCCGGGACGCCCGCCCGTGGGCGTGGGCCGGAGCCACACGGCACCGCCCGTGGTGTGAGCCCGCTCCCGGCTGGATCGGGCCCGCAGCACGTCGATGGCCAGGTTCGTCGCGATCCTGTGGATCCACGTGGAGAACCTCCAGCGGTCGTCGTAGCGGCCCAGCCGCTGCCAGGCCCTGAGCCAGGCCATCTGGACCACGTCCCACGCTTCCTCGTCGTCACCCAGCATCCGGGCCACCACGCGATGCAGGGAGCGGGAGTGCCGTTCCACGAGACGGGCGAACATGGCCTCGTCCCCGCGGCGGGCCCGTTCGACGACCTCACGCTCGTCCACGGCGCCTCCGCCGGCCGTCCCTCCCTGGATCGCTGTCAGGCACACGTCCACCACAGGCTCTCCTCGTCTCCAGTACGGAGCGGAAAGCCCCCGCGTTGGGGAGCCATCCCGTCCGCCGCGCCGGAACGTCCCTCCGGTATCTCTCCACAGGGGCACGATACACTAGGAGGCGAGACACGGTGCATCCCGCGGACCTGGGAGCGCCCGAGGGAGGCAACGATGGACATCTCCATCGAGTACTGCGTGGTGTGAAACTACAGGCCCCGGGCCGCCAGTGTGGCGGCCGAGATCGAGCGCGAGCTCGGGGTCCGTGCGGAGCTGGTCAAGGGCGCACGGGGTGTCTTCGACGTGGTGGTGGACGGGCGTCTCGTGTTCTCCAAGGGACAGACGGGTCGGTTCCCCGATCCCGGCGAGGTGGTCCGCCTCATCCGGGAGATGACGGGCTGACTCACCCCTCCTCGTCGGGGCGCCGGCGGTAGACGTACCGCTCCAGCATGGGCACGTAGGCGGTCCACGCCTCGCCCGTGTCCCCACCGGAATGGATGGCGTCCAGCATGCCCGCCACCTTGGCGTCCAGGTTGTCCACCATGTGGACGAGGAGGGCCTCCGGCGTCTTGGGACGGCGGGGCGAGCCGTAGGCGTACTCGCCGTGATGGGCCAGCAGGATGTGGAGGAGGTTGCGCCGCGTCTCCGCGGGGAAGTCCTCCATCTCGGAGATCCGCCGGTCCACCCAGAGGACCTCCAGGGGGAGGTGACCCAGGAGGCGGCCGTCGTCCGTGTACTCGATGCCGGCGCCGATCTCGAGCTCCCAGATCTTCCCCAGGTCGTGGAGGAGTGAACCCGCCACCACGAGGCTCCCGTCGAGCCCGTAGTGTCCGGCGAGCATCCGCGCCGCCGTGGCCATGGACACCGTGTGCTCCAGGAGGCCCGACCGGTAGGCGTGGTGCATGCTCCGTGCCGCCGGGGCCACCCGGAACCGCTGCTCCACCTCGGGATCGGCGAAGATCCGGAAGAGGAGCTGCCGGAGCCGCTCGTCCTCCACCCCCTCCACCAGCTCCATGAGGCGGGCCCAGAGCCGCTCGGGGTCCACCGACGAGGACCGCACGAAGAGAGACTCGTCCACCTCCTCCGGCGGGACCACCCGGGCAGAGCGGATGACGATCTGGAGCCGCTGGTTGTACCGCTGGACCTGACCCCGGACCCGGACCACGGATCCCGGCTTCAGGATCTTCGCCAGCCGATCCACGTCCTCCCACACGAGCCCGGCGACCTGGCCCGTCCGGTCGGCGAGGGTGAGCGCCAGGTAGTTGCCCCCTCCACGCCGCTGCCGCACGTCCAGGGAGCGCACCACGTAGGTCTCCTCCACGTCCGTGCCCGGTGAGAGGTCACGGATCCAGCGTCGCGCCTCACTCACCGATCGTGCCTTCCAGCACCTGGTCCACCATCTCGGGGTGCGTCTCCACCAGGTAGTCCTCCCGGAGCTTCTTGACCAGTCCCTCCGACTGCTCCCGGTACCGCTTCTCCGAGAGCCCCCGACGGATCTGCTCCTTCACCTCCTCGAAGGGCTGGTACCCCGCCGGGATCCGCGCAACGAGGCGGATGACCTGGAACCCCCCTCCGGTGGAGATCACGTCCGTGATTCCCCCCTCCTCGAGTCCCTGGAGGGCGTCCTTGATCTCGTCACGGAGGTCGGACACGGGAATCTCGCCCAGGTCCTGGACCTCCAGGCCGGCCAGGGTGGCCTCGGCCTTGAAGTCGGCACCCTTCCGGACCCGCTCCACGAGGCCCCTGGCCCGGCCGAGGACCGCCTCCCGGTCCTTGGCGTCCTCGGCCACCGGGAAGAAGACCTGTTCGAGGTGCACCTTCTCCGGGGTCCTGTACTTCTCCTTGCTGGCGTTGTACTCGTCGAGCAGCTCCTGGGCCGTGATCTCCGTGGCCGTCATCTCGGACTGGACCACCCGCTGGAGCAGCATGTTGCGGCGGTAGCGCTCCCGGATCACGGCCTCAGTCAGCCCCGCACTGGCCAGGGCCTCCTTGAACGCGTCGTCATCGGTGAGGTTGTTCTGCTTCCTGAGCCCCTCGATGGCCCGGTCCACGTCCTCCCTGGTCACCTCGATCTTCTTCTCCTTGGCACGCTCCATGAGGACCAGCTCGTTGACCATGTCGTCGAAGATCCTGTGGGCGAAGCTCCGGATCTCCTCGGATGAGAGCTGCCTCGGGATCTGGGAGAGGTCCTGCCGGAGCCGTTTCCGGAAGTCCGTCACCGTGATGATCTTGTCGTTGACGCGGGCCATGATGGCCTCGACGACCCTCCGTTCACCCGCCGTCCCGGGCACGGTCAGCATCCCCATCAGCACCGCGAGCATCACCATCCGTCGCAACATCGTGCTCCTCCACATGGCGCCCATCGTAGCGGAACCAGAGGTGATCCGCGAGCACGACCACGCCCACCTGGGCCTGGAGCCGGTCGATGCAGGCCTCGGCGTGGCGCCGGACCGCCTCCTCGGTGAGATTGGCCCGGACCTCTCGTTCCACGACCCTGCGGTCCACGGACCCTGCGTCGAAGACCTCCAGCACCTGGAACAGGTGCCAGCCGGAGGGGCCCTCCACCGGGGCCGAGATCTCTCCGGGATGCAGGGAGAACACGACCTTCTCCAGGTCCTCCGGGAGGATGCCCTCCTCCAGGAACCCGAGCTCGCCGCCGTCCATGGCATTGGGGGCCCGGCTCACGGCGCGGGAGAGCTCCACGAAGTCCTCGCCCGCGGCCAGCCGTGCGCGCACCGCCTGAGCCTCCTCCCGGGTTCCAAGCACCAGCTGGCGCACGTGCACCCTGCGCCTCTGCGGCCCCGACAGCTTCTCCTGCACGGCCCTCCGGATCTCCTCCGGACCTGGCGTCGGCGCAGGCCCGCAGAGTCCCGGAATCAGGTCGCGTACCATGGCCGATCTCCTTGCCGGCTCCACCGGAATGCTGAAGCGCCGCTCCCGGCGCGCCGCCGCCGCCACCACCTCCTGGTCCAGGAACTGGTCGAGGAGCCGCGACGCCAGCCGATCGTCCGCCATCCTCCAGCTCTCGCCAAGCACCCCGGTGACGTACCCCTGGAAGCACTCCAGCTCCACCTTGTGGCCGCCCACGATCGCCACCACGTTGGGGCGCTCGGGCTTGTCGCAGCCCGCTGCGACCACCATCGTGACCGCCACCCCGACGGCCATCCGCCACCATGGCTTCAGCCGCGACGCCATCGCGCACCTCATCCGCGAAGCGTAGCACGGGCGGAGGGCGGCGGCAGCGGCACGGGGTTCTCCGCCTCGCCCCTGCACCGATGCTCCTCACGGGGGTGGGAGCGCTTCCCCCCTCCGCACGGCGCCCTACGATTCGGCCCTGGAGACGTACTCCCCGGTCCGGGTGTCGACGACGATCTTCGTGCCGGCCTCGATGTAGGCCGGGACCGTCACGGTGATCCCGGTCTCCAGCTTCGCGGGCTTGGAGTTGCCCGCGGCGGTGGCCCCCTTGAGCTTGGGCTCGGTCTCCACCACCTCGAGCACCACGGTGTTGGGCAGCTCCACGCCCACGGGCTCGCCCTTGTGGAGGTCCACCTCCACGATGGTGTCCGGCAGGAGGTACCCCTCGGTGCCGGCGAGGGCCTCGGCGGGAAGCGTGAGCTGCTCGAAGGTCTCCATGTTCATGAAGACGAAGTTGGTGCCGTCGGAGTAGAGGTACTGCATCTCCTGGGTGTCGATACGGGCCACCTCCACCTTGTCCGAAGGCCGGAAGCGGTGCTCGGTCTGGAGCCCCGTCCTCAGGCTGCGGAGCTTGCTCTGCACCAGGGCGTTTCCCTTGCCGGGGGTCACGTGGGTGGTGCTCAGGACACGGTAGAGCTCGCCGTTGTGAACGATGATCTGGCCGGAGCGGAGCTGGGTGGCGATGATCTGCATGGTCTCTCCCTTGAACGATGTATGCCACCCTCCCCGGGGGGTCCGTGGCCGTTCGGCGGGTATTGTACTCGATGACGGTCACCTGCCCTCCGCAACCGGCCCGCGGTACCATGGGATCCGGAAGCGATCGGAAGACGGGGGCCGCCATGAACGATCTGTACGAGCTTGCCCGATCCATCGACCACACCCTGCTCAGGGCCGAGGCCACCTCGGAGGACATCGTGACACTCTGCCGCGAGGCCAGGAAGTGGCGGTTCGCGGCGGTCTGTGTCAACCCGGTGTGGGTCGAGCTCGCAGTGGCGGAGCTCGAAGGCAGCGAGGTGGGGGTGGCCGCCGTGTGCGGCTTTCCCCTGGGTGCGAGCCTGACCCCTGTCAAGGTGGCCGAGGCGGCGAGGGCCGTGACCTCGGGAGCGGCCGAGATCGACATGGTCCAGCAGATCGGCCTGGCCGTTGAGGGCCGGTGGGATGCCGTGGGGGAGGATGTCCGGGCGGTGGCCGGCGCCGTCCATGCCGGTGGTGCGGTGCTGAAGGTGATCCTGGAGTGCGGGCTGCTCTCCGACGATGCCAAGGAGCGGTCGGCCCGGGTCGCCGTGGCTGCCGGTGCGGACTTCGTGAAGACCTCCACGGGGTTCCTGGCGGGGGGTGCCACGATCCATGACGTGGCGCTGCTCCGGAAGGTGGTGGGGGAGGCGGCCGGTGTCAAGGCCTCGGGGGGGATCCGGAGCCTGGGGCGGGCCCGCGCCATGCTGGCCGCGGGCGCCACCCGGCTGGGAACCTCGTCGGGGGTCCGGATCATGGAGGAGGCCCACCACGGTGGAGCGCGCTGAATCCGCGAGGTCACCCGCTGCGAGTGGCATCCGCCGCCGGCTGGAGTCCGGGCAGACGGAGACCGTCAGGGTCGGCCGTCCGGGACCCCGCAGGGTGGTGCTCGTGCTGGTGGCGCTGGTGGCCGTCGTGGTGGCGGTGGTGGCCGGATCCCGGACGTTCGCGACCTTCCGGACCCTCGACTTCGGCGTCGCCTGGGAGGAGGGAGGGATCCGGGTGGTCCAGGTTCCCCCGGGGTCCTCGGCGGACCGGAGCGGGCTGCGCCCCGGCGACGTGATTGTCGCCGTGGACGGCACCCCCGTGGCGGGGCTCGGCGATCCCGTGCGGCGCCTCCTGCGGGCCGGCGAGCACGAGCTGGAGGTGACCGGGGAGGGACGTGCGGGAGTGACCCTGAGGTACGTTCCTCCGCCACTGCGGGTGGATCCCGTCTATCTCGCCCGGACCGTGGTGGCCATCGTGGGGCTGCTGCTCGCCCTGTCCGCAGTCCTGGGAACCTCCCGGCCGGAGGCCACCACCTTCCTTCTCCTGGCGGTGGCATCCCTGGTGGTGGCGGCCGTGCCGCACAGGGTGGCGGCGGACAGCGAGATCCTCAGGGTGCTGCACCGGGCCGCGGGGGCGGCGATCCCCTTTCTCCTGGTACGGTTCTTTGCCATCTTCCCCGGGGGACGATCGGCTCCCCGGGGGTGGGACGCCCTGACGGTCCTGGCCATGGCGGTCACCGCCGCGACCGCGGTGGTGCCGTGGGCACAGCTCTGGTGGGGCAGGGTGGCGGTGGCCCTTCGTGTGGCCTTCGTGATCGCCCTCCTGGTGGCCGCCTGGCTGCAGATCACGCGATGGAGGGAGGCGGCGCGGGTGGCGAGGGTCCGGCGCCAGATCGAGTGGACCGCCCTGGGGATGTTCGTGGGGCTCTTCCCCTACGGGGCACTGGTGCTCCTGCCACGATGGCTGGGAATCCCCTTCGAACCGTTCTCGTGGATGGCCGTCCTTCCGGTGGTTGCGGTCCCGGCGGGGTTTCTGGCCGCGCTGAAGGAGTACCGGCTCTGGGACCTGGAGCCCATCACCCGCGACAGCGTGTCGGCCACCCTGGCGGTGGTTATCGGCGGGTTCATCTTCGCCACGCTCAACAGCCTCCTGTTTCCCACCATGGAGCGCGTGGGCGCCCTCCGGAACCTCCTGGCCTTCGGCACGGGGGTGATCCTCGTGGTGCTGCTGCTTCCGGTGCGCCGGCGGGTGGAGGGTTTCCTGGACACCTGGCTCTACCATGGCCGGCCGGCGCCGCGGTGGCTGATCACCTCGTCCACGCGGGAGCTGGCGGAGACCACGGACCCGCGGCAGCTGCTGGAGAGGCTCACCGGAGCGCTCCAGGAAGGGCTCGAGGTGGAGCCGCTGGCCACCTTCGTACGGAGCGGCGATCGTCACTTCGTGAGGGTCACCGGCGAGGACGAGCTCCCCCGGGACCTGCCGGCGGTGGTCCTGGGAGGGCCGTTTCCGGCCCCGACCGAGTCATCCCTGCCCGCCCTGGGCTACGTGGAGAGGGTACCGCTGGAGCGGGTGGGGACCGTCCACGGGCTGCTCTACATGGGCCTGCGGCGGGGGATCTTTCCCCTCGGGCGCGAGGGCCGGGAGCTGGTGACGGCCCTGGCCGCCCAGGCGGCGCTGGGTCTGGAGAGCGCCCGGTTCATGGACGATCTCAAGCGGCAGGCCGAGGAGTACCGGATCCTCCACGCCAACACCCGGCGGATCATCGAGTCCTCCGCGGCGGGGATTCTCGTCTGCGACGCCACGGGCCGGATCCTCTCCGCCAACGCCCGTGCGGCCTCCATCTTCGAGACCGAGGAGAGCCTGCTGGTGGGCCGGCGCCTGGGCGAGCTGGTCTCCCTGCCGGAGCACTGGGAGCCCGGCCTCCCGCTCCACGCCGTCAATGCCGAGGGTGAGACTCTCGGTGTCCCCCGGCGCTGGGTGGTCATGGCCGTGTCGGTGCTGGAGCTCGAGAGCGGGCGGTTCGACGGGCGGGTGGTGGTGCTCCAGGATGTGACGGAGCTCAGGGATCTCCAGAACCGCCTGCGGGAGCAGGAGCGCCTGGCCGCTCTGGGGCGGCTGGCCTCCGGCCTGGCCCACGAGGTGAACACGCCGCTCACGGGGATCGCGTCGTTCGCCCAGATGCTGGGTGAGATGACACCACCTGACGATCCCCGGAGAGAGCTCATCGGCAAGCTGGTGGAACAGAGCTTCCGGGTCTCGCGGATCGTGGCCAACCTCCACCAGGCCATGCGGGGCGTGGGCTCGGAGAAGGTGGTCTTCCCCATCATGGAGGTGGTGCGGTCGGCGGCGCTGGAGGCGGCGCGATCGCTCGGCGAACCGGCCAGGGTGACCGTGGAGAGCGCCGCGAATCCCTCGCTCCACGTGCTGGCGGCGCCGGGCGCAGTGGAGCTCGCCGTGGGCAACCTTGTCCGCAACGCGCTGGAGGCCTCACCCTCCGGCAGCACGGTGGAGGTGCACGTGGAGGCGGTGGACGACCGCGTGGTGATCACCGTGGACGACGCCGGTCCCGGCGTGCCGGACGAGCTGCGGGAGAAGGTCTTCGAACCCTTCTTCACCACCCGTTCCCGGAGGGGTGGAACCGGCCTGGGACTGGCCATCACGCGTGATATGATCCGGCATCAGGGAGGTGGGATACGGCTCGAGAACTCTCCTCTGGGCGGCACGAGGGCCGTGATCTGGCTGTCCCTGGCCGGGAGCGTCTCACCGTCCTGATCATCGACGACGAGCCTGTCCTCCACGAGATCCTCGGAACCCTTCTCGAACAGAATGACATCGCCGCGGTTCATGCCTCCACGGCCGCCGAAGGGCTGGCCGTACTCGATGGAGGGGCCGGCACGGTGGACGTGGTGCTCCTGGATGTGATGCTGCCGGACCGTTCGGGGCTCGAGCTGCTTCCCGAGCTCAGGCAGCGGGACCCCGACCTCCCCGTTGTGGTGATCACGGCCTACTCCTCCATCGAGTCGGCCATCGAGGCCATCCGCGCCGGGGCGTTCCACTACCTGCCCAAGCCGTTCAAGAACGACGAGGTGCTGCACCTCATCCAGCGGGCAGCGGAGCACCGGCGCCTCCTGGCCGAGAACCTCCGGCTCCGCAACCGGCTGGCCGGCCTGGCGGAGATCGTGGGCACCAGCCGGGCCATGAGGGAGGTCCTGGAGCTTGTCCAGCGAGCCGCGCCCGCCCGGTCCAACATCCTCATCGTCGGCGAGCCGGGGACGGGCAAGGAGCTCGTGGCCCGGTCCATCCACCGCCTGAGCCCCCGCCGCAGCGGGCCCTTCATTCCGGTGCACACCGGCGCGATTCCCGAGGAGCTCATGGAGAGCACGCTCTTCGGACAGGTGGAGGAGCCGGGGGGTGGCCAGCGCGGGGTGTTCGAGTCGGCCGACTCGGGGACACTCTTCCTGGACGAGGTCGGAACGCTCTCCCTGGAGATCCAGGCCAGGCTCCTGGGTGTGATCCAGGAACGCGAGTTCCATCCGGTGGGCGGGACGGTACCCGTCCAGGTGGACGTCCGGATCATCGCCGCCACCAACGTGGACCTCTGGAGCGAGGTCCGGGATGGGTCCTTCCGGGAGGACCTCTACTACCGCCTCAACGTGATCTCCATCGAGCTGCCGCCCCTCAGGAACCGTGCGGAGGACATCCCGCTCCTGGCCCTGCATTTCCTGAGGATCTTCGCGGCGGAGAACGAACGGCACATCGAGGGTTTCACCCCGCGGGCCATGGAAGCCCTGATGGCCTACCCCTGGCCCGGGAACGTCCGGGAGCTCCAGAACGTGGTGGAACGGGCCGTGGTGCTCTGCAAGAAGGACCTCATCGGGGAGGACCTCCTTCCCGAGACCGTGCGGCGGGGCATGGCGCGCACCGAGTCGGCCACGGTGCTGCCTCCCGAGGGTCTCGACTTCCGCAGGGCGGTGGAGAACTACCAGCGCACCCTCATCGCGGAGGCCCTCCGGCGCACGGGGGGGGTCCAGCGCCAGGCCGCCCGCCTGCTTCGCCTCAGCCCCACCACCTTCAACGAGAAGGTCCACCGCCTCGGCCTGGCCGAGGAGTGAGCGAGGCCGGGGGTCCTCCTCCGGACGCCTGCTCACCTGGACCGCCACGAGGATTCCCAGGGCCGCCGGCAACGCGGGTTCACGCCGCTGTCGCGGCCGGAACAGGCACGGTGGAACGGATGGGTTGCATGGACGAGAATGGCACCGCCTCTTTCGGATCCTGCATCTCCGGTGCCACCTGCCAGCCCGGAATGTCATGTGCCTGGCCCGAACCTGTCCAGGAATGTGCCTGGATCCTTGTACCGGGTCCGTTCCGCCAGGGTAGAATCGCAGATCGTCTCCGGAGGGAGCCCCGGACCCATGAAAACAGTCTTCGACCAGCTCAGGAGCCTGCCGCGGAGGGACAAGGTGCGGCTGGCCTGGGACATCTTCATGGTGTGGGTGGCGCTGATCAATCTCTGGATGATCGTCTTCGATCTCACCTACCTGTGGCTCCGTCCGTACTATTTCCGATATGTGCCGGTGATCACCAGGCTCTATGACCCGGTGAAGGGGATCGAGCCCCACCCGCTGACCGGACAGTTCCTGGAGGTCATCTCGGAGACGCGCACGCTGGTGGCCCGTGACCCGGACTCCCCCGAGGTGGCGAATCGCGTGGAGCTCCTGCGGGAGCTCACTGCACGGATCCTGCTCGAGAACCCCTTCGAGCGCTCGGGCCAGACCGCCACCTACCAGACCATCGTCCAGGAGGTGGCGCGGTCCGTGGGGGTCACGCCGGGGGCACTCCGGAACCCCGCCCAGCTCCGCCGGGCATTGACCGTGCTCTGGCCCGACGACCCGGTGGAGCTCCGGTACCGGCTCGACCACCTGGACCCCGCCTTCATCCGGAACCTCGAGCTGAACTACCACCGGGAGTTCGACCGCGGCGGTCACCTCACCGACCACTTCTGGAAGCTGGACCTTCCCTTCCTGCTGCTGTTCTGGGTGGAGTTCCTGGGCCGCTGGTACCTGGCCATCAGGCGCCGGGAGCACGCCCGCTGGTACTTCTTCCCCATCTTCAACTGGTACGACGTGCTGGGGCTGCTGCCCACCGCCTACTTCCGGCCCTTCCGGCTGCTGCGGCTGGTCTCGGTCTACATGCGTCTCCGCAGGTCGGACCTCTCGAAGATCGGCACGGACTTCTTCAGCCGGACGGTGGCCTACTTCTCCAACATCATCACCGAGGAGGTCTCCGACCGGGTGGCCCTCCGGATTCTCTCCGAGGTAGAGGAGGAGCTCGCCGACGGCACCCACGTGCGCATCGCGCGCTCCGTGATCGAGCCGCGGCGCGCCGAGATCGAGAGGGTCATCGTGGACCAGCTGGCCACGGTGATCACCAACCGCACGACGCTCGACCGGTTCCGGGAGCTCGTCCTCCTCAACCTGGAGACCGCCATCGAGGAGTCGGAGAGCCTCCGGAACCTCCCCCTCCCCCACGTTGTGGTCAGGCCAATCGTCCGGACCGTGGGCGAGGTGCTCGTGGACTCCGCCCTGGAGACCGTCCAGAGCACCTTCGAGAGCGAGGAGGGGCGGGAGGCGGTGCGGGGGGTGGTGACCTCCGTGCTGGACGACGTCCTCTCCGGCCCCGGCCCCCTGGAGCTGGAGCCGCTGCTCCGGGAGATCGCCCTCCAGGTGATCTCCCACATGAAGGAGGTGGTGGCCGTGAAGAAGTGGGCCCTGCCCGAGGAGCAGGGTGCCCGGACCCCCTTCCCGTGGGAGGTACACGACGGCGGCGATGGGGAGCACCGGACGGGTCCGGAGGACGAGGCCACGGATTCCCGTACTCCGGACGGGAACCCCCACGAGGACTGAGGGTTGCCGGCCAGGGGGACCTGGAGACGAGACGTCGCGCGGGAAGTGCGTGTCCATCACCCCGACCCGGCCCATCCGTGAAAGGTGAAGCGTGAAACGAAAGAGGATGAGGGGAGGTGCGGCTGTTGCGCCCCCTCGCCCCTGCGCCCCTGCTCTTGTCCGTGGCCCTGACCGTGGCCGTGCCCCCGATCCCGACCGCGTCCCTGTCCCTGGCTGGAGGGGTGATTCCCCGGAAGGCTGCATGGTAAGCTCGCCCCGGCATGGTGCACTTCGGAACCTCCGGCTGGCGGGGGATCGTGGGCCGCGAGATCACCTTCCGGAAGGTCCGGCTCGTGACCCAGGCGATCCTCGAGACCGTGCTCCCCGGGAGCGGCGGCGGGGATCTCGTGGTGGCCTACGACACGAGGATGCTCTCGGAGAAGTTCGCCCGGGCCGCGGCCCAGCTTGCTGCGGGCAATGGGGTCTCGGTGCGTCTTCCGACGCGGGACATTCCCTCGCCAGTGCTGAGCTCTGCCATCCTCTCGCAGAAGGCGGCGGCCGGGATCATCTTCACCGCCTCCCACAACCCCCCGGAGTACAACGGGCTCAAGCTGTACACGAGGGACGGCATCCTGGCACCCACGGAGATCACCGATCGGGTGGAGGCCCGGTACCGGGAGCTGGAGCCCGGCTGGGATGATGTCTTCCTGCCCCGGCCACACCTCATCGCCAGCTGTGATCCCCGTCCTGTCTACCTGGAGAGGCTCCAGGGGCTCATCGACTGGGAGGCCATCCGGTCGAGCGGCATCACCATCGTGGTGGACCCGCTCTTCGGCACGAGCCGCGAGTACCTGGACCACATCCTGCTGGAGAACGGCGTGCCCGTCACCGTCATCCACAACACCCGGGACCCCTACTTCGGGGGGTACGCTCCGGAGTGCACCTCGGAGAACCTCACCCGCCTCCGCGATGTGATGCGCCGTACGGGGGCGGACCTGGGCCTCTCCACGGACGGCGACGGCGACCGTTTCGGCATCCTGGACCACGGCGCGCGCCTGAAGGACACGAGCCTCGCGCTGGCGCTCGTCCTGGACTACCTGGCGCGGCGGCGTGGCCTGACGGGCCGGGTGGGCCGGACCCTGGCCACCTCCCACCTGGTGGACCGGGTGGCCGCCCAGCACGGTCTGGAGGTGGTGGAGACACCGGTGGGCTTCAAGAACTTCGGGCCCATGCTCGTGTCCGGCGAGCTCGAGTTTGCCGCCGAGGAGAGTGCTGGCCTGGCCTGGCGCCGCCACCTGCCCGAACGCGACGGGATCCTTGCGTGCCTGCTGGTGGCGGAGATGGTGGCCGTGGAGGGCAGGACCGTCCACCAGCTGGCCGAGGACCTCTACTCCAGGGTGGGCATGCTGCACTTCCGCAGGACCCAGGTGCCGCTGACCCGCCAGCTCGAGCAGGTGCTCGAGCGGCGCTTCACCCAGGAATTCACCGAACTCGACGGCCGTACCGTGGTGGCCGTGGATCGCAGGGACGGGTTGAAGCTCGTCTTCGAGGGCGGCGGCTGGCTGGCCATCCGCAAGGCGGGCACGGAGCCCAAGGTCCGTCTCTACGCCGAGGGTTCCACACGGGAGGAGATGCGATATCTTCTCCACCTTGCCAAGAAACTTCTCACCAACTGGAGGTTGAGCGATGTTCGAGATTGATTTTGTCCAGGCACGCGAGGTGTTGGATTCCCGGGGCAACCCCACCGTGGAGGCCGAGGTGGTGCTCTCTGGTGGCGTGGTGGGGCGGGCCATCGTGCCATCGGGTGCTTCCACCGGCTCCCGCGAGGCCCTGGAGCTCCGGGACGCGGACACGGCACGCTTCGGTGGCAGGGGCGTGCTGCGGGCGGTGGAGAACGTCAACGGCCGGATCGCCGACGCCGTGGAGGGGCTCGACGCCCGGGACCAGCTGGGCGTGGACCTCGCCATGATCGAGGCGGACGGCACTCCCAACAAGTCCGTCCTGGGCGCCAACGCCATCCTGGGCGTCTCCCTGGCGGTGGCCCACGCGGCCGCCGAGGCCACGGGCCTGCCGCTCTACCAGTACCTGGGAGGCGCCGGAGCCCGCGAGCTCCCCGCACCACTGATGAACGTGCTCAACGGGGGCGTCCACGCCGACAACTCCGTGGATTTCCAGGAGTACATGGTCATGCCCGTGGGCTTCACCACCTTCTCGGACGCCCTCCGGGCCGGGGTGGAGGTGTTCCACACCCTCCGTGCCGTGCTCAAGGAACGGGGGCTCGCCACCGGCGTGGGCGACGAGGGGGGCTTCGCCCCCGATCTCGGGAGCAACCGCGAGCCGCTGGAGCTCCTCGTGGAGGCCATCGAGAAGGCCGGCTACGAGCCGGGGACCCAGGTGGCCCTGGCCATGGATCCAGCAGCCTCCGAGTTCTTCGCGGACGGCACCTACAACCTGGTGGGCGAGGGGCGCACGGGGCTGTCCTCCGAGGCCATGATCGACTACTACGAGGAGCTGGTGGGCGCCTTCCCCATCGTCTCCATCGAGGATGCCCTGGCCGAGGGTGACTGGGAGGGGTGGAAGAAGCTCACCGAGCGCCTGGGAAGCCGCATCCAGCTGGTGGGAGACGACATCTTCGTCACCAACCCGGAGATCATCCGGAGGGGTATCGACGAGGGCATCGCCAACTCCGTGCTCATCAAGCTCAACCAGATCGGCACCGTCTCCGAGACCCTGGACGCCATCCAGATGGCCCAACGGGCGGGCTACACCACGGTGATCTCCCACCGCTCCGGCGAGACCGAGGACACCACCATCGCCCACCTGGCCGTGGCCATGAACACCGGTCAGATCAAGACCGGCTCGGCCTGCCGCTCCGAGAGGATCGCCAAGTACAACGAGCTCCTCCGGATCGAGGAGGAGCTGGAGGAGGCCGCGCGGTTCCGCGGCCGGGCCGTGCTCGCCAGGGGCTGATGCGCAGGCTCTCCCTCGTGGTGGCCGTGGTCCTGGCCCTGGTGGCCCTGGGGGTCCTCTCCGGGGTCATCACCCAGGGGCTGGCCGAGGTGGAGCAGGCCCGGGCGGAGCAACGGCGCCTGGAGGCCCGGAGGGAGGAGCTCGGGGTCCGGATCCAGGGGATGGAGGAGACCCTCCACCGTCTCCGGACCGACCCCGCGGCGGTGGAGTCCCTCGCCCGGCGCGACCTGGGCTGGATCCGCCCCGGCGAGCGCATCATCTACCTGGTCACCCCCACGCCGGTGCCCCGGCCGGGTCCCTTGACAGCCCCCATGCCCACCCCTATACTTTCCTCTCGCCACGAGTCGCGGGGTGGAGCAGTCCGGTAGCTCGTTGGGCTCATAACCCAAAGGTCGCAGGTTCAAATCCTGCCCCCGCAACCAGAAAACAACAAGCCGCCCTCGGGCGGCTTTTTCGTTTTCTGGTTGGTACTCCGCCCCCCCGGAATCCACCCGTGGCCGTGGCCGTGGGGGTCGCAGGCCCGGTCCTGCCGGGCCGGAGAGCAGGAGGCAGCTGCAGGTCTCTACGGCTCTGAGATGCCTCGAGAAAAGAAACCCAGCTCGGGATCCTGAAGGGTCCCGATGATCACTCCCCGATCGAGAATCCTGTTCTGCTCCTCACAGGAGGTCTCTGGCAGCAGGGCACATGCGTGGCATGCTGCAAGGTTGCAGTTGCCGGGGCCCTGCCCCAGGCTCTCGATGCAGACAGGATCGTTCGAGCACCATCTGGCCTTCTCGATGGCCTTTCGTACGACGGATTCGAGTCGTCCGGGCTGTCCCATCCTGACAAGCCCTCCCAGGGTTCCTTCCGAATCCCCGGCTGCCGTGTAGATGAGGATGCCTGCCATCGGAGCGTCGGGATCATCAGAGGAGTAGATTCTTTCCCTGAGGGAGGCGGACCCATAGCCACATTCATAGACGAGCTGGTTGATGAGGAGATGAGAGAAGGTGTGCAGGAGAACGAATCGAGGCGTGATCTGTACGGTTTCCTGATGCCTGTCGGCACGGAGCCTGTCAAGGCTCGACTGGAGTCGCAAGACCCGGGATTCAAGAGTGGAGCCACCCTGTTCTTTCCACAGGGATATCAGATCTTCATTGAAGACAAGAAATATCCCCTCACCTCTGACGACGACGCCTGGCAGCCAGTTCAGTCTCTTTCGAGAGATGAGGTTCCAGCGCTCCCTGTGATCGAGTCCGTCCTCGGGAAAGAGCCGGGAGAAACCCACGAAGGCACGAGTTTCCCGGAGCTTCGGGAGGAGGGCGACGTGGCTGAGAAGGTCGCGCAGAGAAGAATCATATTCATGTATTCCTCGAGGCCGGACGAGCAGATCGTCACCGAAGGAGGATGGTTCGGGCGTCGCGAGAACGCGGTACTCCTGATACCTGTAATGGACCTCACCAGGGTCGTCGGGCTCGATCTCCACACCGGATGGGATGACACCCTGGTCGATGATGGCATCGATGACGTCCGAGGCGGTGATCCTGGATCTGGGAAGGTGTTCGCCGATGAGGCTCTCGATGAGCGGGGAGACGCTCTCGCGATCCAGTGCCTCCATGAGGTGAAGGACCCTGCTCCGGAAGGTACCGTCTTCAAGGAGAGTCCGCAGATCATCGGAGAGAACACGTTCCTCCACCGGTATGAAGATGGAACTCACGACCTTTGGAAAGTAGAGGCTGGAGCTACCCTTGAGAACGGGATGAAGCACCTCACCACAACCTGGAGCGGGTCTGGTCGAAGACGGTACGGCGAGGGCCGGGTTGTGGCCGCTGCACGTGATCCCGAGTCTGGACAGGGAGGAGTCCCCGGAATCCAGGGGTGAAAACGCACCGGCGAGGGACCGTCTGGCAACCACCTCGATTCTGCCGTCATCCGTGTCCCTCTCGCAGATGATGGTGACCCCCGCAAGAGAGGCTGTTCCGGTCGAGTGCATCCTGAGACGCAGGCCATCCCTGGTGAGTTCCGTTCCCTGGAGAGCCCACTCCCACCAGGGGAAGTCCTGGAGATGTCCCCTGCTGCAGGCAGCGACGAAACGGACCTGGATCGTGACAGTCCTCCTGTGACTGTCACCCCGGCGGGTTCCGGTGGAGAGGGGACCCTCGCAGATGGGAGCCGCGCGGTGATGAAGGGCAGCCCGGTACATCCTCCCGCAGCTGGGACAGACATGCCAGAGAGGGAAGCGGAGAAACGGGATCCTGATCTCGAGATTCGGATCGCTGCGGTTGGCCCCGTGGTGGCTCCGGGGACGGTAGTCCGGTGGCTGATAGAGAAGGTGGACGCCGAGGCGCCTGAGGAGCCTCCGGTCGTCGCGGATCTCGAACTCCGTTCTACTTTCCGGCCCCGGACCGGGCCAGGCATCGAGGCCCGCGTGGATGAGGGTGACAGGCCCTGGAAAGTCCACGAGCGCACCGACACCGAAGGGCACGATGAGCTGCGATCTCCTGAGAGGCCGCTGGCCGGTACTCACGAGACACCTCCTGTCTCGGTGACCTGATTGTAATGAAAGGTGATCTCGGCCTCA
The DNA here is from genome assembly GCA_027061805.1 of Thermoanaerobaculia bacterium. Classification (GTDB taxonomy): domain Bacteria; phylum Acidobacteriota; class Thermoanaerobaculia; order Thermoanaerobaculales; family Sulfomarinibacteraceae; genus JAMOWA01. The sequence goes on along the minus strand of JAMOWA010000059.1, from coordinate 78,212 downwards.
CACGTGGCGTCCACGTTTCGCAGGGAGGATGGAGTGGGCCAGCTCCGCCCCTCCCAGCTCTCGGGAACATGGCTCCCGGCCGGGTGCATGAGGGGGGGATCCTCCGGTATCGTGCCGAAGCCGCCGTAACTCGCCGGTGCCCAGCTTCTCCACTCCTCGAGGCGGCGCCCCAGCACATGGAGCAGGTAATCGCACTCGCCGGGATCGACCTTCTCGACTCTCTGCGTGAGCACCGATCTCACGAGGCGTTCGGCCGGAGATCCGGGCTCGAGGGGAAAGGGGTCCGGGCTGTTCCTTGCCCTCCCTCCGAGCACCTGCCTCACCAGGGCAACAAGGATCGCATGGAGGAGCCGATCTGTTGCCGGGGGGCTGAACGGTGTAACGCTGGTCGGTTCGACCCCGGCATGGAGTGCCTGGTGAAAGCCCCGGAACGACTCGTAGTGACTGCGATCCCTGGGTTTTGCCTGACTGAAGGAGACAATCACGAGCCCGGGTGTGTCCGATCGGCGACCGACACGGCCGGTGACCTGGATGTACTGGGAGACGGTCTTGGGCTGGCCGACGATGGTCATGATGGCGAGTCTGTCGATGTCGACACCGACCTCGATGATGCTCGAGGCGAGACAGACATCGACGGGATGCTTCCCCCTCTTACCACGTTCACCGTCCGATCCGTACGGAACCTCGAGCCTCTTGATGGATTCCGGGATCTTGTCGCCGGGGATCCGGCTGGTGAGTTCGAGAATCTCGTAGAGGGTCCGTCTGTTTTCCGAGTAGCGGTGGCCGTGGCGATCCAGGATGACCCTGAGGTAATCACGGGTGTCGGCAAGGAGGAGAGTGGCCACGGAACCGAGCTCCCGGAGAGAGTTGAAGAATGCGAGGAGGGTCCACCATGGATCCCGACTTGCGGGATCCTCCGCGGCGGTCGGGAGGAGCATGGCCCCCTGGAGGAGTGTCGCGAAGAGTCTTGCCTGTGTTGTCTGCTGTGATCCGTGGGCGGGTGCAAGCAGGCCAACATACATCCGGCCGTGTCGATCATGGTCCTCGACCGCAAAGAACGAATCGGTGGCCTCGAGGCCAGACGGGGGGAAGAGCTGTGTCTGCTCGCGTGCATAGAGCGAGAAGATCTGCTCTCTTGCCCGCGAGATCGTTGCGGTGGAGGCGATGATCTTGGGGCGTGCTGGCAGGCAGCGTCTCAGGGAATCATCGTCTGTCTCTCGTAACGTACACAGTTCCTCGATGACAGTCTCGAAGGCACCGACCATGGACCCCAGAGGGCCGGAGATCAGGTGAAGCTCGTCCTGGATGATCAGTGTTGGTGGTGGTCCGGTCCGGGTCCCTCCTGCACCGATGCCGAAGAGACTCCCCGTCTCGGGCTTCCAGGTGAGAAGGGCGAGCTTGTCGACCGTGGCGATGACGAGATCCGGCGGCATCTCGTAGATGTCCTCGTCCACAACAAGGATGGGAAGGGGCCTGGAGTAGTAGGCACAGCCCGGATCGTAGCACCTGAAGACCACGGTATTCCTGCTCGAGGATTCTGAAATGGGCATTTCCTCGTATCCGAACACCCGGCGAGAATCTGCACCCCGGCGACGAGAACCACGACGGCTGTCTTCATCCTCCATGGGGCCAAACCTTGCGTGACACCACGGGCACTTGAGCACGATGAAAGGATTCATGTTCCCGGGGTTTTCCCGGAGTCTTCGGAGGGCGGTGACTGCCTGCTGACGGGTGTTCGGAGTGGCAGAACCACCGACCCACATCCCGAGCCTGAAAGGCCTGTCACCGAGAGATTTCCGGTGCCTTTCGCGAACGTCCTCCATCGCACAGAAGAGAAGGCTGGCCCGCTCGAACTGCTGGGCGGTCAGGAGACGAAGCGTGTAACGCATGAGGACATCTGCCCCAGCCCCTGATCGCCCCTCGAGCCTGTTGTAGAGGATCGTGAATGCGGTGAGTCCGAGATACGCCTCGGTCTTCCCCCCTCCCGTCGGAAACCAGATGAGATCCACGATCTCGCGATCGGGATGGTCGGGCTCGCAGATTCCCGGGATGGACATGAGCAGGAACGCGATCTGAAATGGCCGCCAGTATCCGCGAGATGCATCGTCACCGAGGAGATCGGGGGCCGGGGCCGGCGCATCGAATTCCATCCGATAGGTCTCGGGATCCATCCTGGGTGTGCGGACGGTTCGACTTGCCCGCAGCTGACTGATGAGCATGGTCTCGTTTGTAAGATTGAATGCCTTCAGGGCCAGAGGGTTTTCCTCCAGGTAACGGACACCTTCACGGATTCTTCGGGCGCACTCCTTGCACCTGGAGACGAGGGCTGTGGCCGTCTCGCGAAGTCCTGGAGGGATCCCCTCCTCCCGGTTCTCTCCTTCACGAATGCTCGTCCCGAGGCCCTCGATCCAGAGGTCGTACTCGTCGGCAAGATGCAGGATCTCTTCCGTCCAGTCATCGTCCGGTCGGAGACCGGCAAGCGGTCGCATGTCGACCCGGAGTGAGTTCCCACTGGAATCACGGATGTCAGGAGTGATCGGTAGCGTCTCGTGCACGGGCAGGACCTCCGACCGGACGGCAGTGGCGCAAGGAATATCTCCGGACAGGTCGCAGGGAGTGTCCCATTCGGCGGAACATCCATGACCTATCGCATAGATCCTACGGTCCCTGTAGAGGAGGCGCGTCGTGCGCTCCTCTTCATCCAGAGAATCGACCGGGGCCTGAGGATAGGGGAGGATCCAGGGCCGGCCCGACGCACCCCTCACCTCGAGCTCGCACTGGAAGTAGCTGCTCTCGTCGAGTGAGCGTGATGCCGTCCTGGAGTCATTCTTGAGGCAGACGGTGAAGAGCCTGGTGTCACCTGCGCCATGTGGGCGTGCGAGAACGATCAGCTTCAGATTCGATGCGGCATCGCCCGGAACATTTCGTGTCACAGGGTGGGAGGCCGCCAGGATGTCAGCACTGGACAGGAAGATGGTCGGCGAACTCTCACCGGTGGCCTCGGGAGAAACACGGAACCAGATGGTCCGTTCAGCTGGCTCCTTTCTTTTCCCGGAATCACCATCATCGGGGTGGATGAGTGCCGTGGCCTTGCGGTACGTGGCGAAGGAAACCCGTATCTCGAGTCCCTGCTCCTCGCGGTCCAGGTCTCCGAGAAAGCTCACGGCCAATGAGGCAGGACGGTACGAGTTCGCGAGGGCCACGTCCTCCTCGAGACCCCCGGTGAGATCTTCCGAGGACCCTCCGGCAATGTCTCTCATCTTGTCGAGCTGGCTGGCCAGACGAGCGGCCTCGTCGGGGTCATCGGGAGCGGGAGCGTCCGGAGAATCCTCCTCGTCTCCGGCATCCAGGGGATCATCCGTAACCACCCCGGCGGGAAAGAGCACGCCGGCGCCATATCTCCGGAGAGGAGGATCCTGCCAGAGAATCTCCTCTCCGTCGGGCTGGATCTTCGGTCTCCTGAAGTGATCCCAGGAAGTGAACTCGACGACCTTGCTGTATGAGATCACCTCGGCGACGGAGTGGGGCGGCGGGTCCGGACCCACAAACTCGGCCCTGATCCTGTCGAGCATCCACGTTCTGTTCCTGACGTTTGTCTCGAGCCTGTCCATCTGACGTCAAGTCCTTTCAATGAGCCTGTCCGTTCCACGGACAATGAGATTCGACCAGGCCTCTCTAGAGTCCTCGGGCAGAAGAATCGTGAGGTCCAGCCGGGCACGACTCATGCCGACATAGAGCAGTTCCTCGAACTTCCCGCCCCGGGCGGGATCGAGGTCGGTGAGAACCACCGCGCGGGCCTCGAGGCCCTTGAAGGCGTGGATGGTGGAATACCGGATTCTCTTCCGTCCCCTCGTGGCCTCACGGAGAGGAACAAGGGGCACGTTCGCCTCACCACTCGCCAGGGATCCCGCGAGCGAGCTGGAATCTTCCCGGGCCGAGAGCACGACGATATCCTCGGGGCGGAAGACACTCGACAGATCCAGCAGGCGGCGTTCAAGCAGGTCCTCGGCATGGCTCCGGGAGGACCAGAAGAATGTACTCACGTGTGGTGTATCCTCCAGATGGAGGACGCGGGAGTATCCCGGATCGAGCCCACACGCAATCTCGAGGAGTCTCGCTATGGGCGTCGTGTTCCTGCAGTTGATTCTCAGCGGATACCTCACGAGAGAGGTGGTTCTTGCGGAGATCCGGGACTCGAGTTGCTGCGCTGTCTCTCCTCCGCTGTAAATTGCCTGGTTCTCGAAGTCCCCGAACATCAACCACCGGCCTCCCGACAGCCCTCCCTCGAGAAGGAGGTCGAGGATGTCGAGATAGAGATCGGTGATAAGGTCCTGGGCCTCGTCCACGATCAGGAGCTCGAAGGGCGTCACCGGGCTCCTGTCTTCGAGGAGTGTTTCCAGGGCAAGTTCGGGAAGTGTGTGGGACCAGTAGGAGGGACCGGGCTTCCCGGGTGGATCGAGACCTGCTATCTCGAGAAGCAGCGAGTGGAATGTCGAGACATGCAGGGGGTGATCGGTGGTGTCTGGCCGATCTGCCCACTGGTCGAGAAGCCAGCCAGACAGCAGCGTGTTGAAACAGGTCAGAAGGGTACGATGTCCACGGTAGACGGAACGTCGCGACGCCTCGAGCGCGAGGAATGTCTTCCCCGTACCGGCAGGACCCTTGAAGAGGATTCTCTCGTTCTCCTCCATCAGATCCAGGGCACGGAACTGCTCGGTGGTGAAATCGAGGATCTCCCGCTCGGTGACCGCGGCCTGGTGATGGGGCATGACGGGGTACTCGAAGTTCCCTCTCAGCACGTGCTCCAGGGCCCTGATATCCGGTTCCCCGGGCCGGCTCCTGTCCGGGTGATACCAGGTTGCAGAGGGGGACTCCCGGAGGTGGGCATGAGCATTCTCGAGAACACGCGGAAAGATCCTCGAGACGGGCTCTCTGCTCAGAAGGAGCCGATCCACGACCTGCCAGGAGTGCCACTCGGGTGAGATCTCGTCAAACTCGATGTCCGTGAACACCACGGCCGAGAAGAAGAGGAGTCGTCCGAGAGAGGGATTCCTCCTGGCGCATTCGGCACGCAGGGCATGCATGCCCTCCGCGGCCTGCCGGAAAGGACTGCGAGGGGAGGAAGAGGTCGATGATTTACCGAAGAACCACAGACCGTCCCGACGGGACACCGGCCCGGACTTGACCTCGAGGCAGAGAATGCCCTCCCCGGGAACGACAACCACGAAATCGAGCTCCCCCTCGATGCGTGTCGGATGACGGACAACACCCAGCGAGTGAAAGACCAGCCATCCGGATGTCCCGGTATCTCGCTGGAACCTCGAGAAGAGCAACCTCTCACCCCTGGAGGGGCACGAAGGATCAAGTACGGGGGGAATCAGTCGTGCCACGGCTGCTACAGGTCCAGCGGAGTCACCGTGCCGATCCTGTGGTAGGCAACCTGTGCCGTCCGGGGATCCATCGCGACGACCCTGATGCAGGCCATCTCGCCCGCATCGACACCGGGAAGCGAGAGGACAAGCTCGTCGTTGATGGTCACCTTCTTCCTTATGATCTCCCTGACCTTTGTGAGGAGGGCATTGCGGATCTCGGCGGCAGCCTTCTTCCTGTAGCTCCGGATCTCCCTGATCATCCGCCATCTGGCCTCGGCGGTCTCCAGTGCCTCGGTCTCGAGGAGGCCAAGATCCTCGAGTATGGCGATGAGTTCGTAGAACATTCCCTGGTCCCGGGGAGCGAGAATCTCGTCCGTGGTCCACTTCCAGATGTACATGGGATTGACCTGCAGGTTGTGTCCTCGTGCCGCAAGAAGCTGGTGGATCTTCCGAGCCCCCTCCTGCTGGAGAGCCCGGCGGAGTGCGTCCTTCCAGTCGAGGCCCTTCCGCAGGACGTCATCACGACCATCCTTCCGGAGACGGTCTTCGGCCACGGTGTCGAGGAAATCACCACTGCCTGATGTTCTCAGAAGGATGATGTCTCCGGGTTGAAGATCCTTCACCGGTTTCCTGGGCAGTCGCCCGAGGTCACCAGGTTCGACGTGTCCGTCGAGGTAGGCGGAAAGCTCGACGATCTTGCCGTCGTCTGCAAGAAAGACCCGTGACCCGTTGGCGAGGATGACAAGCCGGGCATCGACCAGGAACTCCCGATCGGAGATCGTGGTCTCCCGGGAGATCTCCCCGGACCGGTACAGCTCCCATTCCTCCTCCGCAACGGGCTCATCGGGTTCTGTCGAGGATGGTCCGGGGGGTGGAGGTATCGAGGTGATGCTCCGATCGCCGGACCCGGTCAGAAGGCCGGGTATCCGGGGAAGTTCCCTCGGTACCGGCCTCGCCACCGGCTCCATGGGGTAGGCCAGAGTGACGACCTGTCGGGCACGTGCCGAGAAGTACACCTCATCGAGGAAGGGGCAGTCCCTGTCGCCCCACGGCAGTATGATCTCGGTGTAGAGCCCCGAGAGAAGCTGGGTCCTCGACGTGATCAGCCGGAGGTCGGGGAAGAGGTCGAGGAGGATCTCGAGGTCTCCACCACTCCAGCCCGACAGAGCGCGTGCGCAGCCAGGAGAGATGAGGCCCCGTTCTTCCACCTTCCCTGCCGAGGAATTGCCCGCGAGATGCTGCTCGAGGGCCTCGACCTTGGGGTTCACGGTATCGGTCAGGGACATCACATGGTCCCGGAGTGCGGAGCCACGTTGTTCGAGGTCGGGATATCCCAGGGCGGCCCGGATGAGCACCTCAACGTGGCCGGAAAGATGGTCGGCGATTTCCTGAAATGGAAGCAGGGCCCTCACGATGGTCCGTCGCAGGAGTGCCAGGTGGAATCGTATCCGGCGGATGTCCGGAGAATCCTGATGGACCTGGGCGAGGTGGAACCATTCTCTGATCTCTCCAAGGGCTGCACTGATCTGTGGGGTGGCCGCCACACCCACGTTGATGACCTCGAAGGCCTCCGCGTTGGCGAAGATGTGGGAGACGGTCTGGAGTCTGCTGTGGGCCATGCTGTACTCTCCCCTCATGTCGGGAGAAGAAAGGAAACGAGCTGAACTCCTGGTGGAACGGGCGTGGTCAGGTTGATGGGATCCAGCGATCTGTCATCCAGTCTCGCCGGCAAGAGTCCCATGAGCCTGTCCTGAACGAGGCCGTCGTACTCACAGGTCTCGATCAGCACGACGATCCGTCGGGAGAGCACCCTGTCAAAAAGACGGAAAGCCCGGGGCCCATCAAGGATCGCCACGGGCGGAAAGGACGGAAGACGTGTCAGACCCTCGGGTGATTCGGTGCTGGTGACGACGGTCTTCGTGCCTCGTTCACCGGGTGGCTTTCCGGGCATCAGGATCCTTTTCAGGGTCCATGATCCCGAGGTGGAGATTGTTCGGAGAACGACACTCTCGGCCGCCTGTTGCCAGGGAGCCGAGGAACACACGACGAGGACAACATTCGAGGTGGAGATGGACCACGACGGGTCCAGGTCCGGGAAAAAGGACCTGTAGAATCGGGTGACACCTGTGATTCTCGCGGTCCGGGTTGCACCGGGGTACTGGGTCAGGGACACCCTGTACCTCTCGAAGTTCCGCATCGTGAAGGTCTGAATGTACCTGTAAGGCTCGTCGACCTGGACTCTCGGGTACCCCTCTTCTGAGGGAGAGATGATCTTCCCCGTGACCGGACGGGGATTCTTGTTCTGACCGGGCCGGTGCAGCAGGAAGTAGACAGTCGTGCCGGTGGGCAACTCTCGCAACCGTTCCCAGGAAAGGTGAGCAGTTCCATGGGCCAGGGACGCGACCAGGGATCCCAGTGCCAGAAACTGGGAGCAGAGTTCTCTGACCGGCACCAGAACGAAGTGGACAAGCCGCGAAGCATCGGGGATTTTCCTGGCAGCCGCGTCGTGGGCAAGCTCCATCATGAAGCGAGTCCAGGCGGGCAACACGTCAGGGGATTCGGTCGGAGTTCCGACCCTGACGTTCCGACAGAATTTCTGGAAGAAATCCCCTGATGTCATCGCGGTTCTCCAGCCCCATCGTCAGGATCCCTGAACGACTCACACATGGTGGACAGGGCGCACTCGGAGCACGACGGCGATGTGGCCGTGCAGGTGAGCCTGCCGTGCTGTATCAGGTTGACATGGAGAGGATACCTCAGGTCCGGAGGGACGACGTCGATCAGTACCCTCTGTCGTTGTCTGTGATCGAGAGACCTGAGGTCGATGTCCCATGGCCTGAAGACCCCCAGTCGAGCGAGGATCCTGCCAACGTGGGCATCCACGGGGAAGACGGGGCGGCGGAAGGCATAGAGCATCACGCAAAGGGCACTCTTGGGACCGATCTCCGGGAGGCCCGCAAGAAGATCGAAGAGGTCGGGGTCTTCGAGTCTGACAGCGAGAGAGAGGTCTGGCTTCCCGAACCTGGCCGTGATGGTCCGGAGTCCGGCGATGATCGCAGACGCCTTTTTTGACTCGAGGCCCGAGCCGTGAATGAGATTCACCACCCTGTCTTCGGGCAGGTCCATGATGGCTGCCCACGAGCCGAACTCCTTGAGCCTCCGGAATGCCGGTGCGTAGGCGCGTTCTGCTGTCTTGCGTGAGAGGACTATGTAGACGAACTCGTCAGTGGGATCGGCCATGTTGCCGAGATGGGGAGTGCCGTGAAGCCCATGCAGGGTGACGGAGAGATCGCGAAGATGATTCTCCACCTTATCGAGGAGGCGGCCTGCGTGTTCAGGGGGAAATCTCTCGAGAAGGCGCTCCAGGGTTCTGGTTCTCCAGGCGTTCACGAGGCTGTCGGAGACGGCAGGGGGCCTGGCAAATTCAGAACACATGAGACTGTGAGAGGTCATGACGGGAAATGTTCTGGAAGGACGTCGGGAAGACCTTTCGGATGATGGCCACACCGATTGCCGCGCCGAGCAGCGGAGGAACGGCGTTTCCGATCTGCCGGTAAACATCGCCGGTGTTTCCGATGAAGACATAGGAGTCGGGAAAGGACTGAAGGCGGGCGGCCTCCCTGATGGTGATGGTGCGTGCCTGACGGGGATCCGGGTGGATATGAGAGTACGTGTCCCTCGCAAGGTGTGCGGTGACGGTGCAGGAAGGGAGTTCGGGATCGAGCTTCTGCCACTTCTGAGGGAAGTTGTGTGGGTTGTACGGAGGAACGTAGTCCTCCCGCAGAGGGGGGATACCTCCGATCTTCCGGTACTGCTCGCAGGCATCCTTGTAACGACGGATCGCAATGGCCAGAGCTTCCGGGTAGCAGTCACCAGGCCTCATGAGCGAGAAGGTCTTGAAATCCCTGGGGGTCCACCTGCAATAGTGATCGGATACCCCCGTCGAGGGTGGAAGTCCCGGCCAGAACCTCATGAGATGTGTGTAGGCGTTACGCGGTTCATGAGGATAGGGAATGGTGGCGAATCTCGACCTGAGTGCCCTGTACCTGTTTCCGTTTTCGAGTGAGACGAGGTGCTCGGTGAAGGGTGGAAGATCCTCGAGAGCCTCGCCAACGGTGACTGCAGGAAGAAGGGGCGAATCGGGGAGCAGTGCTTCCCTGGGAACAAAGTACTCCGGGTTTTTCCACTTCCCCACGAGGGAGTTGCGTGAGGTGAGATGTCCCCTGTTGACCGGGGCGTCATGGGTGATCTGTGGAAACTGTGGTTCGTGGCCAAGATCCTTCCTCAGGGCCATGATCACGACCCTTTCTCGCATCTGGGGTACGCCATACCAGGCAGCATTGAGGACGGAGCACCTCGGGACGTAACCTGCCTTCTCCAGTGCGACACAGATGTCCTCCGCGCTGTTCCTTCCTCCAACGCGGAGAATGCCCACGACGTTTTCCAGGAGGAAGGCCGATGGTCTCAGTTCCTCCAGTATCCGGAGGGCGTGATGGTAAAGTCCGTTTCGCCGGTCGGACACGTAGGCATCGTCCTGTCCTTGCAAGGAGTTGAGTTTGCCGCGCCCGACCATGGAAAAACCCTGGCACGGAGGACTGGCAACGAGGAGATCGAGTTGAGGGACGCCTTCATCCTGGAGCCTGCAGGCGATACTCGCTGGTGAAATCGCCGTGATGTCCCCTTCCGGGCCGTGGAAGGAACACCTGGCTTCCGGATGATTCCTCGCGAAGGTGGCCGCGGCCCGCACATCTATCTCCACGGATCCGACACTTCTGAAGCCAGCCAGTTCAAGACCGAGGCTGAAGCCGCCTGCGCCGGAAAAGAGATCAAGACATGTGGGAGTGTAGGGGAGTGTTCCTCTGATAGACATGCTCCTCCTCACCAATCTATCCGGACTGTGATCGGCACGTCAACTGCGGTGACGCGGAAATCAGTCACAGGGGGCCAGTCGTGGTTTATCAGGTTTTCGGAAGGTCGGGAGCCCCCATCAAGTTATTGATGTCGTTATACATGAGGAGAGGTCGATACTCACCTGCTTGCGCGCCCCCGCAACCAGCAAGCGCAAGGCCGCCGAAAGGCGGCCTTTTCTTGCGCTTGGTGGTTGGTACTCCGTCCCCCCGGAATCCACCCGTGGCCGTGGGGGTCGCTGACCGGGCCCATCCCGTCTCAGGCAGGATCCCGGTGGTCCTCCTCCGGCGTGCGGTGTCCCTCCACCCGCCGTGCCCGGCCCACCAGGGGCAGGAGCTCGTCGAGCATCTCCTCCAGCCACTGGAGCCTCCGGGCCGGCGTCATCCCGAGGCCGGTCCGGCGCTGGCGCCGGAGGGTGGCCCCACGGCTCCACCCGGGGTCGTCGGGAGTCGGCCGCTCATCCCTCATCGGCATCTCCGGCGATGGACCGGAGGGCCTCGATGTCCTCCAGGTCCAGTGCCCGCCCGGCTGCGCGCTTGAGGGCGAGAAGATCCTCGAGCGATACCACGGGCGCCACCGTGTGCTCCAGGGGCACCTCGATCCGGCGTGCCCACGCCGCCTCGAAGTCGAGGGGCTCCTCCACGAAGAGATCCACCTCGAAGCCCGGAAGCGCCTCGTGCCACAGGGAGAATACCTGGAGGTTCTTCGTCTCGATCCACGAGCGGCGGAGCCCGGGGTCGGCGAAGGCCTCCAGGGGAACCGGAGCCCGGGGCCGGAACCCGGCGCGCCCCAGGGCAGCGAGAGCGCGGTCCACGTTGTCCTCCTCGAGCTCAACCACGAGGTCCAGGTCGGCCGTCGTCCTCAGGTATCCGTGGAGCAGGACGGCCACACCACCCACCACGAGGTACCGCACCTCCGCGTCGTTCAGCGCCGCAAGAACTGGTTCGAAACGCCGGGACATGCAGCGATTCTACTCCAGGTGACCCCCGGGCTCCCGCCCTCCGCTCTGGCACAATGGCCGCAGGACGAAAGGAAGGCTCCATGGACGACCGCTACGATCTCGCGTCGGTGAAGCTGCCAAGGGTGAGTGGGACGGGCCTCGGCCTGATGGTCCGCGTGCTGGAGGGACCCCTGAAGGGCCCGCTCATGGGGAGCCTCCTGAAGAACGCGGGCATCACCGCCTTCCGGAGCCTGGAGGTGGACGAGCCGCCCTCCTGCCGGCCGGCGCTCGGGGGCGAGGGGGACGGCGCGGTCCCCGCACCGGGCTTCGTGCTGTGCGACGCGGCCCCGGAGGTCCCCGGCGAGCGGCCCCGGACGGTCCGGGACCTCGCGGCGGCCTACCGCGCCGGGGACGCCGATCCTGTGGCGGTGGCCGAACGGGCGCTCGAGGCCATCGAGGCCTCGGAGGAGGGCGACAGGCCGCTCCGGGCCTTCATCGCCGTGGACCGGGAGGACGTGCTGCGCCAGGCGCGGGAGTCCGCGCAGCGCCTGGGGCGGGGCGAGCCGCTGGGACCCCTGGACGGTGTCCCCGTGGCGGTGAAGGACGAGGTGGACATGGTTCCCCACCCCACCACGGTGGGGACGAGCTTCCTGGGTTCGGCCCCCGCAGCCCGGGACGCCACGGTGGTGGCCCGGCTCCGGGCCGCGGGCGCGGTGCTGCTGGGCAAGACCAACATGCACGAGATCGGGATCTCGCCCCTGGGCTTCAACGCCCATCACGGCCAGGCCCGGAACCCCCACGACCCCGGCCGGGACACGGGCGGCAGCTCCTCGGGCTCGGCCGCGGCTGTGGCCGCAGGGATCTGCCCGGTGGCCGTGGGCGCCGACGGCGGCGGGTCCATCCGCATTCCGGCCGCCTTCTGCGGCTGCGTGGGGCTCAAGGCCACCTTCGGCCGGGTGAGCGAGGCCGGGGCCGCGCCGCTGTGCTGGTCGGTGGCCCACCTGGGCCCCATCACGGCCACCGTGGAGGACGCCGCCCTGGCCTACGCCCTGGTGGCCGGCCCCGACCCGGGGGACCCCGGCACCCTGGGGCAGCCGCCGGTCCGGCTGCCCGACCTGGGGCGCCGGGACCTGTCCGGGGTGACGGTGGGGATCTACCGGCCGTGGTTCGAGCACGCGCGGCCCGCCGTGGTGGAGGCCTGCCGGGCGGGGGTCGGGCTGCTCGAGGCAGCCGGTGCGGAGGTCCGCGAGGTGATGATCCCCGGCCTGGACGCCATGCGGGTGGCCCACGCCGTGACCATCCTCTCCGAGATGGCCGCCGCCATGGCCCGCTGGGACCCCGAGCACCGCCGGGACTTCGGCCTGCCCGGCCGGCTGCTCCTGGCGCTGGCCCGGGAGCTCACGGCCACCGACTACGTGCAGGCCCAGCGCCTCAGGACGCGGGCGGTGGAGGACCTTCTCCGGGTGCTCGCGGAGGTGGACGTGATCGCCACGCCTGCGGCCGCCATCACCGCGCCGCCCGTGCCGAAGGACCTGGTTCGGGGCGAGTCGGACACCTCCACGGTGGTCGAGATCATGCGCTTCGCCTTCCCCGGCAACTTCGCCGGGCTGCCGGCCCTGGTGGTGCCCGCCGGGTACGACCCCGGTGGCCTTCCCGTGGGCCTGCAGCTCATGGGCCGCCCGTGGGAGGAACACCTGCTGCTGGAGCTGGGCCGCGTGGTGGAGGCCGGCACCGCGCGGCGCCGGCCCCGCGTGGACTTCGACCTGCTGGGCTGAAGCGCCCGTGCCCGTCCGGGGACCGCCCGGCGTGCAGTGTGTAGAATGAGCCGTGTTTCTTCACGGGGAGTCCCCGCACGCCGGACCGCTGGCCATCACCCAGGCCTCCCACGCCTGGATGGCGTGGCAGATCGCCCGCCACTGGGGCAACCGGCGCTTCGCCCGGCCCGCACCGGCGGCCGAGGTCCTCGCAGCGGTCCTGCTCCACGACTCGGGCTGGACCGCCTTCGATGCCGCCCCGGCGCTGGACCCCACCGGCCGGCCGCGGACCTTCGATGCCATGGAGACCCCGGTCCACCTGGAGATCTGGCGGGAGTCGGTCCACCGGGCGGCCCAGGCCTCCCGCTACACCGGGCTCCTGGTGGCGGACCACCACCGGATGCTGGCGGCCCGCAAGCTCGCCGACCTGGAGGCGAGGGACGACGCGGAGGGGGCGGCGCTCACCCGGGGATTCGCCGCCGAGATGGCGGCCACCGTGGCCACCTGGGAGACCGACCTTGCCTCCGACCCCCGCTACGAGCACGCCCTCCGCGGTCCCGGCCGCCGGGCCAACGCCATGGTCCTCGCGGCCGCCGACCGGATCTCCGTCTGGCTCTGCGCCGGAATGCCCTTCCCCTTCGAGCTGCCCGCGGTGGGGCGGCGGGGCGAGGAGCTCACGGTCACGGTCCGCCTCCTGGTGGGTGGCCGGCTGCGTCTGGATCCCTGGCCCCTGGAGGGGCGGGGGGCCGCCGTCCACTGCGAGGGCCGGCGGCTGTCCGGGGCCCGCTTCGGCTCCGCGGCGGAGCTCCACGATGCCCTCGCGGACGCCCCGGTGGAGCGCCTCCGCTTCGAGCTCCTCCGGGCCTCCGCCTCCGGAGCCACCCGGCCGGGGCGCGGGTGAGAGCCGGGCCACCGGACTTCCGGCTCGCCATGCGGCAGCGCAGCGGTTGACATGCAAGGCGTTTCGGCTACAATCCCGCCCTGTCACCGTGCTCCGGAGTAGCTCAATGGTAGAGCGGGTGGCTGTTAACCACTAGGTTGGGGGTTCAAGTCCCTCCTCCGGAGCCAACACGGACACCCCACCGCCCGGAAGGGCGGTTTTTTCGTGGTGGCCGGAAGGGGGTCCCCTGCCGTGAGCCGGCACGGGCGCTTCAGCGTATCCTGGAAGGGCGCCGACCATTCCGTTCCCGGAGCCATTCCATGGCTCCGGGTTCGTGCTCCCAGAGGTGGGCCCAGTCCACCGTGTAGAACCACGCCTCGTCGTCACCGCCCGCCACCACGCCGAGGGGCGAGAGTTCCGGAGGCAGGAGATCGGGATCGAGGAGTCTCCGGGCGACGAGGGGCCGGTGGGCGATGGCGCGGTCCAGGGCGGCATCGGCCTCCTCCCGCTCCCCGAGCATGAAGTGGGCGAGGGCACGCCCGTAGAGTGTCTCCGGGAGGAGGTCCTCCTCGAAGGGGCGGAGGATCTCCAGCGCACGCCGCGGATCGGAGAGCTCCAGCGCCAGGTGCACGGCGTCTCCCCGGATCCCCTGGTGGTCGTCGGGGTCGAGGGCCAGGAGGATCAGGGCGATCTCCAGGGCGACGTCCTTCCCCACGAGCCTGTGTTTCCGCACTTTCCTGGCGAGGAGCCGGAGGTAGGGTCTGTTCTCGTGCCATCCCCATTCCAGCCGGACACGGCCCTCCCGGATCTCCTCCGGGACCATATGGTGTGCGATGTTCCACACGTGGAGTTCGAGCAACAGGATGTCCTCTTCCGCCGCCTCGAGCTCGGAGAGCAGCGCCTCGAGGACACCGAGATCAAGCGGGTCCTTCAATGCAAGGTCAAGGAGCTCCGCGATCCTCTCTTCGTCTCCGGGCTCCATCTCCCCGGTGATGTCGAACCGCTCCCAGATGGCCTGTCCGACGGCGGAACGCCTGGCGAACCGGTACGCGCCGGGCTCACCCTCCACCGGGATGACCTCCTCTCCGGCCGGTGCCTCTGTTCGTCCCAGGAACAGGTCCCGGAGGCTTTCCTTGAGGAGATCGAGCTTCTCGTACATGGAGGCGCTCAGGCAGGTCCCGAGAACGAAGAGCCTGTGGGCGGCCTCGGGATCGTTCGCCGTCACCTCGAGGATGCTCTCCAGATCTGTCGGGAGCTCCAGGTTCTTGTCCTTCGCCAGGGCCAGGGCCTCCCCTGCGGTTTCCTGAGCACGGTCGAGATGGCCCGAGTGGAGGTTCGCCATTGCAGCGAGAAGCCTGAGCGACGGAGATCGCGGGGCGAGGTCCGCCAGCTCGAGGATGGGGGCGAGGTCCGTGTCCCTGCCGGCGGTGGCGAGGGGCATCAACTCGTTGGCGATGACGGTGGCCACCTTCTCGTCGGCCGGGTGATGTCGCACGGCGTTCCGGGCCAGTGTCGTGGCCTTGCGGGTCCATCCACACGCCACGAAGGACCGGAGCAGAAGGAGGAAGGCCTCGAGGGTCCCCTCGACCATTGGCATGGCGGGGTCCAGCCGGGGTTCCAGGAACCGGGCGACCAGCTTCGGCCTGCCGCGTCCCTCGAGTACCCTCGCCGCCGGAAGGACCAGGGCCTCCGGGTTCCTCGCCACCACCTCCTCCAGCTTCCCGGGTTCGAGGTCCTCCAGGAACCATTCTGTGGCAAGGCCGGGAAGGACGCTCTCGACATGCTCGAGCCACGCCTCGTCCACCGCCTGGTGGAGCAGCCTCCGGGTCTGGAGGCAGCATTTCTTGTACTTGAGGCCGCTTCCGCAGGGACAGGGGTCGTTGCGGCCCGGCGTGGAGCCTGGAACTCCGCCTGCAGGGCTCCGCCGTGGCGTCCCGAAGGGCCGGTAGCCCTGTTCCGGCCTGGGAACGTGGTCCCAGAGGAGTCCTGCCAGGTGCCTGGCAAGGGCCCGGAGTGCATGCTCCTGAGGTGGTCGGGACCTCGAGATCGCGGCAACCGGCTCGAAGAGCTTCCAGTGATCCTCCGCCCACGCGAGGAGCTGTCTCCTGGAGAGCCGTCCGGCCTGCCGCACGACCTCGCGGAATGTGGCCATTGCAGCGTCGATGGTGTCGTTCTTTCGTTGAGAGACCACAGGAGCCCTCCCCCATGAGAAATCTTCGCAGGCCTGGAGACGAGTGTACCCTCCTCCCGATGTTCCGGGCGGAGACCAGCGGGGCGCTCCACTTCCTGCGGAGGACACCGAAGAATCGCCTCGGGCTCACCTGCCTGGGCAACTTCAGCCGGACCAACGGCACCACCACATCCGACAACCAGCAGGCCACCGTGGGCTGGGACTGGTTCCTCACGCACCGTGTCAACCTGAGGGCGGTGAGTGCCGAGTACTACCGCGACCCCTTCCAGGACATCGGCCGCCGGCGAGGCGGTGGTAGAGCCGCTCCAGCCGGTCCAGGCGGACCTTCGTGGAGAACCCCTCGAGGACCCGCCTGCGGGCGGCGGCCCCGAGGCGCCGCCGCAGCTCCGGGTCCCCCAGAAGCCGGTCCAGGGCACCGGCCAGCGCGGAAACGTCACGTTGTGGCACCAGCAGGCCCACCTCGCCGTCCAGCACGAGCTCCCGGTTGCCCGCACAGTCGGTGGCCACCACCGCACGCTCCATGGCCATGGCCTCGCGGATGGTCCCGGTGATGCCGGTCCCGGCCCACGAGGCGTCCACCACCAGGTCGCAGGCGCCGAGCACCTCGGGCATGTCGGTGCGGTAGGGCAGCGTCAGGAGGCGGTCGCCGATCCCGAGCCCGCGGGCGGCAGCCGTCACCTTCTCCCGCTCGGCCTCGGGCTCGCAGCCCACCAGCAGCAGGCGCGCCCCCGGGTGGGAGGCGGCCACGGCCGCGAAGGCCTCCTCGAGCTCGCGCCACCCCTTCCAGTCGCGGACCGAGACCTGGCCCACCAGCAGCTCCTCCGGTCCCAGGCCCAGCTCCTCCCGGACACTGTGGGTGTCCGTCCGGGCGGGGTCGAAGCGGTCGGTGTCGGTGCCTGCGTGGATGGTGTGGACACGGTCTGGAGAGAGCCCCCCGGACTCGATGACGATCCGCCGGATGGCCTTGGCCACGCAGACCACGGCGCCCACCCTGGGGTGCCGGTACTTCCACCTGTTGAAGAGATCCAGCGGGAACGAGACGCCGCGGTTCACCACCAGGACGGGACGAGGCCCGAGGCCCAGGGTGGCCAGCAGCGCCACCGAGTGCGGCCGGCCCTTGTGCACGTGGACGATGTCCGCGGGCTCCTCCCGGAGGAGCCGCCGCCACGCCAGGGCCGAGCCCAGGTCGAACTCGTTGCGGAGGGGGAGGGGGACGAAGCCGATGCCGTCTGCGGCGCAGGCGGCCTCCAGGTCGCCGCCGGGCCGGCTCACCACGCGCACCCGGTGGCCTCGATCGGCGAGGCCCCGCGCGGCCTCCATCATCTGAACCACCGATCCGGTGGTGAGCCGGTTCTTCTCCAGCGCGTGGATGATGGCGAGCCGTGGTCCGGTCATGGGGCGAGTGTACCCCGACTGGCCGGCGTGCTCCCGTGCCCCCTGCCCCCCGGAGGCGCTACCATGGCTCCATGGACCGCGTGATCCCCGGACTCGAGATCCTCGTGGAGGATCCCTTCCCCCTCAGGGGCCGCTCCTGGGCCTTCCTGTGCAACCACGCCACGGTGCTCCCCGACCTCAGGCCCGGACGTGCGGCGCTGGCCGGGGCCGCCGGCCCACCGGCCCTGCTCTTCGCCCCCGAGCACGGCCTGGAGGGGGTGGCCCAGGACATGGAGGGGGTGGAGGACCAGGCGGACCCGCTCACCGGCCTGCCCGTGCGATCCCTCTACGGCACCACCGCGGCGAGCCTGGAGCCGCGACCGGAGGATCTGGAGGGCATGGACGTGGTGGTGGTGGACCTGCCCGACATCGGGACGCGCCACTACACCTTCGCCGCCACCATGGACGCCATGATGGCCGCCTGCGAGCGGCAGGGTGTCGAGGTGGTGGTGGCCGACCGTCCCGACCCCCTGGGCGGCGTCGTGCGGGAGGGTGGGCTGGTCCGGCCGGGCTTCGAGTCCTTCGTGGGCCGCGTTCCCGTGCCCGTGCGCCACGGCCTCACCCTGGGCGAGCTGGCCCTGCTGCTGCAGCGGGACCGCTACCCGGGACTCGAGCTCACCGTGATCCCCTGCCGCAACTGGCGCCGGAGCGCCTGGCTCGACGGGACCGACCTGCCCTGGGTGGCCCCCTCGCCCAACATGCCCACCCTGGAGACCGCCGTCCTCTACCCCGGGCTCTGCCTGGTGGAGGCCACCACGCTCTCCGAGGGCCGGGGTACCACCCGCCCCTTCAAGCTGGTGGGCGCGCCCGGGCTCGACGCCCCCGGCCTGGCGGCGGCACTCCGGGAGGCGGAGGGGATCGCCGCGCGCCCCGCCTGGTTCCGACCGGCCTTCGGCAAGCACGCGGGCGAGGTCTGCTCGGGTGTGGAGCTGGCCGTGGTGGACCGCGACCGCCTCCGGCCGCTGGAGCTGGGCCTCCGCCTGCTGGAGGCGGCACTCCGGCTGAGCCCCGGCGCCTTCGGCTGGCGCGGCGAGGCCTACGAGTTCGTGGATGAGATCCCCGCCATGGACCTGCTCACCGGGGACGCCCGCGCCCGGGAGGCCCTGGAGGCCGGGGCCGATCTCGGGGTGCTCCTCGAGGACTGGCGGCGGGAGGCCGCGGCCTTCGGGGAGACCCTGGAGGGGCTGCTGCTGTACCGGGAGTGAGCGCAGGGGCAGGGGGAGTGAAGGTGCGACGCCCACCGGCCCGTTCGTGAAACGTGAAAGGTGAAACGTGAAACGAAGGAGGGTGAGGAAGTCAGGAGGTGAGGACGTCAGGGAGTCGGGGGGCCGATTCGCCGGGCCGCTCGGGAGCGGAGATCGGGGTCGGCGACGGTGAGCGGCTCGCGGCGTCCGCGGCCCGGGACGGGATTCTCCCCCTGCGCCCCCTCGCCCCTGCGCCCCCTCGCCCCTGCGCCCCCTCGCCCCTGCACCCCTGCGCCCCTGCCCCCTTGACCCCACGCCGCCCGGTGGGACAATCGGAGGGGCACAGGACGGACGGGAGGTGACCATGCGCGTGACCACCGTGGAGGAGATGCGGCGGCTGGACCGGACAGCCATGGAGCGCTTCGGGATCCCCGGGGAGATCCTCATGGAGAACGCCGGGGAGGCCGTGTACTTCACCATCCTCTCCGAGCTGGAGGTCCCCGGGGAGCGCTTCCTGGTGCTCTGCGGCGGCGGTCACAACGGGGGCGACGGCTTCGTTGTGGCCCGGAAGCTCCACTCGGCAGGGGGCCTGGTGCGGGTGATGATCCTCTCCGACCCCTCCCGCTACGACGAGGCCCCCCGCCTGCACCTCCACATGGTGGAGCGGCTGGGCATCCCCGTGGAAGTCAGGCCCTCCGTGGAGGCGATCCGGGAGGCCCTGGAGTGGTCGGACGTGGTGGTGGACGCCATGCTGGGCACGGGTCTCGACCGCGAGGTGGGCGGCCTCTACCGGGAGGCCATCGAGGCCGTGAACGCCTCCGGCCGGACCGTGGTGGCGGTGGACATCCCCTCGGGGGTCCACGGGGACACCGGCACCGTGATGGGCGTGGCCGTGGAGGCCGACCTCACGGTGACCTTCGGCCTGCCCAAGCGGGGCAACCTGCTCTACCCCGGGGCCGGCCTCTGCGGGGAGCTCTTCGTCAGCCACATCTCCTTCCCGCCGGAGCTGTACGGGGACCCCGCCATCGCCGTGGCCATCAACGAGCCGCTCCCCCTGCCCCCGCGGCGCCCCGACGGCCACAAGGGGAGCTTCGGCGACGCGCTCTTCGTGGCGGGCGCGGCGGGCTACTTCGGGGCCCCGGCCTTCTCGGCCTCGGCCCACCTGAAGGCCGGCGGCGGCTACGCCCGCCTGGCGGCCCCCGCCCCGGTGGTGCCCCACCTGGCGGGACTCGCCCCCGAGGCGGTCCACGCCCCCCAGCCTGCCACGGCCGATGGAACGCTTGCCGCGGCGGCCGTGGAGGGACTCGTGGAGCTGGCGGGACGGGTGGACTTCACGGTGGTGGGCCCCGGCCTGTCCCTCCAGGAGGAGACGGTGGAGGCCGTCCGCAGGCTGGTGCGGGCCGTGCCCGGGCCGCTGCTGGTGGACGGCGACGGCCTGACGGCGGTGGCGAGCGACCCGGCCGCCGTCCGGGAACGCGGTGGGCCCACGGTGCTCACGCCCCATCCCGGCGAGATGGCCCGGCTGGCGGGCTTGAGCACCGCGGAGGTGCTGGCCGACCCCATCCCCCTGCTCCAGCGCATGGCCGGCGAGCTCGAGGCCATCGTGGTGCTCAAGGGGGCCCACAGCCTGCTGGGCCTGCCCTCGGGCGAGGTCTTCGTCAACACCAGCGGCAACGACGGCATGGCCACGGCGGGCTCCGGGGACGTGCTCACGGGCATCATCACCGCCATGGCGGGGCTGGGGCTCGAGCTGGCCGACGCCGTGCGCACGGGGGTCTTCGTCCACGGCCTGGCCGGGGACCTGGCCGCGGAGTCGGTGGGGCCGGACGGGGTCACGGCCCGGAGCATCCTGGGCTTCCTCCCCGAGGCCGTGGCGCTGCTCCGGGAGGAGTACGGGGAGCTGGTGGCCGGCTGCTGCGGCGCGGTCACGGTGCTCTGAGGCCGTGGAGGAGCGACCCCGCCGCCTGCCCCGCTTTCCCAGGGACGAGCTTCTCGAGGCGCAGGCTTTCGACGGCGTCCGCGCCGTGCTCCTGGACATGGACGGCACCCTGGTGGACTCCCCCTACGACTGGCCCGCCATCCGGGAGCGGCTCGGGGTGGACCACCCCTCGCTCATCGACGGGCTCAACGGCCTGCCGGAGGCGGAACGGGAGGCCCGTTGGCGGGAGCTCGAGGCCATCGAGGCCGGGGCCACCGCCTGGGCCACCCTGGTGGAGGGGGCCCGGGAGCTCCTGGAGCTCCTGCGCGCGGCGGGCCTGTCCCTGGCCCTGGTCACCAACAACAGCGAGGCCAACACCCGGGCCCTGCTCGAGCGCTTCGGCCTCGACTTCGACGTGGTGCTCACCCGGGACTCGGGGCTGTACAAGCCCTCCTCGGCCCCGCTGCTGGAGGCAGCCCATCGGCTGGGGGTTCCACCCGGACGCTGCGCCGCCGTGGGCGACTCCCGCCACGACGTGGCCGCGGCCCGGGAGGCGGGCTGCTCCCCGGTGATCCTGGTCCGCAACCCCGACCCGGAGCTCGCCGCCCGCGCCGACCTGGCCTTCGCCGACCTCCGGGGCCTCATGCGCTTCGTGGAGATCACGGTGGGACGGGACGGCGAGGGGGGGTGACGCCCGACGGGGAGCAGGGGCACCGGCCAGAATCTGCACGGGTGGAGGCGGGGAGGGAGGTGATTGCGGTCCCTGCACCGGGCCCCCCGCCTCTTCGATCCACCCTGACCAGGATGCTTCCCGACGTGCCACCAGTGCAGTGTGGTCCACGATCTCCGGTGCCGTTGTCCCCCGCCGCGCGTCACGAACATCCATGTCCATGGAGAATCCGGTCTGGGAGGGCTCAGACCTTCTCGAGCTTCGCGATGGTGGGGACGAGGGTCTTGCGGCCGGCGCGCTCGAAGTAGACCACCAGCTTGAGCTGGGGGCCCCGGCCCTGGCAGGTGAGGATCACGCCGGTGCCGAAGCGGGCGTGGCGGACCCGGTCGCCGGGCCGCCACGAGTTCCCGGCGGCGTCGGTGACGGTGGGGACCTTCCGGCGGGGGCGCGAGGCGGACCGGCCGGCCGCCGGCCGTTCCCGGGAGTCCGGCCGGGGCCCGCGCCCCGTCGCGCCGGGACCGACGGCCCCGGGAGGAACCGTCCCTCCCCGGGTCACCGGCTCGTCGGACACGTCCACGTAGTGCGTGGGGGGGATCTCCTGGAGGAACCGGGACGGGACCGTCCCCTTCCGCTGGCCGAAGAGGAAGCGGCTCCGGGCCGCGGTCAGGGCCAGCCAGTGGCGGGCCCGGGTCATGCCCACGTAGGCCAGCCGCCGTTCCTCCTCCAGGGCCATGGGGTCGTCCCGGCTGGAGCCGTGGGGCAGCAGCCCCTCCTCGAGCCCGGCCAGGACCACCACGTCGAACTCGAGACCCTTGGCGGCGTGGAGGGTCATGAGGCTGACCACGTCGCTGCCCGCCTCCTCGTCGCCCTCCTCGAGCAGCGCCACCGAGTCCAGGAACTCCTCCAGCGACTGGCCGCGCACCTCGCCCTCGGCCACGGCCGCCGCCAGCTGTTCCAGGTTCTCCCGGCGCGCCGTCTTCTGCGGGTCGTCCCCCTGGTACAGGGAGAGCAGGCCCGAGGCCTCCAGGAGCCACCCCACCAGGTCGCCGGGGTCCAGGGACTCCCGGAGGGATCGCCCCTCCTCCAGCACGGCGAAGAAGCCCTCGAGGGCCTTGAACGCCCTGGGCGTGAGGCCCTCCGGCGACCTGGCGGCCGCCAGCGGCAGGGGCTCGCCCCGCTGCCGGGCGTGGCGCTCCAGGGCATCGACGGTGGCGGCCCCGATCCCACGGGCGGGCACGTTGACCACCCGGCGGAAGGCCAGCTCGTCGGCGGGGTTCACCAGGAGCCTCAGGTACGCGAGAGCGTCCTTCACCTCGGCCCGCTGCCAGAAGCGGAGCCCGCCCACCACGCGGTAGGGGATCCTGCGCCGGGTGAGCTCCTCCTCGAAGGGCCGGGTCTGGGCGTTGGTGCGGAGCAGCACCGCCATGGAGCCCCGGGGAAAGCGCCCCTCCAGCTCCTCGAAGCGGTCCGCCGCCCAGCGGGCCTCCTGCGCCTCGTCGGCGGCCACGTACAGCCGGACGGGCTCCCCACCCTCCCTGCTGGTGAAGAGGGTCTTGCCCCGGCGGCCCGCGTTGGCCCGGATGAGGGCGCCGGCGGCCTCCAGGATGGGCCTGGTGGAGCGGTAGTTCTTCTCCAGGGGGACCACCCGGGCACCGGGGAAGTACCGCTCGAAGGAGAGGATGTTGTCCACCTCCGCGCCCCGCCAGCGGTAGATGGACTGATCCTCGTCGCCCACGGCGGTGATGTTGCCGGAGCGCCCCACGACCAGGGTGAGCAGCTCCATCTGGAGGCCGTTGGTGTCCTGGAACTCGTCCACCAGGAGCCAGCGCGCCCGGCGCCGGACGGCCTCCAGGATGGCGGCCTCCTCGCGGAGCACCCGGAGCGCCAGCACCAGCATGTCGTCGAAGTCCACCGCGCCCGCCCGGCGCTTGGCCTCCCGGTACCGGCGCCAGACCCCCGCCACCACCTCGCGGCCCGGCGAGCTCCCGCCCCCCTCGTAGCGGTCCGGATCCAGGCCGCCGTTGGCCGCGGCCGAGATGGCGGCGAGCACGGCCCGCGGCGTGAAGGCCCTGGGGTCCACCCCCGCCTCCTCGAGGATCCGCCTGAGCAGGGCCAGCTGGTCGTCCCGGTCCAGGATGGTGAACCGGGCGGGGAGGCCCGCGGCCTCGGGGTACCGCCGCAGCACCTCCAGGGACCACCTGTGGAAGGTGCCCAGGAAGATGCCGCCGAGGCCGTTGCCGCCCCCCACCAGCGCGGCCACCCGCTCGCGCATCTCCCGTGCGGCCTTGTTGGTGAAGGTCACCGCGGTGACCTCGTGGGGGGCCGCCAGGCCCGAGGCCACCAGGTGGGCCACACGGTGTGTGAGCACCCGGGTCTTGCCCGAGCCCGCCCCGGCGAGAACCAGGAGGGGTCCCTCGCCGTGGGTCACGGCCTCGCGCTGCGCCGGGTTGAGCTGGTCCAGCAGGTCGGTCAACGGTCTTCCATCTCCCACTCCGCCAGCACCCGGGCGCGGGCGGCCATGGCCTGGCGGCGGGTGAGTATACCTGCAAAACGGCGCTCTGCGAGGTCGGTGACCACCGGGATCTCCTCCAGGTCCCACTCGGCGAAGAGCTGCATGGCCCGCTCCAGGGAGTCCCGGACAGTCAGCACGGGGATGTCCTCGGAGATCACGTCGGCCGCCACCACCAGGTCGGCCAGCTCCGCGGCGTCCAGGTGACCCCGCAGCGTCTTGAAGGTGAGCGCACCCAGGAGGCGCCCCCCGGCGTCCAGCACGGGGAAGACCAGCTGGTCCGAGGTGGCGATGACCTTCAGGATCTCCCGGTAGGGCGCCGCGGCGGAGAGGGTCACGGCCCGGGGCTGCATCACCGACGCCACGGTCACCGTCTCCAGGAGGCGGGTCTCCGGCAGGTCGGAGGCGGGCCCTCCCATCTCCTCCAGACGCTCGTGGTACATGCCCCGCTTGAGGAAGATCCGCGACACGGGGATGGCCACCGCCACCGCCGTCATCATGGGAAGGATCACCTGGTAGGACCCCGTGAGCTCGAAGAGCAGGAGGATGGCCGTGATGGGGCAACGGACCGCCGCGGTGAGCAACGCTCCCATGCCCACCATGGCGTACGAGGAGGCGGCGATGCCCATGGCCGGCAGGAGCCAGTGGAGCCCCACGCCGTAGGCCCCGCCCAGCATGGCGCCGATGAACAGCAGGGGGGAGAAGTCGCCGCCCCAGCCCCCGGACCCCAGTGTGAGGCTGGTGGCCAGGATCTTCCCGAAGACCAGCGCCACCATGAGTCCGGCCGCGAGCCGCCCGGTGAGGGCGTCCTGGACGTGCTCGTAGCCGTTGCCCATGACCTGGGGCAGCGCCAGGGCCACAATCCCCACCGCGAGGCCGCCCACCATCGGCTTGAGGCTCCCGGGCACGCGGTCCAGCCTGCGGAACAGCCCGTGGATGGCGGCGTGGGTCGTGACGAAGAGCGGCGCCACCAGACCGGCCGCAAGGCCCAGCCCGGCGTAGAGACCGATCTCCCACCAGCCCGCGATGTGGTAGGGCGGTACCGCGAAGTGGCTGGCCCCCACGCCCTCCAGCGAACGGCAGACGCTGGTGCCCGCCACGGAGGCCAGCACCACGGGGGAGAGCGTCGCGGCCGTGTAGTCCCCCAGCACCAGCTCCAGCGCGAAGAAGACGCCGGCCAGGGGCGCGTCGAAGGCCGCCGCGATGGCGGCGGCCGTGCCGCAGCCGATGAGGATCTGCCGCCGGCGCTGGGTCAGCCCCAGCCGCCGCCCCACCCATCCCCCGAGGATCCCGCCCATGGCCACCACGGGCGCCTCCCGTCCCGCCGAGCCGCCGCTCCCGATCACCAGCGCCGCCCCCACGAAGGCCGCCGGGACGTACCGCAGCGGCAGCTGGCCCGGGCTGGTGCGGGCGTCCAGCATCACCGTGGCCACCGTGGGGTTCTCCCGCTCCCGGAAGATCCGCCAGGTGACCCCGGCCATGAGCAGTGCGCCCATGGCGGGCAGCACGGCGGCCCACATGGCCGGCGTCAGCCAGTGCTCCGCGGGATCCACGGCCTGGCGCAGCCAGTCGTAGAAGGCGATCGACCCCATGAGGTCCACCCACCGGATGGCATGCCAGAAGCTCACGGAGAGCAGCCCGGACATGGAGCCCACCACCACCGAGAGCACCAGGAGCGCCGTGGTGCGAGAACGGACCAGCGGCCCGAGGCGGTCGGCGAGCCGGTCCGTCCAGGTCTTCGCGAGGGTGGCCGGCGGGCTCATTCCACCGTGACGCTCTTGGCCAGGTTCCGGGGCTGGTCCACGTCCAGGCCCAGCTCCACGGCCACGTGGTAGGCCAGCAACTGGAGGGGAACGGCCGTGACCACCGGCTGGAGCAGGATGGGCACGTCCGGCACGGGCAGCACCAGGTCCACCAGCGAGGTCACGCTGGTGGCGCCGGCCTCCGCCACGGCGATGAGCGAGGCGCCCCTGGACCGGACCTCCATGAGGTTGCCCAGCAGCTTGTCCCGGGTGGGGATGGCGGTGGCCAGCGCCACCACGGGGAAGCCCTCCTGGACCAGGGCGATGGGACCGTGCTTCATCTCTCCCGCCGGATAGCCCTCGGCGTGGAGGTACGAGATCTCCTTGAGCTTGAGCGCCCCCTCCAGCGCGATGGGGTAGAGGATCCCCCTCCCGAGGAAGAGCGAGTCGTCACCGGCAGTGATGAGCTCCACACCGCGGCCGTAGAGCTCCTGGTCCACGGCCAGCGTCTGCTCCACCGCGAGCGGCAGCCGCTGGAGCGCAGCCACGAGCTCCCGGTCCTCGCGGTCCGCGAGCCCGCGGGAGGACCGCAGCCCCAGCCCGAGCAGCAGGAGGGCCACCAGCTGGGTGGTGAAGGCCTTGGTGGAGGCCACGCCGATCTCCGGACCGGCCTGGGTGAGGAGCCGCGCCGTCGCGGCCCGCCAGGCCGAGGACCCCCTGACGTTGCAGATGGTCCCCAGCAGCGCCCCGGCCTCCGCGGCCATCTCCATGGCGGCCAGCGTGTCCGCGGTCTCCCCGGACTGGGTGACGCCCACCACCAGGGTGTCGGAACCCACCAGCGGGGACCGGTACCGGTACTCGGAGGCGTAGTCCACCTCCACGGGGAGGCCGGCCAGGCGCTCCACGAAGAACTTGCCCACCAGGCAGGCGTGCCAGGAGGTCCCGCAGGCCACCAGGTGGATCCGCCGGACGCCCTCCAGGCGCTCCGGCTCGAAGCCGAGGCCGTCCAGGGCCACCCCCGTCCGCTCGGCGTCCAGGTAGGCCAGCACCGTGTTCCGGATGGCGTCGGGCTGCTCGTGGATCTCCTTGAGCATGAAGTGGCGGTAGCCGCCCTTCTCCGCCCGTCCCGGGTCCCAGTCCAGCTCCTCCACCTCCCGCTCCACCGGTGTCCCCGTGGCATCCACGATGCGGATGCCCTCCCGAGTCATGACGGCCACGTCCCCGTTCTCGAGGAAGATCACCTTCCTGGTCCGCGCCACCAGCGCCGTCACGTCCGAGGCCACCAGGAACTCGCCCTCGCCCACGCCCAGCACGAGCGGCGGGCCGTTGCGGAACGCCACCAGCGTGTCCGGCTCGTCCCGGCTCACGGCCACCACGGCGTACTGCCCCTCGAGCCGCGGCAGCACGCGCAGCACCCGTTCCGCGAGGGGGCCGGCCACGCGCCCCAGCAGCTGTGCGATGAGCTCCGTGTCCGTGTCGGAGCTCAGGGGAATGCCGGCGTCCAGCAGCTCGTGGCGGAGCCGGGCGTAGTTCTCCAGGATCCCGTTGTGGACCACGGCGACGGTCTCCGAGGCGTCCATCTGGGGATGGGCGTTCTCCTCGGTGGGCGCCCCGTGGGTGGCCCACCGGGTGTGACCCACACCCAGGGTCCCGTGGAGGGTGGTCTCCCAGGCCCGCTCCTCCAGGTTGGAGAGCTTGCCCGCAGCACGGAGCACGTGGATGCGCCCGGGCGACGCCACGGCGAGGCCCGCCGAGTCGTACCCGCGGTACTCGAGCCGCTTGAGGCCGTCCAGGATCACGGGGACGGCCTGGTGGGATCCCAGGTATCCGATGATGCCGCACATGGTCTACTCCTGCCGGAAGCTGCCCGGCGGGGCCATTGTAGACCCTCTCCCCGGGCCGGGGCCCCCGCGCCGGCCCTCCGGGGCAGGCTACGTCCCGATGATCTCTTCCAGGGCCCCGATGCCCCCGGCGGGATCGTCGCCCACGTCCACCCGGACGATCATCCGGCCCCGCCGGGCCAGGGCCGCGGCGTCGCCATCGGCCTGGGCAGCGATCAGGCCGCCGAAGGTGTGCTCCGTCTCCGGGATGGGCAGGTCGGCCCCCGGCCGGTCCACCAGCTGGAGGAACAGCCCCGTGGGGGGGCCGCCCTTGTGGAGCTGCCCCGTGGAGTGGAGGAAGCGCGGGCCGTAGCCCACCCCCACCGGGATTCCCAGGCGGTCCTCGAGGGCCCGCCGCAGCCCGGTGAGGGCCCCGTCCATGGCCTCCGAGGGAGCCAGGAACGCCTGGATGGCCACCCAGCGGCCCGGCTCGGCCGCCGCGAGCCACGGGCCGAGCGCACGACCCAGCTGCCCCCGGTCGCCGGCGGCGACCCGCTCCGGCGAGCCCACGCCCGGGCCGCCTTCCATGGCCCTCCCCGCCATCTCCTTGGCCAGCTGCACGTCGGGCTGATCGAAGGGGTTCACCCCGAGAATGCTCCCCGTCAGCGCGGTGGCCACCTCCCAGAGGTAGATCTGCCCTCCCAGCTCCAGGGGCTCCGAGAGCTCCATGCGGACCACCGGATGCCCCGCTGCAGCCAGGGCATCCAGTGCCTTCTCGGAGGGCCTGTCCTCCTCGCCGGCCACCCGCAGGCGCACGAAGACCCGGTCGCACCCGTAGTGCGTCACGGGCTGGAGCACCTCGCCGATCACGGGGACCACCCCGTGCTCCTCCTTGCCCAGGGACTCGGCCACCAGCTGCTCCAGCCACGCCGGGAAGGCCTGGAGGCGGGATGACACCACCAGGGTCAGCTTGTCCCGGCCCACCCGGGCCGCCTCCCCCAGCAGGGCGCCCAGCCGCCACCCCGGGGCCTCGCAGTGGTGGTGGGCTGCGGCGGCCTCGCGCCCGAAGGCCAGGAGGCGGTCCAGGGGAACGCCCAGCAATGCCGCCGGCAGCAGGCCGAAGGGGCTCAGGGCGGAGAAGCGCCCGCCCACGTCCGGGGGCGCCGTCACCACGGCCCGGAACCCCCGCCCGGCGGCCAGGGTCTCGAGCGGCGAGCCGGGGTCGGTGATCGCCACGAAATGGCGTCCCCGGGTGTCGAGCTCCTCCAACGTTCCCCAGAAATGCCGGAAGAGTGACAGCGTCTCCACGGTCCCGCCCGACTTGGACGCCACCACGAAGAGGGTGTGCTCGAGGTCGAGCTGCGCCGTCCGTGCCGCCACGGCCTCCGGATGGGTGGTGTCGAGCACCTCGAGCTCCGGCCACCCCTGTGCCGCCCCGAAGGTGCGCTCGAAGACCTCGGGGGCCAGGCTCGATCCCCCCATGCCCAGGAGCACCACCCGGGTGATCCCGTCGGCCCTCACCGATTCCGCCAGCTCCACCAGCTCCCCGAGACGTCCCTCCATGGTCTCGGGCAGCTCCAGCCAGCCGAGACGATCGGTCAGCTCCGGCCGGGGTTCCGGGAACCAGAGCGTGTGGTCCCGCCCGAAGAGCTTCGTCGCCGCCCCCTCCTCGCTCCACACCGCAAGCCGGGTCTCCAGAACCCCGGCCAGGGGGCCGGCCTCGACCGTCATCACCGTGCTCACCGACCACCTCCCAGGGCCGCCCTCCGCTCCTCGAGACCCCGGAGCAGCGCCTCGAAGGCCTCGGCGAAGGCCCGGACCCCGTCCTCCTGGAGCCTCTCCGTGACGGCGTCCAGGTCGATTCCCAGCCGGTGGAGCGACTCCATGACCGACCGGGCGCCCGGGAGGTCGGCGTCCACGGTGCGCGCCGGACGACCATGGTCCCGGAAGGCCTCCAGCGTGGCCAGGGGGATGGTGTTCACCGTCTCCGGCCCGATGAGCTCCTCCACGTACTTCACGTCCGAATAGGCGGGGTTCTTGGTGCTGGTGGAGGCCCAGAGGGGGCGCTGGACCCGTCCCCCGTGGAGGTCCGCCGCAGCGGGCCCGTGGAAGATCTCGCGGAAGCGGGCGTAGACGAGCCGGCTGTTGGCCACGGCGGCCTTCCCCCGGAGGGCCAGGGCCTCGGGCGTGCCCAGGACCTCGAGCTCCCGGTCCACCGCGGTGTCCACGCGGGACACGAAGAACGACGCCACCGAGGCCACCTCGCCGGGCCGGGAGCAGCGCCCGAGCCCGCGGATGTAGGCGAGGGCCACGTTCTCGTAGTGGGCCATGGAGAACATGAGCGTGGCGTTCACGTTGATGCCCAGGGCGATGAGCTCCTCGATGGCCGGTATCCCCGCCGCCGTGGCCGGGACCTTGATCATGAGGTTGGGCCGGTCCACCAGCGCCCAGAGGCGCCGGGCCTCGGCAACGGTGCCCGCCGTGTCGTGGGCCAGGAGGGGCGAGACCTCCAGGCTCACGAACCCGTCGGCACCCCCCGAGGCGTCGTACACGGGCCGGAGCTGGTCCGCCGCCGTCCGGATGTCCTCCACGGCGAGGATCTCGTAGAGCGTCGACGTGGCGATCCCCGGGTCCTCCGCGAGGATGGACTCCAGGGCGGGGAGGTAGTGGTCACCACCGGTGATGGCCTGCTTGAAGATGGAGGGGTTGGAGGTCACACCCCGGACCCCGTCCGCAGCGATCATGCGCTCGAGACCGCCGTCCGCCAGCATGCCCCGCTCGATGAAGTCCAGCCACACCGACTGTCCGTGATCCTCGAACAGCGCCACCAGGGGGTTTGTGCCTCTCATGCCTCGCTCCTTCCACCGTCGTGCCCGAGCAGATCGCGGGCCACCTTCGCCACGTTCTCCGGTGTGAAGCCGAACTTCCCGGCCAGCACGCCACCCGGTGCCGAGGCCCCGAAGCGGTCCATCCCGAGCACCCCGCCGTGACACCCCACGTGGTCTCTCCATCCACGGCTCACGCCGGCCTCCACCGCCAGGGTGGGCACCGCCGGTGGCAGCACCTCCTCGCGGTACGCCGCGTCCTGCCGGTCGAAGAGCTCCCACGAGGGCATGGAGACCACTCGCGTGGGGACCCCCCCGCCCTCCAGGATCTCCCGGGCCGCCACCGCCAGGGAGACCTCGGAACCCGTGGCCACCAGCACCAGCCGGGGCTCGGCCCCGGACGCCTCGGCCACCACCCAGGCTCCCCGTGCCACACCTTCGGCAGCACCTGCGGCGGTCCCCTCCAGCACCGGCAGGCCCTGGCGGGAGAGCACCAGGGCCACGGGTCCCTGCCAGTGCTCCACTGCCACCTTCCAGGCGGCCGCCGTCTCGTTGGCGTCGGCCGGCCGGATCACCGTCAGGCCCGGGATGGCCCGCAGCGCCAGCAGGTGCTCCACGGGCTGGTGGGTCGGACCGTCCTCCCCCACCCCGATGGAGTCGTGGGTGAAGACCCAGATCACCGGCAGCTCCATGAGCGCCGCCAGGCGCAGGGCGGGGCGCATGTAGTCGGAGAACACGAAGAAGGTGGAGCCGAAGGGGCGGACCCCGCCGTGGAGGGCCATGCCGTTGAGGATGGCCCCCATGGCGTGCTCGCGGATCCCGAAGTGGAGGTTCCGCTCGCCCCACGACCCCTTCTCCAGGTCACCCGAGCCCGCGAGAAGGGTCTTGCAGGAGGGGGCCAGGTCCGCCGAGCCGCCCACGAGCTCGGGGAGCCGCTCCGCCAGCGCGTTGAGCGCCTTCCCCGAGGCGGCCCGGGTGGCCAGCTTCTCACCGGTGGAGAACTCCGGCAGGCTGGCGTCCCAACCCTCGGGGAGCCTGCCCTCCATCCGGCGGTGGAACTCGGCGGCCAGCTCCGGGTGGGCCCCACTCCACGCCTCCACGGTCTCCTGCCACCACTGCTCCAGCTCCGCGCCGGCGGCGGCGGTCCGCCGCCCGCGCTCGGCCACCTCGGGTGGCACGAAGAAGGGTTCCAGGGTGGGCCAGCCGAGGTTCTTCTTGGTGGCTGCGATCTCCTCCTCGCCCAGGGGAGCGCCGTGGGCGCCTGGCGTGTCCTGGGCGTGGGGGGCTCCGTACGCGATGTGAGTACGGACGGTGACCAGCGTCGGCCGGCCGTCACTCTCCCGGGCCACCTCCAGCACCGCGGCGAGGGCCTCCAGGTCGTTGGCGTCGTCCACCGGCAGCACCCGCCAGCCCAGGGCCGCAAAGCGCCCGGGAACGTCCTCCTTGAAGGCGAGGTCCGTGGGGCCCTCGATGGTGATCCGGTTGTCGTCCCAGATCCACACCAGCCGCTCGAGGCCGAGGTGCCCCGCCAGGGAGGCGGCCTCGGAGGAGACCCCCTCCATGAGGTCGCCGTCGGAGCAGAGCACCCAGGTCATGTGGTCCACCACCACGTGGTCCGGCCGGTTGAAGCGGGCGGCCAGGTGGGCCTCCGCAAGGGCCATTCCCACCGAGGTGGCGCAGCCCTGGCCCAGGGGCCCGGTGGTCATCTCCACGCCGGGGGTCTCGCGGTACTCCGGGTGCCCGGGCGTCCGCGACCCCCACTGGCGGAAGGACTTCAGGTCGTCCAGCGAGAGGTCGTAGCCCGTCAGGTGCAGGGCCGCGTAGAGCAGCATGGAGGCATGGCCGCAGGACAGGATGAACCGGTCGCGGTCGGGCCACGCCGGGTTCCCCGGGTTGTGGCGCAGCACCCGGGAAAACAGCACCCATCCCACGGGCGCCAGGCCCATGGGGGCGCCGGGGTGCCCCGAGTTGGCCTTCTGGACGGCGTCCATGGCCAGGGTCCTGATGGTGTTGACGGCGAGCTCGTCGATGGCGTCGAATCGGTGCTCCACGGCGGCCTCCGGACGGTCGGTTTCCCGCGCCCGAAGCGTAGCATCCCGGAGGCGATTCTTCACGGGCCGGTCCGCCATCCGCCCACCCCGTCCGGGACCTCAGCCGGTCTCCTCCAGGAGGCCGAGGTAGCTCGCGTACCGGCCCGGGTCGATCCGGCCGGCCTCCACGGCGGCACGCACCGCGCAGTCGGGCTCGTGGGAGTGGCTGCAGTCGGGGAACCGGCAGTCGGGGGCGAGCTCGGCGATCTCGGGGAAGGCCTCCTCCAGCTCGGCCCGGCCGAGGTTCCAGAGGCCGAACTCCTTGAGCCCCGGGGTGTCCACCACGAAGCCGCCGTAGGGCAGGGGCATGAGCTCCGCCGTCGTGGTGGTGTGGCGCCCCTTGCCGGTGCTCTCGGACAGCGAACCCACCTTGAGCCGGAACCCGGGGTAGACGGCGTTGAGCAGCGAGGACTTCCCGGCGCCGGAGGGGCCGCAGAACAGGGTGGTGCGGTCCACCAGCCGCCGCCTGATCTGGCCCAGGCCGCGTCCCGTCCGGGCGGAGACCAGCAGGACGGGGTACCCCAGCCGGTCGTACACCGCCAGCCAGCCGGCCACCTCGTCCAGCCCCTGGTCCACCTTGTTCATGACGATGACCGGCTCGATGCGCGCGTGGTGGCAGGCCACCAGGAAGCGGTCCAGCAGCCCCCGGCGGGGGGTGGGGATCCTGGCGGCGAAGACGATGAGCGCCTGGTCCACGTTGGCGGCCAGGACCTGGGGCCTGCGGCCGTGGGGGGCCTTCCGGAGCAGCGCCGTGCGGCGCTCGCGGACCACCTCCACGACACCGTCCTCCCCCTCCATGCGGACCAGCACACGGTCGCCCACCACGAGGCGGGGCGCCTCGGGGGGCGGACCCTCCCAGGTGAGCTTCCGCCGGGCGGCCACCACCAGCGTCCTGTCGCCCGCCTGCACCCGCACCAGGGGGCCGTGGGTGGCGATGACGGTCCCCTCCACCATGGTGGCCCCGGCCCCTGCCGCGCCGCCGGTCACGGGGTCCCTCCGGGGGCCGCCAGCCTCGGCGGGCGCAGCATGAGCTCGTCGATGGCGTGGCAGAAGCGGACGAAGGCCGGGTAGTCGGCGGGCTCCACCACCTGGGCGTGGATCCTGAGGTCCAGGGAGCTCGTGGTCCATCCATCGGAGGTGGTCACGGTCTCGGAGACCGATCCCCAGCGGGTCTCGAGCCGCCGGGGGGTCCCCAGGAGCCTCCATCCCGGGGGAAGCGCCAGCTCCGTCTCGAGATGCTGGAGGATGGGGAGCTGGAGCACCAGTGGATACTTCCGCTCGGGGAGGGAGGCCAGGCGGGGCGAGAGCGGCCGGGAGACCACCAGGGGCCGGCAGGTCCACACACCGTCCTCCCCGGCGGTGCACGCCCCGGGCAGGCCCAGGTCCAGGTGGAGCACCACGGTGGTGTCCCGGCGCTCCACGGAACCCGAGACCCGCTCGGCGCCGGGGAAGAGGGTCGAGGCCAGCTGCTGGTAGACCACCGCAGCGCGGTCCTCGGGGACCCCCTTGACCATGTCCAGCAGGCGGAGGCCCTGGCCGCCGCGGATCACCATCTCGTAGGCCACCTCGGCGTCGCCCGAGGGCAGGATCCGGGCCTTCACCCGGATGCGCTCCTCCAGGTCGGGATTCGGGAACTCCGGGGTGCGCTCCAGGTAGGTGACGGCGCGTGCGGGCTCGGAGAGCGGGAGCACCAGCCCGTCGGTCCGCTGGAGGAGCGGGCGGAGGTGCCCCACGCCGGCGGTCTCCTCCTCCAGGTCCACCCAGATCTCCCGGCCGCCCCTCGCGATCCTGAGGACCGGGTAGGAGAAGGCCTCGAAGGTGGGGACCTCAAGGTGGGTTCCCGCGTAGGGGAGGGGCCGGGCCAGGATCACGTCCACGTCCCAGCCCGCGTGCACCAGGACGGCCAGGAGGATGGCCATCCGGTTGCCCTGCTTCAGCGAGAAGCTCTGGCCCGCGGTGGACCCGAAGTCCAGGATGCTCCGGCCCGGCTTCACCTCGTCCACCAGGGTGCGTACGAGCTTCCGGAGGGCCGCCTCGGGGTCCTCCCCCACGAGGAGCGGCGCGGACCACGCCCAGAGGTCGGGGCTCCCCTGGAGCACGGCGAGGAACCGGTCCCGCACCGAGTCGCCCACGTCCTGCCACCGCACGCCGAACCCGTAGCTCACCCACGGGAACAGCTCCTGCTGGGGCGGGGAGAAGGGCTCGAGCTCCACGGGGGGCATCTTCTCGGCCCGCCAGCGCCTGAGGACGAGGCCGTCCTCCACGGTCTCGGTGTAGTCCAGGCCCTCCAGGTTGCCGTCCACCACCAGGTCGATGTCCCCGGGGACCAGCAGGGCGTACTCGGAGAGGCCGAAGGTCCGGCCCACGTCGGCGAACCGGTAGACGTAGGGCGAGAGGTGCCCCCGGCGGGAGGCGCCGGTCGCCGCCACCGCGGAGACGTACTCGCTCTCCACCATGTCGCCCGGCTCCACGCCCGCGATGCGGAACCCCGGGGCCTGCGCGCTGGCCTCGGGCGGGACCACCACCGTCCCGTCCGCCCTGATGACCCGAACGGCGAGCAGCTCGGTGTCGGGCAGGAGCTGGACCGTGGCGGCCTGCTCCACGCCCGCCGGTGTCACGGCGCGGGTGAGGCCGTGGTAGTAGTAGAGGCTGGATCCGTCCTCGAAGACCCGCTCCACCGCCTGGTCCAGGATGAGCTCCGAATCCACCCCGGGCTCCGCCGGCCCCTGGCGCCGGGCCGCCTCCAGGGCGTCCACCTGGAACCTCCGGTAGAAGGGCTCGCCCCCGAGCCGCCACAGGAGGGTCCGGAGGTCGAGCCGCGAGGGGTCGCGGGCGAGCGCCGCCTCCACCGCCGCGCGCTGGGCCTTCGGCCCCCGCCCGGCGGCGAGCGCCACCTCGAGCTCGTCGACGGCGTCCAGGTCGCCCCACCGTGCCCGGGCCTCCTCCAGGAGCGCGCGGGCCCCGTCCGGGTCGCCGGACTCCAGCAGGACCCGGACCTGGGTGAGGTCCAGGCCGGGATCGTCCTCCACCCGTCGCCGCGCCTCGAGCACCTCCAGGGCGAGGTCGGGCTGGCAGGCGGAGAGCGCCAGGTCCACCGTGCCGTCCCCGAGGGGATCGGCGGCCACCAGGGCCCGGAGGGCCTCGGACCGCTCCTCCCACCGGTCCAGGGTCTTGAGGACCGCCAGGCGGAGCCGGAGCACCCAGGGTGCACCGGGCAGGCGGGCCTCCAGGCTCTGGAGCGCCTCCTCGGCCTCCCTGGGCCAGCCGCGCCGCACGGCCTCGCCCACCCACAGGCGCAGGATGCGCACGTCGCGGGGGTGGAGCTCCACCAGCCGGTCGAGGGTGCGCTCGGCGTCCTCCTGGCGGCGCTGCCGCTGGCCCAGGACGTGGTGGACCAGGAGGGCGGCCGGGAGGTCCCCGGCCTTCTCCAGCTGGGCCCGGCTCCTCCGGAGGTCCACCTCCAGGGCGGCGCCCGTGGGCCGCGTCAGGAAGAGGCGGGCCAGGGCCAGGTGGGGCAGGGGATCGTCCGGAGCCGCCTCCACGGCGGCCTCCAGCCACGCCCGCTCCGCCACGGCGTCGTTCCGGAGCCGGGCCAGGGCGGCGCCCGGCAGGAGCCGCTCGAGCGGGCTTTCGGGCGAGGGTGCCCCCAGGTCCGCCTCGGCCGGCGGCCTCGCGGCCTCGATGGAGGACCTCGCCGTGTGGGCGGGGACCTCGCCGGCCCGGACGGTGACAGGTGCCGGCCGCCCCGCGGCGTCCAGGAGCCAGACCCGCACCCGGGGAAGGTCGTCCGAGGCCATGGCCACCCTGATGCGGTGCGGGCCCCGGGCGAGCTCGGCCCTGTACCAGTGGACGCCGGCGCCGAGCCCGCCACAGGACCGCTGCCGGTCCACCATCGTGCCGTCCACCTCGAGGTTGAAGC
Organism: Thermoanaerobaculia bacterium; assembly: GCA_027061805.1. Lineage (GTDB taxonomy): Bacteria > Acidobacteriota > Thermoanaerobaculia > Thermoanaerobaculales > Sulfomarinibacteraceae > JAMOWA01. The sequence continues at coordinate 42,056 of JAMOWA010000059.1, read as the reverse complement.
CCCCCTCGGCCTCCACCACCAGCCAGCCCCCGGCGAGGCCACCGGTCTCGAGGGTCCACGCGGCCAGGTAGACGCCGCTGGCCAGGAGCGCCTCGGGCGGGCCCGCGGCCGCCCGGCGGGAGCGCAGGACCAGCCGGAAGGGCTGCCACGGGAGCGTCCAGCCCGTGCCCACGGGGGGGAGCTCTCCGTCGGGCGGGACCACGTCCCGCTCGAGGTCGAGGCGGTCCAGGACCCCGAAGGGGCCGGACAGCTCCACCGGCATGAGCGCCCCCCCGGGGACGCCGTGGTGCGAGCGGGCCTCCACCTGCGCGAGCACCCACCGGAGCTCGGGCTCCTCCCGTCCGGCACCGGCCAGGAGGACCTCTCCGGGGTCGGGAAGGATCTCCTGGTTCTCCAGCCACCAGGCCGCGGCGGCCGCGGCGTCGGCGGCCGGGCCGCTCCGGACGGCGTTCAGGGCGGCCGCACGGGCCCCGTCCAGGTCCATGCGGGCATTGGCCCGGAGGACCCCGAGCCACGTGGCGGACGGGGGCTCCACAGCGAGGGCGGGGAGGACCGCCAGCACGGCGAGCGCCACGGCGGTGCGACGGAGCAGGGTGCCGGTCCGCATCACGGGGCCTCCAGCTTCCTCTCCAGGGCCCGCTCCACCCCCACCAGGAAGCGGTGGAGGCCCGGGACCTGCCCGGGTTCGAGGAGGCCCGGACGCAGCTCCATCCGCCCCCGGATCTCGTACCCCGTGGGCTGCGGGATCACCTCCACCCGGAGGGACCCGTGGGGGCCCTCCAGGTTCACCGGCTCGGGGTGCTCCCGGGGTGGGCGGCCCAGGTCCACCCGGACGGTCCACTCGCGCACGGGCCTCTGGGGCACCAGCAGTGGGGTGGTGCGCGTGGACGAGGGTGCCAGGGCGGCCACCAGGCGGACGTTGCCCGGATAGACGTGGAGCGCCGGTGCCGCCTCCAGGGCGGAGCGGGCCACGGTGCCCTCGAGCTCCAGGTGTGCGGGGTCGTGGCCGGGCCGGAGCCGGGTCACGGGGTCCCCCACCAGGTCGGCGCCGGGGAACAGGCCCTGGAGCCAGCGCGCGAAGCGTTGCCGGTCCCCGCTGCCCCGGAAGGTCCCCCTCAGGGCGTCGGCCGCGTCCCCCGTGGCCTCCACGGAGACCTTCACCGTCGCCCTGCCGCCCTCCCCGGCGGTGATCCGGATGACCCTGCGGGAGACGCCCGGGCCGGGCCTCGGGGTGGTGAGCGGCTCGCTGTCCGGCCCGTCGATCACCAGCGCCCAGGCCCCCTGGTCGGCCCCGGGGGGAAGATCGGCGTCGTGGCCCGAGGCCGTGCCGTCCAGGTAGAGGTCGTCCTCGGGGAGGTAGGCGATGGCGTGGTTGAAGTCCTCCAGGAGGCCCAGCCGGACGGCCACGGGCCCCTGGTCTGCGGTCCGGAGGAGCACCATGCGGGCGGGGATGTCCACCACCGAGAGCAGGGCCACCATGAGCCCGGCCTTGTCCTTGCAGTCCCCCATGCGATGGCGGAGCACCCAGTCCGCCGAGAAGGGGCGGTACCGGTGCTCGCCGAACTCGAGCGCCACGTAGCGGATGTCCTGGGTGACGAAGTTGTAGATGGCCCGGATCCGTTCCCGGCGGCTCTCCAGGCCCTCCACCAGGCGCAGGGCACGCTCCCGGACCTCGCTGGAGACCATGAGGCGCGGCGCCACGTGACGCCGGTACCAGTCGGCCAGGTCCCCCCAGTCCGGGTGGTTGGAGTACGCCAGGTGGGGGGTCACCAGGAGGGGCGGCGCCGGGGGCAGGTCGGGCGGCGCCTGCGGGAGGTCCTCCCACCGCCACCGGAGGTGCACCGTCCCGTCGGGATCCACGGTCCGCTCCGGCTCCCCCTCCACGTTGGCCAGCTCCCAGGCCGGCAGGAGTCCGGGCGGGCCGGAGAGCTCGATCTCCGCGAGCTCCACGGGCGCGCCGTCGGGGATCACCACGAGCCCGCCGGCGTAGGCCCCGGTCTCGTTGGACTCGGCCGTCTCGCTCAGGATGTAGGTGAGCTCCACCAGGTCGCCCTCGTCCAGCTCGGGGAACCGGAAGGTCCGCAACCGGGTGTCGTAGAACATGTTGATGCCGGGGTCGGCCAGGCGGGGCGTGTCCCGCTGGACCGCGGCGGTCTCCCCGCCCCCGGCGCGGAGCACCCGGGCGGCCAGCACCCGGAGGTCCTGCCGCTCGGGGACGTGGGCCACGCTCATGGTGCGGAAGGCCCTGGCCGCCTCGGGATCCCCCACCAGCACCACCCGCTGGACCCGCTCCTCGGTGAGATGGCCGGGCAGGAAGCGGACCTCGTGGTGCTCGAGCAGGAGGCGCGCCCTCCCCGTACGTTCCACACCCGAGGCCATCTCGCGGAGGACCCCGGGGGGCCGCACCCACCCCATGTCGTCCGCCGTCACCCCCAGCAGGTTCGACAGGCGCTGGGCCCTCCGGTCCTGGGGCCGGATCTCCAGGATGGCGGCCACGAGCTCCGACGCCTCGTCGTCCCGGCCCTCCGCGTGGGCGAGGCGGGCCAGCTCGTGGAGCAGGTCCACGTGCCCGGGGGCCCGGTCGAGGCCCTCCCGGAGCACGGCGGCGGCACCGTCGGCCTCGCCCGCGGCCAGGAGGAGGCGGGCCAGCCGGATCCGGACCTCCGGGAGGTTGGGGTCGGCGGCGAGCTCGCGCTCCCAGATGCCGCGCAGGGTCTCCTGGTCCCCGCAGGCGCTGGCCAGCCGCTCCCGGAGACCCACGGTGGCCGGGTCGCCCGGCACGAGGGCCGCCAGGCGCCCCAGCGCCTCCCGGGCGGCCGACCACCGGCTGGCGTCCATGAGCCGGGAGGCCAGCGTGCTCTGGACCGTCACCGAGGCGGGGTGGCGCCGTCCCAGCTCCTCGAGCCGGGGGACGACCGTGGCCCCCCACAGGTCCGCGGCCAGGTCCAGGTCGCGGGCCATGGCGGCGGGCTCGGAGAGCACGGGCTCCAGGATGGCGTGGGCCGGCACGTCGAGGTCGCGGGAGTGGTCCCAGTCGGCCAGGGCCAGCCGGGCGGGCAGCAGGCCGGGATCGTGGTCCACGGCCGCGGCGAGGAGCTGCCGCCGGGCGCCGGGCTCGTCGGTCTCCAGGGCCTCCAGGAGGCGGGCCTCGGCCGGGGCGTCATCCCGCGCGGCCCGGCACGCCGCGGTCACCGCGCCGCTGCCCTCGGGCTCGGATCGGTGGAAGAGGAGGTCGACCGCCCGCGCCATGGCGGCGCCGGGGCGTCCCTCCTCCAGTGCCACGAGGATCTCCCGGCCCAGGTCCCGCACCTCGGGTGCGGGCCGGCCCTGCGGCTCCACGGCCGCGGGGCGGCGGTCCGTCTCGCGGACGCCGGACAGCGGGGAGCCGTCGGGGGCCGTGAGGCGGACCCTGAGCCACCAGGGCCCCCGCTCGGTGGCCACGGCGGCCACCACGAGGTTGTTCCCGTCGCGGAGCCAGGCGCCGCAGGTGGCCTGGTCGGCGCCCCGCCTCAGCGGATGGGGCGTGGCCACGCAGAGCTCGCCGTTCACCCAGAGGCGCGCCGCCTGGGCCGCGCCCACGTGCAGGGCCACGGGCCGGTCCCCGTCGCTCGCGACGGTCGTGGCCAGCCACATGAGCTGCCGTTCCCCGGGCCATCCCAGCCCGGAGACCGCCACCCAGCCCAGCGGGTCCACGCCGGGAGCGGCCCGCCAGGAGAGCTCGTCGAGGGGCACGGACTCCAGCGACTCCATGTCCTGGAGCTCCTCCAGGGTCGCGGGGCCCGCGGCCCACCACCGCTCCAGCCCGCCGTCGGCCCGGAAGAGCTCGAGCGCGGCGGCCGGGTGCCCCTCCTCCACGGCGAGCCGTGCCCGCAGCCAGCGCAGCTCGGAGGCCATCAGGGGGTCGGTGGCACCCGCGGCCGAGAGACGGTCCACGGCGCCGTCGACCCACCGGTGGTCGGCCAGGTCGTCGCGCCAGGAGAAGGCCAGGAACAGGTGGTGGAGGTCCGCCGGGTGGAGCCCCCCGTCCAGGGCGGCCTCCAGGTGTGCCGCCGACAGCTCCTCGATGCTCCCCGCCCCCGCCGCCAGGGGGACCGCCAGGGCCAGGCCCAGCAACGCGGTGGCGAGGCGCCTACTCATCGAGCGGGAAGGTCAGGTTGTAGGCCCAGCGGCCGCGGCCCACCACCAGGAAGATGGACGGGGCGTCGGGGTCGGCCACCATGACCTCGTTGATCTCCGCCACCGAGGCCACGCGCCGCCCGTGGACGGCCAGGATCCGGTCCCCGGCCTCCAGGCCGGTCTCCGCGGCCGGGCTGCCGGGCCGCACCCTCCGGACCACCACACCGCGGGGGCCGTCGATGGCGGCGAGCCCCAGCCACGAATCCAGGATCCTCTGGCCCAGGTCGTCCGGGGGGGTCCTGGGTGTCACCGTCACGGGGTGACGTCCGGCGTCGTCCAGGACCTCCAGGCGGACCGCGTCGCCGGGGGCGTTGGAGGCCAGCACGGTGCGCAGGTCCGCCAGGTCCGCCGAGCGCCGGTCGCCCACCCGGACGATGAGGTCGCCCCGCTCGAGGCCCGCGGCCGCGGCCGGGGAGCCGGGGAGCACCCGCCGCACGAGCAGCCCGTGGCCCCCCTGCTCGCCGAGAAGGTCGCGGCCCCTGGCGGCGATGGGACGGATCACGGCGCCGAGCCAGAGTGGCCGGACGTGGCCGAAGCGGAGCAGGTCGTCCACCACCCTGCGGGCCCGGCTGGCCGGGATGGCGAAGCCGATGCCCCGGGCGGACTCGATGATGGCGGTGTTGATGCCCACCAGGCCGCCGTCCAGGTCCACCAGCGCCCCGCCGGAGTTGCCGGGGTTGATGGAGGCGTCGGTCTGGATGAAGTCGGCGTAGGTCCGGCCCGAGCGGCGGGAGCTCACCGTCCGGTTCAGGGCGGAGATGACGCCCTTCGTGACGGTGGATTCCAGGCCGAAGGGGTTGCCGATGGCCACCACCGTCTCGCCCACCATGAGGTCGTCCCGGCGGCGGAGCTCGAGGTGGGGCAGGGGACGGGCGTTCCTGCCCAGCTTGAGCCGCAGCAGCGCCAGGTCGTTCTCCACGTCGGAGCCCAGCACCTCCGCCTCGAGCTCACGCCCGTCCACCAGGGTCACGCGGATCTCCGAGGCGCCCTCCACCACGTGCTCGTTGGTCACCACCAGGCCGTCGGCCGAGATGAGCACGCCCGAGCCCAGGGACTGGGCCTCCCGTACCGAGGGGCCCACGCCCCACAGCTCGGGGAACAGCTGGTCGAAGAGCGACCTCCGGGGCACCTGCACCAGGCTCAGGGCGCTGATGTTGACCACGGCGGGCCGGGCCGTCTCCACCACGGCCACCACGGCGTCCCGCCGGAGCGAGCCGCCGCGGACGGGGGATGCCGCGGCCAGGATCGCCAACAGGACGATGACACCGGGAATCGTTCGTCTCGACATGCCCGCCAGTATGCCAGAACCAGCCGGGGAGTGCGCCATCCGCCCGCCACCCGTGCGAGGTGCGACCGCCCCCGCCCGCCGCACCCCTGACCCCGACCCCGACCCCGACCCCGACCGTGACCCCGACCCCGACCCCGACCGTGACCCTGACCGTGACCCCGACCCTGTCCCTGGCCGGCTTCGCCGGCGCCATGCCGGGAGCTCCAGCGGGAGCTGGGAAGGGCCTTCGGCGATGCCCGGCTCCTGGAATGGCTGATCCACCTGGAGCAGGTCCGGCGTTTCCTGCTCCAGTGGCACCTGCATCAGGCCTCCGGTCAGGAGGGAGTTCGGCGGATGGACCGGGCGCGGATGGGAACAGTGGCCCGGAACCTGCTCGAGCACATCAACCACCTCAAGGAGGACAGGGCAAAGACCACGGCCGACCTGATCGTGCAGGCGGCCCGGGGCCTCGCCCACGGCCCCTCGGGTTGGGTGCGGCGGTACGAGCCCGTGGACGTGATCGTGCTGGAGAGCCTGAGCCGCTGCCTCTTCCGGTCGGACCGCCCGCGGATCGAGAACCGGCGCCTGTCGCAGTGGGTCCATCGCAGGCTGGCAGAGCTCGTGACGGAGCAGGCCACCAGGTTCGGGATCCCCGTGTTGAGCGACGAGGCGGCCTACACCAGCCGTTTCCCGGCAGGCTGGGTTCCTGAAGGCGCCGGGGGATTGACCGGCGGGGGGACGTGCTGGCAGGACGAAGACCGGCCGTGTACAGCGCGGCCGGGAACCGGTGGAAGTCCCGCGGGATCGCTCGAGCGCGACCCCACACCGCCGGAACCACTCCGCGCGCGACGGAGGCTCCTTGACAAGCCGCGCGAACCCCAGGCGCCCAGGGATCGCCCGGGGGTTTCGCGGAGGATCCAGACCGCTGCGAAGCGAGGCCGTCACAGGACTTCCGCCGGAATGCCCGGATGCGTCCCTCCCTCCCGGGCGGGGGCTCCTTCGTTTCACGTTTCATCTTTCACGTTAGCCACTTGCAAGACTCCCTGAAGGTCATGCCCCTCTGCCTGGCGTGAATTCGGGCGTATGTCCGGGATATTTCTATCTTCTTCTTCATCCGATCAATCCGTGGAATCCGTGGTTCATTTTCACGGGTGGGTGGGGGCCGATATCGCGGGAATTCTCCTCGATCCAGGACTCGTGCAACAGGCTCATGTTTCACGATGAGCGGGCAGGGGCGGGCCTCCGTCCCGGCAGCCTCAGCCGCTGGCGGCGGTGGGTGTGCCGACGGCTCCGGAGAGCAGCGGGGCCAGGTAGCGGCCGGTGTGGGAGTCGGGGCAGGCGACCACCTCCTCCGGGGTGCCGGCCACCACGATCCGCCCGCCGGCGTCGCCGCCCTCGGGGCCCAGGTCGATGATCCAGTCCGCCGTCTTGATCACGTCCAGGTTGTGCTCGATGACCACCACGGTGTTGCCCCGGTCGGCCAGGGCGTGGAGCACGGTGAGCAGCTTGCGCACGTCGTCGAAGTGCAGCCCCGTGGTGGGCTCGTCCAGGAGGTAGAGGGTGCTGCCGGTGGCCCGCCGCGCCAGCTCGCGGGAGAGCTTGATGCGCTGGGCCTCGCCCCCCGAGAGTGTGGTGGCGGGCTGGCCCAGGTGGAGGTAGCCCAGCCCCACGGCGATGAGGGTGTCCAGGATCCGGACGATCCTGGGAACGGGGGCGAAGAGCTCGCGGGCCTCGTCGATGGTGAGGTCCAGCACGTCGGCGATGCTCAGCCCCTTGTAGTGGACCTCCAGGGTCTCCCGGTTGTACCGCCGGCCCCGGCACACGTCGCAGGTCACGAAGACGTCGGCCAGGAAGTGCATCTCGATGCGGAGCTGGCCGGCGCCCTGGCACGCCTCGCAGCGGCCCCCCTTGACGTTGAAGCTGAAACGCCCCGGACGGTAACCCCGGGCCCGGGCCTCGGTGGTGCCGGCGAAGAGCTGTCGGATGGGGTCGAAGACCTTGGTGTAGGTGGCGGGGTTGGAGCGCGGGGTCCGGCCGATGGGGCTCTGGTCGATGGCCACCACCTTGTCCAGGAACTCCACGCCCTCGACCCCCGCGTGCCGGCCGGGCCGGGCCAGGGTGCCGTGGAGCTCCCGAGCCACGGCCTTGTGGAGGATCTCGTTGACCAGTGTGCTCTTGCCGGAACCGGAGACGCCGGTGACGCAGATGAAACGGCCCAGGGGGAAGCCCACGTCGATGGCCTTGAGGTTGTGCTCGGCGGCTCCCCGGACCACCAGCTCCCGGCCCGTCCCCTCCCGCCGTGCGGCGGGCACCGGGATGTGCTCCGCACCCGAGAGGTACCGGCCCGTGAGGGACTCCCGGCAGGCCTCGATGGCCGCCGGGGGACCCGTGGCCACCACACGCCCGCCCCGCGCCCCGGCCCCAGGCCCCAGGTCGATGACCCAGTCGGCCGCTCGGATGGTCTCCTCGTCGTGCTCCACCACCACCACGGTGTTGCCCAGGTCCCGCATGCCCATGAGGGTGTCCAGCAGCCGCCGGTTGTCCCGCTGGTGCAGGCCGATGGAGGGCTCGTCCAGGACGTAGAGCACGCCCATGAGCTTGGACCCGACCTGGGTGGCCAGCCGGATCCGCTGGCTCTCGCCCCCGGAGAGCGTCCCGGCCATGCGATCCAGGGTCAGGTAGTCCAGGCCCACGGAGACCAGGAAGCCCAGGCGGTCCCGGACCTCCCGGAGGATCTTGGCGGAGATCTGGCGGTCCCGCTCCCCGAGCGCCAGGCCCTCGAACCAGGCCAGGGCGTCCTTCACGGTCATGGCGGTCACCTCCGCCAGGGACCGGTCCGCCACCCGCACCGCCAGGGCCTCCCGCCGGAGGCGCGCACCGTGGCAGGCGTGGCAGGGTGCGAAGGACATGTACCGCTCGAGCTCCCTCCGCACCTCCTCCGAGGTGGTCTCCCGGTAGCGGCGCTCCAGGGAGGGGACCAGCCCCTCGAAGCGGTCCCGGTACCGGTAGGAGCCCCTGGTGCCGTGCCAGACGAACTCCATCTCCTCGGACGACCCGAACATGATGAGCCGGCGGACGGGCTCCGGGAGCTGCCGCCACGGTGTGGAGAGCGAGAAGCCCAGGTGCTCGGCCAGCTGCTCCACCTGCCGGCGCCTCCACGAGGTCGATCCCGGCTGGAGCACGGCCAGGCACCCCGCCGACAGCGAGCGCTCCGGGTCCGCCACGAGCTTCTCGGGGTCCACCTCCCTGAGGAAGCCGAGCCCCGAGCACTCGGGGCAGGCACCCTGGGGCGAGTTGAAGGAGAAGAGCCTGGGGGAGACCTCCTCGAGCGAGAACCCGCACGTGGCACAGGAGTGGCGGGCGGAGAGCAGGATCTCGTCACCGTCGCGGACGGCCACCCGGACCAGGCCCTCCCCCACCCGCAGCGCGGTCTCCAGCGAGGAGGCCAGGCGCGTCGCCACGCCCTCCCGGACGGCCAGGCGGTCCACCACCACCTCGATGGTGTGCTTCCTGTTGCGGTCCAGCTCGGGCGGGTCGGAGGTCTCCACCACCTCCCCGTCCACCCTCGCCCGCACGTAGCCCTCGCGCACCATCCGGGCGAAGAGCTTCCGGTACTCCCCCTTGCGCCCCGTGACCACGGGGGCCAGGAGCATGAAGCGCGTGCCCTCCGGCAGCTCCAGCAGGCGGTCCACCATCTGCTCCACGGTCTGCGGCCGGATGGGCACGCCGCAGTCGGGGCAGTGGGGCACGCCGATGGAGGCCCAGAGCAGGCGCAGGTAGTCGTAGATCTCGGTGACGGTCCCCACCGTGGAGCGGGGGTTCCTGGAGGTGGTCTTCTGCTCGATGGAGATGGCGGGAGAGAGCCCCTCGATGGTGTCCACGTCGGGCTTCTCCATCTGCTCCAGGAACTGGCGGGCGTAGGCGGAGAGGGACTCCACGTACCGGCGCTGACCCTCGGCGAAGAGCGTGTCGAAGGCCAGGGAGGACTTGCCGGAGCCGGAGACACCGGTGATCACCACGAGACGGTCCCTCGGGATGTCCACGTCGATCCCGGCCAGGTTGTGCTCGCGGGCGCCACGGATGGAGATCTTCTCGCGCATCACTGCCTCAAACGCCGGGGGAGGGCTCGGCATTTCCCGGGACGGCGATCACTGCCGTCGTCCCTCCTTCATGGCCTGCTCGGCCTCCCGGTCCATGGTCCTCCGGCGGAGGGTCTCCCGCTTGTCGTGGAGGTGCTTGCCCCGCGCCAGGCCGATCTCCACCTTGATCCAGTTGCCGTCGAGGAAGACCGACAGCGGGATCACCGTGAGCCCCTTCTCCTGGACCTTGCCCGCCAGCCGCAGGATCTGGTGCTTGTGGAGCAGGAGGCGCCGACGCCGCAGGGGGTCGTGGCCCGCGTAGCCCGCGTGCTCGTAGGGGCTGATGTGGCACCCCACCAGGTAGGCCTGCCCGTTCTCGAACTGGACGTGGGCCTCCTTGAGGTTGATCCGCCCGGCCCGGATCGCCTTGACCTCGGTTCCCACCAGCTCGAGCCCGGCCTCCACCGTCTCCAGGATGTGGTAGGCGTGACGCGCCTTCCGGTTGGTGGCCAGGACCCTGCGGTCCCGCTTCTCCCTCGGCTTCATGCCACCACCCGCTCCAGCGCAGTCAGGATACGGGGGTCGAACTGGTGGCCCGCGGCGGCCTTGAGGATGGCCAGTGCACGTTCCCTGGGTACAGGCTTCCGGTAGGAGCTCGAGGAGACCAGCACATCGTAGACCTCGGCGACGTGGACGATGCGGGACAGCAGAGGGATCGACTCGCCGGAGAGCCGGTCGGGATAGCCGGTACCGTCCCACCGCTCGTGGTGGTGTCGGACAACGTTGGCGAGCCGGGGAAGCCCCAGCTCGTTGAGGAGCTTCTCCCCCGCCTGCACGTGCCGCCGGTAGAGCTGGCGCTCTTCCGCCCCTGGCGAGGGGTTCCTGTAGCGGCTCCCGGTGACGATCTCCTTCATGCCCATGTCGTGAAGGTAGCCCGCCAGCGCCGCATCCTCGGCATCCCTGGCGGGAAGCCGCAGGACCCTGGCGATGGCCCAGGCGAGGCGGGACACCGCCTCGGAATGCTGGATCAGGGCCTCGGGGGCTCCCGAGTCCGTGGCGACGATCCTGCGGATGGCCAGGCGCCGGGCGAACCGGAGCTCGCACTCGCTGGCCAGGTGACCGGCCATCTCCACCAGGCCCGTGAGCTGGGCCTCCACCTGCTCCACCACCTCACCCACCACGGAGGCCACGAGAGCCCAGTCCCGGCGTCCCTGGAGGACCGAGGTGGCGATGACTCCGCGGGAGCCTCCCGCCGATGCCCCCGGGATCTGGCGGACGGTGACGGTCCACTCCTCGCCGTTGCCCACCAGGTGCCCCAGGCGCCGGAGGTGCTGGACCTGGTGCGTCTTGATGGCCTCGATCTCCTCGGCTCCTGGCTCCCCGACGCCGAACACGGCGGTCTCGGCCGACCCCCCCGAGGCCAGTGTGACGGCGAGCGTGTGCCGGCAGGCCGCCACCGCCAGCCCCGCGGCGTTCCGGAGGAGCGAGGCCAGGGCCTCCTCGTCCAGGACCGTGCCATCGGGCAGTGTCGTGGGCTCGGACCCCGGTGGGCCGGGAAGCGGAGCGGGCGCCGGCGCCTCCTCCTCGAGCTCCGGATACAGGTGGACCCGGCGGATCAGGTCGAGCAGATCCCCGGCGATCCGCGATGCCCTCACCAGGTCGTCGGACCCGAACTCGCGCCGCCGCCCCTTGTCCCGGACATCCACGAACCCCAGGATGCTCGACGCGCCGAAAAGAGGTGCCACCAGGATGCGGGCGGTCCCCGCCCCCTCCAGGTAGGGCAGCAGGTCGGGGATCTCGGCGGGATCGTTGAAGGCCCGGGCCACAGAACGGAGCTCACGGACCAGCTCCACGAGCGGTTCGCCCGGCCGGTGCTGGGCCGCCAGGAGGTCGCGCTTGCCGAAGCCGTACTGGGTCACGAGGACGTAGCTCCCGTCGGACGCCATGAGGTACAGCGCGGCCTTGGTGGCCTGGACCTCCTCCAGGAACCGGTAGAGCACCTCCTTGAAGGAGCGCTCGAGCGCTGGCGACCAGCCCGGAATTTCGGGACTCACGGCATCATCCTCCCACGGCAGCTGTCGGGTCGTCCAGGATACCGCACCACGCAACGACTGTGTCGTTTCTCCAACAGGTGTGGGATTCCCACAACGAGACCCCGATCTCCATGCAACGCCCGGAATCCTGCAATTTGTTGATCCCAGTTTACTTGTGGCGATTTTCCCGAGTTGGCACGCCCCTTGCGAGAGGGGGTGCCGAGAGGGAGGACTCGATGCGTCGTCAACGCACCATCAGGCAGGCCGTGGTCAGCGAGGGGATCGGTCTCCACACCGGTCTTCCGGGCCGCATCCGCCTGCTGCCCGCGCCGGAGGATCACGGGATCCAGTTCCGGCACGCCGCCACGGGGACCATCGTCCCGGCGCGCATCGACCATGCCCAGGAGCTGGCCTTCGCCACGCGCATCGGCCTGGGGCAGTCCGCCATCTCCACCGTCGAGCACCTGCTGTCGGCCATCCGTGGCGTGGGGATCGACAACATCCTCGTGGAGCTCGAGGGCGGGGAGGTCCCCATCATGGACGGCTCTGCCGAGCCCTTCGTGGAGATCCTCGGAGAGGCCGGCATCCGTGAGCAGGAACGTCCCGTGACCGTCCTCCGGCTCACCGCGCCCGTCGAGGTCCGGGACGGGGCCAAGTGGATCCGCGCGGAGCCCTCCGACGAGCTCACCGTGGATTACCGGATCTCCTTCGACAACCCCCTGGTGGGGTACCAGCGGTACGTGGGCACCGTCGATCCCGAGACCTATCGGAAGGCCATCGCTCCGGCCAGGACCTTCGGGTTTCTCAAGGACGTGAAGTACCTCAAGAGCCAGGGCCTGGGCCTCGGTGGCTCCTACAGCAACTGCGTGATCGTGGACGATCACCGGGTGGTGTCCGGGGAGCTCCGTTTCCCCGACGAGTTCGTGCGCCACAAGGTCCTGGACCTGGTGGGCGACCTGGCGCTCCTGGAGTACCCCCTGGCCGCCTCCATCACGGCCCACAAGGCGGGGCACGCCCTGCACGCGGACCTCGTCCGCGCCATCCTGGCCCGGCCCGAGTGCTGGGAGCTGGTGGGCGGTGGCGGACCGGCCTTCGTGGTTCCCTTCCCCCTGGAGACGGAGATCCCCGCGGCCATCGCACTCTAGACCACGCATCCGCTTCGGCGGTCCCGGGGCACGGCACGCCGTGCCCTTTTCCTTTGCCCGGAGAGCGGCCCCGCCACGAGGTCCACTGTGGTAATGTTGCAACACCATGCTCAGGCTTCGGCGACCCGGTGACCACTCCACGACGGCCCTCCTCCGCCCGCCAGGGCTCGGGGGCCTCCTCGCGCTCCTCCTCCTGCTGCTCTCCACCGGTGGCGCCGCGGCCCGGGAAACCGGGGATCCCCTCACCGTCCAGGTCCGGCGCGCCGGGGCGGCACTGGAGATCACCCTGGTCCTGTCCCAGCCCCTTCCGGCACCCATGCTCGAGGCCCTGCCGTCGGGGGCGCAGCTCAGCGTCCGGTACAGGGTCCAGGTCAAGGGGAAGCGTGCGCTCATCTGGGACAAGAAGATCTGGAAGGGTGAGGTGGTGGCCTCGGTGGTCTTCGACCCGCTCACGGGCCGGTACCGGTGCGAGGAGGTGCTGGACGACGTGATCGTGGCCAGCACCGAGACCCCCTCCGCCGACGAGGCCAGGGAGTGGCTCAGTGCACCGCCACCGTTCCGGGTCGTCCTGCCCAGGACCAAGAGGGTCCTGCGCCTGAGGGCGCGGGCGGTCCTGGCGGTGGGCACCACCTGGCTCGTGTTCCCCTCCGTGGACGGGACCCGCTGGGTCGAGGTGGTGGTGGGAGACTCCTGATGGGCCGGGTGCTTCGGGCGTGGGACAGGTACCGCCGCGAGAATCGCTTCCTGATCGGGACCTTCGTGGTGGTGCTCCTGCTGTCGGTGGGCGCCGCCTATCTCTTCCAGAGGACCCAGGTGGCCTCGCCCAGGGAGCTCACCAACCGCCTGCTCCTCTTCGTCCTCTGGTACCTGGACATCACGCTGATCCTGGTGCTCCTGTTCATCCTGCTCCGGGGGCTCATCCGCCTGAACCTGGAGCGGAGGACCGGCGTCCTGGGCAGCCGGTTCCGGACGAAGCTCGTCCTCACCTACGTGGCCCTGACCTTCATCCCCGTGATCTTCATCTTCCTGATCGCCACCAACCTCCTCCAGAAATCCATCGACAGGTGGTTCTCCGCCCCGGTCGAGGAGGTCCTGCGCGGCGGTGCGGCCATCACCCAGGAGCTGCGCGCCATCTCCGAGGGCCGGCTCCTCCGCCAGGCCGCCGCGGCGGCGGCCGAGCTGTCCGGTGACAGCTCCGGGAAGAAGCTCACCCAGATCCACCGCCTCCTCGGCAGCGGCTTCGTGGCCCTCTACCGGGGTGGGCGGCGGGACCAGGCCGTGCTGGACGCCCGTCTGATCCCCAGGGCGCCACCTCCCCTCAAGGCCCGCGACCTGCGGAGCCGGGGAAGCCGCGCGGACCGGTGGCGCGGAGGTCTCCTGATCCGCGCCTGGGCCCCGATCCCGGGAAGCCGGAACGTGGTGGTGGTGGGTGACCTGATCCCCCGCGACCTGCTGCTCCACCTGGAACGCGCCACCGCCGCCTACGCCACATTCCAGGAGATGAAGCTCCAGCGTGGCACGGTGACCTCCACCACGATCCTGGTCTTCCTGGCGATCACCCTGCTGCTGCTCTTCGCCACGGTGTGGGTGGGCCTGTACCTCTCCAAGCGGTTCACCGAACCGCTCCTGGCCGTGGCGGCGGCCACCCAGCGGGTGGCGGCGGGCAACCAGCTGGAGGAGGTCTCCGTCCCCGCCAGCGACGAGGTCGGCGTGCTGGTCAACTCGTTCAACGCCATGGTACGGCGCGTCCGGGCCACCGAGGAGGAGATCCTCGCCTCCAACCAGGAGCTCTCCACACTCCTGGCCACCATCCCCACCGGCGTGCTGACCCTGGACGCGGAGCGCCGGCGCTTCCGTCCCAACCCGGCGGCGGCCAGGATGGTGGGGATGCCGGAGTGGGCCGGGGAATGGCGGGACCTGGGCGACCTCCAGCGGGAGGGCCTCCAGGCGCTCCACGAGTTCCTCGAGCGGCCCACGGCCGGGCAGGTGAAGGAGCTCGACATGGAGGTGGAGGGGTCGTACCGGCACGTGGAGGTGACCGCGGAACCGCTCCACGGCGGCGGGTGGGTCGTCGCGGTGGACGACCTCACCCAGCTCGTCCGCGCCCAGCGCCAGGCCGCCTGGAGCGAGGTGGCCCGCCGCATCGCCCACGAGATCAAGAACCCGCTGACCCCGATCCGCCTGGCAGCCGAGAGGATCCAGCGGCGCGCGTCGGGAATGGAGCCCCCGGTGAGGGACGTGGTGGTCACGGGGTGCGAGGCCATCATCGCCCACGTGGCCGGGCTCAAGCAGCTGGTGGACGCCTTCCACCGGTACGCCCGCATGCCCGCCGTGAGCCCCCGGCCCACGCCGGTGATCCAGCTGCTCCGGGAGACGGTGGCCCTGTACGCGGATCTTCGCGCGGACGTGACCGTGACGCTCTCCCTCCCGGAGGACGGTGAGCTCACCGCCATGGTGGACCCGGTGCTGCTGCGCCAGGCCCTGGTGAACCTGCTGGACAACGCCTTCGAGGCCATGCCGGAGGGGGGCGAGGTGGAGGTCCGCTGCACCACCCGCGGGGAGGACATCATCTTCACCGTGGAGGACACCGGCTCCGGGTTTCCCACGGAGGACCGGGAGGTCCTCCTCCAGCCCTTCTTCTCCACCAAGGGCAGGGGCTCGGGCATGGGCCTGGCCCTGGTGCACCGGGTGGTGGCCGACCACGGCGGCCGGCTGGAGATGGAGAACGTGGAGCCCCGTGGCGCACGGGTTCGCATCGTCCTCGCGGGCGCCGTGATCTGCGAGGACGGGGAGGAACGGCGTGAGCATGCGACGTGAGTCCATCCTGATCGTGGACGACGAGCGGGGGATCCGGGACCTCCTGGGGCAGATCCTCGGGGACGAGGGCTACGACACCCAGATGGCCGCCTCCGGCGAGGAGGCGCTGGAGGCGCTGGAGCGGGAGCTGTTCGACCTGGTGCTCCTGGACATCTGGCTCCCCGGCATCGATGGCGTCGAGGTGCTCCGCAGGCTCCGGGCCGCCGGCAGCGAGGTGCCGGTGATCGTGATCAGCGGCCACGCCTCGGCCGAGCAGGCCGTCACGGCGATCCAGGCCGGGGCCGCCGATTTCCTCGAGAAGCCCCTCAGCTACGACCGCGTCATGGTGAGCGTCGCCAACGCGCTCGACCGGTCCCGCCTGGAACGGCGGGTGCGGGAGGCCCTCAGGAAGGACGGCGAGATCGACCTCACCGGGTCCTCGGCGGTCATCCGCGAGCTGCGCCGTCAGGTCCTCACCGCGGCCCCCACCGAGGGCCGCGTGCTCATCACGGGGGCCAACGGAACCGGCAAGGAGGTGGTGGCCCGGCTCCTCCACCGCTTCTCCAGGAGGAGCTCGGGCCCCTTCGTGGCCCTCAACTGCGCCGCCATCCCCTCCGAGCTCATCGAGAGCGAGCTCTTCGGCCATCTCAAGGGGGCCTTCACGGGAGCCGTGGAGTCCAAGCGCGGCAAGTTCGAACTCGCGGACGGCGGCACGCTCTTCCTGGACGAGGTGGGTGACATGAGCCTCCTCACCCAGGCCAAGCTCCTCCGGGTCCTCCAGGAGCAGCGGTTCACACGCCTCGGCGGGAGCAAGGAGATCTCCGTGGACGTGCGGGTGGTGGCGGCCACCAACAAGGACCTGGAGGCCGAGATCGAGGCGGGCCGCTTCCGGAGGGACCTCTTCTACCGGCTCAACGTGGTCCCCATCCGCGTCCCCCCCCTGGCCGAGCGCCGGGAGGACATCCCCGAGCTCGTGGAGGAGCTCATGGGCCAGGTGGCGGCCATGACGGGCACCCGTCCCAAGCGGTTCTCCGACGAGGCCATGGAACGTCTCATGGACTACCCGTGGCCGGGCAACGTGCGGGAGCTCAAGAACGTGGTGGAGCGGCTCCTCATCATGGTCCCCGACGAGGAGATCCATCCTCGCCACCTGGAGTTCCTCGGCGTGGGGCCCCCGGCCAGGGGAGGCCTTGCCGCGATCCTGGGCGACGGAAATCTCCTTCCCCTCAGGGAGGCCCGGAGCCGATTCGAGAGAAACTACATCCGCGAGGCGCTCCTACGCTGCGGCGGCAACGTGAGCCAGGCGGCCCGGCTGCTGGAGGTGGAGCGCTCCCATCTCCACCGGAAGTTGCGGCAGCTGGACATCGACGTGCGTTGACCGCCCGAACACGCCCTTGATACCATCGGGCGGTCATGGAGTACCCGGGAAATCGGCAGCTCTCGTCCCAGGCCCAGGAACGGGTTCTGACGGCCTTCCGCCAGGCCGTGCAGAAGCTCCAGGAGGGCGGCCGCGAGGAAGCCATGATCGCCCTGGAGTTCGTCCTGCGGCTGGACCCCAAGTTCGGACCGGCCCAGCACCTCCACCAGCAGCTCACCTCCGGCGCGTCGGAGATCGATCTCTCCTCCATCGTGGGGCAGCTCCAGGACCCCGCCAGCACCGAGGTGGACCGTCTCCTGGTGGACGCCGTGGACGACTTCAACGAGCGGCGCTTCCACCAGGCCAAGGAGAAGGTCGATCGCGTCCTGCTGGAGCTTCCGGGCCACAAGGAGGGGCGGGACCTCCTGCGCCAGATCGAGGAGGCCCTCAAGGTCGAGGCCCAGGTGGGGCAGTACCTGGTCCAGGCCCGGCAGGCCCTGGATCGCGACGACCCGGAGGAATCGGCCAACTTCGTGATGATGGCCCAGGCCCTGGATCCCCACCACCCGGGGATCGCCACCGTGCTGGCCGAGCTCCAGGAGCGCGGCGTCTCCGCCCCTCCACCCGAGCCCCCCGCCGTCGATACCACTGACGCGGATCCGGAGCCTGGCGAGTTCGCCTTCGGTTTCGAGACCTCGGAGCTCTCGGTGGATGCCGCGGAGCCCTCGAGCCCGTTCGACACGGCCTTCGACCAGGGTCCCTCCGTGGGGGACGCCCGGGAGCCGGGTCTGACCACGGATGACGCCGTGGCGGGCGACGTGGACGACCTCTTCGACTCCGGTGACGAGTCGGCTGCGGCCGCACCGTCGCCCGAGACACCGCCGGAATCGGCCGACAGCGTCAGGGATCTCCTGATCCAGGGGGAGGAGGCGTTCCAGCACGGCGACCTGGACACCGCCATCGACACCTGGTCGCGGGTCTTCCTCGTGGACGCCACCAACACCGAGGCCATCCACCTCATCGAGCAGGCCAGGAAGCGTCGTGCCGAGACCCGGCACGAGGTGGAGAGCCTCCTCTCCGAGGCCCTTGAAGCGGCCAGGAACGGTCGCGCCGCCGACGCAGCACGGCTCCTGAACGATCTCCTCAAGCTGGAACCCACGAACCTTGCGGCCATCGAGCTGGCGGATCAGCTCGAGACGGGGGACGTGGCCGCGGCCCCGGCTCCCGAGGCGCAACCGGCTCCGGAACCGGAGGAGCCCGCAGCTCCCGACGTGCTGGACGACCTCGGCGTCGATCTCTTCGACGCCGAGGAGGCCCCCGACGCCGCTGCCGGCGCCCCGGCCGGCGCCCCGGCCGGGGACCTGGCGGACGTGCTCGACTCCATCCAGAACGAGGTATCTGTCACCGACATGGGGGCCCCGGCAGCCAAGACCCGGGCGGGACGCGGCCTGCCGATCCGGCCCATCGCCATGGGCGTGGGGGCGCTGCTGGTGCTCGCCCTCGGGATCTGGTTCGGCCTGAGCTTCCTCGGGGGCGGGGAGGAGGAGGGCGTGGGGCAGGAGGCCCTGCAGCGCACCCTGGTGGAGGCCCAGAAGCTCTACAAGGAGGGGCGCGCCCGCGAGGCCGTTCACCTCCTCGAGAACCTCGACGCCACCGGGCCGGACAGGGCACGGGTGGAGCGGCGGCTGGAGAAGTACCGCCAGGCGCTCCTGCCCCCGACCCCCACGCCGGTCCCCGACGAGGCCGTGGCGGCGCGGGAGGCCCTGGCAGCGGGCCGGTGGCTCGAGGCCTACCGCCTCGTCCAGGACGGGCTCGAGAGGCACCCGGAGGATCCCGGCCTCATGGAGCTCCGGGAGGAGATCCTGCAGGTGGACAGCGCCGTGGTCCCCCTGCTCAAGGCCGAGTCCGACGGCGACTACGAGACCGCCGTGGGCATCTGCCGGGACCTCCTGGAACGGCATCCCGACAACCCGGAGATCCAGCAGGAGCTGGGGCGGAACCTCTTCAACCTGGCCGTCACACAGCTCCGGGCCTACAACCTCACGGGTGCCGAGGTGAACCTTGCAGAGCTCGCGACCATGAACCCCGATGACGACGACGTGCAACGCATCCTGGAGTTCGTGGCACGGTACAAGGTCCGCCCCGTGGACATGCAGCTCAGGATCTTCATCTCCAGCCTCAAGCTCAGATGAGCGGCCGCAAGCCTCCAGGAGACGAGCTCTTCCCGGAGGGCTGGGACCGCCTTCCCGAGCTCGACGACACCCCGGTCATCCGCGAGGAGGTCCCCGTTCCGGACCTCAAGCCCGTGGACGGTCCCGGCCGTGAGCCCACCGTGCTCGGACTCACCATCGCCGCGTGGGCGGACCTCGTGGCCATGGCGGGGCCCTGCGCCGCCATCCTGGTGGCTCTCCGCCTCGGCGGGTACCCGGTGGACCTGGCCACGGTGCCGTGGGCCGGGGCCCTGGCCCTGGCGTGGTGGGTCCTGGCCTCCGGCACGTTCATGGCCGTCCGCCGGGGAACGCCCGGGATGCTCCTGGCGGGCCTGGTCTTCAGCGAGCCGCACCTCGGTGGAGGCCTCAGGACCACCCTCCTGCTGCAGGGGTTCTCCGCCCTCACCCTGGGACTTCCCGCGGTCCTCCTGTACCGCGCCTGGGGGCCCCGGCTGACAGTGCTGGACTCCGGGGACGAGGAAACCTGAGCCGTACCTTCCGGCCGCCGCGGACAGTGCGCCGCCGGGTGACGGGCGTCAGCGCTTCTGCCGCTTGAACACCATGCCGATGTGGTCGGTGGCCCCCGTCTTGAAGTTGATGGCCGTGATGGCGACCAGCTCCCAGCCGTCGTCGCCGAGCCTGTTCAGCTCCACGTCGTAGGTGGGATCCAGGCGGTAGTTCTCGGAACGGATGTTGATGATCCTGTACTCCCAGCGCACGTCGTCCATGCCAGCCTCCCTCCCGAATCGCCGTTCTGGACCCCGGCATTGTACCATCGGGACCGGACATGACGCCCGCATCACCCCCTCCACCGCCCACTCCCCGGGCCCCCGGACGCACCGGAGGCCGCCAGGATCGGGAACCTGTCCTGAGCGTCGTGATCCCCGCCTACCAGGAGGCGGGGAGGCTCCCCGCCACCGTGGAACGGATCGTGGCCTGGCTCGCCGACCGGCGGGACTGGCTCCCCTCGGAGATCGTCGTGGTGGACGACGGATCCAGTGACGGCACGGAGCGTGCCGTGCCCACCGCGACACCGCCGGGTGTGGAGGTCCGCTTCCTGAGGCACCCGGTCAACCGCGGCAAGGGCGCCGCGGTGCGGACCGGGATGGCCGCCTCCCGCGGACGCTGGGTGCTGATCTCCGACGCGGACCTCGCGAGCCCCATCGAGGAGCTGGAGCGGCTCCGGGAGGCCTCCGGGCCCCGCACCGTCGTGGCGGGTTCCCGGGCGGTGGACCGGCGGCTCATCCAGCGCCGGCAGCCCTGGTACCGCGACCTCATGGGCCGCGGGTTCAACCTGCTCGTCCGCCTCCTGGCGGGCGAGACCGTGCACGACACCCAGTGCGGCTTCAAGCTGCTCCCCGGCGAGCTCGCACGGCGCCTCGCTGCCGTGCAGCGCCTGGACGGCTTCGCCTTCGACGTGGAGCTCCTGGCACGGGCGCGCCGGCTGGGATTCTCCGTGGCCGAGGTGGGGGTCCGCTGGAGCCACGTGGAGGCCTCGCGGGTATCGCCCGTCCGACACTCGCTCCAGATGTTCCGGGACATCCTCCGCATCGCGACCTGGCGCGTGACCGGCGAGCTGGCCCGGGACGGGGAGATCCCCCGGTGAGCGCCGGCTCTTCCGGGGAGCGGGGAGGCGGGGCGGCCGGGTACGACCTGGTCATGGTCACCCACGGGCATGCCGCCACCCTCCCCGCCTGCCTCGAGGCGGTGGCGACCCTGGAGCCGCCGCCGGCCCTCGTGACCGTCCTGGACAACGCGTCCCCCGACGGCAGCGCGGACACCGTCGCCGCCTTCGGGGGACGGCTCCCCCTGAGGCTGCTCCGCAGCGAGGTGAACGTGGGGTTCGCTGCGGGGATCAACCGCTGCCTGGAGGAGGGAAGCTCGCCCTGGGTGCTGCTCCTCAACCCCGACTGCGCACCCCGGTCCGACTATGTGGCCCGTCTCCTGGAGGGGGTGGCCGCGCGCTCCTCCGGGCACGAGATCGGGAGCGTCACGGGCCTGCTGCTCCGGGCGAGCGGCCCCGGCCTGGAGGCCACGGACACCGTGGACGCCGCGGGCATGGTGGTCACCCCCTCGGGACGCCACATCGACCGGGGCGCCGGCGGGACCGAAGGCCCCCGGCTCCGCCGTCCCGCGTGGGTCTTCGGGGGGACGGGGGCGGCCACGCTGTTCCGGAGGGAGGCCCTGGAGGACGTGAGGTACCCCGACGGTCAGGTGCTCGCCGAGTCCTTCTTCGCCTACCGGGAGGACGCGGAGCTGGCCTGGCGCCTCCAGTGGCGGGGGTGGCGGTGCCTCTTCGTCCCGGTGGCGGTGGCCGTCCACCTGCGGGGCCTCCGGCCGGAGCGGGGCCGGCGGCAGCCGGCTGCGGTCAACCGCCTGTCGGTCCGCAACCGCTTCCTGCTCAGGATCCACTGCGCCGACCTCCACTGGCACCTGGCCTGCCTCCCCTGGTGGCTGCTCCGCGACCTCGCGGTGACCGGGGCCTGCCTCACCGTGGAGCGAGGCTCCCTGCCGGGGCTCGCGGAGGCCTGGAGGGGACGGCGGGAGGCCCTGCTCCGCAGGAGGTGGGTGCTGGGGCGCCGCCGGGTCCCGCCGCGACGGGTGGCCCGCTGGTTCCGTAGAGGGGGGTGGGTGGAACCGGTGGAGGGATCGTGAAGCTGGCCATCGTGGGCTGCCGAGGTGTCCCGGCCCGGTACGGCGGGTTCGAGACCCTGGCCGAGGAGCTGGGGCGCCGCCTGGCCTCGCGGGGGCACTCGGTGACCGTCTACGGCCGCACCGGCTTCGTGGATCCGGGACTTTCGGAGCACCGTGGCATGCGCCTGGTGGTGCTCCCCGCCGTCCGCCGCAAGCACCTGGAGACGGTGCTCCACACCCTGCTGGCCTCCCTCCACGCCGCGCGGGAGGGGTACGATGCGGTCCTGATGGTCAACGCCGCCAACGCCCCGTGGATCCGGATCCTCCAGCTGGCCGGGATCCCCGTGGCCCTCAACGTGGACGGCCTGGAGCGGAAGCGGCGCAAGTGGGGCCTCGCGGGGCGCTGGTACTACCGGGTGTGCGAACGGTGGGCGGCCCTCATGGCCGACGCCCTCGTGACCGACGCCGAGGTCATCCGGCGGTACTACAGGCGGAGCTACCGGGCCCCCTCCCGCATGATCGCCTACGGCGGCGACCTGGAGCCACCGTCGGGAAGCGGCACCCTCGAGCGCCTCGGCCTGGAACCCGGCGCCTATGTGCTCTACGTCTCCCGCTTCGAACCCGAGAACAACCCCGACAGGGTGGCCGCCGCCTGGAGGCACGTTCCGGGGGACCGCCGGCTGGTGATGGTCGGGGGGGCGCCCTACGCCCCCCGGCTGCTCGAGCGGGTCCGCGAGGCCGCCGACGCGAGGGTCCTGCTTCCCGGACCCATCTATGGCGAGGGCTACCGCGAGCTCCTCTTCCACTGCCGCCTCTACGTCCACGCCACCGAGGTGGGGGGGACCCACCCGGCGCTGGTGGAGGCCATGGGGGCCGGCCGGCCCGTGCTCTACCACGACACCCCGGAGAACCGCGAGGTGGTGGGGGACGCCGGGCTGGCCTTCCTATTCGACGGCGAGCCACGGCTCGAGGACCTGCTGGCCGGCGTCCTGGAGGACGATGCCAGGCTCCGGGAGCTCGGCGACCGGGCCCGGGCCCGGGTGGACGCCCGCTACCGCTGGGATGACGTGGCCTCCGCCTACGAGGAGCTGCTGGAGGGCCTGTGCTGAAGGAGCGGGCCCGCCTCGTGGCCTACCAGGTGTGGACGGCCGACCTCATCCTCACCGCCACCGCCTTTCTCCTGGCGTGGTACCTGAGATCCCGGGTCGCCCCCGCCCTCCTGCCGGGAGTCTTCCCCACCGAGCTGTACCCACTGGGCCGGTACCTGGGGCTCCTGCCCCTGGTCCTGGCCATCTGGACCGTCCTGCTGGTCACGCGGGAGGCCTACACCTCCCGGCGGACGGTGAGCCTCCACCGGGAGGCCTGGCAGGTGGTCCAGGTGGTGACCCTCGGGGTCCTGGCCCTGGCCGCCACGGGCTGGATGCTCCGGCTGGACTTCGTCTCGCGCCCATTCCTGGTGCTCTTCGGCGTGCTCGACCTCGCCTTCCTGCTGGCCGAGAAGCTGGCGCTGCGCCTCCTGGCCCGCCGCATCCGGCAGCGGGGCTACAACTACCGGACGCTCCTGGTGGTGGGACTCAACCGGCGGGCCCGGGAGGTGGCCTCCATCGTGCGGGCCCACCCCCACTGGGGCCTCAAGGTGCTGGGGTTCGTGGCCCCCAACGGCGGGGCGCCCGAGGAGGTGGACGGCATCCCGGTGCTGGGAACCGCCGACGACCTGCCCCGCCTCCTCCAGGAGGAGGTGGTGGACGAGGTCCTCTTCGTGCTCTCCCGGCGCCAGCTGGAGGACTTCGAGGATGCCATCCTGCTGTGCTCCGAGCTGGGGATCCGGGCCCGGGTGGCCCTCCACTTCCCCCACATGAAGGCCCGTGTGGTCCTGGAGGAGCTGGAGGGGATCCCGCTGCTGACCTTCACCACCACGCCCGCCGCCCCGTTCCCGCTGTTCGTCAAGGGTCTCGTCGATCGCGTGACGGCCGGTGTGGGCCTCGTCCTGCTCTCGCCCCTCATGCTCCTCATCGCCCTGGCCGTCAAGCTCACGTCCCGGGGCCCGGTCCTCTTCCGCCAGGTGCGGTGCGGGGTCCACGGCCGCCGGTTCACGCTGTACAAGTTCCGCACCATGGTGCCCGACGCCGAGGAGCGCCTTCCCGAAGTGGCCCACCTCAACGAGGTACGCGGTCCCGCCTTCAAGGTCCGCCGCGACCCCCGCGTGACACCGGTGGGGCGCCTCCTCAGGCGCTTCTCCCTGGACGAGCTGCCCCAGCTGATCAACGTGCTCAGGGGCGACATGTCCCTGGTGGGGCCCCGGCCGCCACTGCCCGAGGAGGTGGAGCGGTACGAGCGGTGGCAACGGCGTCGGCTCTCCATGAAACCCGGCATCACCGGCCTCTGGCAGGTCTCCGGGAGGGCCGCCCTGGACGACTTCGACACCTGGATCGAGCTGGACCTTGCCTACATCGACAACTGGTCCCTGTGGCTGGACCTCAGGATCCTGCTCCGGACCGTCCCCGCCGTCCTCCTCGCCCGCGGCGCCGCCTGACCCCTCTCCCCGACAGACCTGCTCCCCTGCTTCCCAGGCCGGGTTTCCCCTCCGGGCCGGAACGGCGTACAATGAGGACCCGAACGAGGGCAGGTTCCGGCGGGAGGTGGGTCATGCGAGGTGGTGGACGGCAGGGTTTCCTGGTGGTGGCGGTGGCGGCCGCCATGTTGAGCGGGTGCGCCAAGCCCCCCGTTCTGGGTGTTCTGCTCCCCGAGTCGGGTCGCGCGGCGTCGTACGGCAAGAGCATGTCCGACGCCATGCACCTGGCCCTGGACGAGGCCCAGGAGAAGGGCGACCTCCCCAAGGGCTTCTCCGCCCACTGGGCGGACTCGGCATCGGATCCCGCAACGGGCATCCGGGAGTTCGAGCGCCTCGTGGACGAGAACGGGGTCCGCTTCGTCATCGGCGGCTGCACCAGTGACGTGGCCAAGGCGTTGCTGCCCGTGCTCGCCGAGAAGAACATCCTCTGCCTCTCCCCCTCCGCCTCGGCCCCCGAGCTCACCAAGAAGAGCAAGCTCTTCTACCGGATCTTTCCCTCCGACGAGCTGGAGGGCACCCGGGCCGGCACCTTCCTGTACAAGGAGCAGGGCAAGCGGAAGGTGCTGATCTTCAGCTCCGGCTCGGAGCACGCCCGGGGTGTGGAGCCCGAGTTCCGCCAGCAGTACGAGCAGAACCTGGGCGGCAAGGTGGTGAACCGCATCCTGCTCACCGAGGTGAACTGGAAGCGGGAGGCGGCTGACGCCCTGACCGCCGGCCAGCCCGACGCGGTGTACATCATCGCCTACGCAGAGGAGACGGTGGAGGTGCTCCGGTTCCTCCGGAACCACCGGTTCAAGGGGACCATCTGTGCCACCTCGGCCTTCTACAACCGGGCCGTGCTCGATGCCAACACCGAGCTGGTGGACGGGGTCTACTTCCCGCTGCCCTCCTTCGACCCGGAGTCGAAGAACGAGCTGGTGCAGCACTTCGTCGCGGCCTACCGCGAGCGCTACGGCATCACGCCGGACATCTTCGCGGCCCACGCCTACGACGCCATGCGCGTGGCCCTCTTCGTGCTGTCCAACACCAGGTACATCGAGACCGAGGAGCTCAAGAAGACCCTGCAGTTCGGCCTCATGGACTTCCCGGGCGTCACCGGCGTGATCCGCTTCGACGACTTCGGCGACGTGCACCACAACCCCATCATGTACATCGTGAAGAACGGGAAGGTCCTCAACTTCGAGCGCTACCGCAAGGAGCAGCTCAGGAGGATCAAGGAGCAGATCATGGGGTTGACCCGGTAGCCCGGCCACCGCGTGCCATGGCTTCGAGCGGCTCCCCCAGGGGAGCCGTTCTCGTCTCACCGTCCAGGACCTCCCCCGGCCCCACGCACACCGGCCCCAGGAGGATGGAGTCACGGACCACGGTCTCCCGCCCCACCACCGCACCGTGGGCCACGATGGACCCCGCGAGCCGGGCGCCCTCCTCCACCCTGCACCCCGGCCCCACCATGGAGCGGTCCACCACCGCATCCCCCTCCACGGTGCTCCCCGGGTGGATCCAGCCCTCCGGCGGGAGGGCCTCCAGCACCGCCCGCCGGTAGTCCCCCGGCGTCCCCACCTCGCGCCACCGGCCATCGACCACGGCGCCTCCCATCCGGCCCCGCTCCAGGGCGGGCGCCCAGAGCAGGCCGGCCGTCTCCCCGGGGCCGGACGGCAGGGCCTCCAGCGCCTCGCGGGCCACGAGCATCACGCCGGGGAAGAGCCGGGGATCCTCCCCGGGCGCCGGCTCTCCGGGTGCGCGGATCGCCTCCACCCGGCCCGTACCGTCCAGGAGCACGCGGCTCCACCGGAGGGGATCGGGGTGCGGCAGGAGCGCGAGCGTCACCAGGTCTCCCGACGCCAGGTGACGTTCCACCAGGGGCTCCAGGTCGAGCTCCACCAGGCCGTCCCCGTTGACCACGAGCACGGGTCCCGCATCCCCGAGGAGGCCCCGGTCCCTTGCGAGCGACAGTGCCCCCGCTCCTCCCATGAGCACCGGCTCCCGCGAGAAGGCGAGCCCGAGCGCGGCCGGCGCTGCCCCGGCCGCCACGGCCTCCATGAGCCCCGCCAGGTGCCAGGTGTTCACCACCGCCCGGTCCACGCCGGCCGCAGCGGCCTGCTCCAGGCCCCAGCGCACCACCGGACGGTCCAGCACGGGCAACGCAGGCTTGGGCAGCACGTCGGACAGGGGCCGCATCCGGCGGCCCCTCCCGGCCGCCAGCACCATGGCCACCGGGATCGTACCGGGCCTCACCGGTCCACCACCCGGCCCCCGCCGTCCCCCGGTCCCGCCGACACGGGACCCGCCAGGGCCGCCACGAGGGCCGCCACGACCGCCACGGTGGATCCAGGGTTCCGTTTCATGGTACCGCCTTCACCCCAATGTAACGGATCGGTCTCCACGCGGTTTCACCGGGAGGTGCGGCGGGTCACGCCCGGAACGGTGTTCCTGTACCATTCACCCCATGCGACACGTGGTCTACGGTACCGCCGGACACATCGACCATGGCAAGACGGCCCTGGTCCGCGCCCTCACGGGAATCGACTGCGACCGCCTGCCCGAGGAGCGCGAGCGGGGGATCACCATCGACCTGGGCTTCGCCCACATGGAGGTGGAGGGGACCCGGGTCCACTTCGTGGACGTGCCCGGCCACGAGCGCCTGGTCCACACCATGGTGGCCGGAGCCTCGGGTATCGACCTGGCGCTGCTGGTTGTGGCGGCCGACGAGGGGATCATGCCCCAGACCCGTGAGCACCTGGAGGTGATCCGCCTCATGGGCGTGCCCGGCGGGGCGGTGGCGCTCACCAAGACGGACCTGGTGGAGGAGGACTTCGTGGAGCTGGTGGCCGAGGAGGTCGCCGAGCTCCTGGAGGGCACGCCCTTCGCCGGGGTCCCCGTGGTCCCCGTCTCCGCCCGCACCGGCGAGGGGATCGAGGCCCTGCGCCGGGTCCTCGCCGAGCAGGCCGCCAGCGCCCGGCCCAGGCTCGTGGAGGGACGCCCCTTCCGCGAGGCCGTGGACCGCGTGTTCACCATGGCGGGATCCGGAACGGTGATCACCGGCACCTCCCTGTGGGGCCGTCTGGACGTGGGCCGGGAGGTGGTGGTCCACCCCCAGGGCCTCAGGAGCCGCGCCCGGAGGCTCCACGTCCACGGTGAGGAACGCGAGAGCGTGGAGGCCGGCGAACGGGTGGCCATCAACCTGGCCGGCCTCTCCACCGGCCAGCTGGAGCGCGGCCAGCAGGTGCTCACCCCCGGCCCGTGGGAGCCCACCCGCCTCGTGACGGTCCGGCTGGAGCTGCTGGCCTCGGCGCCCCACCCCCTGGACGAGGGCGACGAGATGGAGGTCCACGCCCTGGCCGCCCGGGTGCCCGCCCGGGTGGATCGCCTGGCCCGCCGGCCCCTGGAGCCGGGGGGAACGACCGTGGCCCAGCTGGGCCTGGGGGCCGAGATCCTGCTGTTCCCTGGAGACCGGGTGGTCCTCCGGCGCCCCGCCCCGGTGAACACCTTCGGGGGCGGCCTCGTCCTGGACACCCGGCTGGGACGGCTCAAGCGGCGCGACGCCCCCCGTCTGGAGGAGCTCCCGCCGGTGCACCGGCAGGCCTGGCCCGCACTGCTTGCCTCGTGGATCGGCCGGGCCGGGCTCGCCGGCGTCACGGCCGGGGAGCTGGCGGGCCATCTGGGAGTGCTGCCCGGGGAGGTGGAGGCCCCCCTCGGCCGGTTGCTCGAGGAGGGAACCATCCACGCCCTGCCCACCCGGCCGCCACGCCTCGTGGCCGCCGATCCACTCGACGGGCTCGCCCGCCGGGCCAAGGAGGAGCTGACCCGGCGCCTCGCCTCCCAGGAGGTCTCCACCGGCATCCCCAACCGGGAGTTCGCCGCGGCGATCCTGCCGCGGCCGGCCCTGTCCCTGGCCGACGTCTACCTCGAGGAGCTGCGGCAGCGCGGCGTTCTCGAGCTCTCCGAGGGCCGGGTGGTCCCCCCGGGCGCCACCGAGCACATGACGTCCCTGGGGGAGGAGCTCACCCGGAAGGTGGAGCGGGTCTACCGGGAGGCCGGCCTCGATCCCCCCTCGCCCGCCGAGGTGGCCGAGCGCATCGCGGCGCGCCCCGCCACGGTGGAGGGCATCTGCACCTACCTGCTCCAGCGCAAGCGGCTCCAGCGGTTGGAGGGCCGCTTCCTCATCCACAGCGCGTGCCTGGACGAGGTGAAGCGTTCCGTGCAGGAATGGGAGACCGACAGCTTCACCGTGGGCGAGTTCAAGGAGCGGTTCGGGCTCTCCCGCAAGCTGGCCATCCCCATCCTGGAGTGGCTGGACTCGGAGCGCGTGACGGTGCGCCAGGACTCCCGGAGGAAGATCCTCGGAAGGCGGTGAGGCGAGCGGCCGGCGGGACCCTCGTGTGGGCTGTGCGGGCGGAGGGCCCCCCTCAGGGCGCGTCCTGGGGAACGAAGTGCTCGTCCGTCAGGACCCTCACGGAGGTGGAGCTGAGCGTTCCCATCTTCAGCCGGACCCTGGCGGTGTACTTCATCCAGCAGTCCACCGGCTCACCGTTCCTGGTCGCCGGCTCGAGCCTCCAGCTGGCCAGGTAGGCCGACAGCCACGGCACCACGCCCCCCGGGACCGCCACGGGGATGAACTGGTCGCAGCGGCCGGAGGCCGTCACATGCACCAGGGCGTGGATCGCCACCTCCCGTTCACCACCGGGGATCCTGATGCTGAACCGCCGCGGCACCGCAGAGGACGTGAGCGTGGAAGGGTCGGCGGCGGGTAGAGAAGCCAGGCGGCCGGCGGGGTACACGATTCCCACCGCCTCTCGCCTCGGCGGGCTTGAGGGATCCGGGAGATCCAGGTCCTGGTCCACCACGGCGCTCTCCTTGAGCTTTCCCGCCAGGGCGATCCGGAGGACAATCCAGGAAGGCCGGGCCGC
The DNA here is from genome assembly GCA_027061805.1 of Thermoanaerobaculia bacterium. Lineage (GTDB taxonomy): Bacteria > Acidobacteriota > Thermoanaerobaculia > Thermoanaerobaculales > Sulfomarinibacteraceae > JAMOWA01. The sequence continues at coordinate 12,880 of JAMOWA010000059.1, read as the reverse complement.
CGAGCCGGCGCGTGCCGGCTCGAACCGGGTCTTCATGAGATCGCCCGTGAGCTCCTGGGTGATCCCCGGAAAGGGAAGCACCAGGGGCACGGCACCGCGGCACTGCCCCCTGGAGTCCACGTAGGCCGCAACCTTCGCCCAGCCCGCCAGCTGGAGCTTCTTCGGGGGAATGGCGTTGAGCCTCCTCGGAGCCGTGTCCACCGGCACCGCGTAGGGGTTCACCGGGTCCAGCGCCACCACGGGAACAGGCAGGGGAATATCCAGCTCGAGACGGTGCTGCCACGCCCGCCGGCCCGGCTGCTGCGCCGCACCCACCGCCGCCACAAGCAGGACCGCGCCGAACGTCATCCTCACCCTCATGTCCATGTGCGCATCGTATCGCACGCACGGCGGAAGTCAATCCGGCGGGAGGCTGCAGGTCTCCCCTGCTCCCCTGCTCCTCCAGCCCTGCCCCTGACCGTCCCCGCATCCCCACCCTCTTTCCTCTCACGTTTTCCGTTTCACGTGAGCCTGTTGCAGGAGTCCTGGATCGAGGTGGATTCCTGCGGCATCGGCCCCCACCCACCCGGGAAAATGGACCACGGATCACACGGATTGATCGGATCAAGAAGAAGAGAGCAAGAATCCGGATATACCTTCGATTTCACGCCTCGCCGATGGGCATGACCTTCAGAGAGTCTTGCAAGTGGCTCACGTCTCACGAGGGTGGGTGGGCGGGGGCCCTACAGCAGGTCGGCGCGGTTGGAGATGGGTCCCCGGTAGTTGTGGTGGAGGCGGACCTGGGCCACCTGGGGGCCGAAGCCCCGGTAGGTCTCCTTGATGCGGGTGAGCGCGTTGGAGCGCCAGTCCACGTAGGGGTTGTCGATCTGGATGGGGTCCAGGCAGCCCGCGAGGATGACCTTGGAGGTGTCGCAGAAGCGGCTCATGAGGGTCTTGGCCAGGTGGCGGTCGCCGTTCTGGAGCTCGTCCACCAGCACCAGGGACTGCTCGATGTCCAGGCCGCGCAGCATGGAGGTGGAGAGCATGTGGAGGCGGTCCGCCGCCTGGAGCTCCTCCAGGAAGTCGTGGTCGTTGAGGTTGGAGAGCGACCGGATGGCCTGGAAGAAGGGCTCCAGCCAGGGGGAGAGCTTGGCCTCGTAGTCACCGGGCAGGAAGCCCATCTCGTACTGGGAGGAGGCGTGCTCCGGGCGGAGCATGATGAGGCCGTTGTCGTAGGCGTGGTCGGGGCCCAGGGGCAGGGAGCGGGAGGCGAAGCGCAGGGAGGTGGGCTGGCCCACCAGCATGTAGAGGGCCGCGGCCACCATGAGCCGGGTCTTGCCGGAGCCGGCGGGGCCGTCCAGCACCACCAGCTGCACGCCGGGGTCCAGCATGAACTCCATGGCCAGCGTCTGGTAGGGGTCCCGGGGCGTCATCCCCAGGATGGGGCGCGGCCGGTAGAGGTGCCGCTTCCGGTCCCAGTACTGGGCGTGCCGGAGGTCGGCCAGCCGGCCCGGATCGGGCTCGGCCCGCGCCAGGACGGTCCTGTCCCCGCCCCGGAGGACGATCCCGGTGTTCCACATCACCTGCTCGCGGAGGTCGGGCGGCAGCACGTCCACGGAGAGGAAGCGCTCCCCGGGCTCCCCGCTCTCCAGGAACTCGTCCACGGTGGCCTCGTCCACCTCGGCCTCGAGGGTGCCGGTGAACACCTGGTCGGGGCTCTCCAGCTCCACCTTGCCGAAGCGCAGGTTCTCGGCGTCGATACCCACGGCGTCGCACTTGAGCAGGACGTTGGAGTCCTCGGAGATGACCACCACCCGGTAGCCGTTGCCCTCGGGGCCGGAGGCCACCTCGGCCAGGCGCCGGGCCCCCGCCAGGATCCGGTTGTCCCCGGAGTCGTCCACGTAGGGGTGCATGGTGTCGCCGTCGGGCTCCCAGGCCAGGATGCCGCCGCCCGGTGTGGCCTCGAAGCGGTGGCCGTTGAGGCGGTCGGTGAACAGCCGGTCGATGTCGTGGTGGATCAGCTCCCGCTGACGGTAGTCCAGGATCTTGCGCGTCACCTGCCGGGCGGCGTGGCGGACGCCCTCGGACTTGCCGCGGGACCCCTGGAGGCGCCCCAGCTCCTCCACGACCTGGTGGAGCAGGACCACCACGTTGCCGTCGGTGAGGAGACGGTCGAGCGCATCGGGGTTCTCGATGAGAGCTGAGGTGTCGGGGAGATAGATCGTGCCGGAGAGGCCCGGTTGGGTTTTCATCATCTCGCAAGGATTCTATCACGAGGTGTCCGGCTGGAATTGTGACGGCCGCCGCCGGCCCGTCAGCCGTTGATGCCTCCGGTGCCGCCCTCCAGCTCCCGCCGGATGCTCCGCAGGTGGACCAGCACGGCCTCGGCGGTGGGGAAGCGGTCGTCGGGCTGCCGGGCCAGCAGTCGCTGGAGCAGGACCCAGACGGAGTCGGGGAGGGGCCGCCGGAGCTTCTCCCGCGGGGGCAGGATCCCGGCCACGTGGGCCTGCAGCTGCTCCAGCGGGCTCGTGGAGGTGAAGGGGAGCCGCCCCTCCAGCATCTCGTAGAGGATCATCCCCAGGGCGTGGAGGTCGACCCGGTGGTCGGCCGGCTCGCGGGCGATGGTCTCGGGGGCCAGGCAGGCCGGGGTCCCCAGGACCATGGAGGTGGCGGTGAGCCCGGCGGCGCCCTCGATGCGGGCGATGCCGAAGTCCATGACCACCAGCTTGCCCTCGGGGAGCATCATGAGGTTCTCGGGCTTGAGGTCCCGGGCCGGCTCGAAGTGGCCGGCGGCCTCCTCCCGGCGGCCGGACTGTTCCGCCTCCAGCCCCTTGACGTGGTGGTCCTGCCATGGCGGGAGGCACCCCTGGGCCCGGACCACGGCGGCACAGGCCAGCATCACCGCCAGCACCACCATCACCCGGATGCCTCGCCGCCCCACTCCGCTCACGGCCCGGTGTCCCCCCGAAACTGCTGCCGAGTGTACCATTGAGGGATGGAGATGGCGGACGCGGTACTCGTGGCCAACGGGGAGCTCCGGTGGACCCCGGAGCTGACCGCCCTCGCGGCGGCGGCTCCCGTCCTGCTGGCCGCCGACGGCGGCGCGGACCACCTGGTGCGGGTGGGGATCCCGCCCACGGCCGTGGTGGGCGACCTGGATTCCATCTCCGCGGCCACCCGCGCCTGGGTGGGGGAGGACCGGCTGGTGCACCTGCCGGACCAGGACCGGACGGATCTGGAGAAGGCCATGGTCCACGCCTTCGACGAGCTGGCCGTGCCCGGGTTGACGGTGCTGGGCGCCCTGGGCGGCCGGCCGGACCACGAGCTGGGCAACCTGGGGCTGCTGGCGAGGATGGCCCGCGGGCTCGAGCTCCTCTACCTTTCCGGGGATGGTGTCATGCTGGCCGTGGAGGGCGTGCTGGAGCTCCCGGCGGAGCCGGGCGAGACCTGGTCGTTCTGGACCTTCGACCCCGCCGTGCGGGTCACGCTGCGGGGCGTGGAGTGGCCCGTGGAGGGGGCGGACCTCTCGGCGGCCGCACGCCCCTCCATCTCCAACCGGGCCTCCGGCGACCGGGTCGTGGTGGAGAGCGTGGGAGGGGCCGTGGTGGTGTTCCGGAAGCGGAGGCCGTGAGGGGCCGGGTCCCCGGAAAGAGCAGCGCCGGGCCCAGGCCCGGCGCGGTCCGGTCGAGTTGGCTGGGGCGCAGGGACTCGAACCCCGATTCTACGGTCCAGAGCCGCATGTCCTGCCATTGGACGACGCCCCAGAAGGCCCCCTCGCAAGGGGACGCCGATTATAGCAACGGTTCCCGGGCCGTCAAGCCGGGGCTGGAGCCTCCGGCCCCCGGTCAACCCGGGTAGTGGAGGCCGAGGGCCGCCGCGAGGTACACCGCCATCTGTGCCCGGGTGATGGGGTCGTCGGGGCAGTAGCTGTCGCCGCCGCAGCCGGCGGTGATCCCCGAAGCGGCCAGGGCCTCCACGAATCGGAAGGCCCAGTGGTCGGGGGGGACGTCATCGAAGGTGGCCGTGGCGGGTGCGGGCGAGACCTGGCGCCTGTAGGCGATCATGATGGGCCCGATCTGGAGGTTGGATGTGGACTCGCTGAGGTGGGCGAGGATGTAGCCGTAGTTGACGCCAGCGGCGGGGTCGTAGTTCATCCAGGTGGTCCCGCTCATGTCGGAGGACGAGATGACGACGAAGTCGGGCGTGTCGGCCTCCCCCGTCTCGATGTCCTCGAGGGTTGTCTGGGTGCAGGCAGTGCCCCCGGGGCAGGTCTGCTGCAGGAACCGCACGTGGACGTGGCCCGTGTCCGAGCTATCGCGGACGCAGGCCCAGAGGCTCTGCAGGAGGGCGCCGGTGGGCAGGTTCACGGTGGCGAAGAACGACCGCCGCGTGTCACCCGTGACGGCGCTGAAGTACCCGAACTTCAGCCAGAACGGGGTTCCTCCCTCGGCGATGAAGCTGGTGGGGGCCACCACGAGGATGGTGTTTTTCGTGGTGCCGTAGGCCTCGGTGTCCAGCGGGGACATCCCGGCGAGGGGCTGCCCGGGCGCCTCCATCCCCACCGGGGGATGGTCCGGTCCACCGGTGCCGGCCCAGGCCGGAGCCAGACCCACCACGAGTGCCAGACCCAACGCCACCGTGATTGCTCGTACCATCGACTTCCTCCATTCTGTGTCGGGTCAGGAGAGTCCCACTGCGTGGGAACATCACACGTGTTCGCTCCTCCTGCCCGGGTCCGGGTGTGATGCCGATTTTGGAATATTGGGAACATGCTGGCAGAGAAGTCCCATCCTGTCAAATAGTTAAAGGGTTGTTCAAGTTTGCCCGGGTCCGCACCGTGCGGACCACGCTCGGGCCGGGGGAGCTCCTGCTGGAAATCTCCGGGGCGGGTGACCTGTTGCTGGAAGCGTGGGCACTGAAGCGCAAGGCCGGGCTGTTCGCCGAGGTCTTCGGCCGCGAGGTCGGGGTGGTCTCGTGACGGGGGCGGTGTGAGCGCCGCGGGGGCCCGCCGGGAGCTGCCCGGCCGCCTGGTGGCCGTGGAGGGCCTGGACGGCTCGGGCAAGTCCACCCAGGTGCGCCTCCTCCACCGCTGGCTCGATGGACTGGGACTCAAGGTCTTCTTCTCCGAGTGGAACTCCTCCGTGCTGGTGAAGGAGGCCACTCGCAAGGGCAAGCGGCGCCAGCTGCTCACCCCCACCACCTTCTCGCTCATCCATGCCACCGACTTCGCCGACCGCTACGAGCGGCAGATCCTGCCCATGCTGGAGGCCGGCTACCTGGTGCTCTGCGACCGCTACATGTTCACGGCCTTCGCCCGCGATGGCATGCGGGGTTGCGACCCGGGCTGGCTCCGGCGCCTCTACGCCTTCGCCCATCCCCCGGACATCACCTTCTACTTCCGGCTTCCCCTGGAGACCGCCCTGGGGCGCATCCTGGCGGGCCGGCCGCGGCTCAAGTGGTTCGAGGCCGGGATGGACCTGGGGCTCTCCGCCGACCCGCGGGAGAGCTTCCGGCTCTTCCAGGGGGGCGTCATGGCCCAGTACGAGCGGATGACCGACGAGTTCGGCTTCACCGTGCTGGACGCCACGCGCTCCATCCATCGGCAGCAGGAGGTGGTGCGGTCCATCGTGGCGGAGCGCCTGGACCTGGCCCGCTTCCGGCAGAGGAGGGGGCGGTGAGCGGCAAGCGCTGCTACGGCCGTCCCCCCGCCGGCGTGGACCCGGGAGGGTTGCGCGGCGCGCTCATCGTGGTGGAGGGCCCGGACGCCTCCGGCCGGAGCACCCAGATCGCGCTCCTGGGCGAGTGGCTGGAGGAGCGGGGCTACGCCGTGGAGCAGGTGGGGCTCAAGCGCTCCCGGCTGGTGGCCCCCACCCTGGACCGCGCCCAGGAGGGCAACGTGCTCTCCCCCCGGACCATGACGCTCTTCTACGCCACCGACTTCTACGACCAGCTGGAGAACCGCATCGTGCCCGCGCTGCGCGGGGGCTACGTGGTGCTGGCCGATCGCTACATCTACACGCTCATGGCCCGGGCAACGGTCCGCGGCGCCGACCCGGAGTGGCTCCGCACCCTCTACTCCATGGCACTGGTCCCCGACGCGGTCGTCTTCCTGAGGGTGTCGGCGGCCCGGCTGGTGGAGCGCACGCTGAAGGCCCGGGCCTCCCTGGACTACTGGGAGTCGGGCATGGACCTGGGCCTGGCACGCTCCTGGTATGACAGCTTCGTGATCTACCAGCGGAGGATCCGGGCTGTCTACGCCGAGCTGCAGCGGGAGTACGGCTTCGAGGTGGTCAACGGCAACCGCTCGGTGGCCGCCATCCAGAGGGACCTGCGGACCCGGGTGTGCGCCGTGCTCGCGGACCTCTTCGAGGGGATGGACGAGGGCGGAGGGCCGGATGCCTCCGGCTGAGCGGCGGCCGGGGCGGAAGCGGCCCACGCGTCGCCAGGAGGCCACCCGGAGGCTTCGCGACGAGCTGGCGGCCCTCCGGGTGATCACCCGGAGGGTGTCGGAGAACGTCCTGCTGGAGCTGGATGGGGGCCTCGCGGAGCTCGAGCAACGGCTGGCCGGGGGTGAGGGGCGTCCCAGGGTGCGCGACCTCGAGGCGGCGCTTGCGGCCATCGGTGAGCTCCGGGTGAAGCCGAAGAAGGGGCGCCCCGGAGACCTTCGCCGCATCCGCAACCTCCTCCGGACCCTGGAGGAGCTGCTGCTGGAGCAGTAGGACTCCTGCCCGGTGAGCAACCGTCCCGAATGCCACGCCCTGGCCGGCTCCGGAGACCGGCGCTGATTGTCCCTGACCCGGATCATTCATGATGCCTTGACCGCTGTACAATCCACCATTCCCGGTGGCGTTGTCTCGGCTCGGTCGTTCGCCGTGCGGCCGGCAGGCCTTCACTTCCCCGCCTCGCAAGAACGCCATCAGCAACGGCACCTCACGCCTCTCACCACGAACCCTCGCAAGTATTCAATATTCCCGGATCAGTCCTCACATCCTCCCGTGACCATGTCCACCCGGCCGAGGGGTGGGGGACGGGATGGGGAGGCCAGTCTCGGGGGGCGGGGTGGGGAGGCCCAGCTGCCTCCACACATGCTCGCGCCGGGCGAGGGAGGCCAGGCGCGGGCCCACCTCCACGTGGCCGATGAGCCGGCGCTGGGAGCCCTCCTGCTGCAACAAGACCAGGTACCACAGCCCCCTGATCATGGGAACCTCGATGCCGCAGGTCTGCCCGGCGTCCGGGAGGGCAGCCCCGTAGACCCCCAGGGGCCTCATCTGGCGATCCAGCAGCTGGACCCAGGTGCCGTCGGCGATGGGTTCGGGGTACCGCCAGAACCTGACGGGCTCGCGAATCAGGGTGGCGTTGCGGAGCATGAACTTCCGGTCGGTCCTCTCCAGCCACACCACGGCTCCCACCTCCGAGGCGAAGAGGTCGTGGACCGCCACCACGCGAGCCTTCAGCGGGGTGGGACGGGGCGCGGGAGGGAACGCGGTGGCTGCCAGGATCAGCAGCAGTGGGATCACCGGCATCTCAGCCTCCCCGGAGGAACAGGAAGGTGGCATAGGCCACGAACATGAGCAGCATGAGGGCTCCCTCCATCCGGGAGATCCTCCCGTCGCGGAGGATCCCGAGCCCGACGATCAGGGTGGCACCCACGAGGATGGGGACGTCCTGGTGGATGACGAAGTGGGGGACGGCTCCCGGCCGGATGGCGAAGGCCGTGCCCACGATGAGCCCGAGGTTGAACACGTTGGATCCCAGGACGTTGCCCACGGAGAGCTCGGCCTCCCCCCGGAAGGAGGCGGCCACGGAGGTGGCCAGCTCGGGGAGCGAGGTGCCGAAGGCCACCAGCGTGAGCCCGATGACGGCGTCGGAGATCCCGAAGTGGTGGGCCAGGCCGACGCCACCGCGTACCATGAGCTCGGCCCCGGCGAGCAGGACGGCGATGCCCACGGTGGTGATGGCCAGCTGGACCACCACGGCGCCCGTGGTGCGCTCCGCCGTGCTCCTCTCGCCCCGGGCCGTCTGGAGGGCCGCCAGGAGGAAGACCACGAAGATCACCACCAGGACCAGGGCCGTGCCCCGGCCGATGAACCCGGCGCGTGCGGTGAGGACAAGAACGATGGCGGGCAGGACGCCGAAGACCAGGTCCCGGTACATCCCCCGGCGGGCTCCGGTGACGTGGATGGGCTTGATGACGGCCGCCATCCCCAGCACCAGCAGCAGGTTCATGATGTTGGACCCCACCGCGTTGCCCAGGCTGAGCCCCCCGCTTCCCCTGGCTGCGGCCAGCACCGACACGCTGAACTCCGGCATGGAGGTGCCGAAGCCCACCACGGTGAGCCCCACCACCATGGAGGAGACCCCCAGGCGCAGTGCCAGGCGGGATGCGCCGGACACCAGCCAGTTGGAGCCCAGGCCGAGCAGGGCGATGCCGCCACCCACCATCAGTGCGGCCGCGAACGGGGTCACCGGGTCCATGTCGCGCATCGTAACGGGTACCGGAACCCCTGGCAACGATCGCCGCAGCGGTGGACGTCCGCCGGAATGGAGGGGATGGAAACTCTCTCACCAGGCACGCCGTGTCATGTACAATCCGGGGGCATCGATGCCGGGCCGCCGGCCCGGATGGAGATCTTTCTGAGGAGGAGGTCGATCCATGAGCCAGCAACCCTTCCGTCCGGTCGTTTCGCCGGAGACGGACATGCGGGAGTTCACCTTCCGGGCCCTGATCCTTGGGCTGTTCATGTGCGTCATCCTGGGCGCGGCCAACGCCTACCTGGGCCTGAAGGCGGGCATGACCATTGCCGCCACCTACCCGGCGGCCGTCATCGGCATGGCCGTCCTCAAGCTGATGGGCGGTACCCTGCTCGAGGAAAACTTCGCCCGGACCGTGGGCTCCATCGGCGAGTCCATCGCCGCCGGCGCCATCTTCACCATCCCGGCCTTCGCCATCCTGGGCTACTGGGACTTCAAGAGCCTCACGGACTACGTCCTGGCCACGGGTCTCATGGTCCTGGGCGGTGCGCTGGGGATCTTCTTCGTGACCCTGCTCCGGCGGGTCATGGTGGAGGATCCCGAGCTGCCCTTCCCCGAGTCGGTGGCGGCCTCGGAGATCCACAAGGCCGGCCAACGGGGCTCCGAGGCGGCCAAGCAGCTGTTCAAGGCCATGGGCGTGGGCGCCGTGGTCAACCTGCTCGGCCAGCTCAAGATCTTCTCCGCCGCCAACGAGTTCGTGGTGAAGGTTGGCCAGATCGGCAGGAGCATGGTCCGGCTGGGCTACGAGGACAACGCCTACACGGTCTCCGCGGGTGGCGTGTCCACCATCTCGGCGCCCGCCGTGAGCCCGGCCTACCTGGGCGTGGGCTACATCATCGGGCCGGAGCTGGCCGCCCTGAACTTCGCGGGCGGCCTCCTGGCGTGGGGCCTCTTCGTTCCCCTCCTGATCTTCTTCCTGGGGCCCAACGAGATCCAGGCCTTCGCCGCCTCCATCGGCGCCGACGCCGGGTCCCACGAGACCTGGATCAAGCTCTCCGTGGAGATGTGGAAGTTCATCGTGCGGCCCATCGCCGTGGGCGGCATGCTCGTGGGCGCCGTCTACACCCTCTACAAGATGCGTGACAACCTGTGGCTGGGCATCAGGCGCGGCGTGTCGGACCTCAAGAAGTCCGCCGAGGCCAAGCAGTCCACCACCCGGACCGAGCGGGACCTGGACTTCAAGGTGGTCCTCCTGGGCATCGTCACCGTCCTGATCCTCATGATCGCCATCTACAACTACTTCACCGGGACCATCGGCGGCGCCACCATGGCCGCCCTGGTCATGCTGGTGGCCGGCTTCTTCTTCGCCGCGGTGTCGGGCAACCTGGTGGGTCTCATCGGCTCCTCCAACAACCCCGTGTCGGGCCTCACGCTCGCCACCCTCATCGTGGCGGCGCTGGTGATGCTGGTCATCGGCGTCAAGGGCGACCAGGGTGTCATGGCCGTGCTGGGCGTGGCCACCGTGGTCTGCGTCTCCTCGGCGGTGGCCGGCGAGATGCTCCAGGACCTGAAGGTGGGGCACATCCTGGGCGGCACGCCCTGGAAGATGCAGCTGGGCGACCTCATCGGCGTGGTGGCTGCGGGCGCCTTCATGTTCGTGCCCCTGGCCATCCTGCATTTTTCCAACATCAAGCAGGGCGGCGAGGGCTTCGGCGACAAGCTCCTGCCGGCGCCCCAGGCGGGCCTCATGGCCACGCTCTCCAAGGGTATCGTGGGCGGTGAGATGGCCTGGCCCCTGGTGATCGTGGGCATCGTCATGGGCTTGGCCCTCATCATGGTGCGGGTCAAGAGCCCCATGCTCTTCGCCGTGGGCATGTACCTGCCCCTGGAGACCACGTTCGCCATCTTCGTGGGCGGCCTGATCCGCTGGGTGGTGGACACCCTCGTGGCGAAGAAGAACTTCAACGAGGCCCAGGCGACCCGGGTGGAGAACACCGGCGTCCTCACGGCCTCGGGCCTCATCGCGGGCGAGGCGCTCATGGGGCTCGGCATCGCCACCATCGTCTTCTTCAACCAGAAGGGCTGGGAGGGCATCGTGGCCGTCACGAACCTGGGGACCGTGGCCAGGCCGCTGGCCGTCGTCTTCATGGCCTTCCTGGCGGGCTACCTGATCCTGACGCCCCTCCGCAAGGCGGGCTCCCCGGACGAGGCGGCACCGCCACCGGTGAGCATGTAGAGGGCTCCCGGTACCGGCTGACGATCCGCCGCCCCCCCGTGGGGCGGCGGTGTTTTTCAGCGGTGGAGGGAGATGACGGCTCGCAGCAAGCGGGCGGAGCGGGGCGTCAGCCGGGTGCGGTTGAAGGCATCGGCCGCCTTGCGGATGGCCTCGGCCTGGGTGGGGTAGGGGTGGATCACCGAGGCCAGCCGCCCCAGCCCCACGCCAGCCTCCATGGCGAGGGTGAGCTCGCTGAGGGTCTCTCCGGCGTGGCGTGAGACCAGCGTCGCGCCCACGATGGTGTCCTTCCCCCTCCTGGTGTGGACCTTGAGGAAGCCGTCACTGTCGCCCTCGGCCAGCGCCCGGTCCACCTCGTCCATGGGGACCAGGTACGTGTCGATGGCCACACCCGCCTCGGTGGCCATGCGTTCGTTGAGCCCCACGTGGGCGATCTCGGGATCGGTGTAGGTGCACCAGGGGACGACCATCCGGCTCACGCGCTTCCGGCCGGCGAAGCCGAAGAAGGCGTTCTGGATCACGGCCCTGGCCGCGGCGTCCGCGGTGTGGGTGAACTTGAAGGGCAGGCAGACGTCCCCCGCCGCGAAGATCCGACGGTTGCTGGTCCTGAGATGGTCGTCCACCCGGACACCCTCCGGTCCGTACGCCACCCCCGCATCCCCGAGACCCAGACCCTCCACGTTGGGTGCCCGGCCCACCCCCACCAGGATGGCGTCGGTCTCCACGGTTCCGGAAACGCCGTCCACCAGCACGTGGAGGACCTTGGGGCCGTTCCCGGCCTCCACGCGGACCACGTTCGAGGAGAGGAGGATGCGGACCCCGTCACGTTCCATGGCGGCCTGGAGCACCAGAGCCGCGTCACGGTCCTCGCGGGGGAGGAACTGGTCGCTGCGCTCCACGAGGGTCACCCTGGAACCGAGCCGAGCGAAGGTCTGGGCCAGCTCGCACCCGATGGGTCCTCCCCCGATCACCGCGAGACGTTCGGGGAGCTCCGTGAGGTTGAAGACGGTCTCGTTGGTCAGGGTGCCCGCCGCCGCAAGCCCGGGGATGGGTGGCATCACCGGCCGGGCCCCCGTGGCGATCACGGCCCGGGAGAAGCGGAGCCGGGCGCCGTCCACCTCCAGGGACCTGGGTCCGGTGAAGCGGCCGGCCCCGAGGAACACGTCGACACCGTAGTGGCCGGCGAATCTCTCCACGGAGTCGTTGGGGCTGACCCGGGCCCGGATGCGGCGCATCCTGGACATGACGGCACCGAAGTCCACCTGCGGGGCCCCGCCGGCCGTGACGCCGAAGCGGGGGGCCTCCAGGATGTCGGCCGCGGCACGCCCCGACCGGATGATGGCCTTGGACGGCACGCACCCCACGTTGAGGCAGTCGCCCCCCATCAGGTGCCGCTCCACCAGCGCCACGCGAGCGCCCAGTCCCGCGGCCCCCGCGGCCGCCACCAGCCCCGCGGTCCCCGCACCCACCACCACCAGGTGGTAGCGGGGTGCGGGTTCGGGGTTGGTCCAGGAGGACGGATGCACGTTGTCCGCCAGCGTGCGGTTGGCCTCGTCGTCGGGCGCGAGCCCCAACCCGGCAAGGTGGGCGGTCATGCCAGTCGTCGGGCTCGTCTTCGTCTCCGGTATGGTCTCCACGTTCTCACCTCCTGCCGCTTCTTTGCCGGGGCGGGCCCGGAGGTTTCCCGGTGTCGCCGGGCCCGGTGCCGGCGGTCCCGTGGTATAAGGACCCGTGGCCCGGACCGACCTCGCCCACGTGAACCTGCTGGAGCTGACACCGGTGCGCCTGGCCTCCTGGGAGGAGACCGACGAGGGGCGGGTCGTGCTCACACGGCCCCGGCCCCGCACCCGGGGCCTGAGGGGTCTCGCGGACCTGCTCTCCTTCTGGATGTCGGTCCGCCGCATCCGTCTGGACGAGATGGGCTCCTTTTCCTGGCGCCAGCTGGACGGCCGGTGCACCGTGGGAGAGCTGGCCCGGCGCCTGCGTGAGGAGTTCGGAGAGGCCGTGGAGCCCGCCGAGGAGCGGGTGGGTCAGTGGGTGCGGATCATGCGCCACCAGGACATGCTGGCCTACCCGGGCCACGACCCGGTTCCGGAGCACGACGGCGCCTGACCCGGCGGGTGCCGGCAGCCTCGCAGGAGAGAAGTGCGACGCCCACCCGCCCACCCGTGCGAGGTGCGACAGCCCCCTCCCACC
>JAMOWA010000058.1 GCA_027061805.1 Thermoanaerobaculia bacterium | reverse complement strand
CCCTTTCGCCGAGAGCGGTGAGGTTGCCGAAGTCGTCGTACACGTAGGCCCGGCTTCCCTGGCTGCAGCTCGCTCTCTTCAGCCGGAAGAGTGAATCGGTGGTGTAGGAGCAGCTCCCGGCATCCCGGGTGACCTCGTTCTTGATTTCTCCGAACCACCCGCGGCTGTAGGTCGCCTCGAAGATGGAGGTCTCGCCGTCCACCGTGGCGGTGATCTTCTCGGGTGCGGGCCGTGTGCCCCACGGCGTGACCTGGTGGACGATGCCTGCCGGCGGGCCCGCAGGCTGCCCAGCCGGGGTGGTCCAGCGGCTCATCAGACCGGTGGCCGCGTCGTACTGGATGCCCCCAACCAGTGTCCTGCCGGGATCGCCGTCGATATCTCCGGTGATGCCGAGCAGACCCATGGGATCCCACGCAAGCTGGATTGCCGGTGCCGCTGGCAGGGCGGACATCTCCTCGGGAGCGGAGGGGATCTCCCATGTCCCGGGATCCGCCTCCTCGGGATAGGTGACCTCGGCGATGTTGCCCCAGAGGTCGTACTCGTAGCTCCACTGGAACGAGTGGCCCTCGGAGGGATAGCCATCGATGTGGTGGTAGCGGCTGTCCCTCACGGTGAGCAGCCGCCCGGTGAGCTCGCCCTGCTCTCCGTCGTAGGCGTACCTGGAGGTCACCACGATGGAGTTCACGGGGACGCCGCCATCTGCGTCCTCCCCGCAGGATTCGGCCGAGAGGTTGTACTGGACCGCCTCCACCAGCTTTCCGATCTCGGGGGCCGTGGTGCCGTAGGTCATGGTGCGCAGCGGGACACCGGGATCCTCGGTGTCCCGCTTCACGAGCTCCTCCACCACGCGCCCGGCGGGATCGAGTACTCGCTCGAGAACGATATTTGCTTCCGTGAGAGGGTCCGGGAGTGGAAGGTGGGTTTCCCGGGGAATTCCTCCTGCCGTGAAGGAGGTGAAGCTCACCGGGCCGTCACGTTCGGGGATGTCCTCTTCGAGCAGGTTCCCGAGAGCGTCATACACCGAGTTCCGGACCTGTTCCCGGGTGATCGTGCCGTCAGCCGCCCTTTCGAGGACATGGACGGCGGTCAGGGCGTCGCGGATGTCGTAAGAATACTCCGTCAGGAGGTTCTTGGTTCCTTTGCAGTACAGCCCTCCACACCCGCCGCAGTTGAGATCGGATTCCGGCTCGTAGGGTGCGTCCACCTTGGCCTCCCAGGCCTGGAGTACCCTGCCGAACGGATCCATGTGCCGCATCACGGTCCGGGGATTGGCGGGGTTACCGTTGGAGCGGGTGAAGCTCATCCACTCTCTGCCGTAGTACGTGTATGTGTCAAACACGAATCCTTCGGAACGGTAGACCCGAATGGGCCGGCCGAAGGGGTCGGTTCCAGCGGTGATCTCGAAATCGGGGTTGTTCCTCATGCAGCCCGGTTGCGGCAGGGGCGTGGCGGTCCAGTGGCTCTCCGCCCAGGTGTTGCCGACGCCATCGTAGTAAAAGGTCCTGTGCCGGAAGTCGGCCTCGGTGTACGTGCCTCCCGTCGTGCCCTCCCGACGCTGTGCCGTGTGCACGATACGTCCCTTGCCGTCGAAATCGGTGTGTGCCACAAGCTGATCGGTCCCGTCGGCCCCCGTGACCATGACCTCGCTCGTCGAGAGGTCGGGGTAACCGATCACCGTGTGGGCCCGCTCCGATGATGTGGGTTCGATGAGCGTGACCCTGCCGAGCGCGTCATACTCCATGGTGGCGATGCCATCACCATTGGCGTCCACCACCGCCGTGGGACGCCACCAGTCGGGATCGAAGGTCACCGTACCCTGGAGCTCTCCGGGGAGGTTTCCAAACAGTGACTGGGATGTCCAGCCCTGTGGGCAGGATTCCTCTCCGTCGTTCCAGTCGCAGAGGAACCACTTCTGTTTCAGGCGCTGGTACTCCCACACGTAGCCTGTGTAGAGATCCGCATGGTTCGAGCCGGCCGTGGAACGCCTGGCCGTCCTGGTCCTACCGAAGGTACCCGGAGAGTCCAAGTCTTCGTGGTAGGTGTATTCTGTGATCACGTCGTCGGCGTGGGTTCCGGTCCGGCCCGTGTGCCGTCTCTCGGACACGAGACGGCCATTGGCGCTGTAGCTCCGGGTGGTCCTCACGAACTGGTCCGTGCCGTCGGCGTCGGCCGTGCTCTCCAGAAGCTCCTCCGCGACCAGCGAGGTGAACCACCTGTCCTCGAACCCTGCACCCTTGACGTAGGCCGTGGTTGTGGTGCGGATGGGGACGCCCGCTGCGCCCCAGCCTGAGCTGGGGCCGGGCGGAGTCCCGACGAACTTCCCGAGTGTCATCGTGGTGACCCTGTTCCAGGGGTATGCCGTCTCCCCATCCGCGAGACCTCCGGGGTTTCCGTCATCGGTCTCATAGAAGGATTCCTCCGCGGAATACGAGGCCGGCAACTTGCCGTCGCAACCCCCGGGGTAGTGCGCCGTGATCCCGAGGCGGGGCCTGGTGTTACCGCACCAGGCATTTCCACTTCCATCGGGGTCGGGGTCGGGTACCAGGTAATGGGATCTCTTCCAGCCGGGCATGTCAATGTCATGCCGGAGCTGCGTTGTGTAGGAGGTGGTTTCCACCTCGAGTGGGGCTGGCGCAGTGTCCAGGAACCACCGGAAGATCAGGGGACCTTCATCTTCCTGCGATCCTGCCGAACTCCTGTATCGTCGGGTCATGAGTGGACGCCCCGCAGTGGCAAGCCTGCCGTAGGTGTCTCCCACATCGATCTTTCTGTCGCCGTCGGCGTCGTACACCACCTCACCGCTCGAAAAGATGATGAGAGTGTCGTCATACCGTAGATGGGCATCCGACACATTCTTGGGGTCCACGCCGAACTGATAGCCGCCGGGAACCTTATCGGCAGGTACGGGAACCGTATCTCCGTGCAGAATCAGATGCTTCCGTATGATCCTCTGGTCGTACCCCAGGTAGAGGCGATCCAGGTTTGCCTCAACGCCCTGGGCGAATGGCAGACCACCAAAATCAACCGGGGAGGTCGGGAAACGAACCTTTCCATTGTATTCCGCTGCCAGGTACCAGAAGCCTCCGCAGTAACTTGCCGGGTCAGTGTCGAGACCAGAGAAATACTCCGTCCACTCGAGGAGTACCGGCTTTCCGCCATCGGACGACGGAGCCACAAATTTCCGGTCCACGATACCCACCGTGGGATCCTCGCAGGTGGCCACACTGACACAGAGCTCTTTGGCCTCATCACCTTGCAGAAGAGGAGCATTCTCAATCGTTCTTGCCTCGACATCTTTGAGGATGCAATGGGCCTGATAGGTTGTTCCGGTAAGCTTGTGATGGGTGAACGCCCAGAGGCCGTACTGGTACTCGACCCATGCGCCGTTGGGGAGGTCCATCCTGGTGAGAACGCCCTGGCGCTCACGGTCGTGGTCTTTATCATTCAACCCGGTGTAGGGACACAGCAATTGCCCGAGGCCCGGTTCGTAGCCGAAGTCCCAGTCGAGGGATGTCGATGACCATGAAGTACCGGCGCTGTCGTCGGGCTGGAGACGTTCGATCCGGTCGAGCAGCGGAACATTGGGTATGGAATGTAGAGGCAGGTCCGAACAGTCCGTGTCATCTCCGAAGCAACCCACATCCCCCTCCCGGTACCTCGGAAACTTCAGTATCTGAATTTCCTGGGTCACATGGCGGATAATGCGATACGCGGTCAGTGCCATCGCACCGGACTCCCCGGACCACGCGATCACGGCATCGAGGTACCCCGCATGGGGAGGAGGAGGCGGAATTTCCCCAATCATATCATCAAAAGGTGAGGACCCGTTCGCAGGTTGCTCGGTGCACAGGCCGCTCGAACCATCCAGGTCGCAATAGACGAACTCGAATGACCTCAGGGTCGTGCCGTCCGAGCCCAGCGCGCGGATCTCAAGAGGCTCCCGGCGATTCCTTCCATCGACCGGAGGAGCGTACGAGAACTCGATGGCAGGGAGAGCATCCTCACCACCAGGGGGAACCGAGGACCACCTGACGCTCTCGATCCTCGTGAGGTAGAAACCTCGTGCATCGCTCAGGAAATCTGTCTGCGTGGGCCTTCCGCGGCTCGCGTTCACACTGGGGAAAGCATCCACCATGAGATAGGCATGGGAGAAGGTGTATTTCAGGCCGTTCTGGTAGCCTTCGAAGATGTCGCCCTTGTCAACGACACTGGGCGTACCATGATCGGTCCAGACAATCTTCCACCCACTGCCATCGTTAGAGTACCACGTGTGGGTGTCTCCGCCCTGGAAACAACCCCCCTCCACGGTGCAAGGAACGAGGGCATGGCGCGCACCATCGGCCGTGATGACAGCCTCGATGGTGAACTCCATACAGGTCAGAGAACGGCAATCTGCAGGCTGGTGCCTGCGCACGAACAGGTGTGGAACCGAGAGGGTCCATCCTGCCGCCATCCACGGGTCTCCCAAGAGAAATCCCCGCCCCTCCTGCGTCGTGGCGCATTCCGGGTTCGATGCGCCGTCAAGTCGGCTGTCCCGCCTGTCGTTCGCCCAGATCTTCGAGTTGTAATAGAGGGTGGGCTGCCAGGAGAGATCGGCTCCGGCTTCCAACGGCGGCCCCAGGGGAAAGGTGAGCATGAGGTTGCCGTTGTAGACGTTGATGTCATCCACATCCCCCGGATCCCACGCGGTGGGCTGCTTCCCCGAGGCTCGCTTGGGGTAGTACATGTTATAGGTGGAATTCTCGAGCACCTCTCCCTCGTCCTGAGCTGGAAGCCAGCCAGCCGACAGGAGCAGGAGCAGGACGATCACCGCGGCAGGCGTGACTTTCTCGCGAACACTTTGTGATGATTTCCTGATGATCTGCATGGTCCCCTCCTTACCTTCCTACCAGCTCGTGGCCAAAGTCGTCATCGTCGAGGGTCACGGAGACTTCTTCAGGGGCCTGCTCCGGTGCACTGGGGTTCCAGCATGTTTCTGGATGATATTCATCTGGGTTCGTGGGATCGCAGTACTTGTTGTTCATCACCTCCGTGAGGAAGGCCGCCATCTGCTCCCGTGTCACCGCGCCGCGCGGGCAGAACCGCAACTCCTCTCCGTTGTCAACACAGCCCGCGGTAACTCCTTTATTGTAGAGATCTTCAATATAATCTGCGGGTGGCCAGTCGTTGACCGGCGGACAGGAAACATCATCGAAGATCCCGGAACATGGCGGGACCTCGTATTCCGCACCTTCCTGCACTCGAATCAGAAATACTGCCATCTCTGCCCTGCTGAGGATCTTCTCCGGGCAGTAGAGTGGGGGGTCCTTCTCACATCCCGCGGTAATCCCATCAGCAAAAAGCGCCTCGATCCACGATGCGACACAGGACCGAATGGGCACGTCCTCGAATACGCCGGTGGGAGCCGGGGGACTGTACCCCACCCCGGCCTCATGGTAGTGCTCGACGCGCTCCAGCCACACAGCCATGTCCTCCCGGGTCACCAGCTCGTGTGGACAGAAGAAGCTGCCATGACAGGCTTCCATGATTCCAAGATCGGTGATGTGGTCGATCACTGCATCGAAGTTGTCACCAGGCATGTCTTCGAAATCCGTGGGTGTCGCCACGGAGGGACCCATGGCCAGCACGGTGGCGAAGACAATGATGGCCGCTGTTGGCTTGAGTTGCATCGGCATGAAACCCCCTCCCGGAGTGTGGGCGTTGTATACAGTTTGTCGCTGGTGTCACTCACTGAACATGTCTCATGGTGCCACGTATCTAGTAGAGATCGTCAAGACCAGAAATGTGATCTGTATCACAATGTGTACATCCTCGCCCGACCCCGTCCTGACGCCTGGCGGGGGTTGTGTGCTTGATATCCGGGTCCTGGCAGGTCAGGTCAGATCTTTGGGGAGGGTCACGGCTCCGGGTTCCGTGATGGCCCGGATGGCGGCCTCCCGGAGGGAGGTCCTCGGATCGACGCCGCCGAGCCTGGCGGTCTCGAGCAGGGTGTAGTAGAGCGCCGCCACCTCGGTGCCTCGCCTCGATCTCGATCCGTGATGGTTCTTCCGTCCCACCACCACGCCCCGCATTCCCCACTTCCGCGCCGCCGGCCCCTGGAATATCCGCGTGCCCCGGCGACTACAATGGGGGAAGGCCCGGCCCGCTGCCGGGTG
The DNA here is from genome assembly GCA_027061805.1 of Thermoanaerobaculia bacterium. Taxonomy (GTDB): domain Bacteria; phylum Acidobacteriota; class Thermoanaerobaculia; order Thermoanaerobaculales; family Sulfomarinibacteraceae; genus JAMOWA01. The sequence continues at coordinate 17,371 of JAMOWA010000058.1, read as the reverse complement.
GAGGATCCGGATGAGCACAGGCAGACCCGAAAGCGTCCGGGCCGCCCTGGACGGCATCCTGCCCCGGGTGCAGAAGCCCGCGCGCTACCTGGGGCTGGAGCGCAACCTGGTGCGCAAGCCCTGGGAGTCCGTGCCGCTGCACGTGGCGCTGGCCTTCCCCGACGCCTACGAGATCGGCATGTCCCACCAGGGTTCCCGGATCCTCTACCACATGGTCAACCGGAGGCCCGACGCCCTGGCGGAGCGGACCCACGCCCCCTGGCCCGACATGGGCGCCGCCCTCCGGGAAGCGGGGATCCCCCTCTATACGCTGGAGTCCTACACGCCGGTGGCGGAGTTCGACGTGGTGGGCATCACGCTCCAGTCGGAGCTCAACTACACCAACGTGCCCTGGCTGCTCGGGCTGGCGGGGATCACCCGCTGGGCCGCGGAGAGGGGCCGGGACGAGCCCATCGTGCTGGGGGGTGGCCCCTGCACCGCCAACCCCGAGCCGGTGGCGGACTTCTTCGACGCCATCGTGGTGGGTGATGCTGAGGCCGCGCTGGACGCCATCCTGGACACCATCCGGGACGCCCGGACGGAGGGCCTCCCGCGGCGGGACCTCCTGCGCCGCCTGGAAAGGATCGAGGGGGTCTACGTCCCCCACCTCTACCGGTGGGTCCCCGCGAGCGACGGGGAGCCCGCCCGGTGGGAGCCACCGGACGGCGGCGCACCATTCCCCATCCGCCGCGTTTGGGTGGAGCGGCTCGACCCGGCCGACCAGCCCGAGGTGCCCATCGTGCCCTTCGCGGAGGTGATCCAGGACCGGCTGGGCATGGAGATCATGCGCGGCTGCACCCAGGGCTGCCGTTTCTGCCAGGCGGGCTACTGGTACCGCCCCGTCCGCGAGCACGACCCCTCCGCGGTGGTGGAGCGCATGGAGCGCCAGGTGGAGGAGACGGGCTTCGAGCAGGTGAGCCTGCTGAGCCTCTCCTCGGCGGACTACTCCCAGGTGGCGCCCCTGGCCCACCGCCTGGCGGAGAGCCTCCACCCCCGCCAGGTCTCGGTGAGCCTGCCCAGTCTCCGGGCCGACGCCTTCTCCGTTGAGCTCGCCGAGGCGGTGTCCCGGGTGCGCAAGTCGGGCTTCACCTTCGCCCCGGAGACCGGCTCGGACCGCCTGCGCCGCGTGATCAACAAGACCTTCACCAACGCGGACATGCTCGCCGCGGCGGAGGCCGCCTTCTCCCGCGGCTGGAACATGCTCAAGGTCTACGCCATGATCGGCCTGCCCACCGAGACCGACGAGGACCTGCTGGAGCTGGTGCACCTGGCCCGGGAGCTGGTGGAGCGCGGGCGGAGGATCCGCGGCCGCAAGGTGGAGGTCAAGGTCTCCGTGGGCTGCTTCGTGCCCAAGGCCTGGACACCCTTCCAGTGGGAGCCCTTCTGCGGCACCGTGGAGCTCGCGCGCCGCATCCGGCTGCTCAGGGACCGCTTCCGGAAGATCCGGGGCGCCCGCCTCACCTGGAACGAGCCCGAGGAGGCCGCGCTGGAGGCCATCCTCTCCCGGGGCGACCGCCGGCTGGCCGCGGCCATCGCGCGGGCCCACGACCTGGGGGCCGTCTTCGACGGCTGGACCGACATGCAGAACCTGGACGCCTGGGAGCGTGCCTTCGCGGAGACCGGCATCGACCCCGCGAGGGAGCTGGGGCCGCGGGACCCCGCCGCGACCCTCCCCTGGGACGTGATCGACGCCGGGGTGCGCAAGGGCTTCCTCAGGGCCGAGCTCCGGCGTGCGCTCAGGGAGGTGGCCACCGAGGACTGCAAGTGGGGCCACTGCTTCCGCTGCGGCATCCCCGGCAACGGCGAGGACATCCAGCTCGCCCCGCCCTCCCTGCCCCAGCTGACACCGGCGGCCGCGGAGGCCTCTCCGGCAGGCGCCCGCCCGGAGCGGGAGCGGCCCGGAGGGGGCAGCTCGCCCCCGTCCCGGCGCCACCGCTTCACCTTCGCCAAGACGGGCGACGCCCGCTTCCTCTCCCACCGGCTCCTCATGGACGCCCTGGCCCGGGCCCTGCGCGGGGCGCGCCTGCCCGTGAAGTACACCGAGGGCTACAACCCGCACATCCGGCTCTCCATGGGCCCCGCCCTCCCCCTGGGGTACGAGGGACTGGCCGAGGCCTTCGACGTGGAGTGCACCGCCCCCGTCCGCCGGCACCACCTCGAGCGGGTCAACCGGCTGCTGCCCGAGGGGCTCCGGATCCTGGACGTCGCGCCGCTCATGGCCGGCGCCCCCTCGCTGGGCAAGCTGTCCGCCTCCGCCATCTACCGCATCGCGCCGCCGGGGGACGCTCCCTGGCCCGGGGAACCGCCCCGGCTCCCGGAGGACCTCAAGGCGGGGCTCCTGGCCTGGAGCGTCCTGCCCTCCGGTGAGCTCCGCGTGGAGCTGAACCTCCGCCAGGCCGAGGGGCCCACGCCCACCGTGAAGGACCTCCTGGCCGCGCTCGGGGTGCCCCCGGAGGGGATCCCCCTGGTGCGGGTGACCCGGGAGGTGGTCCGGCTACGCGCCAGGAGCGCCCCGGCCCCCGCCGCGGAGGACGCCTGATGCGCTGGGTGGTCCACGCCAGGGAGGAGTTTACGGCCTCCCACGCGCTGAGGGTCTACAACGGGCACCCCGAGGAGGCCCACTCCCACCGGTGGGCCGTGGAGGTCCGCGTGGGCGTCCCGCGGCTCAACGCCGAGGGCTACGCCCTGGACTTCCACGCCCTCCGGAGCGCCCTCGCCGCCGCGGTGGCCGATCTCCACGACGCCGACCTCACCACCCACTCCGAGGTGGGCATGCCCACGCCCACCGCCGAGAACCTGGCCATGGTCCTCGCCCGCCGCCTGGAGGAACCCGTGGCCCTCCTGGGCGGGACCCTGCTCACGGTCTCCGTGTGGGAGGGCCCCGGCAACCGCGTGGACCTGGAGCTCGAGGGGTAGCCCCGGCCCGGACGGGGGGCCGCCTCCACGCGGCCCCTGCGCCGGCCCCGGTCCGGGCTACCATGGGGCGTGCGACGCGCAGCCCCGGTTCCCGGCCAGGCCCCCCTGAAGCGCTCCTCCCTCTACTGGGGCGTGGTCCTGATGGCCGTCGTGGTCCAGGCCGAGGCCATCGCCCTCTGGATCCACTCCGGGGGGTTCGAGGCGCAGCTGGCGGCGGGGGCCCGGCGCGCCCCCATGGACTGGCCCCTCACCGTGGCGGCCCTCACGGTCCTCATCTCGGCCTACACCTGGGGCAAGCTGATGATCCCCCACCTCAACCCCCGGCTCTGGGATGGGGCGCTCGCGGCCCTGGACCGCGCGCTCTGCCTCGGCGTCAACCCCAACGAGGTGGCCTTCACCATCTTCGCCGAGGGGCCCCGATGGACGGCCCTGGCACTGGACCGCTACTACGCCGCCTTCGTCCCCACCATGCTGGCGGGCGCCGCCTGGTTCCTGACCGACACCCCCGCACGCCGCCGGGCCTTCCTCGCCGGCTTCGCCACCCTGTGGAGCACGGGCCTCTGGCTCTACATCGCCGTCCCGGCCCTGGGCCCGGCCTTCGCGTTCCGGGACTTCCTCACGCGGATCCCCGGCGTGTTCCCCCTCGCCGCGGCCGCCCAGGAGGCCCTCATGGCCAACTACATGAGGGTCCTCGACCTGGGCTCCGGCCCCCGGACCCTGATCGCGCCCACCCTCGGCATCGCCGCCGTGCCCAGCCTCCACGTGGCTCTGCACTTCTTCCTCTTCCTCTGGGCCCTCCACCTGGGTTCGCGCCTCCGAACCCCCTTCCTCGTCATGACCATCCTCACGTTCCTGGGCTCGGTGGCCACGGAGTGGCACTACCTGGTGGACGGGCTGGCCGGCCTTCTGCTTGCTGGCCTGGCCGCCACACTCTCGGTGGCCGTGCTGCGCTGGTCCGGTGACGGGAGCTGTTGACAGGTTTGCCGCAGTGCGGTATATTGAAGAGGGTGATTGCCGCAGGGCGGCATCACCTCCCAGGACGGCCCGGGGCCGTGGAAGGAGAACCCCCATGATCCGCCTCATCAAGCGCTACGGAAGCCGCAAGCTCTACGATACCGAGGAGAGCCGGTACGTCTCCCTGGAGGAGCTCGCCGGCTGGATCCGCCACGGCCAGGAGATCCGGGTCGTGGACAACAAGACCGGGGAGGACGTCACCTCCCAGACCCTGACCCAGATCATCTCCGAGGAGGGCCGGCGGGGCGCCTCGATCCTGCCCAACGAGCTGCTCCACGAGCTGATCCGCCTGGGCGAGGAGGCGGTGACCTCCGGCGTGGAGCACGTCCAGACCAAGGTGGACCGGCTGGTGAAGGCCTCCATCGACCGGCTGGGCCCCGTGCGGAAGGCCCGCGAGGAGATGGCCCGCCTCCAGGAGCGCCTGGCGGAGCTGGAGAACGCGCTCAAGGAGCTCGAGGGGCAGGAGACGGAGGCGAAGGCGCCCGCCGGCAAGACGGCGGCGAAGACCTCCGGCACCCGCAGCCGCAAGACCTCCACCGGCGCGAAGGGCACCGCCACGGGGAAGGCCTAGGAGCGTCGTGGTGCCGCTGGTCTCACCGTCCACGGCCCCGGCGCCGGACGTGAACGGAAAGGTGGAAGCGTGATGAATCCACGCGGCGGTACGGGACGCCCGGTCGTCGGTCTCGCCCTGGCGGGCGGGGGCCCCCAGGGCGCCATCCACGAGATCGGGGCGCTGCGCGCCCTGGACGAGGCCCTGGACGGCATCGACTTCACGGAGCTCGACGTCTACGTTGGCGTGAGCGCCGGGGCCTTGGTGGCGGCATGCCTCGCCAACAGGCTCTCCACGGACCAGATGGTCCGGGCCATCGTGAAGCAGGAGCCCGGCGAGCACCCCTTCGTGCCCGAGAACTTCCTGACGCCGGCCGTGGGCGAGTTCGTGAAGAGCGGCTTCCGCGTGCCGCGCCTCCTGATGGAGTCGCTGTGGGTCTACGCCACCCACCGCGAGGACCTCACGCTGGTGGAGTCCCTCACCCGGCTGGCCCGGGCGCTCCCCGTGGGCGTGTTCAAGAACGAGCCCATCCGCAACTACCTCCACAAGATCTACTCCATCAAGGGCCGCACGGACGACTTCCGCGAGCTGGACACCCGGCTCGTGGTGGTGGCCACGGACCTGGACTCCGGCCAGCCAGCCCGCTTCGGCGAGCCCGGGATGGACAGCGTCCCCATCTCCACGGCGGTCCAGGCCAGCACCGCCCTGCCCGGGCTCTACCCGCCGGTGGTGATCGATGGCCGCCACCACGTGGACGGCGTGCTGCTCAAGACGCTCCACGCCTCGGTGGCCCTGGACGAGGGCGCCGACCTGGTGTTCTGCCTCAACCCCATCGTGCCGGTGGACACCATCCGGGCCGTGGACCTGGGCGTCATGAAGCGCGGCAACCTGGTGGACCGGGGCCTGCCCACGGTGCTCTCCCAGACCTTCCGTACGCTCATCCACAGCCGCCTGAACGTGGGCCTCGCCGCCTACGAGGAGCGCTACGAGGACGCCGACGTGATCCTCATGGAGCCGCGCCGGGACGACTACGAGCTCTTCTTCACCAACGTGTTCAGCTTCTCCCACCGCAAGGCCATCTGCGAGCACGCCTACACCTGCGCGCGCAAGCAGCTGCTGCGCCGCCGCCGGGAGCTCGAGCCCATCCTGGCCCGCCACGGCCTCTCCCTCCGGATGGACGTCCTGGAGGACGAGGAACGGACCGTGTGGGATAGCGTGGGGCTCTCCGAGTCCCCCCGCCCCGCGCCGCCCCCCATGGTGGACCGCCTGGAGGAGGCGCTCGCCCGGCTCCAGGCCTTCGTGGAGGAGGGGTAACCTCCCACGCGCGGGGAGATCACCGCTTCCAGAAGCTGGGCATGAACAGGGCGAGCAGGGTGAAGATCTCCAGCCTGCCGAAGAGCATGAGGAAGGCGAGCACGAGCTTGGCCAGCGCGGGGAAGTGGGCGAAGTTGTCGTAGGCGCCCACCTCGCCGAGGCCGGGGCCCACGTTGCCGATGGCGGTCAGGGCCGAGGAGAGCGAGGTCAGCAGGTCGTAGCCGTACGCGGCCACCACCGCCGCGCCCAGGAGGGACAGGAGGGCGTAGGCGGTGAGGAAGGCCCAGATCCCCGACAGCACCGACTCCGGCACCACCGAGCCCCCGAACTTCACCGGGCGCACGGCGTGGGGGTGGATCAGCCGCTGCATCATCACCTTCAGCGACCGGAAGGACAGCAGCGCCCGCAGGCTCTTGATGCCGCCTCCCGTGGAGCCCGACATGCCGCCGAGCACCATGAGGATCAGCAGGATCAGCAGGGCGAGCTGGGGCCAGAGCTCGAAGTCCACGCTCACGTAGCCCGTGGTGGTCAGGATGGACACCACCCCGAAGGCGGCCACCCGGACCGTGTCCAGCAGGCGCGCGCCGGGCTCGTGGAGGATCACCGTGACCGCCACGGTGGCGGCGGCCACGACCCCCAGGAAGTACCGGAGCTCGGAGTCCCGGAGCACCTCGCGGCCCCGGCCCGTGATGATCTTGAAGTGCAGCACGAAGTTGATGCCCGCCAGCAGCATGAAGAGCGTGACGATCCACTCCACAGCGGGGATCCCCATCTCGCCCACCGAGGTGTTCCGGGTGGAGAACCCCCCCGTTGCCAGTGTGGTGAAGGCGTGGCACAGGGCCTCGTAGCCCCCCACGCCCGCCAGGCGGAGGGCCACCCACTCCAGCCCCGTCAGGCCCACGTAGATGGCCCACAGGGAGCGGGCCGTGGAGGCCAGCCGCGGCTGCACCTTGTCCGCCACGGGACCCGGCACCTCGGCCTTGAACAGCTGCATCCCGCCGATGCCCAGCAGCGGCAGGATGGCGATGGTGAAGAGGATGATGCCCATCCCCCCCACCCACTGGGTCATGGCCCGCCAGAGCAGGAGGGCCCGGGGCACCACGGTCACGTCCGCGATGACGGTGGATCCGGTGGTGGTGAACCCGGACACGGACTCGAAGAAGGCGTCCTCGAGGCCCAGGAGGCCGGCCGCCACGTAGGGCACGGCCCCCAGGACCGAGATGACGATCCACGTCCCCCCCACCACCAGGAAGCCGTCCGCGGGCCGGATCTTCCGCTCCGCCGACCGGAAGCGGAGCACCAGCAGCCCCCCGCCCCCGGCCGCCAGGGCCATGGCGGCCAGGAAGGGGACCGGCGACTCCCCGAAGACCAGGGCCGCCCCCAGGGGGAGGAGCAGGAAACCGCCCACCAGCAGCATCAGCCACCCCACGAGGAAGGCGTCGAAGCGGAGGTTCACGCCGCAGCCCCCCCGCACCCCATGGTCCCGGCCCCCACCCTCAGCCCCCGAGGAAGCCGTCGAGGCGGCCCGCGGCGTCGGCCGTGGTGATGAGCAGCGCCCGGTCGCCCGGCTCCACCCGGTCGCCGCCTCCGGGCACGAAGATCCGGTCGCCCCGCTGGATCGCCGCCACCAGCACGCCCCGGGGGAGGCCGATCTCGGCCAGGCGCCCCGAGGCCAGGCGGCTGCCGCTGGACGCCTCCACCTCCATCACCTCCACCAGGTCGTCCAGGAGCGCGGCCACCGCGCGGACCCGCCCCCGCCGCACGAACTGCAGGGCCAGGCTCACCGAGAGCATCCGGGGCGAGATGATGGCGTCGATCCCCAGCTCGCCCACCAGGCCGACGAGCGCGGGGTTGTCCACCACGGCGAAGGTCTGGCCGGCGCCGAGCTGCCGGGTCAGCAGGGCCGAGACCACGTTCACCTCGTGGTCCTCGGTGCAGCCCACGAAGCCGTAGACGTCGGCGATGCCCTCCTCCTCCAGCAGCTCCCGGTCGGTGGGCATGCCGTGGATCACCAGGGTCCTGTCGAGCCGGGCCGCCGCCTGGTCGCAGGCCGCCCGGTGCTCCTCCACGAGGGTGACCGGCACGCCCCTGCCCTCCAGGATCTCCGCCAGGCGGATCCCGATTCGGGTGGCCCCGGCGATCATCACCTTCCGCCCCCTGGGGCGCCCTCGCCCCAGCAGGGCCAGCACGTTGTCCACCTGGCCGGGGTCGAGGGCGAAGTACACCAGGTCCCCCGCGGTGATCTCGTCCTCGCCGTGAGGCACGATCCAGCGGCCGTTCCTGCGGATGGCCACCACCAGCATGGGGACCGCCGGGAAGAGCAGGCGGAGGTGGGAGAGCAGCAGGCCCGCGAAGTCGCTGGACGGCTCGATGTTGAAGCCCGCCACGAGAATCCTTCCCTCCAGGAAGGGCACCGCGTCCACGGCACCGGGGACGGGGAGCAGCGAGAGGATCCGCTCCACGGCGGCCTCCTCGGGGTTGATGGCCAGGCGCTGGCCGCCCCCCTCCGCCGCCAGGGCCTTGAAGCTCTCCTGGTGGCCCGCGTCCCGGAGGCGCGCCACCACCCGGGGCACCTTGAACAGCGCCGACCCCACCAGGGCCACCACCATGTTGGCCTCGTCGGAGTTGGTGGTGGCGAACAGAAGGTCGCACCCCTCGATGCCGGCGTCCACCAGCACGGGCACCGTGGCGCCGTTGCCCACCAGCGTCTGCACGTCCAGCCGGTCGGCGATGTCCGCCAGGAGCTCCCTGTCCTGCTCCACCACCACGATGTCGTGCCCGTCGGCCGCCAGCTTGCCCGCCAGCGTCGAGCCCACCAGGCCGCCACCCACCACGATCGCCCGCATTGCACCCCCTCCGGTCCGGACCACCATTCTCCCCGGCCCCGGCCGGTGGAGCAAGGGGAGGGGGAGGCGCAGGGACGAGGCCACGGGCAGGGCCACCGTCACGGTCACGGTCACGGTCACGGGCAGGATCACGGACACGGACACCGTCACGGACACGAACACGGGCACGGGCACGGGCGCGGTCACGGTCACCGACACGGTCCCACCTCCGAATGGGCGGGGAATGCCTTCACTTCCTCACTCTTCACTCTTCACCGGTCGGGCGGGGGTGACACGGTCACGGACTCGGGCAGGGGTGCAGGGGTGCAGGGGAGCGGGGGCGATCGGAGGCGGGCGGGGCACGTATCAGGCCACCTGCTCACCAGTGCGACATCCGCCCACCCGCCCGTGCGGAGAGCGCCGCATTTGCGTTCGCCGAGGGAAGGTCGTGGGGGGAGCGCCGCTCTCTAGAGCGGCCTCGTGCATGGGGCGAGCGGAGGAGAGGTGGCTCGCCGGGAGGGCGTGGCCCGGATTCTGCGGGGGCACGATGCCGGCCTGGAGGCCGGCGCTCCCCGCGGGGACGTGCTCTCGGCGGATGTCGGTTGGTGTTCCACAGCGCGTGGTTCTCGCACGTGCCGGAGGAGGTCGTGGACAGAGCCACGGGCATGGACGGGGTCACGGGCGCGAACACGGTCCCACCTCCGGGTGGACGGGGGATGCCTTCACGTCCTCACTCTTCACCTCTTCACTTCTTCACCGGTCGGCCCGGCGGACTTGACACCAGCTTCCGGATATGCATACTTATGCAATATGCAGCGAATATGCTGCACCGCCACCCGGCGAGACTCCCCCGAAAGGACGGCCCCGTGAAGATCGTACTGGCATTCTCCGGAGGACTGGACACCTCCTTCTGCGTCCCCCACCTCAAGGAGCGCACCGGCGCCGAGCTGATCACGGTGACCGTGAACACCGGCGGCGCCACGGCGGAAGACCTTGCGGCCATCGAGGCCCAGGCCCTGGCCGTGGGTTCGGACCGCCACGTGACGGTGGACGCGAGACAGGCGGTCTACGACAACTTCGTGGCCACGCTGATCCGGGGCAACGTGCTGCGGGGCGGCGTCTACCCCCTCTCGGTGGCCGCGGAGCGCACCCAGCAGGCGGTGGAGGTGGCCCGGGTGGCCCGGGAGCTGGGCGCCGACGCCGTGGCCCACGGCTCCACCGGGGCCGGCAACGACCAGGTGCGCTTCGACGTGGCCTTCCACGTGCTGCTGCCGGAGCTGCCCATCCTGACGCCGGTGCGGGACCTGGGCTTCTCCCGGCAGCAGTCCATCGCCTACCTGGAGGAGCGGGGCCTCCCCGTGCCCGGGGGCTCGGAGCGCTACTCGGTCAATCGCGGCCTGTGGGGTACCACCCTGGGCGGCGAGTGGACCCACGACCCCTGGGCCGCGCCACCGCCGGACGCCTTCGGCCCCGCGCAGGGGCCCGCGGAGGCCGCCGCCTCGGACCTGGTGATCTCCTGGGAGCAGGGCCTCCCGGCGGCCCTGGACGGCGAGCCCCTGGAGGGCCCGGAGCTGGTGGAGGCCCTCACGGCACGCCTCGAGCCCCTGGGCATCGGCCGGGGGATCCACCTGGGCGAGACGGTGCTGGGCATCAAGGGGCGCATCGGCTTCGTGGCCCCCGCGCCGGTGGTGCTTGTGGCCGCCCACCGGGAGCTGGAGAAGCTGGTGCTCACGCGCTGGCAGACCTTCTGGAAGGACCAGCTGGCCACCTTCTGGGGCGACCGGCTCCACGAGGGCCAGGCCTTCGACCCCGTGATGGACGACATCGCCGTCCTGATCGCCAGCTCCCAGCGCCGGGTGACCGGCGAGACCCGGGTGCATCTCGAGCCCGGGCGTTTCACCGTGACGGGCGTCCGGAGCCCCCACTCCCTGATGGACCCGGAGATCGCCCTCTACGGCGAGGAGAACTCCCTGTGGACCGGCGCCGAGGCCGCGGGCTTCGCCCGGATCGCCGCCATCCCCGCCATGCTCGCCTCCCGGCGGAAGGACCCCTCCCCATGATGAACAGCCGGCGCTACCACCTGGACCGGATCGCCTCGGCGGCCCGGCACGCGGGGATCTCCCGGGATGTGATCGTGGGTCCCGAGATCCGCTGCGAGGAGGGCTCCGTGCTCGCGGTGCGCATCCTCAACGACAAGCGCAGCTACAACACCCTGGAGTCCGTGGACGGCCGCCTGGTGCCCCTGCGCTCGGGGGACATCATGGCCGGGGTGCTGGGCACCCGCCGGGCGCTGCGCGGCTACGCCGGGGTGGTCCCGGAGGGCCTCGCGCCGGGCGACACCGTGAACGTGCTGAACCTGGGCGGCGTGCTGGGCCGCTGCACGGCCTCCAACCGCGACCTGGGGCCGCCCTTCGAGGCCGAGGTGCTCGGGGCGGTGCTGACCTTTCCCCGGCTGGGCGACCGGGTGGGGCGCCCGGCCCACATCCGCGACCAGGCGCTGGCCCCAGCGGAGCGCCTGGACTGCACCACGCCCCTGGTGCTGGTGGCGGGGACCTGCATGAACTCGGGCAAGACCGTGGCCGCCTCGGAGATCGTGCGCGGCCTGGCCCGCGCGGGGCTCACGGTGGGCGGCGCCAAGCTCACCGGGGTCTCGCTGCGGCGGGACTCGCTCTCCATGATGGACGCGGGCGCCGTCATGGCGCTGACCTTCAACGACGCCGGCGTGGTCTCCACCCACGAGGACCAGGTGCTCCCCGCGGCCCGGGCCCTGCTCAACGAGCTCCAGGCCAAGCAGGCACCCGACGTGATCGTGGCGGAGCTGGGCGACGGCATCCTGGGCGAGTACGGCGTGCAGGACCTACTGGCCGACCCGGGCCTGCGGGCGCTCACCCGGGCGCTGGTGGTCTGCGCTCCCGACCAGGTGGGGGCCTGGGGCGCCGTCCGCATCCTGGAGGAGGACTACGGCCTCCGCCCCACCGCCATCTCCGGCCCCGTCACCGACAACGACGTGGGCACCGCCTTCGTCACGGGCCGGCTGGGGATCCCCGCCTGGAACGCACGGCGGGAGCCGGAGCGGCTGGTGGCCGTGGTGCGGGAGGCCCTGGATGACTGACCTCACGGCCGCCGTGCTGGGCGCCGCGGGCTACGCGGGGGGCGAGCTGCTCCGGCTGCTCGCGGACCACCCCGACGTGGGCGCCCTCCGGGCCTTCTCGGCCAGCCACGCGGGAAAACCCCTCTCCGAGGCCCACCCCGCCCTGCGCCACCTGGGTGACGGCACCTTCGAGGAGCCGGACCCCGCCGGTGCCGCCGCCTGGGCCGACGTGCTCTTCCTGGCGCTGCCCCACGGCCGCTCCCAGGAGCTCATGGGGGAGATCCTCGCCCGGGACCCCCGCCTGGTGGTGGACGTGGCCGCCGACTTCCGCGTGCAGGACGCCGCCCTCGCCGAGCCCCACTACGGTCCCCACACGGCCCCGGAGCTGCGGCCCCGCTTCGTCTACGCCCTGGCCGACCTGGCGGGCGACGGGCTCGCCGGGCAGCGCTGCCTGGCCGTGCCCGGTTGCTTCGCCACGGCGGCCCTCCTGGCCCTCCACCCCTTCGCCGCGGAGGGGCTCCTGGCCGCACCGCCCGTGGTCTTCGCCGCCACGGGCTCCACGGGCTCCGGGGCACAGCCGAAGCCGGGCACCCACCACCCGGCCCGGGCCAACAGCTTCCGGGCCTACGCCACGGCGGGACACCGGCACGAGGCGGAGATCACCGAGGCGCTGCTCCGGGCGGGCGCCTCCCCAGAGGCCGCCGCCGCGCGCCTCCTCCCCCACTCCGCGCCGCTGGTGCGGGGCATCCACGCCACCGCCCACCTCCGGCTGGCCCGGCCGGTGCCCGACCCCAACGCCCTCCTGGCCGCGGCCTGGGAGGGGCGGCCCTTCGTCCACGTGCTGGAGGCCCCGCCGGCCCTGGCCCCGGTGGTGGGCACCAACTTCGCCCACCTCCACGCCACGCCCCGGGCCGGGGGCCGGGAGGCGGTGGTCAACGTGGTGATCGACAACCTGGTCAAGGGGACCGCCGGGCAGGCGGTCCAGGCCATGAACCTGGCCCTGGGCCTCGAGGAGACCGCCGGTCTCCGCTTCCCGGGCCTCGCCCCCTGCTGAGAAGGGATCCTCCATGTCCGAGATACGGCACTTCCTGGGAACCGACCACTGGAGCGACGCGGAGATCCTGGCCCTGCTCGAGCGGGCCCGCGAGCTCAAGCGCAGCCCCGGCGGCACCGAGCTGGCCGGGAGGATCCTGGCCATGGTCTTCTTCAACCCCTCCCTGAGGACCCGGGCCTCCTTCGAGGCGGCCATGCTCCGCCACGGGGGCCACGCCATCCTGCTGGAGCCGGGCAAGGGGGTGTGGGGCTTCGAGACCAGGCCCGGCGTGGTGATGGACGGCGGGGCCGCCGAGCACCTCGTCGAGGCCGCCGCCGTGATCGGCCGCTACGCCGACGCCGTGGCCGTGCGGGCCTTCCCCGCCGGGACGGACCGGGAGGCCGCCTTCGCCGACCCGGTGCTGCGGGGCTTCGCGGAGCACGCCGGGGTGCCCGTGATCAACATGGAGTCGGCCCGGCGCCACCCCTGCCAGGGCCTCGCCGACGCCCTGACCATCCAGGAGCGCCTCGGCCCCGGCCCCCGGGGCGCCCGCTTCGTCCTGTCCTGGACCTGGCACCCCAGCCCCCTCCCCACGGCCGTACCGGTGAGCGCCGCGCTCAACGCCGCGCGGCTGGGCATGGAGGTGACGCTCGCCCACCCGCCGGGCTGGGAGCTGGATCCGGAGGACATGGAGGCCATCCGGGCCGCGGCCGGCCGCTCGGGCGGCTCGGTGGAGGTGGCCCACGATCTGGACGCGGCCCTGGAGGGCGCCCACGTGGTCTACGCCAAGAGCTGGGGCCGCCTGGACCTCTTCGGCGACCCGGAGGCCGAGCGCGCGGCGCGGGCGGCCCACCGGGACTGGCGGATCGACGGCCGCCGCATGGGGCTCACGCGGGACGGCCGGGGCCTGTTCATGCACTGCCTGCCCATCCGCCGCAACGTGGTGGCCACCGACGAGGTGCTGGACGGGCCGTGGTCCGTGGTGGTGGACCAGGCCGAGAACCGCCTGCACGTGCAGCGGGCGGTGCTGCTGGAGGTGCTCCCATGACCGACGACCTGATCCGCGCGCTCAAGGGCGCCCTGGACTACAGCCGGGTCTACCGGCGGCAGACCTTCGTGGTGAAGCTGGGCGGCGAGGTCCTGGCCGACCGGGCGGTGCTGGACAACGTGGCCATGCAGGTGGCCCTGCTGGAGGCGCTCTCGGTCCGTGTGGTGCTGGTGCACGGGGGCGGCCCCCAGTCCAGCGAGCTCTCCCGGAAGCTGGGGCTCGAGCCCGAGGTGGTGGCGGGGCGCCGGGTGACCACGCCCGCGGTGCTGGAGGTGGCCAAGATGGTCTACGCCGGCCAGCTCAACGTGGACCTGCTCTCGGCGCTGCGCGGCCAGCAGGTGCGGGCCGTGGGGCTGTCCGGGGTGGACGGGGGCCTCCTGACGGCCAGCCGCCGCCCGCCGGTGGCGCTGAGGGACGACGACGGCACCGACCGGACGGTGGACTTCGGCGAGGTGGGCGACATCACCGGGGTGGACCCCTCGGTGCTGACCACGCTGCTGGACGCGGGTTACGTGCCCGTGGTGGCCTCCCTGGCCGCCGACGCCGGGGGGCAGGCGCTCAACATCAACGCCGACACGGTGGCCGAGGCCCTGACCACCGCGCTGGACGCCGACAAGCTGATCTTCCTCACCACCAGCCCCGGCCTGCTCCGGGACGTGGAGGATCCCACCACCCTGGTGGCCTTCGCCACGCCCGCCGAGCTCGAGCCGCTGCTTGTGAGCGGGGCCATCGCCGGGGGGATGCGCCCCAAGGTGGAGGCCTGCATCCGGGCCGTCCGGGGTGGGGTCCGCCGCACCCACATCATCGACGGCACCGAGCCCGACTCCCTGCTCATGGAGCTCTTCACCGGCCGCGGCTGCGGCACCATGATCGTGGACCGCCGGGAGCTGGCCGACTACACCTCCCACGAGCTGGCCCGGAACGGGACGGATGGCTGAGGCCGCCGCGCTGCTCGCCGAGCTCGTGCGGATCCCCAGCCCCTCGGGGCGGGAGGAGGCCGCCGCCCGCCACCTGGAGGTCTGGGCCGCCGGCCGGGGGCTCGCCGTGGAGCGGGACGACGCGGCGGTGCGGATCCGCGTGCCCGGCAGGGCGGAGGGACCCCTGCTGCTGCTGGCCACCCACCTGGACACGGTCCCGCCCGGCGAGGGCTGGACGGTGGATCCCTGGGAGGGCCGGGTCGAGGATGGGAGGCTGACAGCCCGGGGTGCCGTGGACGCCAAGGCCTCGGTGGCGGCCATGGCCGCGGCGGCCGCCCGGGTGGCCGCGGCCGGGGGTCCGCCGCGGGGGGAGCTGGTGGTGCTGGCCACCTTCTCCGAGGAGACCCGGGACACCACCATGCCCGCCGCCCTGGAGCGCCTGGGCCGGACCCCCGACGCCGCGGTGGTGGGCGAGCCCACGGGCCTGGAACCGGCGGTGGCCCAGCGCGGCCTGCTGATCCTGGAGGCCCGCTGGCGGGGCGAGCAGCTCCACGCGGGCTGGGCGGCCTCGCTCCCGGAGCCCCCCGCCAACGCCATCACGGCGGCGGCCCGGGACCTGGCCGCGCTCGGAGAGCTGCCCCTGGACCGGGAGCACCCCCTCCTGGGCCGGGTGGCCGTGACGCCCACGGTGCTCGAGGCCGGGGTGGCCCGGAACGTGACGCCCCCCGCCTGCACCGCGACCCTGGACGTCCGTACCACCCCCGCCTGGAGCCACCGGGAGATCGTGGAGCTGCTGCGGGAGCACCTGGCCGCGGAGATCACCGTGCTCTCGGAGCGCCTGCTGCCCGCCGAGACCCCGCCGGGCTCGGCCCTGCTGGCGGCGCTCCAGCGGCTGCGGCCCCACGCCCGCCCCTTCGGCTCCCCCACGGCCTCCGACTGGGTGTGGCTCCGGCGGGTGGACGCTCTCAAGCTGGGGCCCGGGGACTCGCGGCAGTCCCACCGGCCCGACGAGACCATCGAGCTGGCCGAGGTGGAGCGGGCCGCCGAGCTCCACACCGCGCTGGCACTGGAGTACCTGCGATGAGCGATGCCACCACCCTGTGGGGGGCCGGGGCGCCCCTGGACGAGCTGCTCGACCGCCACACCGTGGGGGAGGACCGGGAGCTGGACCGGGCCCTGCTCCGCTGGGACGTGCTGGGCTCCATGGCACACGCCCGGGGACTGGAGGAGGCGGGGGTGCTCTCGCCCCAGGAACGTGGCCAACTGCACCGGGCCCTCGCCGAGGCGCTGGATGCGGTGGCCTCCGGCGAGCTCACGGTGGGCCCGCAGGACGAGGACGCCCACTCCGCCCTCGAGGCCTGGCTCGTGGAGCGGCTCGGCGAGCTGGGGCTCAGGATCCACGCGGGCCGCTCCCGCAACGACCAGGTGCAGGTGGACCTGCGCCTGCTGGTGAAGGACCGCCTGGTGGCGATCGCCGACCGGACGGCGGCCGCGGCGGGGGCCCTTCTCGATCTGGCCGGGCGCCACGAGCGCAGCCTCATGCCGGGCTACACCCACCTGCGGCGGGCCATGCCCTCCACCGTGGGGCTCTGGGCCGCGGGGCACGCCGACGCCCTGCTGGAGAGCCTGGAGACCCTGGAGTCCGGGTGGGCCGCCGCCGACCGCTGCCCCCTGGGGAGCGGTGCGGGCTACGGCGTGCCCCTGCCCCTGCCGCGGGAGCTCGTGGCGGAGCTGCTGGGCTTTTCCGGCATCCAGCACACGGTGACCGCCGTGCAGCAGTCGCGGGGCAAGCTGGAGGTCACGGTGCTCCACTCCCTGTGGCCCCTGGCCCACGACCTGGGGAAGCTCGCCTGGGACGTGGTGCTCTTCTCCGCAGGGGAGTACGGCTTCCTCCGGATCCCGGAGGCCCTCGCCACGGGCTCCTCCATCATGCCCCACAAGAAGAACCCCGACCTCTTCGAGCTCACCCGGGCCCGGGCGGCCGCCTTCGACGGCATGGTGGCCGAGGCCATGGCCGTGACGGGAAAGCTGCCCGGTGGCTACCACCGCGACCTCCAGCTCACCAAGGGCCCCCTGCTGCGCGGTCTGGAGTCCGTGGGGGAGATGCTCGAGCTCGCCGCCTGGGCCGTGCCGCAGCTGGAGGTGGACGAGGAGCGCTGCCGGGCCGCCGTGGGGGGCGAGCTGCTGGCCACCGACGAGGTCTTCGCCCGGGTGCGGCAGGGGGTCCCCTTCCGGACGGCCTACCGGCAGGTGGCCGCAGAGGTCGCCGCGCCGGGCTGGCAGCCCCCGGACGTGGACACGGAGGCGATCCTCGTGGCACGATCGTCCACGGGCGCCGCGGGGAACCTGGGGCTCCCGGCGCTCGGGCAGCGCCTGGAAAAGCTCCGGGAACGCTGGCGGGAGCGGGGCGCGGCCTTCAGGAGACGCCTCGAGGCCCTGGTGGAAGGAGACCCGGCGTGAACACACGGCAACGGCGCAGGACCATCCTCAGGCTCATCCGGGAGCGGGAGATCGCCACCCAGGAGGAGCTGGCGGGGGCCCTCCGGGAGGAGGGCTTCCCCGTGAGCCAGTCCTCGGTGTCCCGGGACATCGCCGCCCTGGGGCTCGTGAAGGCCGGGGCCGCT
>JAMOWA010000057.1 GCA_027061805.1 Thermoanaerobaculia bacterium | reverse complement strand
TCGCCTGCATTACACCCATGCCACTACGCCCCCTCCCGCAGATCCGAACCCCAACTCACTGAAAACACTCAGCCGACGACCCGGAAATCCCGGAAATCGCGCCTGAAACTGTCGAACTTGGGGGTGCCCGGTACATGAAACTAGTGTTTCCTGTGGAGCGATGCCTGTGAAGCTCATAAAGCTCCTTCGATGGAAACGAATGAAGGATCTCCAGATCAACGTGCCAATCAACAGCTCATCCCCCTCTTCCTCCGCGCCTTTGCGCCTCGGCGTTCCCTCTTCACGCCCGCGCCTCTGTCTGGTTCCTCCGCGTATTCGCGGGAATCCCTTCTTCTTTCTCGGATCTCTTGCTATTTCCTATCCTTTCGGGGGATAGGGGTCCTTTCCGTACGTGTGCTCGGTCTGGATCCTGCCGTCGGATGTGTGGATGACCACCTGTCCGAGAGGCTTCGACCTCGCCAGCGCACGCGCCCGCTCGACCGCCTCGGCCTTCGTCTTCGTAACTGCGGAAGCGCGCGATGCTCCCACCAGCTTGGTCTGCCATTGGCCGTCGGGCCGCCTTGTCACGTGGTATGTCGTTCGTCGTGGCATCTCTCGTTCCCCTTCGACCCGGCGCGGGAGCGCCCGGCCTGTTGAATCCAGGATGAACGGTTTACAAAACCTCCATCCTGTTCTAAAATATAAACCGCGAGGTGCGATCATGCAAACACAGCAGAGGGGTGCAGGTCTCGGTGAACGGATACGCTCCGCCCGCAGGCTTGCCGGTCTCTCGCAGCGGGAGTTGGCGCGACGGGTCGGCGTGACGGCCATGGCGATCTCCAAGTACGAGACGGGCAAGATGGTTCCAGGCTCCAGCGTGCTCCTCAAGCTGGCGGAGGCTCTCGGCGTGGACATGGAGTTCTTCCTGCGGCCGGGAGGGGTCCGGGTGGAGGCGGTCTCGTACCGGAAACATCCCTCGCTCTCGAAGCGGGACCAGGGGAGGGCGGAGGCTGCCGCGGCGGAGTGGATCGAGCGCTACCTCGAGGTGGAGCAGCTGGCGGGCGTCGGCGTCGAGACGGACGCTGTTCTCGGTGACCCGTTCGATGTCTCCTCGGACCCGGACGTGGAGGAGGCGGCGCTGCGCCTCCGGGAGAGGTGGTGCCTCGGGAAGGGTCCCATCTCCTCCATGGTCGGCCTCCTGGAAGACCATGGATTCCGGGTCGGCGTGATCGAACTCCCCGACACGGTCGACGCCATGGTCTTCAAGATCGGCGATGGATCCTGTGCCGTCGTTCTGAGAGAGGGGATTCCCGGTGACCGGCAGCGGTTCAGCCTGGCGCACGACCTCGGGCATCTGGTGCTCCGTTTCAAGGGTGGCGTGGATGAAGAGGCAGCCTGTCATCGATTTGCTGCAGCGTTCCTGGTGCCGGCAGAGGCTGCCCGGCGCGAGCTCGGGGATCGGAGGAGGCAGATCTCGTTGCTGGAGCTTCACGACCTCAAGCAGAAGTACGGCATGTCCATGGCGGCCTGGATCAAGCGCGCCAGGGAGCTCGGGATCATTCCGGTCCGTCGCGCCCGGGAGATCCTCGCCGAGTTCCGGAGAAAGGGCTGGGATCGTGTCGAACCGGGTACACCGGTGCCGGCCGAGCGCCCCGGCCGTATGGAAAGGCTCCTGACCCGCCTGGTGGAGGAGGGTGTCATCGGGTCCCGGCGCGCCTCGGAGCTTCTCGGCCAGCCGTGGGAGGAGTTCCTTCGCTCCCGCTCAGAGGATTCCGGAGGTCTTCCGGTTGTTGCTGGTCTTTGACTGCACCGTCCTGATCGACCTCCGGGAAGGCGGCGTCCTGAGCGATCTTGCACGGCTGCCGCATGACCTTTTCGTGTGCGACGTCAATGCGGAAGAGCTTCGGAAGAAGTCGAAGAAACGCTGGAAGAGGCACCTCAAGGAGGCCGGAGTCGAGGTCAGGGAACTGCCCCCGGAGGGCATGGTCAGGCTCCTGGATCTGGCGGGACGCCACCGGAGCCCGTGCCAGGAGGACCTCTTCGCGCTGGCCCTGGCTCTGTGGCTCGAGGGCACCTTGTTGACGGGAGATGCAGACCTCAGAAGAGCCGCAGAGGCGGAGCGCTGCCCCGTCCACGGGACCCTCTGGCTGCTCGACGAGATGGTCCGGCAGGGAATCATCCAGGCCACCGCCGCCGACGCGGCCCTCGCGAAGATGTTAAAAGCGGACCGGCGGATTCCTCGAGTTCTTGCGAGGAAATACAGAGAAATGTGGAGGTAAAGAGCCCATGGGGAACTTGGAAGAGTGGTTCACGAAAAACGGTGAAAAATACTTCGCCTGGGCCGATGCCGTCGAGTCGGTAAGGCAAGGTGAGATTGTCGTGAGACTGGACCTCGTTACCGAAAAGCTGGGATTGAAGCTCAGGGAAACACCGATTTTCAGTGAGTTCCGGGGATGGTATTCCCCGATGGTCATTGAAGGAACGTTGAAGAAGGAAGATGTTCGCCGCCTCGAGGGAATGAATAGGGGTAAACATAGAAAGTGCTTCGAAACCGGCCGATGGTACGAATTGAGAATGGGAGATCAAAGTCAAGCTCTGGATTGGTCACCGGGGTATTTCAGTGACGGGGGATTCCAAGAGGAAGAAGCATCGGGAACTCTCGGTATTATCGACGCGACACCTGTTGACGGAAGAACGAAAGACGGCCGAGCACTCTTTACGGCTTTCTCCCTTGCCAGTTTCAGGGCGGCGGATGAGCAGATGATTCGAAACCTTTTCCCTGAATGGTTGCTGAGCGGGGAAACGTACCTCGTTGTCTTCAACGTGGGGCAGGGTTCCTGTGCGTCTCTGTGTGCCGAAGATCTCTCTCCGCTGGTATTTTTTGATATGGGGGGTGGTGTCGCACGTAACGCCCGAACCTGTCCCAAGTCATTTCGGCCTGACTTCAGCAGAAGGCCGCCGATTGTTCTTTCCCACTGGGACATGGATCACTGGGTTGGTGGCCGGCGCTATCAACGAGCCCTGGAATCGAAATGGCTCGTGCCCGATCAGCACATGGGACCAAGCCATAGAGCCTTGGCGTGTGAGCTTGAGGGCCGAGGGAACCTGATTGTCTGGCCTAAAGATCTCAACAAGGTAACGTTTCCGTGGGGAACTATTGCCCAACTCGGGAAACATCGGAACCGGAACTATTCAGGGCTGGTAGTCATGGCTCAGGTTGGAGATCGTAATGACAGAGTACTGCTTCCTGGCGATACGCCGTATGGCCGCATTCCAGGCGAGCTCAAGACAGACCTCCAACTTCTTGTCGCGACTCATCATGGCGGCTTGATGAGGAATGACATGCCACCACCGGCGTCATGTCCGAATACCGTTTTCTACTCCTACGGGGAGAACAACTCTTATGGCCACCCCCACGAGAAGACTCTTCAGAAACACAGGTACGCCGGATGGACCAACATCGTTCGAAGTCCTGAAGGTACAGTAGTCTATCCGGTCCCACCTCGTGGCGTTACTTTGTAAGCTACCAAATGTGGATCATGGGGATGGCCGTGGTGCATTTATTGACGACAACGCCACCCCTCTCGTTGATGATGCCAAGCCTTGAACTGCCGTAGGTTCCCGGAAGTGAGGTTAGTCGTCGTCTTCTAGACTCCGAGGGATTACCTTCGTCGTGAGCTCAAGAGCCGCATCTTGTGCCAATTCCTTGAGTGGATCCGAACCTCCGATCAGGCCGAATGTCAGAGCCTTGATCGCCTTGTCGGTTCCCCGGCGAATCGACCGGCTTACCATTCCCTTTGAGGTCCTGTAGGCGTCATCTTCATCCTGGTCGCTTGCGAAAATGCCCATAATGCCTCCCCTTATGTTGCAGGTTCTTCCACTCGATACATCCTTCTTCTGTTACCTGCCGGTGTTGGTGGTTTTCCAACAGCGGCCAACCTCTACCGCTCATTGTCCAATATTGTGCCGAACTGGCCATATGTAAGACTTGGCGGTTCACCACCGAGGCCCTGCAAACGGATATCATTGCGGTAGCTCGGTTGGAAAAAGGTGTCCAGAGTGGTCTGACCGGCATAGGGTTGGTGGCACTTGAGGCCATCTACGTGCCGATCGGCATGCACACCATTTTCCGCGGACCAGTGAACCGGAGACCAAGGATTTGCCATGGCGACCTCCTTTCGGATCAAGTTGCTCTTCTTCCATATCAAATATGGTCTTTGGAACACTGGTTTTCAAGGGTGGGCCTTTCCGTAGCGCTCAAGCAATGGGGTTCTGAAGGTGGTTGATTCTCTGGAAAACAACTCGAGACGGCTTGGTTGGTTGGCCGCTCTGTGTGCCAGTGGCTCCGGGTTTCCGTTTCACATACAACGATAGGTCGCAGAGACGCAGGGAGATGAGAAGGGAGTCGGGACCGCGGGATGGAGAAGTGAGCGATCGTAAGCCATGAGACGGTCGTGTGTTCTCGCTACCATCGATGCGACGGCTCATACAGCTATCGGGCGTCAGCTATTCCCATTACGTTCTGAAAGAATC
Source organism: Thermoanaerobaculia bacterium (assembly GCA_027061805.1). Lineage (GTDB taxonomy): Bacteria > Acidobacteriota > Thermoanaerobaculia > Thermoanaerobaculales > Sulfomarinibacteraceae > JAMOWA01. The sequence continues at coordinate 91,317 of JAMOWA010000057.1, read as the reverse complement.
TCTTGAGTACCCGGAAGGACCGTTCGGCGAGCACGTGGACATCCGATGTGCCTGCTTCAGCCAGGCAAATCTGTGAGTGATCCCTTTTTGGGACGACATGAAAACGTATCCGCCGGCTCGCATTTGCAAGTGCGGAATAGTCGGCTTCCCCGGTGTTTGGATCGCACGGGAGAATGACTAGACCAACGGGGAGTGTGCTGCCTGCGGCGGGTGCAGATTCTTCCTGAGTGTGTGAAGTCCTGCCAAGGAGTTCAATGTTCCCGGTTTGGCCCAAATACGTTGTCACCGCGATGTCGAATCCCAGGCGCAGGTCTGACTCGTGTAAAGCGTTGCGGAGCTCGAATAGAGCCGCCACCGCCGGATTGCGGGTTCCCAACTCCTTCCGGATGCTCTTTCCCTCGGTTCCCATGCTGCTGGCAGCTCTTTCCGTGAGCCAGTAGGCCTCCTGGAGGAGCTGTGCGAAGAGTGAGCGCACTGTTTTCTGGGAAGAGAACTCTTGCATGAGTTCTTCGTAGACCGTACTCAGGTCAAAGAACGTTGCTTCGACAGGGGTGGGTTGGTCGGCTGTCATCATGCCCGTGGCCCTTCAGTTTCTTCTCCGGGTTTCATTCTTCTTCTTTCTCTTCCGTGCCTTTGGGTTCCTTCTTGAGCGCCCGTACTTGGACGAGAGCGCGCTGGAGCCGCACCCGCTCCTTCTCGGCCTCGCGGCGAAGCTCCTCGTCCGAATGGAGCATCTCCTCCAGGAACTCGAGTACCTCGTTCCGCTCAGTCATCATCTTCTCCCTTCTTCAATCCCTCACCCCGCAGGCGTCGCTCGGTACCTTCTTTCACCCAGGCATCCATCTTGCCTCGGCGAAACTGTCTCCTGGGCTCGCGGCTGAGCCCGAGGTTGTCGAGAAGCTCTTCGAGGGACACGGCCAGCTCGGAGAAGCCAAGAAGACACAGGGCCACGGTGGCGAGGCGATCCCCCGTGCAGAATACCGGACGCTCCTCGCCCGGCCAGTCCATCAGGATCGCGAGCGCCGCGAGCTCCCCCGCATCGACTCCTTCTCGCATCACGGGGTCGAAGATGTTCAGGATCTCGATTACCGTCTCCGGTTCGGCCTCCGGGGCGCGAATCCTGCCCGCCTCGATGTCTCTTTGGAGGTGAATTGCATGAATCGAGCCATCCTCGTGTACCCAGAACCTGGCTTCTTCCAGGGCGATGTGCCTGGGTACCAACAGGTCGCAGGTCTCGACAATCCTTTCCCATACTCCAAGCCTGTGGAGCTCGATCACCGGGCCCGCGTCAAGCAGGAAGAACTTGGGCCTGGTAGGCATCCGCTTCGAGGTCCAGTCCGTAGGCGACGAGGCGCTTCTCGACCATTCCAACGGTGGTCTCGAGAAGCTCAGCCAGCTTGCCGATGGTCAGCCGCCCCTTGAGATAGACGGAAAAGGCCAGTGAGACATACCGGGGCGGGAACGGGCGCTCCACCTCGACGGGAGGGTGCCAGCCGGGATCGGTCGTTCCCCACCAGCGGTCCGGATCGAGGAATCCCTCCACGGCACGCCGATCGAGGACCCGCAGGTTGACCAGCCTCCAGAGGAGGGCCGGGAGGCTGACATTGAAGGTCTGTGCGACCGGAAGGAAGTCGACGAGCGTTTCTGCTCGATTCTGGGAAATGGCCTCGAGGACCGGGCCGCGGGGGAGAAGCAGCGCGCTCGCGAAGGCGTTCGCCAGCTTTTCGTTGCTGGAGTGAATCGCTCTTCTCTCCTCTTCGGTGAGGTTCGAGATGGTCTTCCACGTCAGTACATGGAACAGCTCGTGGGCAAGACTGAAGACCCTCCGCTTCGGTGGCTCCGCGGCATTCTCGAGAATCGCCGGGCCGAACTCCCCAAGTGTCGTGGCGGCGGAGCCGTTGTCGAGTAGATCCTGGAAGATCTTGATGTGCCACGTGTTCTCGAGAGCGCTTCGAAGTGTGGGCCCCGGTATGTTCCCGAGCTGCAGAAGACCGCGCACCTGTTCAGCCATTGTCTCGACCGTCTCGAAATTGCCGGTACGAGGAGAAATCGGGAACTCGGGCAGCGCGACGTCTTCGGCAACCTCCGCAAGGCGCTCCACCAGCGCATACCTCCGGCACCGCTGAAGAAACAGTGCCTTCTCTTCATGGTGCGACGAACCAGGGGGCTCTGCACGCCAGAGCACGAAGGGCTCGCGCTCCGGAGTGATTCCCCGCAGCAGGTCAGTCGCCTCGACCCGGAACGTCCGGGCCAACCGGAGCAGTTCGGCCGCCTTGACCGCACGTTCCCCTCTCTCGATGGTGGAGACGATCTGGTGGTGATCGAAGCCCACCTTCTGCGCGAGCTCCCTCTGTGTCCATCCCGCCCGTTCCCTGAGGCGGCGGACAGCCTCCCCAATGGCTCGATTCGGATCCGTCGGCATCGGTGAACCTCCTGAGGGAAGTGTATGGCCCTGGAACAAGACTGTCAAGAAAATCTTGAAGGTATCTCCCGGATGACGTACCGATTCGGTGGAAACGGGTCTCTCCATCAAGGAACTCTTGAGTTGGCTTCCCCCTCGCAGGGAAGGTAGAGACGCGAGAACATGGAGATGCATGAGCGAGATGAAGAGGTGACCTGTTCTCCGAGCTGGGGCTTGTTCCTCTGTACCTCCTCTCCGCGCCTTCGCGCCTCCGCGCCTCCGCGTTTTTCGTCTTCCTCCTCCCCGCGCTGCGCTCCCTCGGCGCCCCTGCGTTGCTGCCTCCACCTTCCTGCACCGCCGGGGTACTCTTGTACAGCAGGAGGTCTGCCATGGCCCTCAACCCCATCCAGTTCGGCAAGGATGCGATCGAGTTTGGGAAGCAGTATGCCGAGGGGGCTTCCCAGCGAGTCCAGGAGAGAGCGCGCCTGGGGAAGTTTCCTCTCAGATTCTTGTGCAAGCCCGAGGGGGGACGTGACCCGTGCGGCGATGGGGGCAACCGGATCCTGTTCCTTTTCCACTCCGCGCTGGTCCTGGTTTTCGAAGAACGATAATGACCGAGGGGGGTGTCATCATGCCATCGGAAGAGGATTTCCGGATTCGTCTGGAGGAAGCATTGAATGCCGCAGCGCGTTCGGGTGCAGTGGCTCTCGAGGTCAACTCGGGGCGCCTCCATCGGGAGATCGGTGGCTATCCTGGTGCCAACCACCGCATGCCGGTCTGCTGCGGAGTGATGAAGAGCGTGATGCAAATTGGCGACGTCATTGTGGAGAGCCCACCGAAGGCAGGAGGCTCCAGCTGAAGTTCTGGACAGCCTTCCGTGACCACATGGAGGCCCAGGGCTCTACAATGCGGCTCACGAGGCCGAGAGCGCAACACTGGTACTTCTTTTCCGTGGGAAGGGCGAACTTCGATATCTGCGCCATCGCGAGCCACTGGGACAGCGAGCGGGGATCCTGGGACGGGGGAGAGGTGAGGGTGGATTTCAACGTGGTTTCCGATCCCGACCGGGTCCTCTACCAGGAGATCCTGAAGTACAGGCCGGAGATCGAGGAGGCCATCGGCGAGCCGGTGACCTGGCACGTTCCGGACGACACCAAGGGCTGGAGGATCTTCGTTCGGAGGCAGGCGGACATCACCGACGAGTCCCGGTGGCCCGAGCTGTTCGCCTGGCTCGAGGAGAGGGTGGAGCTCTTCAGGGTGTTCAGATCGGTCGTCCAGAAGTTGCCGTGAGGGGCTTCCGAGGGACCGAGGTTCTCCAACGAGGCGCCACGAGGCTGGAACGGAGGGGGCCCCCGTCAGTCGTCCCGGAGGTACTTCTTGACGCCGCGCTCCTCGCGGCGCTTGGCGTTGACCTCGTGGGCGCGCTCCATGCCCTCCTCGTCGTCGAGGGCGTCGGCGATGCTCTGGCAGGCGGTCCCGGCCCCGAGGCCGAGGGCCAGCACCAGGGCCGCGGTGAGCCGCCGCATGGTCCGCTTCCTTCCGGCCACTCCCCGCCTTCACCCCCTCACCGGGTGGGCGGGAGGACACTGTACAGGTCGTCCTCCACCCGTGCCCGTCCGGTGACCACCAGGTGATCGAGGTGTGCGGCGGCCTCGCCACAGGCGAACCACTTCTGGGCCAGGGGGAAGGCCTCCCAGGTCTCCGCCTGGATGTCCCAGGTCATCTGCGAGGCCACGGAGCAGACGTTCTGGGGGCCGCCGGAGGCCAGGATGCGGAGGACCTCGGCCAGGCGCTCCTCGTGGTGGACCTGGAGCTCCGTGATACGGGCCGCCACGTCGCGGATCGGTGTGCGGTGGCCCGGCAGGGCGATGCGGGCACCGAGTTTCCGTGTCTCTTCGAGGCTGGACAGGTAGTCTCCCAGGGAGTCCTCCACGCCGGGCCAGCTGGTGATGTTGGGGGTGATGTCGCCCAGGATGTGGTCCCCGGAGATCAGGATGCGGTGCTCGGGCTCCCAGAGACAGAGGTGGTTCGGGCTGTGGCCTGGGGTGGACACGGCGGTGAAGCGGTATCGCCCGGCCGCGAAGGTGGAGCCCGCCTCAACGGGCTCGATGGGTGGGGTCTTCGGGGGGCTGTACTTCACGCCGGGGTGGAGGCGGGCCGCCCCCAGGATCTCGTCCTCGGAGAGGCCCGCCCGCCGGCCCAGCTCGCCCATGATGGCGAAGAAGCGCTCCCGGTCCTCGAAGTCCCGGAGCAGGGCGAGCTCCGCATGCTCCATGTGGAGTGTGGCGCCCCGGACCGCCAGCACGCCCGCCAGGGCCGAGTGATCGGCGTGGATGTGGGTGATGAAGACATCGGTACGGCCGGGGTCCACCTCCAGCGCTGCGAGACCGGCCAGCAGTACCGTCGCACACTCCGACCGCAGCATCCCCGTGTCCACCACCAGGTTGCGGCCCTCCGCAGAGGGGATCACCCAGGAGTTGATGCTCTTGAGCGGGGAGCCCGGCAGGGGCACCTCCACCCGGAAGATTCCCGGGAGCACCTCCTCGGGAGTGTTCATCGTCTCCGGTCCGTTCACGGCACCTCCGCCCGCGCCCCGGGCGCGGAGAGACCAGTATACGGCGGATGGACCGCCTCCCGTCCGGGGAAGTGAGGGCGTGAGGGTGTCCCCCGCCCACCCGGAGGGCGCAGGGGAGCAGGGGAGCGGAGGCGCAGGGAGGCAGGGGAAAGGGGGAGAATCTGCCGCATCCACCCTTGACATGCACATCGGAAGTGCTTTATTCGTTTCACGTTTCACGTTTCACGTTTCACGTTTCACGTTTCACGTTTCACGTTTCACGTTTCACGTTTCACGTTTCACGTTTCACGTTTCACGATCCGACCCACGAAAAGGCGCCCCGGGTATCCGGGGCGCCGTGGTGTCGTGTCGGGTGCCTGCCTAGGCGTCCACGTCGAAGTGCACGCCCTGGGCCAGGGGCAGGTCGCGGCCCCAGTTGATGGTGCAGGTCTGGCGGCGCATGTAGGCCTTCCAGGCGTCGGAGCCGGCCTCGCGGCCTCCGCCGGTGTCCTTCTCGCCGCCGAAGGCGCCGCCGATCTCGGCGCCCGAGGTGCCGATGTTGACGTTGGCGATGCCGCAGTCGGAGCCCTCGTGGGAGAGGAAGGTCTCGGCGTGGTAGAGGTTGGAGGTGAAGATGGCCGAGGAGAGTCCCTGGTCCACGCCGTTGTGGATGGCGATGGCCTCCTCGAGGGTCTCGAACTCGTAGATGTAGAGGATGGGGGCGAAGGTCTCCTCCTTGGCGATCTCGAGCTCCGGATGGGTCTTCACGAGCGTGGGCTCCACGTAGAAGCCGGGCCGGTCGATGCGGTTGCCGCCGTGGAGGACCTCGGTGCCTGGATCGGCCTGGATCTTCTCCATGGCGGCCAGGAAGGCCTGGACGGCGGCCTCGTCCACCAGCGGCCCCATGAGGGTGCTCTCGTCGAGCGGGTCGCCGATGGTGATGCTGGCGTAGGCCTTCCTGAGCCGCTCGATCATCCGGGGGGCGATGCCCTTCTGGAGGAAGAGGCGGCGCAGGGTGGTGCAGCGCTGGCCGGCGGTGCCGGCGGCGGCGAAGAGGATGGCGCGCAGGGCCAGGTCCTGGTCGGCGTCGTCCATGACGATGACGCCGTTGTTGCCGCCGAGCTCCAGGATGGAGCGGCCGAAGCGGCGGGCCACGGCCTCGCCCACGTGGCGCCCCATCTCGGTGGAGCCGGTGAAGGAGATGAGGGGCAGGCGGCGATCGTTGATCATGCGCTCTCCCACCACGGAGCCCGAGCCGATGACCAGGTTGAACACGCCGGACAGTCCGTGACGCTCCATGATGGGGTTCACGATGTTCTGCACGGCCACCGCTGTCAGCGGGGTGGAGGAGGAGGGCTTCCACACCATGGTGTCGCCGCAGGCGGCGGCCACGGCGGCGTTCCACGCCCAGACCGCCACGGGGAAGTTGAAGGAGGTGATGATGCCCACCACGCCCAGGGGGTGCCACTGCTCGTACATGCGGTGGCGGGGCCGCTCGGAGTGCATGGTCAGGCCGTAGAGCTGCCGGGACAGGCCCACGGCGAAGTCGCACATGTCGATCATCTCCTGGACCTCGCCCAGGCCCTCGGAGAGGATCTTGCCCATCTCCAGGGAGACCAGGCGGCCCAGGGCCTCCTTCTTCTCGCGGAGGGCGTCCCCCAGCTCGCGCACGATCAGGCCCCGCTCGGGGGCGGGCATCATGCGCCACTTCAGGAAGGCCTCCGTGGCGGCGTCCATCACCTTCTCGTAGGCGGCCTCGTCGGCCTGGACCACGGAGGCGATGGCGGAGCCGTCGGCGGGGTTGTACGAGACCAGCTCGCGGCCGCCGGGCGTGGCGATCCACTGGCCCGTGCAGGCGCCGTCGTTGACGGATGAGATTCCCAGCTCGCGGAGCAGGCTGTTGGTGTCGGTCATGGTGTCCTCCTCGTCGTTGTCGTCACCAGTGCGGCGGGGAGTGTACCACCGGAGACCCCGGATGGGGAGGGTTGCGAGGGGACCTCAGGGCTCCTGGTCGTCGCCGCCTCGGCTGCCGAAGTACGCCTCCCACTCGGCGAGCTCCCGGGAGGACATCCTGGGCTCGAAGCCGGGGGAGCCGGAGGCCTTCCTGCGTCCCTCCCTCCTGGTGAGCCAGGAGTGAAGGGACCGGGTCCGCCCGCCCCGCTCCCTCACCCTGCGGGCGAGCTCACGGTCGTCCGTGACGACGGTCCAGTCGGCGGCCCGGGAACCCGGGGGGACGAGTCCGACGATCACGTCGTCGGCGCTGCGCCTGCCGGCGTAGAGGATGGTGACCCGCCCCAGGTTCTCCCGTTCCGGGGAGCCCGGTGGCGGGGGACCGTCGAAGACGACGGTGACGGTGGCCTGCTGGCGGCGGACCAGGTCGAGGGCCTGGTCGCGGACCGCGCGCCGGTCCCGGGAACCGGCCGGGAGACGGTGCATGAGGTTGTTGCCGTCAACCAGCAGCGGCACGGCGCCGGCTCCGGATCCGGAGGAACCAGATCAGAAGGACGAGAAAGAGCACCACGGCCAGGACGGGCAGGAGGAGTGCCAGGAGGGAGCCCCCGATGGCCAGCGCGTCCTCTGCCAACGAGATCAGCATGTTGCCGGTGCCGGCTGTCGTGGCCGTGACGGCCACCCGGCCCGTGGCCTTGGCTCCATGGAACAGCAGGGAGGTGACTCCGCCCACAACGGCGGCCAGCACCACCCACCCCTCGCTCCGGCCACCCACCACGGCCACGGCTGCCGCCGCTCCGGCCAGGGGCCGGATGAAGGTGTGGACCGCATCCCAGGCGTGGTCCACTGCGGGGACCTTGTCCGCCACGAACTCCACGGCGTACAGGACGGCCAGCACCACGAGGACCCAGGTCCGGGCGAAGAACTGCGCCACGTCCGAGTCGAACGGGACCAGGTCGAACCGGACGGTGAGACCCAGCACGAGGAGCGTCGCATAGGCGTTGATCCCGGCTGCGGAGGCCAGCCCCAGCGCGGCGACCAGGGTCCTCATCGCTGCCGGGACCTCGCGCGCCTCAGGAGCCGCTCGAGCTCCCGCTGGCCCACCAGCTGGCGGTACATCTGGGAGGCGCGGGGGTGCTCGGGGTCGGCGGCCAGGGCCCTCTCCAGGGCCTTGCGCTGGCGTTCCGGATTGTTCCGCCGACGCCAGAACTCCGCCAGCTCCAGCCAGGCGTCCACGAAGTTGGGGTCCACCTCCAGGGCCCGGCGGAGCGTCTTGAGCGCGCGGTCCTTCCACAGGGGGTTCCGCAGGAGGAGCCGGGCCAGCTTGAGGAGCTCTGCTGGTCTCGGATCCATGCGGCACGCCTGCTCCAGAAGCTGGATCGCCAGGTAGGGCTCCCCCTCATGGATGAGCTCGTCGGCGCGCTTGAAGTTGGCTTCCACCAGCTGGTTGCGAGCTTCCTGGCTGACCTGGTGCTGCTGCTTGATCTCCTCCAGCTCCTTCTGGCGCTGGGCCTCCAGGGACTCGAGGATCCTGTTGTATCGCTTGCGGGATACGGGGTTGGCCAGGACCTCGTGGGCCTCGCTGGCCCGGTCCAGGATGGTCTGGAGCTGTGGCCGGAGGTCCCGGACGTGGGGCTGGAGGCTGCGGTCTGGCGAGTACTGCTCCTGGATGCGCTCCCAGGCGGCCTGCACCTCGTCCGCCTTCGCCTTGCGGGGGAGGTTCAGTGCGGCATAGTGGTCCAGCCGGGCCACCTCGTCGGCCAGCTCGAGGATACGTGCCCGTTCCGCGAGCTGCTCCGGGCTCAGCATGGCCTCGTCCACCACGCCGATGTGCTCCCCGCTGCCGCCTCGCTGGGTGTTGATGCTCGGAAGGGGTGCCAGACCCGCTGCCGGGGCGTCACCCACGGTGATGATACCCGCCGTCTTGAGGGCGTAAAGCGTGGCCAGGGCCTCCTCATCGGGGACGGGGGCCACACGGATGAGCTCCTCCAGCCTGCGGGTGCCGTCGAGCCGGCTCAGGAAGAAGGCCTCGGTGGGGGTCAGCGAGAGCTCGTCCAGCAGGGTGTCCAGCGTCACGCTGGGCCACGCGATCTGCTCCAGGGGCTCCAGTGCCGACCTGAGCTCCTCCACGTTCCGGAACTCCCGGGCTGCCAGCAGGATGAGCTCGGTTGTGGTCAGGTCCGGCAACGTGTCGGGCTGTCCCTCGGTCCGTCCCTCCACGAACTCGCAGAAGGCCCGGGAAGCGGCGGCCGCCCTCCGGATGATGGTGACGGCCAGCTCGGCCAGCTCGTGCTCCAGGGTCTCCTGGTCGATACAGCCCCGGGTCACGAGGAGGTGTCCCAGGGGCGGGGTGTCACCCGATCCCTGGCTCAGCAATGTGAGGGCCTTCTCGTCCTCGTTGATGTGTCCCCTGAGCACGAGCCACGAGCCCAGCTTCTCCTCCTCCACGTCCGACCTGGCCGCACGCACCTCGCCGTCCACGAAGAGGATCTCCCGTTGCGCCCCTTCGGAGAAGGCAGCCAGGATTCCGGTGGACTGGCGACGTGCCACGACCGCCATGAACTCCGGAAGGGGCCTGGACCGTCTGAGATCGAGCTTGCCTCCGGGTGCATCCATCACGGCGATCTCCCTGCATTGTCCCCGGTGACATCCCTGATGGGAGTCACCTTTGGCTCGAAGTCGTTCCCGAGCAACCGTGAAGGGATGGAGGCGATGGCGCTCTCGGCCTCGCCGGGAGAACGGAAGTCTCCGAAGACCAGCTGCCAGCAGGGGCCCTGGTCCTCGGGATCCGTTCGCATGGCACGGACGGCGTCCGGAAAGCGGCCCGCCTTCCGGAGGATTCGCTGGAGGTCCTCGGGTTCGCACCCGGAGTCCACGGTGATGCCCCACCGTCCTTTCTCGTGCCCGGTTCCAGCTCTGGATTTCAGCGCCGTCATGGCGACCCCCACCAGGATCAGGACGAGGAGTGCCACGAGCCCCACGAGAAGACCCGCGGGGAGACGTCGCGAACGTTCCGGAACGTCCTGGAAGTCCGGGGGAGCCACCATCAGCGGCTCCTGGGTGGTGGTGGCCACCGGAACCGGCTCGAGGAGACCCGCCGCGGTCAGTGCCGCCAGCAGGCGGATGACCTCGCGGCGGTCATGGGGTGATCGTGAGGCAATTTCCTCGGCGGTCCTCTGGCCCGTGATCTTGGCGGCCACCAGATCGGCCTCCTCGGTGAGCCCGAGGGCCGCGTATCCTTCCAGGAATCCCTTCGACCTGCGGAGAACCACGTCCAGGTCGGGGAGCAGAATGTCAGTGAGCTCGGTTCCACCGTCCCCCAGGACCAGCTCAACCAGGACGTGAGGCAGAGAGATCGAGGGCTGGCCCGGGGGCGACGGCTCGGTATCGATGAGCTCCAGCTCCCGGAACGGGTCCAGCATCCAGGCCTTGAGGCTGGACTCCATCATCTCCTTGACCAGGCCCACCGCTTCTGCCTCGGGTCTCCCGGTGCTGGCCGCCACCGCCATGGCCGCCTGGAGGGCGTCGCTTCCGTCGACGGCCGGAGCGCCGAGGCGGCGCAGGGGGACGGGGTCGAGTCCCTCGATGCCCACAACGCGGCCGCTGGCCACGTGGAGAACGAGGGTGCCGCCGCGCCACACCAGGCGAGCGGTCCCCGAGGGGCGTGATGCAACCCACCGGCTGAAGCGCTGGATCGTTTCCGGGCCGTTCATGGTGTCCACTTTAGACCATCCTGTGACGGGATGCGGGTGGATCCGGTGGATCTCATCTGCCCTTCCGCGTTCGTGGGTGGTCCGGAATGATCAGGATCGGGCAGGGCGTCAGGCGGAGCACCTTGTCCGCGACGCTTCCCAACATGGCATGCTCGAGCCCGCGGGTTCCACGGGTCCGCATGATGATCAGGTCGACGTTCTCCTCCTCGGCAACCTCGACGATCACCCGTGCCGGCTTGCCACGGGAGACGATCATGTCGATCTTTACGGTGCTGGGAGACTCCGAGGCCAGGCCCCTCAGGGTCTCCAGGGCCCGGTCACGAAGGCTCTTGTAGTAGTCCTCGTTGGGGGAGTGGAAGGAAAAGATGTCCGGGTAGGGGAATGTGTCGTCGATGACCGCGAGCAGCATGACCGTGGCGTCGTTGAGCCGTGCCAGCTGGACCGCCATCTCGAAGGGGCGGCGCCGCGGGTCCCCGACGTCGACGGGGACGAGAATCCTGGAAGGCAGGGGTTCGGGCATGGGTGACCTCCATCGGGCGTCGCGCACCCCCTCCATGATGCCGTTCCCACGAGGGGTTGACAAGGGGGGGACACTTCCCTAGGATGACGCTCCCAGCGGTGGAACCGTTCGGGAGGTTAGCTCAGCGGCAGAGCACCTGCCTTACACGCAGGGGGTCGTGGGTTCAAGTCCCCCACCTCCCACCATCTGCCGCGACGACTGCGGGGTCGTAGTTCAGTTGGTCAGAACGCCGGCCTGTCACGCCGGAGGTCGAGGGTTCGAGTCCCTTCGGCCCCGCCACTTCGACACGAATCGAGCCGCCCGGAAGGGCGGCTCCTTCGCGTCGTGCGGCGGTTCCGAAGGTCCTCGTGCCGCGGGATCTGCGGGCGGGACGTAGGCCGCCCCCCGCCCTTTCCGGTCGGGCTTCGCCCTCCCTGCAACCCCCCCGGCCACGTCCGCCGGCCGCAGATCCTCGCGACAATCGAGTCCCTGGGGGCATCGGGTCCATCAAGGTGTCAGAGGGCAGGGCCGTCAGGCCGGGGGTCGAGGGTTTTCTTTTCGGCCCCGCCACTTCGACACGAATCGAGCCGCCCGGAAGGGCGGCTCCTTCGCGTCGTGCGGCGGTTCCGAAGGTCCTCGTGCCGCGGGATCTGCGGGCGGGACGTAGGCCGTCCCCCGCCCTTTCCGGTCGGGCTTCGCCCTCCCTGCAACCCCCCCGGCCACGTCCGTCCCGCAGGCCTCCGCAGGGTCCGGATTCCACCGAGAGCGAGAACACCGCCGGAAAGGGTGGTGATCCGGAAGGTGGCGGTTCGTGACGTCCGGGTCTCGGCTGCGAGGGGAGCCGGCTCGCCCAGAAACGGAAGCCAGGTGGCGGCTGGCGGGTCGGGCGTTGCCGGACGGGGGAGGGTGACCCTGAACGTGACGGGGTCGGAGGTGGCGTCCCCGTACCCCGTTCCTTCGAGGTTGATGACACTCAGGTGAACCGCTCCCCCACCGGTGATCCACGGAAGCAGCAGCACCCCCCGTGGGGCGTCGGTGGCCAGTGCCGCCCCGGGATCCAGGCGCTCCAGGAGGGTGAGGACGGCGTCCCGCTCCCGGCCCATGGCGGCATCATCGCCGCCCGATTCGGCCCAGGGTGCGCCCGCCCAGTAGTACCACCGCTCCCGGGGTGCGGGTGTGAAGAGGCAGTGGCCGGCGCCCGGTGCCGTCTCCCACACCCTTTCGTCTCCTTCCTCCACCGAGGCCAGGTGTACGCCGAAGAGATCGGCCAGGGCGAAGTCGTTCCGCGGCCGGCCCCTCCCGTCCCAGGCCGAGGTGAGACCGGTGGCCAGGAGACGTCCGCCCGCACGGACCCAGTCCCGGATGAGTCCGGCGTGGACGTCGCTCAGGGCCTCCACGCCGGGGAGGATGAGGGTGGAGAAGCGGTCGAGCTCGTCGAGGTGCCCGTCCGAGATGACCTCGAAGGGGACGTGCCCCTCCAGGAGGATCATGGCCATGCCGTGGAAGCCGTCCGCGGCGTCACCGCGCTCCCAGGAGCCGCGGACCCTGAAGTCCAGCGTGTCCCTGGAAAAGTACAGGGCGGTGGTGGTGCGGGGCCGGGCACCTCGGGGAAAGAGGAGGGGCCGGAACCGGGCCATCCAGGAGAAGAGTGCGGACCGGAAGGCCGGGTCCGCGGAAGTCGCCATGCCCTCGTTGCCCGAGACATGGGATGTGAAACCCGAGAGGACGGTGGCGGCGGCCTGGGTCCTCACCAGGTCGGCCGTCTCGGGACGTCCCGCCTCGGCGTAGGTCAGGAGCCAGGAGGGCTGGCCGTGGCGGGTGTCCAGGTGACGCCATGCGGCGAGCCTGGCCAGGTAGCGCAGCCACACACTCCGCTGGACGGCGTGGAAGGTCTCGCCAGCCTCGTGGACGGTGGTGTGGGAAACTCCCGGCACATCCACGGGGCTGGCGGCGGTCTGGGTCTGCTCCGGCCCGAGGCCCACCGAGCTCTCCACCACGAGTGCGAAGGAGGGATCCACGGTGAGGGCCGTTCTCCGGATCTCGTCGAGGAACTCCCGGATCAGGCGGTACCGCCACCGGACGAAGGATGTCCAGGCGGGGCTGGTCCAGTCGGGGGTGAGGGGAGGAGCGGGAAGGGAGTGGCCCGTGGCCGACGCGAAGAGTGCGCGGGCCGCAGGCCCCACGTCGGGCCACTGGTCCACCCATCCCTCCCCGAACTCGGACCTGAGGAAGGGGACGTCCAGCCAGAAGCCGTCCAGCGAGGTGGCCGCCAGGAGCCGGACCTGCTCCATCACGAGGGTCCGGAAACCGGGATGGGCCGGCGTGACCCACACGTCCTCGCAGGTGGGGCACACCCAGAACGGCATGTCCGGCATGGTCCCGAAGAAGACAGCCCCGCGTCCGTCGATCCCCGTCTGGGCCCAGTCCGGGTGCTGGAGGGCGAGGCTGGCCTCCTCCCGGCCCGGATCCACCCGGCCGTCCCCGTCCATGTCCACGTCCCAGCTCACCCATTCCAGGGGCGAGTAGTAGATCAGATACCGGACGCCCGGGTGTCTGTGGACCCAGGCGGCGCGCCGTTCCAGCTCCACGAGCCCCGCACTCCGCTCGGGCTCGAAGAGGGCGCGCCAGGAGCCGGAGGCGTCCACCCAGTCGAGGATCACCGTGGCACCGTCGGTCACCGCGCGGTCGACGCCGGCCTCCCAGGTGAAATCCGGGAGATCCACGTCATAGGGCGTGGCGATGCGAGCTTCGGAGAGCCAGGCGGGTGGCTCCGAGGCGAGAGCCGCCACGGGCAGTACCACCAGGAGCAGGGCAGGGGCCCGGGCCATCAGCTTCCGCACGGTACGCATGCCCGATGGTACCGCGTCCTGGGGTCGCGCCGGCGGCGACCCGCGTCACCGCCGGAACGGGATCGGGTCAGCGCTCTGGGAGGACCCTGCCCCTGCTCCGCCTCGGGAGCGGGGCCGTCACGACGGGGGGGCCGCCGCTCCGGACCCGCCACACGTGGACCACGGGCTCGTACGCGTGGCCGAAGGGTTCCAGCACGTACAGCAGGCCCCGCTCCCTGTCGAAGGCCGCGGCCCCGAGCCGGTACTGGCGCTGGGGGCCGGAGCCCATGTAGACCGCCACGTCGGGTGGGGGATCGGGGAGAAGGAGGGAGGAGTCCACGTCCAGGCTGGCGTAGGGCTGGGGTTCCCAGGGTTCCATTGTCCCGGCTGCGACCGCGGAGAGATCCGACGTGTCGTAGAAGAGGAGCACCGCATCGAAGCGGGAGGCCCACCAGCCCCGGCTCTCCTCCTCCACGGGCGCTCCGGCGCAGGGAGCGAGGTCCGCCTCCGTGCAGGGCGTCTCGCCGTCGGGCTGGACGCACATGAGGTCGCCCACCATGTAGGGGCAGGGCGCGCCCTCGGGGTAGAGCGGCGGTGCTCCCACGCCCCCGGGCGTGAAGAAGCCGTACCAGGTGTAGCCCGAGGCCCTGGTGCCCACGAAGACCACGGCGGCATCGCCGTCGGCGGTGAGCCAGGCACCACCACCCCAGCCGTCGGCGGGGCTGTAGCCCTGGAGGCGGTGGTCGTCTCCGCTTCCCACCGTGGAGTAGCGCAGCAGGTCCACGTGGGTGAGCTCCGTGCCGGGTGGCGGCGGTGTTCCCGGCGGGTCGCCGTCCAGCCAGGGACCGATGGCCACGAGGCCGGGCCCCATGCCCGACCAGCCCCCGTCCCGGAACCTCCCCGTGGCCAGTGCGCGCCCCCCGGTGTGCTCGGCGGCCCACCCGTCCGGGATCGCGAAGAGGTAGTCGTTCACCGCGTAGATGAACCCCTCCCGGTTGGCGGCGGCCGTGCCCACCCACCAGGGCCCCCGGGTCTGCGGATCGGTGAGGTCCATCTCGCAGCGGCCGTGGGTCGGGGCCACCTCGAGGTCGGGGTCCTCGTGGTAGTGCTGGCCCCAGGCCAGGTAGAGGTGGCCCGAGGTCTGCCCGGCCCGTGGCGGGAGGTACTCCAGGCCCACCCGGGGCAGCTCCACGAAGGCGGGGAAGAGCCCCTGGCGCACGTCGGCGAAGGGCTGGAGGGTGGTGGCCTCCGGCAGCGCCCCGGGGTCGGCGGAGCGGACCGGGGCCGGGATGGAGACCTCGGACACCCAGTTCTCCGTCGCGGTGCCCGTGACGACGAGGGACCCCGGGAATCCATCGTCCGGTCCGGAGGGATCGCCGTCCGGGACGTACGTCATGGCCTGGCCGCCCCAGTCCCACGAGGCCGGCGTGTCGCCGCCGGTGCCGGGGAGCCGGAACGCTCCCAGGTAGTCGAGGCTCCCGGGGTCGAGACGGCCGGCGGCCCCGGGGATGGCGAGCCCCAGAACCAGGGGAACCAGCGCGATCCATCGCGTGCCGGCCGGACATCCGCAGCGGGTCGCGACCGGATGCCTCCACCCGGAGTGGTCCATGGCAGCCTCCTTCCGTTCCGCCCGTGAGCATCACGGACGAGCATGCCGTCCCGTGACCTCCCTCGCTTGCCCGGACGCGACACCTTCGTGCACGGAGGCGAAAGACCGTGTCGTGGAGACGACGAAGGGGGCGCCGCGAGGCGCCCCCCGGAGCATCGATGCAGGTCGCGGCCTACTTGATGCCGGCCACCTCCTCCAGCATGTCGGTGGTGACGGACTTGGGACGCTCGATGGGGTAGCCCAGGGCGCGGTCCCAGGTGATGTTGGCCAGCACGCCCATGGCGCGGCCGACGCCGAAGAGCACGGTGTAGAAGTCGTACTCGGTGACGCCGTAGTACCACTGCACCACACCGGACTGGGCGTCCACGTTGGGCCAGGGGTTCTTGGCCTTGCCGTGCTTCTGGAGGATGGGCGGGGTCACCTCGTAGATCATGCTGATGAGCTTGAAGAGCGGGTAGTCGGGGAGGTGCTTGAGGCAGAACTCGCGCTGTGCGGTGTACCGCGGATCGGTCTTGCGGAGCACCGCGTGGCCGTAACCCGGGATCACCTGGCCGCTGTTGAGCGTGTCCCACAGGGCCTGCTCCAGCTGCTCCTTGGTGGGGAGCTTGCCGCCGAGCTTCTCCATGAAGTTCTGGGTCCAGCGCAGCACCTCCTGGTTGGCCAGGCCATGGAGCGGGCCCGCCAGGCCGTTGATGCCCGCCGAGAGGGCGTAGTAGGCGTCGGAGAGTGCCGACGCCACCAGGTGCGTGGTGTGAGCCGAGACGTTGCCCGACTCGTGGTCGGAGTGCAGGATGAAGTACATGCGCGCCACGTCGTCGTAGGGCGGATCGATGCCCATCATGTGGGCGAAGTTGGCGCCGAAGTCCAGGTCGGGGTTGGGCGGGATGATGTCGCCACCCTTGTACTTGTGACGGTAGATGAAGGCGGCGATGACGGGGAGCCGTGCCAGGAGGTTGGAGGCGTCCTCGTACATGGGATCCCAGTACTCCATCTTGGACATGCCCTCGTTGTAGCGCTTCGCGAAGATCGACTCGCGCTGCATGGCCACGATGGCCGCGGAGAACATGCTCATGGGATGGGTGTCCTCGGGGAGGGCCCGGAGCATGTCGAACACGTACTCGGGAACCTTGGCCCGCTCCTTGAACTCCTTCACGATCTCGAGGGTCTCCTCCTCGGTGGGGACGTCACCGGTGAGCAGCAGGTACCAGTGGGCCTCCACATAGGGGTAATCGGATCCCGGAGGCTTGGGCAGCGCGGCGAAGGTCTCGGGGATGGTCATGCCGCGGAACCGGATGCCCTCGAAGGGGTCCAGGTAGGAGATGTCCGTCACGAGGCACTTGACGCCACGGATGCCGCCGATGGCCTGGGCGATGGAGACCTCGCTGAGCTTGACGTCGCCGTACTCCTTGAGCAGGCGCGTGGTCCTGGGGCGGTGGGCCTCGATCTTCTGGACGAGTTTCTCTTTCAGCTTGGACATCGTTCCCTCCTTGGTTGTCCTCGTGGCGCCTCAGGCCGGGCGGGGGCGTGACCGTGATGGCCCGACCCGTGTGGCGGCCCTGCGCCGGATCTGTTGACGGTGGGTGACGGGGTACACACTCACACGCAGAGTATAGAGCTTGTGAAGAATAGTGACAAGCTTTTCGGTCCTTGAGCACTCGTTGGGAGCGATCCCGTCCGTGGTGCGTCAGCGTATGTCAGCTTCCCGGGTTGCGGTCCGTTTTCCTGCCCCCCAGCTCCAGTCCGCGGCGGTAGGCCGCCCAGACGGCGTCAGAGAGGACCGTACGGAGGCGGCCCCGTTCCAGCTGGTAGAGCGCCTCGGCCGTGGTTCCGCCGGGCGAGGTGACCTGGTTCCTCAGGCGGGCCACGTGCTCCGGGGCCTCCATGGCGAACTCCACGGCACCCAGCATGGTCTGGTGGACCAGGCGCGCTGCCACGCGGCGGGAGAACCCCAGGTGGACCCCGGCCTCGATGAGGGCCTCCATGAACAGGAAGACGTAGGCGGGCCCCGTTCCGCTCAGTGCCGTGGCCATGTCGATCTCATCCTCGTGGTGGACGATCTCATCCGCGCCCAGGGCCGAGAGGATCGTCCGGACCTTCTCCCGGCCCGCGGCATCCACCGGAGGGGTGGGGTACCAGACCGACATTCCATGACCGATCTGCGCCGGTGTGTTGGGCATCACCCGGACCACACCGGGTGTGGAGAGGGCCTCCCTGAGCCGGGAGGTCGTGGCTCCCGCCACGATGCTCACGAGGAGGGTCTCCGGATTCAGATGCCCCTCGAGTCCCTCGAGGACCTCGTCCAGGACCTGGGGCTTGATGGCGAGGGTGACCACGGTGGCGCCCTCCACCGCCTCGGCATTGTTGGCGGCGGTCCGGATGCCGTAGTTCCGTTCGAGCTCTTCCCGTCTCTCGGGACGCGGGTGGGACGCCACGATCTGCTGGGGCCGTACCAGCTTCCTGGACAGCAGGCCCTTGACCATGGCCTCTCCCATCATGCCGCATCCCACGAAGGCCAGTTTCTCGTGCCGTAGTGCCATGGGTTCCTCCCCGAAGCTGCGGGACAGGATAGCAGTGCCGGGCCGGGTGTGGGAGCCGTCCTCAGACGAGGGTGGCGAACAGCTCGTTGGAGAGCAGCCACCCCTCCGGTGTCAGGAATATCCTCCCGGCATCCTCAACCGCGAGATCCCGCTGGAGGAAGCCCTCCAGCATCCTCCCGAACTCCGGAAAGGAGGCCCCGCCGGCGTCCGCCGAGCCCCGGTCCACGCCGGCGGCGAGCCGGAGGCCCAGCATGAGGCCCTCGGCCAGCATCTCCCGGGGGGAGAGGGTCGTCTCCCAGGCCAGAGGCCGCTCGCCGCCGCGAATCGCCTCCAGGTACCCGGCGAGGGACTCGAGGTTCGCCCAGCGCCGGTTCCCGTCGTTGCCGTGGGCGCCGACGCCGAGGGCGTGGACGGGCCGGCGGTCCCAGTAGCGGAGGTTGTGGCGCGCCTCGGCCCCCGGGAGGGCGAAGTTGGAGATCTCGTAGTGCTCGTATCCCGCCTTTCCCAGGACCTCGTGGACCCGGAGGTAGAGCCCGGCCACGGTGTCGTCACCCGGGAACTCGTCGGGATGCCTCCGGTACAGCTCCTGCAACCGGTGGGGTTTGTCCATCTCCAGGATGTAGACGGAGATGTGGTGGGGTGCTGCCTCGAGGGCCCCGGCGAGTGAGACCTCGAGGCTCTCCGGCGTCTGGCCTGGAATCCCCAGGATCAGGTCGAGGTTCCAGGTGACGGACGGAACACGAGCCAGAAGGTGGCAGGCGGCCCGTGCGCGGGCGGCGTCGTGGCGGCGACCGATGGCGGTGAGCTCCCCGTCCACGAAGGACTGGACGCCGATGGAGATGCGGTTGATCCCCGCGGCCGTCCACAGCCCGAGGAGCTCCGGCGTGAGGTCCTCGGGGTTGGCCTCCGTCGTGACCTCGATTCCGGGGACCCCCGGGTGTCGCTCCAGGATCGCCCGGAGAAGCCCGGCGAGCTCCCCTCCGCCGATCAGCGATGGCGTCCCGCCTCCCAGGTACACCGTCTCGAGCGGGGTGCCTTCCGGGAGATCCAGGAGCTCGAGCTCCCGGTGGATCGCCTCCACGTAGGCCCCCACGAGCCGGCGCTCGGTGGAGACCACGAAGGTGCAGTAGGCGCAACGGCTCGCGCAGAAGGGGAGATGGACGTAGAGACCCTTCGGGCCGGGGGAGGGGTCGGTCATTCCCGGCGTCCGCCCGGCACCCGGTCCACCGGCCCGTCCACGGTGATCCCGGCGTCGTGGAGGTGGCGGACCACCTCGGCGGGCTCCAGGGAACGGGTCGGCAGCTCCTCCACCGTGGCCAGCTGCCATGCCAGGGCGGCCACCACGGCGGCCGCCCTCTGCTGGCGGCCCGGGTCGAGGACGTCGATGGTGTCCCGGTCCGAGTGGCAGGCGTCCCGGACCTCTTCCCGCAGGCGGCTGCGGAGTGTGATCACCGGAACCCCTGCCAGGAGGAAGGGCTGGTGGTCGGAGTGGAGCCACGCCCGGTCCAGGGGTTCGGGGTCCAGGCCGAAACCGGCCAGCCGCCGGGCGAGATGCCCGAGCAACGGCAGGACCCCGGGCTGGAGCATGGCCCCGAAACCCGTGGGCTCACCCACCATGTCCAGGTTGACCATGGCGCGGATGGACCCGAGCTCCTCCCGGTGGCGCTCGACGTAGGACCTCGAGCCCAGGAGCCCCAGCTCCTCGCCGGTGAAGGAGACGAAGCGGAGGGTGCGCAGGGGACGGAGGCCCTGCTCGACCAGGGTCCGGGCCACCTGCCAGAGCACGAGGGTTCCCGTCCCGTTGTCGCCCGCTCCCTGTGCCAGGTCCCAGGAGTCCAGGTGGGCCCCGAGGAGGATCACCTCCTCCGGGCGCCGGCCCGGGATCTCGGCCACCACGTTGTGGGCCGTGGCGGGAACCCGGTCGGCCAGCAGCGTCACCCGCACACGCACGGACCGGCCCTCGCGGAGCAGTCGCGACAGCCAGGCGGCCACGCGCCCGGAGATGCCCAGGGCGGGGATGGGACCGGGTGTTCCGTCCAGCGTGACCGTTCCCGACCGGGCCGGAGAGGCCGGGTCCGGAGGCGCGTGGAGGAACGCCGCCGCACCGGCCCGGGCCACGGTCTCGTACGTGGCGCTCCGGTGGAGCCGCCGATGACCCTCGGGGACTCCCGAACGGACCAGGACGGCCCTGTTGTCGACGGCATCCCCCAGCGCCGCGATCTCCTCCGGGGTGCCCTGACCGCCGTCGATCACCTCCAGCAGCAGACCCTGGGGCGGGGTGGACGCGGCGTTGGCCAGGGCCACGGCGGAGGCCTCGTACTCCGTGGGCTCCACGAGGGTCAGGGTGGCCCTGTGGACCTGCCACATCGGCACGGTGACGGGCTCTGCGAACACCAGGGGGACCCCTGCGGTGCGGAAGGTCTGCGCCGCGAGCTCCTCGGCGTGGAGGCCGTTGGGTGTCCCTGCCGGACGGGGACCGATGCCGTCCAGGAGCATCGAGGCCCGCTCACGGAGGAACGGCGACGTCGACGCGAGGCCCACGACGCGGGCCAGCTGGCCCTCCACCGGTTCGTCCGCGGCATGCAGCCCCACGGCCGGAACGGTCAGCAGGAGGAACAGGACGAGGACCGCACGGATTGCAGGTTGATTCATGATCACATGGTAACCCTGCAGCCTCGCCCCGAACAGTGAATCGAGATCCGGTTTCCTTTCGGGCACGGGTCTTGCTAGGGTATGGGCCGTGCGGGACGACCGGAGTACATTCCGCAGGGCGCTGGAGATCTCTCTCCTGCTGCACCTGATCGCCATTTTCCTGCTCATACCCGGTGTGAGGAAGGTGTGGCCTTCGGCTGCCCGGGTGGCCGAGCGCTTCAAGATCCAGCCACAGCAGCAGGAGGAGCGGCCACTCCAGTTCGAGCTCGTGGACCTTCCCGACCAGAAGGAGGAGAAGCCGCCCGACGAACCCGTCCCGCTGTCCGACATGGACCGGAGG
The DNA here is from genome assembly GCA_027061805.1 of Thermoanaerobaculia bacterium. Lineage (GTDB taxonomy): Bacteria > Acidobacteriota > Thermoanaerobaculia > Thermoanaerobaculales > Sulfomarinibacteraceae > JAMOWA01. The sequence goes on along the minus strand of JAMOWA010000057.1, from coordinate 70,234 downwards.
GCCCACGGGGGCGAGGGCGAGCCCAACGCGCGGAAGCCGGAGACGAAGGGGAACACCCCTCAGCTGGTCCGGGCACAGGGTGGGCGGCGGCTGGACCGCGGAACCCCTCCGCGCCAGCAGGGACCGCCGCAGCAGACCGTGCCACGTCCCCAGCAGCGGCAGGAGGTGCCCCGCCCCGAGGAGGAGAGGCCGCGCGAGGAGAAACCCTCCGAGAAGCCCGCCGAGGAGGGGGCCGGGGAGGGTGAGCCCCGGAAACCGCAGCCCAGGCCCTCCCTGAAGCTGCCGCCGCCGGGAGCATGGTCCCTTCCCCCGGACGTCGGGGGCCTGCCCGAAGCCCCGGACCGGCGGGGAGGGAGGGCGGAGCCGGGCGCGCTGTCCTTCGACACCCGCTGGTACGACTGGGGCCCGTACGCCGCGGCCATGCTCCGGAAGATCCGCCGCAACTGGAGGATTCCCGAGATCGCCATGCTGGGTGTCCAGGGGGTCGTCAAGATCCGGTTCTACATCGAGCGGGACGGGACCGTCACGGGTCTCCAGATCCTGGACGAATCGGGCAAGCCGCCCATGGACTTCGCAGCCCGCGACGCCATCGCGTTCTCGTCACCCTTCAGGCCACTCCCGTCCGACCTGACGGGTGTGGAACGAGAAGGTGTCACCATCACGTTCTTCTACAACACGAGCCCTTCGGAATGGAACCGATGAAGGAGACTGGGGAAGGCAGATGATCGATATTCTTGTTTCAGGCGGACCGGTGATGATCCCCCTGGCGTTCCTCTCGCTGGTGGCGGTTGCCATCATCCTGGAGCGCCTCTGGGTCCTCCGGCCGTCCAGCTTCGTGAATGAGACCCAGGTGAACACGCTCACCCAGCTGCTGGCCCAGAGGGACCACGAGCACGTCCAGGAGTACTGCCGGCGTCACCCCGGACCCTTCACCGAGCTGGTGACCACGCTGGTGGAGAACCGGTCGGCGCCGTACGACGAGCTCCGCGAGGTGCTCGAGGACGTGGGCCGGAGGCAGCTCAGGAGCCTCGAGCGCGGCCTTCCCGCGCTGGCCACCATCGCCTCGGGCGCCCCGCTGCTGGGCCTGCTGGGGACGGTGCTGGGCATGATGAAGATCTTCGCGGCCGTGGCCTCCTCGGGCACCCAGATCGCGGAGAAGCTGTCACTGGGCATCGCCGAGGCCCTGGTGACCACGGCCACGGGCCTCATCATCGCCATTCCCGTGCTGTTCATCCATGCCTACCTGGAGAGCCGGGCCGAGGGCATCCTGGCGGAGATCGAGGCCCGGTTGCTGGACTTCATGCACCTCGTGCGCCGCCGGCCCACGGTGCCCGAAGGCGGGGAGACCGACTGATGCATCTGGCCAGGCTGGGAACGCGACGGAAACCGGAGATCCAGATGTCTCCGCTCATCGACGTGGTCTTCCTCCTGCTGATCTTCTACTCGGTGACCACCCAGTTCGTCACCGACCAGCGCCTCAAGCTCAAGCTCCCGGAGGCGAGGACAGCGGAGGAGGTGGGCCAGGGGCGTGAGCGGAAACCGCCGGTGATCACCATCGCCGCCGACGGCAGCGTGTGGGTTGACGACCGCGAGATCCCCGAGGCGCGGCTGGAGACGGAGATCGACAGGATCGTGAAGGGCGCAAAGGATGGGGCGGTGATCCTCAAGGGAGACCAGGGGGCCGACTACGGCGTGGTGGTCCACGTCCTCGACCTGGCCCGCGCCGCCGGGGCCAGGTCCATCCAGATGTCCGCCGTGAAGCCGCAACGGCAGAACTGAGCTCCGCCGGGGAACGGGCACGCACCACCGTTCACACCCGGCGCCACCGCCTGTCCGTGGTCCCGACCACGGCCCTGGCACCGATCCCGTCCCTGTCCCCGGACCGGGCGTGGCACGCTCCTCCCCGGCCCCAGCCGGGGTGGCGCGAGGAGCGCACGGGTATGATGGGGAGTGTGCGTCACGGGGGAGGATCCATGGATATTCGGGGACTTCGCTGCATTCTGATCACGGTGACGATGGCCACGGTGGCGGTGGCGGGATCCGCGGCCACGCCGGATGGCGTGGATCTCGGGGAGCTCTTTCCCGGAGCGGTCTACGATTCCACCCTGCCGAGCCCGGAGGCGTTCTTCGGTTTCGAGCCGGGTGCCCGTCCCCTGCACCACGGGGAGATCCTGGCGTACCTGGAGGCACTCGCCGAGGCATCGCCCCGGATGAGGATCCTGGACTACGCCACCTCCCACGAGGGGAGGCGCCTGGTGGCGGTGGCCATCGGCGAGCCCGGCGTGATCTCCGGCCTGGAGGCCTTCCGGGAGGAACACGCCCGGCTGGCCGACCCCAGGGGACGGTCCCCGGAGGAGGAGGCCGCCCTGCTTTCCGGCGCACGGGCCGTCGCCTGGCTCGCCTATGGCATCCACGGGGACGAGCTGTCCAGCCCGGATGCCGCCGTGGCCGTGATCTACCGGCTGGTGGCCGGGGAGGACGAGACGGCCAGGATGCTGCGCCGCGAGCTCCTGGTTCTGGTGGACCCCTGCGAGAACCCCGACGGGCGCGAGCGGTACCTCGCCCAGACGGCCTCCTTCGCCCACAAGGTGCCCAACCCCGACACCGACGACCTCTCGCACACGGCCGTCTGGCCGTGGGGACGGGGAAACCACTACCTGTTCGACCTCAACAGGGACTGGTTCACCATGGTCCAGCCGGAGAGCCGGCGTTCGGTGATGATCGCCTCCTGGGCGCCGCAGCTCGTGGTGGACAGCCACGAGATGGGCGCCCACGACACCTACCTCTTCTCTCCGGCGAGGCACCCCTTCAACCCGTGGAAATCGCCGAAGCTCAGGCCCTGGGCCGGGCGTTTCTCCGCGGACCAGGCCCGGGCCCTGGACCGGTGGGGCTTTCCGTACTACCGGGCGGAGTGGAACGAGGAGTTCTTCCCCGGGTACGGATCCTCGTGGGGCTCGTACCTGGGGGCGGTGGGGATTCTGTACGAGATGGCCCGTACCGCCGGAACGGTGGTGCAGCAGGAGGGCGGGACCCTGAGGACCTTCGCGCAGGCCGTGGAGCACCAGGCCACGAGCTCGCTGGCCAACCTGGCAACCCTGGCGGCGAACCGCGAGGCGGTGCTGCGGACCTGGATCGGGATCCGCCGGGAGGCGGCGCAGGGCGGCCGGGGCGTGGCGGCCTGGGTCCTGCCGGCCCGGCGATATCCCGACCGGGTGCGCCGTCTCGTGGAGATCCTCCGGAAGCAGGGAATCGAGGTGGAGCGCCTGGAGGCGCCGGTGGCGGTCCGGGGGCTGGTGGATGCGGTGTCCGGTGCTCCGGAGGACACGGAGCTGCCGGCCGGCGCGTGGCGCGTCCGGACGGACCAGCCCGCAGGCTTCCTGGTGCGCGCCCTCATGGATCCCCACGTTCCCATGTCCGACGAGTTCCTGAGGGAGGAGCGTGAGTACCAGGAGAAGGGCAAGGGCTCGCGCCTCTACGAGGTGACCGCATGGTCGCTGCCGCTGGCCTTCGGGATCGAGGCCATGTGGTCCGCCACACCCCTCCCCGGTGAGTGGCGGCCCGCCGGACCGGAGGAGCCCACCGGCGGGGTGGAGGAAGCGGAGGCCTCCTTCGGGTGGATCCTCGACGGAACCCCCGACCGGGCGGTGTTCGCCGCGGCGGATCTCCTGGCCGGGGATGTCGTGGTCCGCCTGGCGGACCGGGAGTTCACCGTGGAGGGCTGCTCCTTCCCGGCCGGCTCGCTCCTCGTGCGCAGGGAGGGCAACCTGCCGGAGGTGGAGACGTTGCTTGCCCAGGTGGCACATCGCCGGCACGTGGAGTTCGTCGGAGTGTCCACCTCGGCCTCGGAGTCGGGCCCCGATCTCGGGGGGCGCCACTTCGTCACGCTCGTGGAGCCGCGGGTGGCGGTGGTCACGGGCATGCCGGTCTCGCCGTCGGACTACGGGGCCGTCTGGCACCTCTTCGACGAGGCGATGGGACTGCGTTTTTCCGCCATCGAGGCCGGGCGCCTTCCCCGTGTGGACCTCAGGCGGTACAACGTCCTGATCCTGCCGCCATCCTTCGGAGGAGTGAAGGCCTGCCGGGCAGCCCTCGGTGCCGGCACCATGAAGCGGCTCCGGCGATGGGTGGAGGAGGGGGGGACCCTCATCGCCATGGGCAGCGGCGCGGAGATGCTGGCCGACGAGGGGGCGAAGATGTGCGGGGTGAAGCTCCGCCGGCAGGCCCTGGACCGTTTCCCGCCCGTGGTGTTCGGCCCGTCGGCCATCGAGGTCGACCGCGCCGGCAGGTTCCGCGGCGCCGGGCTCAGGGTTCCCGGAAAGAGCGGAGGCCGGAAAGCCGGCCCATCGGGCGGGGACCCCCTGGCCGTGTCTCCCGTGATCGGCCCGGGTGCCGAGGCCTTTGCCGCGCCCGGGCAGGGTGGAGAGCTCGGGAAGCCCGTGGTCCTGGCGGACTGGGTGAGGCCGTTGCTCGCCCCGGGGCTCAAGAAGGTGCCCGAGGAGGACCTGGAGCGAGCCGATGCGAGGCTCAGGAGGTTCAGGCCGAGGGGGGCCTTCCTGCTGGCGGAGCTCGACACGGACACCTTCCTCACGTGGGGGCTCGGTGAGGAGCTCCCGGTCCTGGTGAACGCTCCCTTCGCGCTGGTCACCGATGTGCCGGGCGTCACCGTGGTGCGGCTGGCGTCACCGGAGCGCATGCACCTCGGGGGCCTGCTCTGGCCGGAGGCGGCGGGACGGTGGTCGGGGACCGCCTGGCTGACGCGGGAGTCCGTCGGGCGTGGCCAGGTCCTGCTCTTCCTCGAGAACCCGGCGTTCCGGGGGGTCACCCTCGGGGCCCGGAGGCTCCTCGTGAATGCGGTGGTCTACGGCCCGGGGGCGGGGACCCGCTGGTCCCGGCCCTGGTAGGGGCGGGATCCCGTCCTGTCGCGTTCGAGAACGGGGTCCGGGGTCACCGAGCACGCCCGAGGTTGTGCCTTCTTCCGCTCCCACAGATCAGGGGGGCCGTGAAGGCGCCCGGGGGTCCCGCCCGGTAGGAACCCTACTGCTCGTTGGCGTGCACGGCGCCGGTGTCGATGAGATGCCGGACGTGTTCGTCGGAGAGGCTGTAGTACACCATGCGGCCGTCCCTCCGCGCATGGACGAGGTCGCGGTCCCTGAGAAGGCGAAGCTGGTGCGAGACTGCCGAGACAGACAGGTTGGCGATCACCGCCAGGTCGCACACACAGAGCTCCTTGGTGACCGTCAGTGCGTGCAGGATCCTCAGGCGTGTGGGATCTGACAGTGCGGAGAAGAGACGGCTCAGGCGCTCGATGGTTCGTTCCGGGAGCGCGCGCTCCTGCACCCGCTTGACAGCGTCCGGATCGATCTCGTGGATGGAGCAGACTTCAGGTTGCGTGTCGTTGGCATCCATATGTTCATTCTTTCAGATTGAAGGAATCCGGTCAACGCCCCGGCCGGAAGACCAGGGCACCGAGGGTCCTGAGCAGGACGAGGGCGTACAGCCCGGGGCCGTGATGCCGGAGTGAGTAGAGATCGTATTCAAGCTTCAGGGCATGGTCCTCGGGCCAGACGCAGTAGTTGTGGTTGACCTGGGCCCAGCCCGTGATGCCCGGCCGGACCGAGTACCGGAAGGCATAGAAGGGAATCAGCCGTTCCAGCTCACACGCCACCTCGGGCCGTTCCGGCCGGGGTCCCACGAGGCTCATCTCTCCTCTGATGACATTGAGCAGCTGGGGGATCTCGTCGATGCGCCACCTGCGGCAGAACCGCCCCACCGGCAGGACACGGGAGTCGTTCGACGCGGCGAACCGGGGGCCGTCCTTCTCGGCGTCACGCGCCATGGTGCGGAGCTTGAAGAGAGTGAAGGGACGGCGGAATCTCCCGAGCCGTTCCTGCCGGTACAGGATGGGTCGCCCGCTGGTGAGGAGCACGGCCAGGGCCGCGGCCGTGAAGACGGGTGATGCAAGGAGAAGGAGGAGGGAGGCGCCGATCAGGTCAAGGAAACGCTGGACGTGGTGGAACGCCGAGGTCGACACCGCCGTGAAATCGCCCGAGGCGATGAACCAGCGGGCGTCCACCTGGCGGATGGGGATCCTGCCCGTGAGCCGGGCAAACGCGCCCGGAGCGTCGATCACGGTGGTGCCCGAGAAGTTCAGGGCCGCCAGGCGGTCCCACGTCTCGGGGTCCGCCAGCTGGGCCACGATGACGAGCTCCGCTCCTCCAAGGACCGACCGGACCGATTCGGGGTCCGTGTCCTCGGGGAGCTCCTCCAGCCGGCGCACGATCCTGAACGGTGGAGCGGGATGGTGCTCCAGCTCCTGCGACAGGGACTCCACCACGGGACCGTGACCGATGACCACGGCAGGTCTGGGGACCCAGTGCACGGCCCGGGCCCTCCAGAGCATGCGGACGAGGGCCGATCCCGCAAGTGTGAACAGCACCGTGAGGACCAGCAACCCCCGGCCGAACCGCCAGGGGGGGACCGCGTACACGAGGAGGGCGATGGCCACGGGGAGCGTCACGGCAAGGGCCGCCAGGCGCACCATGAGCCGGTCCAGCGTGGGCCAGACCTCCGGTCGGTAGAGGTCGAAGGTGGTGGAGAGCGCCCAGACCGCGCCGATGGCACTCATCACGAACCAGGGATGCGCCACGATCTCGCGGATGCTGTCGCTGAACAGGTGCGAGGGGAAGCGGATCCATGCAGCCAGGGTCCCGGCTCCCACCACGACCAGGGCATCGGCGGCAGCCAGGAACAGGCGGTGTCCACGGTTTGCGGAGGTCGGGCCGAACATGTGCCGCCCATTCTTCCGGCACATGGCCGGGGTGTCAACCGAGGGGTCGGGATTTCACGCCACGCCGATCGATGCTCTCACCTGGAGTGTTCGGGAGGGTTCGTGGCGAGCGGTGCGAGACGCCGTTGCTGGTGGTGTTCTCACAAGGCAAGGGAGCGAAGGAGTGCCTGCCGCACCTCGAACGACCGAGCCGAGAAGACGCTGCCAGCAACGACGGATCGCGTGGCGCAGTCGAAGCATCATGAATCATGCGGGTCAGGGCGCGGCCAGCTTCAGATCGAAGGCAGATGTGAGGAACACGGCCATCTGGTCGCGGAGGAGCTGATCGTCCGGACAGTAGTTGCCGCCGCCACACCCTGCCGTGACGCCCTTCGCGGCGAGGAAGTGGATGAAGCGGCACCCCGCGTCGGTGGGAGAAATGTCCGAGTAGAGAGAAGTTCCTCCAGCGACACAGCTGTACGATCCGAGTCCCGCGACGGTTCCGGAGGTGGGCACCGTGGTGCCCGCCATGGCGGTGGCCAGGAACACCCCCATCTCCCAGCGGGTCACGTCGTCCGAGGGGCAGAAGTTGCCGCCGCCACACCCCGCCGTGATGGCGCGGGCAGCGATGTAGTGGATGGAGGGACAACCCGGGTCATCCGGCGGGACATCGGCAAACACCGAGGTTCCGCCCGCGACACAGTTGTAGTTGCCCAGACCCTCCACCGTCCCACTCACCGGAACGGAGCTTCCGGTGAGGGCCGCTCCGAGGAACACGGCCATCTGCCACCGTGTGACACTGGTACCCGGACAGTAGTCGGCGGCGCCACAACCGGCCGTGACACCGGAGTGGAAGAGGGCCTCGATGAAGGGGTAGGCCCATTGTCCCGGTGGCACATCGTCGAAGCTCGATCCGATGTGGATCGTCCACGTCGTGGTGGCACCGGAGCTGAGGGTCTCGGTCACCGTCGCGTCCCAGTGCTGGGCAGGCCGTGACGTGGGGTTGGAGACCGCCAGGGTGTAGCAGTTTCCCGTGTCCGTGCAACTGGCCGTGGCGGCGGAGTCCACGGTGCCGTATGAGGCCGCCGCATCGGGGCGTGAGTAGGTGGCTCCGCCCGGTCCGGTGAACGACCCGAGCGTTCCGTTGGGGCTCACGGAGCTCGTGGAGGCGTTGGTCCACGACGGCTCGAACAGGACCGTCTCACCGGGTTCGAGGACACCGTTCGTGTTGGAGCTCGTTCCCGTGCCGGCATGGGCGTCCATGGCCGGGTAGGAGGCCGCCATGGCGGAACCCGACGCCACGGCCACCGTGAAGCCCGTGTCGTCGGATCCCGTCACGGCGATCCCGATGTTGTTGGTGGTGTCCCGGAAGACCTCGCCGGGGGTCCACATGGCCCCTGCCGCACCGTTGGTTCCCTGGACCGTCGCGGGAATCATCTGGGTCGTGTCGACCTTGTGGATGATGACCGCCTCGCCCGGGGTTCCCACGTCGTAACCGACCCTCTTCCGGGCCTCCACGGTGTAGAAGTTGGTCGTCGAGCCGGCGATGGGGATGCTGACCATCTTCGGTCCCGGCTCCGTGGGCGTGGCGCTCCTCTCCAGGCGAACGGTGGTGGACTCCCCGGAGCTCACCGTCACCTTCTCCGGAGGCCGGAGCCACCCGAGGCGACTGTCCTTGTGGTACATGATCGTGTGCTGGCCCACCCGGCCGTAGGTGGGATCGGACGAGGTGTAGGACCAGGTGTCACTCATCACGTCCCAGGTGTTGTCGTAGGTGGCCGAGTGGTGGGAGTGGGGAAGGCCGAAACCGTGGCCCATCTCGTGGTCCATCACACAGACGTTGCCGTAGCCCCACGGGGGTTCCCAGGTGACCCTCCAGATCCTGCTGGAGCCGTCCAGGTTCGCGTGGCGGCTCCCTCCCCAGGCGTAGGGGCCGATGTCGTCGTTGAACATCAGGTTGATCCCGACGAAACCGGGGTAGTAGATGTCGGCGTCGGCCACGGCCGTGCAGTCGTTGAAGAGCCTGTCCAGGTCGGCGTTGCCCGAGGCGTCCACGTAGTAGGAATGAGGTTGCGGGAGCGTGTACCAACCCCGTGCGGTACTGCCCACCACGTTCACGTTGCCATAGGAAAGCTCCCGCCAGTAGTGATCCAGTCCGGGGGCGGTCCCGGAGAACATGTTCTGGAAGTAGGCAAGGTCCTTGGGCTCTGCGGCCACATCCGAGAACTTGCACATGACGGAGACCCACGGCTGGGACCCGCTGACGGCGGCGACGGTTCCGGGAGCCGTCTCTTCGAGGGGCCTGATGGCCGTCACTGCCAGCACGCCGGTGGCACTGATCACAGCCGGTACCGTGAGCCAGGCGCCCTCCACTCTGAGCCGTCGCCCGTTGAGCTCGAGCAGGCCCCCGGCCGCCCGGGCGATGTCCCGGGGTATCCGGAGCTCCACCGAGGTCCCGGAGGCGTCGGTGAGCCAGGGGACCGGCCCCTCGAGAGGAGCCTCACCCGGTCTTCCATCACCCCAGACCAGCGTGAGGGTGCCCTCGAGGGTTCCCTGGAGCCCACTGGCAGCAAGGAGGGATGCTCCTCCCATGAGCAGAAGAATTCCGAGGGTGATCCACACGACGTGGTTGGCGCGGCGGCAGCCTGGTCCCGGCTCCGCGTGGGGACGGCGTTCGATCTTGCGGGTCATGACAGTACTCCCGATAGGGGACCGGTGCCGGCACACGAACGCGCTGACCCGGTCCGATGTGTATCTCCATGGTACCTCGGATCCTGCAGGAGTCTGTGCGGGAGATCACCTCGAATGGCCCCGTCTTGGAGCGGCCGGTGTCGCATGACGCGAGACGGCGGGGCCCGGAGGCCCCGCCGCGGGTCGTCACGATGCGCCGGGTTCAGCTCTCCTTCAGCGCGGCGATGAGCTCGGTGATGGCCTTCTTGCCGTCGCCGAAGTACATGAGGGTGTTGTCGGCGGCGAAGAGCGGGTTGGGGATGCCGGCGAAGCCGGGGCTCAGGCTCCGCTTGATCACCACCACGGTGCGGGCCCTGTCCACGTCGATGATGGGCATGCCGGCGATGGGGGAGCCGGGGTCGGTCCGGGCCACGGGGTTCACCACGTCGTTGGCCCCGATGACGATGGCCACGTCCACCTGCTCCATGGTGGAGTTGACCTCGTCCATCTCCTTGAGCTTGGCGTAGGGGACGTCGGCCTCCGCCAGGAGCACGTTCATGTGGCCGGGCATGCGACCCGCCACGGGGTGGATGGCGAACTCCACGGTGGCGCCGCGGGACTCCAGGAGGTTGGCCAGGTCCCTGACCGCGTGCTGGGCCTGGGCCACGGCCATGCCGTAGCCGGGGACGATCACCACGCGCTGCACGCCGTCCAGGATCATGGCCAGCTCCTCGGCGGAGGTGGACTTCACCGTCCTGTAGACCTCGTCGGCGTCGGGCGTCTCCGATGTGGGACCCATGGTGCCGAAGAGCACGTTGGTCAGGGAGCGGTTCATGGCCTTGCACATGATCTGGGTGAGGATCACCCCCGAGGCCCCGACCAGGGAGCCCGAGATGATCAGCGCCGTGTTGTTGATGACGAAGCCGGTGGCCGCGGCTGCCAGCCCCGAGTAGGAGTTCAGCAGGGCGATCACCACCGGCATGTCGGCGCCGCCGATGGAGAGCGTGAGCAGTACGCCCAGCACGCCTCCGGTGGCCACGAGTGCCCAGAACAGGTCCATGCTCTCCGGGTTCATCACCAGGAGCACGCCGAGCCCCACGGACACCACGGCCGAGAGCCCCTTGAGGGCGTCCATGCCGGGGAAGCGGTCCTGCTTCGCCAGGAGCAGGGCCGCGATGATCACGGCCGAGACCGCGGTCACGATGGCCCAGCGGTCGAACCCGGCACCGTAGCCGTACCAGACCCCCCCGGCCGCCACCGCCAGCGAGAAGCCGTACTTGACGGCCTTCTGCCAGGGATGAAGCTTCCACGTCACGGCCAGGAACTCGGCCAGCTTGCCGAAGGCCACGTAGGACCCGAAGAAGGTCACCGAACCGATGATGCCCGAGGCCACGGTGGCGATCTTCTCCTGGAGGTTCATGGCCTCGCCGTGGGCGAGGCCGCTGTAGGCCGCGATGAGGGCCGCGCCGGCCACCAGGATCGAGGCGCCGCCGCCGAATCCGTTGAAGAGGCCCACCATCTCGGGCATGGAGGTCATCTTCACTTTCAGGGCAGCCACGGCGCCGATGACGGAGCCCACGGTCACGCCCACGAGGATGTAGGACCACTCCTGCTGCTGGCTGAGCAGCGTGGCGCCGATGGCCAGGGCCATGCCGACGGCACCCACGAGGTTGCCGCGCACGGCCGTGCGGGGGTGGGACATCCACTTGAGGTCCAGGATGAACAGGACCGCGGCCACGAGGTAGATCAGATTGACGACGTTCGGGCTCAGCATGTCACGGTCCTCACTTCCGCTTGAACATCATCAGCATGCGGTGGGTCACCAGGAACCCGCCCACCACGTTGATGGTGGCGAAGGCCACGGCCACCGTGGCCAGGATCTTGGCCAGGGGGGCCTCGCCGAGGGCCCCGGCGAGCACCAGTGCACCGAGGATGGTGATGCCGGAGATGGCGTTGGAGCCCGACATGAGGGGCGTGTGGAGTGTGGGCGGCACCTTCGTGATGACCTCGAATCCCACGAAGATGGCCAGAACGAAGACGGTCAGCAGCATGACCAGGTCGCTCATGAGGAAGCTCCTTTCGTCCCGTCCCCGGAGCCGAGGAGCTCCAGGACACGGGGATGGACCACCCGGCCCCCCCGGGTCACGAGGGTACCGGCGGTGATCTCGTCGTCGGTGTCCAGGGTCAGCTCACCCTCTTCCACCAGGTGGAGGAGGAAGGTGGTGATGTTCTTGGCGTACATCTGGGAGGCGTGGTAGGGGACCGTGGCGGGGATGTTGAGCGGGCCGAGGATGGTGACGCCGTCGTGGTCCACCGTCTCGCCCGGCCGGGTCAGCTCGCAGTTGCCGCCGCGCTCGGCGGCCAGGTCCACGATCACCGAGCCCGGCTCCATGCCCTCCACCATCTCCCGGGTCACCAGGATGGGGGCCTTCTTGCCCGGGATGGCCGCCGTGGTGATCACCACGTGGGAGCCGGCCACCACCCGCAGCATCATCTCCCGCTGCTTCCGGTAGAAGTCCTCGCCGAGCTCCTTCGCGTAGCCCCCCGCATCCTCGGCCTCCCCCGTGTCGAGCTCGAGCTCCACGAACTTGCCGCCCAGGCTCTCCACCTGCTCGCGGACGGCGGGCCGCACGTCGTAGGCCTCCACCACCGCACCCAGGCGCCGGGCGCTGGCGATGGCCTGGAGGCCCGCCACGCCGGCGCCCACCACGAAGACGCGGGCCGGGGCGAGGGTGCCCGCAGCCGTCATCATCATGGGGAACATGCGCGGCAGCGTGTTCGCGGCCAGCAGCACGGCCTTGTAGCCGGCGATGGTGGCCATGGAGGACAGGGCGTCCATGCTCTGGGCCCGGGTGATCCGGGGCATCAGCTCCATGGAGAACAGGGTCACCCCCCTCTCGGCCAGGGCCCGGGTGATCTCCAGGGAGAGGAGGGGATCGCAGAAGCCGATCACCACCTGTCCCTCCCGGAGCAGCTCCAGGTCCTTCCTTCCCTCCTCGGGATTGGAGCCCGGCGCCCGGACCTGGAGGATGACGTCGGCCCTGGAGAAGAGCTCGGCGCGCGACCCGGCGATGGTGGTGCCCTTGTCGGTGTAGGCCTCGTCCGTGAACCCGGCCTCCGTTCCGGCTCCGGTCTCCACGAGGACCTCCAGCCCCGCCCGTGTCAGCCCCGGGAGGAGCGCCGGCACCAGGGCCACACGCCGCTCCCCGGGGAACGTCTCTCGCGGTACCCCTACGATCATCTGCCCTTTCCCCTTTCTTCTTCCCGTTCGATCCGCATCGGATCCCTGCAGGCATCAAGCGGGTCATACTCACTCTGTTCCTGGCCGGTGACGAACCCACCATGACATTCCTGCCGGCATCCGTCTCGTGGTGCCCCCGGTTCGCGAACTGCGCTGCGCATCCCTTCCCGGGGTCCCACTCAGGTGAAATACCCCGGAGGGCGCGCCTATTCCAGGAGGGGTCGGTCCGGCGCTCCGGTCACGCGAAGAAAGCGCCGAGAACCCCCTCGTCCAGCCAGACGATGCCGTCCTCGACAGTCACGGGGAGCTCCCTGAGGTGGGAGCCCTCGCAGGGCCCGGAGACGCAGAGTCCGTCGGCGGGGAGGTAGCGGGCTCCATGGGCGGCGCAGACCAGGTGGCGGCCCTGCGGGTCCCAGAGTGTGCCGGGGTCGCGCTCGTCCAGCCTGACGGGCAGGTGACGGCAGAGGTTCTTGTAGGCCCGGACCGTGCCGCCGGGCAGCCGCAGCAGGATGCCCTCCTCGTCGAAGGGCCCCTCCCGGCAGGTGAAGCGGAGCCCCTTCTGCGGGATCTCGTCCACTCTGGCGAGGCGACGCCTCACGGCGCGCCCTCCGTCCCGCCGAGGATCGCGGTCAGGCCGGTCTCCACGCCGGCCAGGAGCGCCGCAGAGCGCCGGCAGGCCGCGGCCTCGTCCAGGATCTGCCGCTCGGAAGGTCCGGAATCCGTCATCAGGAGCCCATGGTACACGTCCCGTGCCGTACAATCGGGCCTGCGATGAGCACCGTGGACTCCCCGCACCCCCCGACGCCGTCCCTCTCGGTGGTGATCCCGACCCTGGACGAGGAGGAGACCCTCCCCGGTGCCCTCGCGAGCATCGGCGACGACCCCGCCGTGGAGGTCGTGGTGAGCGACGGGGGGAGCCGGGACGGAACCCTGGATCTCGTCTCGGTGGAGAGGGAGGTCCGGGTGGTCCGGGGGGATGCGGGACGCGGCCAGCAGCTCAACCGGGGTGCCCGGGCCGCCCGGGCGCCCCGGCTGCTCTTCCTCCACGCGGACTGCCGGCTCCCCACCGGGTGGCTTCCTGCGGTCATGGAGGCCCTGGACGATCCGGCGGTTGCGCTGAGCTGCTTCCGCCTCCACACGGAGCCCGCCACTCCCGGCGCGGGGGCACTCCGCCGCCGGTGGCTGCGCCTGCTGGACCTGAGGTCGAGGCTGGGGCTCCTGCCCTACGGTGACCAGGGCCATGCGGTCCGCAGGGAGGTCTTCGAGCGGCTGGGCGGCTATCCGCCGATCCCGCTCATGGAGGACCTGGACTTCGCCCGGGCGGCGGCCCGCCTCGGGCGGATCCGGACACTCCCCCTGGAGATCCGGACGACGGCGCGGCGGTTCGAGCGGCATCCCGTGAGGACCCGGCTCATGACGGCCACCTTCCCAGCCCTCTTCAGGATGGGCGTCTCGCCGTGGACCCTGGCCCGGTGGTACCGGAACGTCCGATGAGAGAGGTGATCGTGTTCGGCCGGGAGCCCGTGGCCGGGAAGGTCAAGACGCGGCTCGCCGCGTCGGTGGGCGCGGGGGTCGCGGCGGAGATCTACCGGCACGTCCTCCGCCACACGATCCGGTGCGGCCTGGGAACGGGGGAGCGGGTGACCCTCTCCCTCGCCGAACCGCCCTCGGCGGGCTGGCTGCCTCCCGACGGGGTCCGGCTGGAGGTCCAGGAGGGGGGCGACCTGGGACGCCGGATGCTCGCCGCCCTCCGGGGCGCCTTCGCGAGGGGAGCGGAGACGGCCGTGCTCGTGGGTTCCGACTGCCCGGAGCTCGTACCGCGCCACCTCGCGGAGGCCCTCGCCCGGCTGGAGGAGACGCCGGTGGTCCTGGGGCCTGCTGCCGACGGGGGGTACTGGCTGGTGGGCCAGCGGGCGCCGGGCGTGGACTGCTTCTCCGGGGTACCCTGGTCCTCGGAGACGACGCTCGCCGCCACGCGGGAGCGCCTCCGGGAGGCGGGCGTGGCCTGGGAGGAGCTCGAGGTGCTCCGGGACGTGGACACGCTGGAGGACCTCCGGTCGGTCCTCGGAGGGTCGGATCAGCGGGAGGAGGTTGCCGGGACGCTGGAGGGGTTTCTGGAGGAACTGTGGGCAAAGGAGGCAGCGGAGTGAGCACCATCGGGCTGATCACGGGAACGGGGATCTACGAGCTGGAGGGACACCTCGAGGCCAGGGAGGTGGAGGTGGGGACACCCTGGGGGACGGTGGGCTGCCAGGTGGCGATGGTGGGGGAGCACGAGCTCGTGGCCGTGGCCCGCCACGGTGCCGGCCACGAGCGCCTGTCCCACCAGGTGAGGCACCGGGCCAACCTGTGGGCGCTCCGGGAGGCCGGGGTGGAGGCGGTGCTGGGCACCACCGTGGTGGGCATCATGGACCCCTCCATCCCCCTGGCGCGGCCGCTGGTCTTCGACGAGCTGTTCTTCCCCTCCAACCGCCTTCCCGACGGGACGCTCGCCACCTTCTTCACCGAGCCCGGGGATCCCCGCCGGGGGCACCTCATCATGGCCACCCCCTTCTCCCCGGGGCTGCGACGCCGGCTGCTCGCCGCCGCCCTCGAGGAGGGGCTGGAGCCCGTGGACGGCGGGTGCTACGTCCACGTGGATGGGCCCCGTCTGAACACGAGGACCGAGATCGCCTGGCTCCGCTCGGTTGGGGGCACGGCGCTGAGCCAGACCTGCGGGCCCGAGGCGGTGCTGGCCGGGGAGCTCGAGCTGCCCTACGCCGTGCTGGGCTTCGGCGTGGACCACGCCAACGGGGTGGTGGACCCGCCCACCGCGCCGGAGGAGCTGGCCGCGAACCTGGGCCGGCACGCCGCGGTCGCCACGCGGGTGATCCTGCGGTTCCTGGCCGAGCTGCCCGCCGGTGAGCCGCTGCCCTTCGATTCCGGCTTCGTCTTCCGCATGGAGGAGCAGGTGTGACGATCCCCGCCGCGCCCGGAGGCCGTGACCTGCTCCCGACGCTCCGGGAGCTCCGGCACCTGCCGGCAGCCCTGGGCCTGGTGCGGCGGGCCGCGGGCTGGCGGCTCCACGCCTGGCTGGCGCTGCTGGTGTTCCAGGGCGTGCTTCCCGTGGCCACCGTGGTGCTCACCAAGCTCTTCGTGGACGCCCTGGTGGCCGCCACGGGCTCGGGCGGCGAGCTGGGCCCGCCCGTGGCCCTGGCGGTGGCCCTGGCCGGCGTGCTGGTGCTGGCGGAGGCCCTGAGGGCCCTGACCCGATGGCTGAGGACCGCCCAGGCGGAGCTGGTCCGGGATCACATCACGGGCCTGATCCAGGAGCGGGCCCTGCGGATGGACCTGGCGGCCTACGACTCCCCCGACTACTTCGACCGCCTGCACCGCGCCCGCGTGGACGCCCGCCACAGGCCCGTGGCCGTCGTGGAGAACCTGGGGATGCTGCTCCAGTCGACCCTCACGCTGGTGGCCATGGCCGGGGTGCTGCTCCGCTTCGGATGGTGGATCCCCCTGGCGCTGCTGGCCAGCACGGCGCCCGCCCTCTTCGTGGTGCTCCGCTACGCCCTGGCGCAGCACCGGTGGCGGGTCCGGACCACCACGGACGAGCGGCGGACCTGGTACTGCGACTGGCTCGTGACCGCCCGGGAGCCGGCCGCGGAGATCCGGCTCTTCGGTCTCGGCGACCACTTCAGGAGCCTCTACGACACGCTCCAGGGCCGCCTGCGGCGGGAGCGCCTGGAGCTGGTTCGCCGCTCGGCCCTGGGCGAGGTGGCGGCCTCCGTCGTGGGGCTGGGTGTCATGGGCGTGGCCCTGGTCTGGATGGTCCACCGGGCGCTCGCCGGGGCCGTGACCCTCGGCGACCTCGCCATGTTCGCCCAGGCCTTCCTCCAGGGGCAGAAGCTCATGCGCTCGCTGCTGGAGACGGCGGGCCAGATCTACGCCAACAGCCTCTTCCTCGGCAACCTGATGGAGTTCCTCGATCTCCGTCCCGGCCTGGTGACGGTGGACGGTGGGGCCGGGGCGACGGCCCTCCGGGAGGCCCCGGACCTGGTGTTCGAGCGGGTGGCGTTCCGGTACCCGGGCATGGAGCGTCCGGTCCTGGACGACTTCTCACTCTCCATGCCCGGAGGGAGGGTCACGGCCATCATCGGGGACAACGGGGCCGGCAAGAGCACGCTGGTGAAGCTCCTCTGCCGCCTCTACGATCCGGAGGGTGGAAGGGTCCTCATGGGAGGCGTGGACCTTCGGAAGCTCCCCCCGGAGGAGATGCGGCGGCGGGTGGCCGCGCTGCTCCAGGAGCCGGTCCACTACAACGAGACCGTCCGGCTCAACGTGGCCTTCGGCGACCTGGACGCCCTCGGGGACGAGGAGCGGGTGCTCGCCGCCCTGGATGCGGCAGGGGCCGGGGAGGTCGTCGGCGGGCTTCCGGAGGGCCTGGACACGCTCCTGGGCCGGTGGTACGCGGGGGGGGAGGAACTGAGCGTTGGCCAGTGGCAGCGCCTGGCACTGGCCCGGGCCTTCATCCGGCAGGCACCCGTCCTCCTGCTGGACGAGCCCACCTCGGCCATGGATTCCTGGTCCGAGGTGGCGTGGATGGACCGTTTCCTGGACTTCGCCCGGAACCGGACCGCCGTGATCGTCACCCACCGCCTGACCACGGCGCGGAGGGCCCACACCATCCACCTCATGTCGGAGGGGCGGATCGTGGAGTCGGGCAGCCACGAGGAGCTCCTGGCCCTTGGGGGGCGCTACGCGGCGGCCTGGAGGGCGCAGGTGGGGGAGGCAGGGGAGCAGGGGGGCAGGGGCGAGGGGAAGTAGGGGTGGGAGGGCTCCAGGCTCCGGGGATGCCCCGGCGGCACCCCCGCGTCCTCCGCGTCCCGATCCCGGTGCTGGCAGCTCGGCCGTTCTGCTCGGGGCAGTGGAGCACCGCGGCCCGGCCACGCAGGATCAGGAAGAGCTCCCAGCGGTCCGGAGCGTGACGGTGGGGGCGGACGTAGGTTCCCGGCTCCATGGCGTTGAAGAGGCGTTGCACCGGGTCGTCGAGGCGGGGATGGACGTTCAGGTCGAGCCGGGGAGCCGGTCGCGGCTCGGGGCGGCCTCCTGCAGTCTCCCGACGGCTTCTTTCGCAAACGTCCTCATGGGGCGCTGATGGCACGGGGAAGCACCCGGGGACAACGGACCGGAGTGACGGGACCGGACCGCTGTGCACCGGCTCTTCCGGGCGCGTTGACCACCCGGGTCCGTGGTGCTACCGTGGCCGCTTCCAGGGAGGGTTCGATGGCTCGAAACGGTGTGCATCTCTTCACTTCCGAGTCCGTGACCGAGGGACATCCGGACAAGATCGCGGACCAGATCTCCGACGCGATCCTCGACGCCGTGATGGCGGAGGACCCCAAGGGCCGGGTGGCCTGCGAGACGCTGGTGACCACGGGCCTCGCCTTCATCGCAGGCGAGATCACCACCAGCACCTACGTGGACTTTCCCGGAATCGTCAGGGAGACCATCAAGGAGATCGGGTACACCAGGGCGAAGTTCGGGTTCGACTACGCCACCTGCGCCGTGATCTCCTCCATCGATCCGCAGTCGCCGGACATCGCACAGGGTGTGGACACGGGTGGTGCGGGTGACCAGGGGCTCATGTTCGGCTTCGCGTGCGACGAGACGCCCGAGATGATGCCCCTTCCCATCATGCTGGCCCACAGGCTCACCCGCCGTCTGAGCGAGGCGAGGCGGACCGGGGAGCTGGAGTGGCTCCGGCCCGACGGCAAGAGCCAGATCACGGTGGAGTACGACGGCTTCGAGCCGAAACGCATCGAGGCCATCGTGGTGTCCTGCCAGCACTCGGACCTGGTGTCGCTGCGGGACCTCCGGGAGGATGTCCGCGAGATCATCATCGACAGGGTGCTCCCGCCGGCCATGATCGACGACGACACCAAGGTCTTCATCAACCCCACCGGGAGGTTCGTCACCGGCGGCCCCCAGGGCGACTGCGGCCTGACGGGCCGGAAGATCATCGTGGACACCTACGGTGGGGTGGGGTCCCACGGTGGCGGCGCCTTCTCCGGCAAGGACCCCACGAAGGTGGACCGCTCGGCCTCGTACATGGCGCGTCACGTGGCAAAGAACATCGTGGCCGCCGGCCTGGCCTCGCGGGTGGAGGTCCAGCTGGCCTACGCCATCGGCGTGGCCGACCCGGTGTCCATCATGATCGACACCTTCGGGACGTCCACGGTCCCCGAGGACACCATCAAGAGCGCCATTCGCGAGGTCTTCCCCCTCACGCCGCTGGGAATCATCGACTACCTTGACCTGAGGCGCCCCATCTTCAAGAACACGGCGGCCTTCGGGCACTTCGGCCGCGAGGAGCCCGACTTCACCTGGGAGCGGACCGACCGCGTGGAGGACCTCAGGAGCGCCTGCGGCCCGGACCGCGGGTAGGGAGCGACAGGGCCCATGAAGGCCGAGCTGCCTGCCACGGCCCGTGAGGGGCACCACAGGCGGGCCGACGCGCTGCAGCGCCAGTATGCCATCGTGGCCGGGGTGATGGCCGTGATGATCCTGGGGATCATCTTCCTCTTCGGTCACCTGATCTCCAGGTCCCTCTCCCGGCACTACCTGGAGACCGTCCTCCTGGCGGGCAAGGAGGAGGTGGACCGCCTCGCGGGCGAGATGGCCTCCGAGGACGGCGCCACCGTGTACGACGTGGTGGAGAAACGCCGTGAGGTGCTGGAGCAGAAGCTGGCTGAGCTCGCGAACCGGCTGGTCTTCACCTCGATCACGGTCACCGACAGGGACGGGAACATCGTCTACGAGGCGGAGATCCGATCCCGCGAGAGGATCCCGCAGGGGGTGGTCAGGAACCTCGACGTGGGGCCGGAGCTGCCCGACTCCGTGGTCCGGGAGACCGAGAACACCTACCAGATCCCGGCACCCATCGGCGACGTGGGCGAGGTGGTGCTCACCATGAGCAAGGGCCGCCTCGCGGAACGGATCTCGTCGCTCAGGCAGGACCTGCTCCGCCAGACGGTCACCGTGGCGGGCGTGACGCTGCTGACGCTCCTGGGGGCCTTCGCCTTCGTGTGGCACCTGATCCAGAGGACGAGGCGGCTGGAGGACCAGCGGCGCGAGGCCGAGGAGCTCGCCGCACTGGGAGAGCTCGCGGCCAACCTGGCCCACGAGATCCGCAACCCCCTCAACTCCATCAACCTGAATCTGGAGCTCCTGGAGGAGGACCTCGCCTCCGGGGCCGCGGCCACGGGCGATTCCCTGGCCTCGACCCGGAAGGAGGTGGGGCGCCTGGCCCGCCTGGTCACCGACTTCCTGACCTACGCCCGCCCCACCAGGACCCGGCGGGAGCCCATCGACCTCGGCCGGATGGTCCGGGACGTGGTGGGTTTCCTCAAGCCGGAGGCCCGGGAGTCCCTGGTGCACCTCCGGGCGGGGGCCGACCTGCCGCGGGTCACGGTTCTCGGCGACGAGGGGCAGCTTCGCCAGGTGATCATCAACCTGGTGCTCAACGCCGTCCAGGCGCTGGAGGGACTGGAGCCGGACCGTCGCGTGGTGGAGGTGGACCTCGAGATCCCGGCCGCAGACGAGGTGGTGATCGTGGTCAGAGACCGGGGTGACGGCATTCCGGAGCAGGACCTGGCGAAGGTCCGGGAGGCCTTCTACACCAGCAGGCCGGGGGGAACCGGCCTGGGCCTCGCCGTGGCAGAGCGGGTGGCCCGGACCCACGGGGGCCGGATCGAGCTGCAGAATGTGGAGGGCGGGGGATTCGAGGCCCGGGTCGTCTTGCCCCGGCCGGAAGGTGATGGCAAGATGGGCCCCGCACCGGCCGCCGGAGATGGCGGCCGAGGGAGGCATGCATGAGTCGGCATTCGAGAATTCTGGGGATCCTGGCCGTGAGTGCGATGGTGGCGGGGCCGGCGGCGGCGCAGTTCAACGCCGCGTCGCTCGTCTACGTCCCGGCGGTGGCCCACAACGAGGGGGTCTCGGGAAGCGTCTGGAGATCGGACGTGACCATCGTCAATGCTGACACCACCAACGTGGACGTGGCGATCTTCTTCATTTCCACGGGGATCGGAAACAACTCGGGGTACATCAACTCCCGTGAGAAGGGCCTCGGGGGACGCGAGGAGGATGGGTGGGGCAAGGTCAACCCCGAGCTCGCCGACATCCCCCCGCGCGGGAGCGTCACGCTCGAGGACATTGTCGGTGAGTACTGGAAGAGCGAGCGGGGAGGATTCTCGAATCTCGGGGCCCTCGTGATCTTCGCCTGGGAGTCGGGGACCCTCACCGAGGACAGCAACGGGACGCCGCGGAACATCCTTGTGGAGTCGCGCACGTACAACGAGACGACGGTCTGGGTCGAGGACCCCGAGAACGAGGGCGAGTTCATCGAGAAGCCCACCACCTACGGCCAGAGCATTCCCGGAGTGGCCTGGTACAACCTGGCGGATGCCGGGGCGCTCGGCGAGGGCAGGGACTTCACCTACCAGGTACTCGTGGGCGGCCGCGAGGACGACCGCTTCCGGTACAACGTGGGGATCTTCAATACCTCCGACCCCCAGACCTCGCTGCGGCTCTTCATCGATCCCTTCGACGAGGACGGCAACCCCATCCTGGATGAGGACGGCGACGATCTCTTCTGGACCGTGTTTCTCGGCCCGCTCGGGCACATCCAGTACAACCAGATCCTGAGCACGCTCTTCGGCCTGAGCGACGTGAGGAACATCGTGCTCAAGATCACCATCAGCGACTGGCAGAGCACGGCGCCGCCGGAGAACACGGTACCGACGTTCACCTGCTACGGGTCCATCGTGGACGGCGACTCCGGGGATCCCACCACGGTGCTCCCGAGCTTCGAGTACCCGTACGACGTGGACTGCATGTGGAACCCCGAGTCCCCCCCGGAGGAGGAAGCTTCCATCCGGAACGAGGGACGTACTGGCGGTGGGTTCCGGCCGGCACGGCGGCCGCCCCTCGAGCTGCCGCCGCGGGGGACCGTGCCTCGTTGACAACCCGAGGGCGTGTGCTAGGATGCGCCCCGAGCACGCCCCGGCCACACGGGGGAAAGGAGATACAGCAATGGCCGACTGCAACGACAAGGTGGAGCTGAACGTACCGGGGAAGTACTACGTGGACTCGACCTGCATCGACTGCGACGTGTGCAGGACGACGGCGCCCAACAACTTCCAGGCCAACGAGGACGAGGGGTACTCCTACGTCTACAAGCAGCCCGAGAACGACGAGGAGGAGGCCCAGTGCCAGGAGGCCATGGAGTCGTGCCCCGTCGAGGCCATCGGCGACGACGGCGAGGACTGCTGAGCATCCCGACCCCACACGACCCGGGCCGGTGCGGTGACGCACCGGCCCGTCTGGTTTCCACGGAAAGGGGGAGGCACCGGGATCGGACGGCAGAGCGGGGCAGGATCGACCGGGGGAGCCGGCGCCCGTGATTGTATCGGTGTCCGCGATCGCGACCGCGTCCGTGCCCCAGTTCCTGCCCATGATCCCGTTCCTCCTCCCCGGCCGGTTTCCGTTGTTCTCGACCGGCAGGGGGGCCGGGGAGGCCACCCTGCCGTGACGGCGGGTGTGCGGATGGGAGGTGCTATCATCCCCCGCCGAGGAGGTGACATGAGGATCCTGTCTGGCGTCCAGCCCTCGGGCGTGCTGCACATCGGCAACTACTTCGGGGCCATCCGGCAGTTCATCGAGCTGCAGGGCGACAACGAGTGCTACTACTTCCTGGCGGACCTCCATGCCCTGACCACCGTCCACGACGGGGAGGAGCTCCGGAGGAACACGCGGGAGCTGGCCACCGCGTTCCTCGCCCTCGGCCTGGACCCCGAGCGCAGCGTGCTCTACCGGCAGTCGGACATCGTGGAGATCCCGGAGCTCACCTGGATCCTCTCCACGGTCACCTCCATGGGGCTCCTCCAGAGGTGCCACTCCTACAAGGACAAGGTGGCGCAGGGGCTGGTCCCCAGCCACGGCCTCTTCGCCTACCCCGTGCTCATGGCCGCGGACATCCTCATCGTGAGCTCCGACCGCGTCCCGGTGGGCAAGGACCAGAAGCAGCACCTGGAGGTCACCAGGGACATCGCGCTGTCCTTCCACGCCCGCTACGGCGAGGAGGTGTTCACGCTTCCCGAGCCCATCATCCTGGACGAGGTGGCGGTGGTGCCCGGCGTGGACGGCAGGAAGATGAGCAAGTCCTACGGCAACACCATCGACATCTTCGGTCCGGAGAAGGCCATCCGCAAGCGCATCATGTCCATCGTCACCGACTCCACGCCGGTGGAGGAGCCCAAGCCCCGGGAGGGCAGCTCGCTGTACCAGCTGCTGCGTCTCTTCGCTCCCGAGGGGGAGCGCGAGTGGGTGGAACGGGCCTTCGACGAGGGGGGCGTGGGCTACGGCGAGATGAAGAAGAGGCTCTTCGGGTGGTACCTGGACAGCTTCGGGGAGGCCCGGCGCCGCTTCGAGGAGCTGTCGCAGGACCCGGACGAGGTGGAGCGCGTGCTCGCCGATGGCGCCGGACGCGCCCGAGAGGTGGTGGTTCCCCTCATGGATCGCATCCGGAGCCTGGTGGGCATCCGGTAGCCCGGGCGGTCCCGCGGGCTGGACACCGGCCTCTCGTACCCGCCCGGGGGTGGGGGCCGAGGTTGATGGACAGGGGGACAGGGTCATGGTCGTGGACGGGGACAGGGGCACGATCATGGACGAGAACAGGAACAGGAACATGGTCATGGGCACGGACGGGACCGTGGCCCTGACCCTGACCTTGACCCTGGCCCTGACCATGTCCGTGTCCGTGACGGCATCGCTTCCTCACCGGGTGGGTGGGTGGAGGTGCCGCCAGGCGATGGCGCGGACCTGGTCGAGGAGGTCGAGGGCGGTGGCGGCCTGGCGGGTATCGATGGCGCCCGCTCCGGCAAGGAGCCTGAGCTGGACGTCGGCCTCCCTGGCGGAGCCGTAGGCGATGCGCCAGTGGTTGGCTCCGGCCCGGCCCGGACGTCCCAGCCCCTCGGCCAGGTTCGAGGGGACGGAGGAGGCCGAGCGGACCAGCTGGTCGGCCACGGGTCTGAGCGTCACCGGAACCCGCTGGGTCAGCTTCAGGGCGATGGACGCGGCCTCGAGGGCCAGGTCGAGGACGACGGTCTGGGAGCGCGTGTGGGTCATGGTCACCTCCGGGTCGTTCATGGCTCTTGAAGAAGCCTCCGGGCGTCCCGGAGTCACAGGGTCGCGAAGCGACCGCAGGCCCGCCCTTGACGCCGGGACGCCCGGAGGCTACGTACCCCTACGAACGACCCGGTGGTGACCATGTCCGTGCGCTCCCGACCCCGACCCCGACCCTGACAGTGTCCGTGTTCGTGACCCCGACCCTGGCCGTGACCTGACCCTGTTCCGGTGGAGGACCGGAGGGCGCCGTAGAGCATGGACAGGGACATGGTCATGGACAGGGACGAGGACGGGGACAGGGGCACGATCATGGACGAGAACAGGAACATGGTCATGGGCACGGACGGGACCGTGACCCTGACCTTGACCCTGGCCCTGACCGTGCCCGTGTCCGTGGCCATGTCCGTGACCGTGACGGCATCGCTCCCTCACCGGGTTGGCGGGTGGAGGTGCCGCCAGGCGATGGCGCGGACCTGGTCGAGGAGGTCGAGTGCCATGGCGGCCTGCCGGGCATCGATGGCGCCCGCTCCGGCGAGCAGCCTGAGCTGGACATCGGCCTCCCGGGCGGAGCCGTAGGCGATGCGCCAGTGGTTGGCTCCGGCCCGGCCCGGACGTCCCAGCCCCTCGGCCAGGTTCGAGGGGACGGACGAAGCCGAGCGGACCAGCTGGTCGGCCACGGGTCTGAGCGTCACCGGAACCCGCTGGGCCAGCTTCAGGGCGATGGACGCGGCCTCGAGGGCCAGGTCGAGGACGACGGTCTGGGAGCGCATCAGGGTCATGGTCACCTCCGGGTCGTTCATGCAACCCCCAACAGCCTCCGGGCGTCCCGGAGTCAAGGGTCGCGGCGTCTGCGCCGCGACCGCAGGCCCGCCCTTGACGCCGGGACGCCCGGAGGCTACGTACCCCTACGAACGACCCGGTGGTGACCATGTCCGAGCGCTCCTGACCGTGATCGTGACCGTGCCCCCGACACTGTCCGTGCCCGTGATCCTGGCCGTGACCCTGACCCCGACCCTGACCCTGGCCATGACCTGACCCTGTTCCGGTGGAGGACCGGAGGGCGCCGTAGAGCATGGACAGGGACATGGTCATGGACAGGGACGAGGACGGGGACAGGGTCATGGTCGTGGACGGGGACGAGAACGGGGACAGGGGCACGATCATGGACGAGAACAGGAACAGGAACATGGTCATGGGCACGGACGGGACCGTGACCCTGCCCGTGCCCGTGACCCTGACCGTGGCGGGCGGGGAGGGCGTCCTCACCTCCCACCGTCCTCCAGGCCCAGCGCCTCCTGCAGGGCTTCCCGGGGTGGCACCCGGCCGGTGAAGGCGGCGATCTGGGCGATTCCCTGGTGGAGCAACATCTGGAGCCCGTCGATGTGGGTCACGCCGGCGGAGGATGCCGCCTCGGCCAGTGCCGCGGCGCCGGGCCCGTAGACCATGTCCACGACGGCGGAGGCGGCGTCGAGATCGGCGGGACGGAAGGGGAGGGGATCGTCCGGACGGCTTCCCAGGGGCGTGGCATTCACCAGGATCGACCCCTCCGGGACGGGATCCTCCGGCGAGAGCCAGGCGACACCGAGCTCAGCGGCCACGCGCCGCGTGGTCCGGGGATCGCGCCCCCGGAGGCTGACGGCGGCGCCCGCGAGGTCGAGTCCCACGGCCGCCGCCCTGCCCGCGCCGCCCGTGCCCTGGACCAGGGCCGGCCGGCCCGAGGGATCCACCCCCGCGGCCCTGAGTGCTCCCACCACGCCGTCGGCGTCGGTGGTGTCCGCGAGGATCTGCCCGGGACGGAGGACGAGGGTGTTGGCGGACCGGGACCGCTTCACCCTGGGGGCCGCGAGGGTGGCGGCCTCGGCGGCCCGGGCCTTGTGGGGGCTGGTGACCGCCCAGCCTGCGGCGGCAAGGCCGAGCCCGTCGAAGAGGGTCTCTCCGGCGGGGCGGAACAGCATGTGGAGCTCCCCGGCGTCGGGAACGCTCACCGGAAGGAGCGCCCATGGAAGGCCCAGGGCGCGACAGGCCACCCCGTGGAGGCGGGGGCTGAGGCTTCCGCTCACGTTGCCGCCCACCACGCCCAGGAGTCTCGCCGGCGGACCCTCCAGGTGGCCCACCACCGCCTCGAGATCCCCGATGGTGAGCTGGCCCGGGGCGGCCGCGGCTCCGGGGCGCCAGGCGGCGAAGGCCACGGGCGGGCCGAGGAGGGGGGCCAGGTAGCGGCTGGGAACCCCGACGGTCCCCATGGCGAAGGTCAGGAGCCTGCGCCGGCCCGGCCGGCCGGTGTTGAAGCGTGGGTGGAGTCGCAGCAGGCGCTCGAGGTCCGCCAGCGAGACCGCCGTGGGCACCACCTTGATCCAGCGCGCCGGCGCGGCCATGAGGTGCTCCACCCTGCTCTCCAGGTCGGGGGGCGTTTCCCGGACGTCGTGCCAGGAGAGGACCGCGCGCTCGGGATCGAGTCCCAGCTCGCCGATCAGGTGGAGGTCCCGCCCGGCCTCGAGGTCCAGCAGGGCACAACCCGCCTCCCATGCGTTGCGGAGGATCGTCCTCCGCTCCTCCGGGTCGTCGGGACCCGAACCGCCCTCGGCCCGGGAACGGAGGGTGAAGAGCAGCGGGAGGGGGCTGGCCGCCACCGCCGCGGCGGGATCGGTTCCGGGGAAGAGGTCGGCCCGGAACTCGGCCACCGAGGCTCCGGCCGGGGGGTGGGCGAGAGCGTCCAGGGGGCCGCCGGGTGCGGCGGCGGGTGTGAGCGAGGCGAAGATCTCCATGGCACCAGACTAACCCGGATTCTTCGTGAGCCCGGATTTTCCTTTCACACCAGCATGAACCAGGCAAAAAGGTGGCCCCCGTCTGGGGGCCGAAGGAAGGAGGAGGTTGGTGGATCGTCTCGTGCCGCCATCCTCACCCATGTCTACGGAGGATGACGTCCGGTCGTTGATACGCCGTCGCCGGGAAAAGGTTACGGTCCGGCGAGGGGTGGGGCCGTGATCACGAGGATCTCGGTGTGCCGGTACGGCAGGCGGGCCGACACCTCCCAGGTGAGCCCCGTGGCGTCACGGAGGCGACGGGCGTCCTTGACCCCGATGACGATGCCGCGCCCCGCCTCCAGGGCCGCCTTCAGGGCGGAGGGCTCCGTGAGGAGGCGGAAGTGCCGGCCCGTGTGGAAGATGTAGCCGGGGTTCAGGTGGCTCCAGACCAGCCCGTCACCGTTCTGGGGGGGGTCGATCCGGTTGTAGGCCTCCCCGATGGGGGCGAGGGACAGCAGCCTGTTGGCGGGGCCGATGAGCTGGGTGAGCCCCAGGACCACGAAGAGCGGGACGGCCACCGCCAGTGCCCCGGCGGCGTGGCCCGTGAGCCGGCGGAACGCCAGCCACAGCCCCACCAGGGCCGGGAGCCCCAGGCTCGCCGCGAGGACGGTGGTGGAGGCCGTCCCCAGGCGGACATCGGGGCGCGGCGCCACGGCGAGGGCCAGGCCGGCGGCCACCAGCAGGAGGACCAGGGCCGCGCCGGCGATCGCGGCGCGCTGGACCCCCCCGTCCGGGTTCCGGAGCATCCACCAGACGGCCACGAGGCAGGCGGCGGGAAACAGCGGGAGCGGGTAGAGCAGCGTCTTCCCCGACAGCAGGCTCAGGAACAGGATGCCCACGAGGAAATGGGTGGGGAGGAGACGCCCGCCACGGGAGAGGGCGTGGGGCTGGGCCGAGACGGCCACCATCCCCGGGAGCACGAGAATCGACCAGGGCAGGAGGGTGAGCGGGACGACGGCGAGGTGATACCACCACGGTTCCCTGTGGGCGAAGGAGGCCACGGTCCTGCCGGCGCTCTGGTGGATCACCACGGTCTCCACCCACTCCCTGCCCCCGGTGAGGCCGGCGGGAACGAGCCACGCGGCCACCATGGCCAGCCCCAGCAGGGGACCCGGGCCGCGGAACGCCCGCCCCAGGAGTGTGAGTCCCCTTCGCCCCTGGAGAAGCGGCGGCAGGAACAGGAACGCGAGGATCAGCGGGCCCTTGGTCAGGACCCCCAGGCCGATCCACACCCACAGCAGGAGGTGGTCCCGCCGGTCATCGTGTCCGGCAAGCCGGACGAGCCGTTCGAGGGCAAGGGTGCACCAGGCGGCGAACAGGAGGTCCATGCGGCAGAACCCCGTGAGAAGGGCCGGCAGGAGCGCCGTCATCACGAGCACGGATCCCCACTCCATCGCCTGGACCGGGAGGTCGGCGGCCCTGGCGAGACGGGAGGTGGCGTACCCGAGGAGCAGCCACCCGAGGATCGAGGGGATGGCTCCCGCCAGTGCGGTGGGCCCGAGGAGGGCCATGGAGGGGGCCAGGATCCAGAAGAAGAGGGGCGGCTTGTGGGTGTAGGCCTCCCCGTTGAAGGTCAGGAACATGGGGTTCCCGGTCTCGAGCATCTCGCGGCTCACCTGCAGGTAGCGGGTCTCGTCGGGATCCCAGGGGTCACGGTGGGTGACCCCCCAGAGGGTTCCCGCCAGGAGAAGCAGCACGACGACGGTACCGAGACCACGGGGGGAGCTCATGGCCCGATTGTACCCGGGTTGGTCCACCCGGCAGTCCGTGGTACCGTTTCCGCTGGCCATGGGGAACTCCAAGATTCATCGTCCGGCTGTGGTGGCCGTGGTCGTCACGGCGCTGGCAGCCGTGGTGGCGTCCTCCTGCGGGTACCACCTGGTGGGCACATCGTCCACCTTCCTGCCACCCGAGCTCCGACGGCTCCACGTGGCCAGGTTCCGCAATACCACCACGTGGGCGGACATGGACCAGCGCCTCACCGAGGCCGTCAGCCGAGAGTGGGTCCGGCGGCGGCGCTTCGAGCTCGTGGAGGATCGTTCGGCGGCGGACCTGGAGCTCACCGGGAAGATCCAGGCGGTCATCATCTCGCCGGTCCGCTTCGACGACGCCGGCCGTGCCACGGAGTACCAGATGACCCTCGTGGCCTCCATGAAGCTCCTGGACATCCGGGGGGAGAAACCGGTCGTCCTCTGGGAGGACAAGGGGTTCTCCCGCCGGACCTCCTACGAGGTGGACACCTCCGCCGCGAACTACTTCGATCGCCAGATCGAGGCCATCGAGCGGGTCTCCAGCGACTTCGCCCGTTCCCTGGTGAGCTCCATTCTCGAGGGGTTCTGACCCGGACGGTTCGCGAGGCCCCGGCCGTGCCCCGGTCCTATCCTGCCGGCTGCTCCGGTGCCGAGGTCAGCTCGCGCCAGCGGCCCTGGGCCTTGAGGATCAGCTCGGCCAGCTCCCGGACGGCGCCATGGCCCCCCTCGGAGCCGCAGACGTGGTGGACCTCGGCGGCCACCTCGGGGGCGGCGTCCACGGGGCAGGTGGCGAAGCCGACCCTCTTGAGCACTGGAATGTCGGGGATGTCGTCGCCCATGGCGGCGACCTGCCTGTCCATCACGTCCACCGCGTCCTCGAGGATGTCCAGGTCGGCCTGCTTGTCCCGGGATCCCTGGATCACCATGTGGTCGGGGATGCCCAGCTCCCGGCACCGGATCACCACGGCCTCAGAGCGCCGGCCCGAGATGATGCCCACCGAGATGCCGGCCCTGAGGAGCAGGCGGATGGCGAGCCCGTCCCGTGCGCTGAAGCGCTTGAGCGCCTCGCCGGAGGCGCCGTACACGAGGATCCCGTCGGTGAGGACGCCGTCCACGTCCAGGACGATGAGCCGGATGGGCTCCAGGCGGCGGCGGAGGTCGGTGGGGATGTGGCTCGGCATGCGGGCATGCTACCAGAACCGTGGTGGGTACGGTCAGGTGGGCTTCTGCTCGGCGAGGGTCAGCTTCCACACGGGGGTGCCGCAGTAGCGGTCCCCCTCGGGGCAGTAGGGGGTGCGGCCCGCCGCTCGCCGGACGCCACAGGGTGGCATCAGCAGGTTCCCGATCAGGGGGTCGGCCTGGGCCACCTGCATGGCCTGCTGCCAGGCGACCTTCCGGATCTCGTCCTGGGCGTTCCAGCACAGGCGCATCCGCATCTTGTGGTGGAGGTGGAGCAGGTCCGCCGTCTCCACGATCCGCACGGCCACGGCGTTGGGCAGGAGGTAGGAGGCCAGCGAGGGGTGGGGGCCGCGGCGCCGCATCCAGGCCACCCCGGCCCAGGCGCGCTCCATGAATTCCTCGAACCGGGCCCTGACGGCGTCGTCCTCGGCCACCAGGGCGGGGACCATGTAGTCGGGCTCGTCGTCCACCGTGGCCGCCAGGACCGGCCGGGCCCCGGGGACCATGCGGTGGCGCTGGTTCTGGCTGTCCGCCGTGTGGGACAGCTTCGTGGCGAAGGTCAGGGTGGCCTGGTGGAGCGCCCGGCCGAGCGGGTCCAGCGTCGAGAGGTTGAGGGTCTCCGCCAGGATGGGGTTCCGGGCGGGATCCAGGGCGATCTGGATCGCCTCGGTGTCGTCCAGGCGCGAGGAGGGCAGGGCGAGCACGGCCCTGACGGCATCGGCCACCTGTCTGCGAAGGCCGAAGGGGTCGCTCAGCAGGAGGGAGGAGAGGGGACCGAGCCGGCCGTCGAACTCCTGCCGGAAGGCAGCGATCCCACCGGGGTTTTCCTCCTCGGTCCCCAGGAAGAAACCCACGGGGAGCTCGTGGAGCGGCTCCTCCAGGACCGTCTCGAAGTCGGGATCCTGCTGGAGCAGCAGCGCCACCATGGAGTCCACGAGCTCGCGGAGCTCGGCGGGTGCGTCGGGGTGGCGGCTCATGCGGTGGTAGCGGAGCAGGGTGAGGGCCGACACGGTGTGATGGAGATGGGCCGTGGTGGCCAGCGGAAGGACGTGGCGGGCCACCTCCTGGGCCCTCCGGCGGACCATGGTGACGAACCTCCGGTTGTGCACGGGCTTCCCCAGGGAGGGGAAGGTCCGGAGCACCTCCCCCCGGACGGAGGGTTCCAGGAGGCCGGTGAGCTCGGTGTAGGCCCGGTGGGCCTGGTCCACGGCGTTCTGGAAGAAGGCCAGGGCCGATCCCTGGAGCTCCGGTGGCACGTACACGGCCGACCGGTCCACCGTCACGTACCGCTGGGACACCTGCTCGGAGTTGTAGAACTGGTGGGAGTGGAGGAAGCACCAGAGGGCGTGCCGGCTGATTCCCTCGATGATGAACTGGAAGTGGGCGTGCTGGTAGGTGGTGTGGTGGCCGGCCTTGTAGACGGAGCGGGCGATGGGGAGGCGCCGGCCCTCGGTCTGCCGGCGCTTCTGGGGGTCGGACAGGTGCTCGCCTGCCGCCATCTCGGCGGTCCAGGGCCGAGGCGAGTAGCAGGTCCTGGCCGCCGCGACCACGTTGTCCAGTGGCCGCGAGAAGGCGTTGACCAGGCGAACCTTCATGAATCCATTCCCCGGCCGGGCATCCCCGCTCCCTTCCGCGGTCCTCAGCGGACCTCGCTCCCCGGCGGCACCTCCCCGTCCGGTGCCAGGAGGAACGGCTCGCCGTCCACCGTGGCGGCGAGCACCATACCCCGGCTCTCGACACCCATGAGCCTGGCGGGCTTGAGGTTGGCCACCACCACCACGCGGCGGCCCACGAGGTCCCCGGGGGCGTACCGTCCGGCGATGCCCGCCACCAGCTGGCGCGGCTCGCCCTCCCCGAGGTCCACCATGAGGCGGATCAGCTTCCGTGACTTGGGAACCTGTTCGGCCTCCACCACCATACCCACCTTGAGGTGCACGCTGGCGAACTGGTCGATGGTGATGGTGCCGTCGTCCGGCTGCTCCGCCGGGGCCGTTGGTCTGGATTCGGTCATGGCAATCTCCTTCAGGAAGGCCTTCACGTCCACCCGGGGGAAGAGGGGCTCCGAGGGGCCGAGCTTCCGGGCTCCGGGCCCGGTGGTCCACTCCAGCGAACCGGTCCTGGGCTCACCCTCTCCGAGGCCGAGCTGGGCTCCGAGGCGGCGGGCCACACCGGGCATGACCGGTGCGATGAGCACCGAGACCACCCGCAGCCCCTCCAGTGCCGTGCCCAGGACCTCGCGAAGACGGGGCATGGCCGCCTCGCCGTCCTTCGCCAGGGACCAGGGTTGCTGCTCCTGGATGTAGCCGTTGATGGCGGTGAGGAGCTGCCACACGGAATCCAGGGCGCGGTGGGGTTCGAGGGCCTCCATGTGGGCCGTGTAGGCGGTGATGGTGGCGCGGGCGGCCTCGGCCACCGGTCCATCACTGGCCGGGGCGGGGACCGAACCCTCCAGGTACCGGTGGGTCATGGAGAGGGTCCGGGAGGCGGCGTTGCCCAGGTTGTTGGCCAGGTCCGAGTTGTACCGCTCCACGAACGCCTCGTCCGAGAACGAGGCGTCCTGGCCGAAGGCCATCTCCCGGGCCAGGTAGTACCGGAGGGGGTCCGACCCGAAGCGTTCGAGCAGATGGTCCGGCCGGACCACGTTGCCCAGGGACTTGGACATCTTGGCCTCGTCCCGCATCCACCATCCGTGGCCGAAGATCCTCTCGGGAAGCGGCAGCCCCGCCGACATCAGGAAGGCCGGCCAGTACACGCAGTGGAACCGGAGGATGTCCTTGCCCACCAGGTGGAGCCGGGCCGGCCAGTACCGCTGGAAGAGGGTGTCGTCATCGGACCCGAAGCCCAGGGCCGAGATGTAGTTGGTGAGGGCGTCCAGCCAGACGTAGACCACGTGCTCCGGGTCGCCCGGGAAGGGGACGCCCCACTTCAGCGAGACCCTGGAGATGGAGAGGTCCCGGAGGCCCCCCTCCACGAATCGCATCACCTCGTTGTAGCGGGTCCTCGGCTGGATGCAGTCCGGGTTGTCCCGGTACCACTGGAGGAGGCGGTCCTGATAGGCCGAGAGCCGGAAAAAGTAGCTGGGTTCTGACAGGAGCTCCACCGGGTGCCCCTGGTCCGGGCACCGGCCGTCCTCGAGCTGGGTCTCGGGGTAGAAGGCCTCGCAGCCGGCGCAGTACCAGCCCTTGTACTCACCCTTGTAGAGATCGCCCGCGGCCCGAATCCTCCGGATGATCTCGGCCACGCCCCGCTGGTGACGCTCCTCCGATGTCCGGATGAAGTCGTCGTGGGAGATCTCCAGCTGCTCCCACAGGGCGTGGTACCTGGCCACCACGCGATCCGCCAGCTCGATGGGCGCCACGCCCCGGGCGGCTGCGGCCCTCTCGATCTTCTGGCCGTGCTCGTCGGTCCCCGTGAGGAACCGGACGTCCCGCCCCGCCATCCTGTGGTAGCGGGCGAGGATGTCGGCCATCACGGTGGTGTAGATGTGGCCGATGTGGGGCAGATCGTTCACGTAGTAGATCGGTGTGGTGATGTAGTAGGTCGAGCCCACGGCGCCTCCAGTACCCGTGATGGTTGCAAAGGATAGCACTTCGAAAGTGGAAGGGTGGGCCGGGTTGGCGAAGGGCTCGACATCTGCGGGCGGAGAGGGTACCGTGACGAGCATGAACATGAAGAGGATGCTGGCTCTGCTGCTGCTCGTTCCGCTGGCTGGGTGCGCCGTGGTGGCCGTGGGGGCGGCCGCCGGGGCAGCCTGGGTATGGGTCAACGGCGAGATCAAGGCCGGCCTGGCCGCGCCGTTGCCGAAGGTGAAGGATGCCGCCGTGGCGGTGCTCGAGGACCTGGAGATGGTGAACGTCCACCAGGTGGCGGACAGGCTCAAGGGTGAGGTCACGGCCATGATGGCCGATGGGACCCGGGTGGAGATCCGCCTCAAGGCCGAGGACTTCGAGTCGACCCGGGTCCGGATCCGTGTGGGGGCCGTCGGCGACAAGGTGGTGTCGGAGCAGATCCTGCGCCACCTGGAGCGCCAGCTCGGGCTCGAGCCCGCCCCCGAGAAGGGGAGCGGGGCGACGGCCTGAAGTCCTGCGCCGGCAAGGAACAGGGCCGATATCTCCCATTCCGGACCTGTCCCCTCAAGCAGGGTGGCGGGAAGGACTGAGAGGACCCCGGCCGGGCAGGACACCGGCCGTCACCCGGGACGGCCGGTGGCTCGGTGCCGGCATCACTCCCCGCCGTGGGTTTCGTGGGTGCCTGCCTCCGCGGCCTCCCCGCGGGCCTCCCATACCTCCGGCACGGGCACCTCCAGGTTCGCCGCGAGGAAGGCCAGCGTGTCGGCGGCCTCCTGGATGCGCTTGGACGTGGGCTTGCCCGCACCGTGGCCCGCCCGCGTCTCGATGCGGATCAGGATGGGGGCCGATCCCCCCTGGGCCGCCTGGAGCCGCGCCGCATACTTGAAGGAGTGGGCGGGCACCACGCGGTCGTCGTGGTCCGCCGTGGTGATGAGCGTGGCAGGATAGTGCGTTCCCGGCCGGATGTTGTGGTAGGGCGAGTACGCGTGGAGCACGGGGAACATCTCCGGGTCCTCGGGAGAGCCGTAGTCAGACTCCCAGGCCCAGCCGATGGTCCACTTGTTGAAGCGCAGCATGTCCATCACACCCACGGCGGGCAGGGCCGCGCCGAAGAGATCGGGCCGCTGGTTGAGCACCGCCCCCACCAGCAGGCCGCCGTTGGAGCCCCCGGCGATGGCCAGTTTCTTCGGGGAGGTCCAACCGTTGTCGATCAGCCACTCGGCGGCCGCGATGAAGTCGTCGAAGACGTTCTGCTTGTTCTCCTTCATCCCGGCCCGGTGCCACGACTCGCCGTACTCGGAACCGCCCCGCAGGTTGGCCACCGCGTAGACGCCCCCCATCTCCATCCAGACCAGGCGGCTCACCGAGAATCGGGGCGTGATGGCGATGTTGAAACCGCCGTAGCCGTAGAGCAGGGTGGGGTTGAGGCCGTTCTTCTCCAGGCCCTTCCGGTGGGTGAGGAACATGGGCACGCGGGTGCCGTCCCTGCTGGTGTAGAAGACCTGCTCGGTCACGAACTCGTCGGGATCGAAGTCCACCCGGGGTCTCCGGAAGACCGAGCTCTGGCCCGTGCTGAGGTCCAGCCGGTAGATGGTCATGGGCACGGTGAAGCTGGTGAAGCCGTAGAAGGTCTCGGTGTCGGTCCGGTGCCCGCCGAAGCCGTGGGCCGAGCCGATGCCGGGGAGCTCCACCTCGCCGGCGGGAGTGCCGTCCATGCCGAAGAGACGCACCACGGTGTGCGCGTCGTGGAGGAAGGTGGCGATGAAGGTCCCGTTGACCAGGCTCACGTCGCGAAGCGTGTCCTCGCTTTCCGGGATGATGTCACGCCAGTTCGAGGGGTCCGGCCTCGCCAGGTCCACGGCCACCAGGCGCCCGCGCGGGGCGTCCCGGTCGGTCCAGAGGTAGAAGGTGCCCCGGTCCGCCGCCACGAAGTGGTGCCCCGCCACGAGGTCGGGCACCAGCTCCATCATCTTCGCGGAGCGCTTCCGGAGGTCCCTGTAGAAGAGCCTGTTCCGGCTGTCGGTGCCCTGGGAGACGTGCAGCACCAGCCAGCGGCCGTCCTCCGAGACGCTGGTACCGAAGCCCCAGTCGGGGTGGTCGGGCCGCTGGTAGACCGGCGCGTCCTCGGACTGGGGGGTGCCCACGCGGTGGAAGTAGACCTTCTGGTTCCGGTTGACGGCCTCCAGCTCCTGGCCGGGTTCCGGAGCGTCGTAGCGGGAGTACCAGAACCCCGAGCCGTCGGGGGCCCAGGTGGCCCCCGAGAACTTCACCCACTCCAGCCGGTCCGGCAGGTCCTTCCCCGTGGCCACCTCGCGCACGTGCCACTCCTGCCAGTCCGAGCCGCCGCTGGCCGTGCCCCAGGCCAGGTACTTCCCGTCACGGGAGACGGCGAGGCCCGACAGCGCCACGGTGCCATCCTCGGAGAGCGTGTTGGGGTCCAGGAGGACCCGGGGCTCCGCGTCCAGGGACTCCGCAACGTAGAGCACACTCTGGGGCTGGAGCCCGTCGTTCCGTGTGTAGAAGTAGAGGCCGCCCTCGGCGAAGGGGATGCCGTAGCGCTCGAAGTTCCACAGCTCGGTAAGCCTGGCCTCGATGGCCTTCCGGCCCGGGATGGACTCCAGGTAGGAGAATGTCAGCTCGTTCTCGGCCTCGATCCAGGCACGGGTCTCCTCGGAATCCGGGTCCTCCAGCCAGCGGTAGGGATCGGGAACCTTCGTGCCGTGGTAGTCGTCCACCACGTCCACGGTGCGGGCCTCGGGATAGTCGAAGGCCTTCCGGCCACCGGAGCAGGCCGTGACGGCCGCCAGGGCCAGGACGAGAACGGTGAGCGTGTTGCGGCGAAGCGTCATGGGAACCTCCGAAGCCGGTGGGCCGGCGCGGGGACAGTGTACGGCATTCGGGGGTGGGGAGGTGAAGAGTAAAGAGTGAAGCCCGCCCGCCCGCCCGTTCGTGAAACGTGAAAGGTGAAACGTGAAACGAATGAGGGCCCGGGATCATGTGGCGCCTTCACCCGGGCGCGATGCCGCCCCCGTCCCTGTCCGTGACCCCGTCCCTGCCCGTGGCCGTGACGGATTCTCCCGTGCACCCCTGCCGCCCCCTCTCCCATGCTCCCACGCTCCCCGACGGCCGGGCACGCCCTCACGTCTTCACTCCTCCATCCTTCACCGCGGGCGGGCGGCGGAAGGCGGGATAGATCTCGCTCAATGTCAGCGCACCGAAGATCAGTGCCGCGCCCACCCACTGGAGCGGTCCCAGGCGCTCTCCGGCCAGCACGAAGCCGAAGAAGCCGGCGAAGACGGGCTCCAGCGTCAGGATCACGGCGGTGCGCGCCGTGGAGAGGTGCTGCTGGGCGAAGGTCTGGATGGAGTAGGCCACTGCCGAGGCCACCACGCCGGTGAGCGCCAGCGCGAACCAGACCTCCCGCGGCGGGAGGGACGGCTCGCCGGCCAGCCGCCACAGCAGCAGGAAGATCGCGGCCAGGGCCGTCATCTGGGCGGTGGCCAGCACGGCGGGCTCGTGCTCGGGGGAGTGCCGCGAGAGAACGGCGATGTGCACGCCGAAGGCCACGGCGCAGCTCAGCACCAGCAGGTCGCCCAGGACCACGGTGGTGGGCGTCTGGCCCGTCAGCAGGACCATTCCCGCGAGGCTCAGCCCCACCGCGGCCACGGCGAGCCGCGAGATGCGGGTGCCGTAGATCAACCGGTCCGCCACCGGTGCCAGCACCACGAAGAGGCCCGTGATGAGCCCCGCGTTGGTGGCGGTG
Source organism: Thermoanaerobaculia bacterium (assembly GCA_027061805.1). Lineage (GTDB taxonomy): Bacteria > Acidobacteriota > Thermoanaerobaculia > Thermoanaerobaculales > Sulfomarinibacteraceae > JAMOWA01. Next base: position 33,322 of record JAMOWA010000057.1, on the reverse strand, counting down.
GTGAGGGTGAGCCCCCAGGTCTGGAGGGTGTAGCCCGCCGCCAGGATGGCCCCGATCCACAGGCCGGTCTTCAGTGTGGGCAGCTTCAGGCGCCGCCCCCAGAGGGGGAGCATCACCGCAGCGGCGATGGCGAAGCGCACCGCCAGGAAGTCCATGACCCCCCACGCGGACACGGCGTCCCGGACCAGCACGAAGGTCCAGCCCCACACGACGGTGACGCCGATCAGGCCCAGGGTGGCGAGCCAGCGCTTCATGGCAGGGGAGTGTAGCCCAACCCCGGGTCCGGGAGGGGTCGGAGACCGGGGCGGGGTGTGCTCCGGGTAGAATGCCTCGAAGAACCATCGGGGTGCCCGGTGCCCCTCCCGGGCACCACGCGGGAACTCCCGGGCTGGAAGGGGGAGGAGGATGGATCTGGCCAGACAGGTCACGGGCGAGGCCCTGGGGACCTTCGTGCTCGTCCTCTTCGGATGTGGAGCGGTGGCGGTCACCGTGCTCTTCGGGGCGGCCTTCGAAGAGGCCGATGCAGCGGTGGGGCACGTGAAGCTCCTCCTCGAGGCCGGCGGCGGTTTCACGGTTGGCAACCTCACGGGGAACCTCCGGACCCTGTCGTTGAGGGGGACCACCGGCATCGATCCCGGGGCCAGGATGACGCTCAACGCCCGTGTTGAAACGTGCGCGAGCTCGAGAACCTCGTCCAGCGCCTCGTGGTCATGTCCGAGGGGGAGACGCTGGACGTGGCCGACCTGCCCAGGTGGCTGCGGACCCCCCTGGCGGAGCCCGCCCGGAACGTGCTCCGCCCCCTGGCCGAGGTGGAGCGCGAGCACATCGAGGCCGTGCTGCGGGCCGTGGGGGGCAACCGGACGCGGGCCGCGGAGGTCCTGGGCATCGATCGCAAGACCCTGCGCCGCAAGCTGGCCTCCGGGTAGGCGGGGCATTTCGCCCCACCCGGGGAGGAACGCCCCGTTCCACCGCGCTCCGGATTCTCTCGTGCCGTGGCCTGGATCCGTGCAGAAGTATTTTTACATCAATTGATTGCCAACGCCGAGCTCCCGGGTGGGGCCGCTGGCACGCTCCGTGCGACGGAGAGAGGGCGAGGGCGGCATACGGGAGCCAGCCCCGGGAGGATCACCATGGCACAGGACACCGCGCTGCGACCCGACGAACGCACCCTGGACCACAGGACCGATCCCGCACTGGGGGCCGGCATCTGCTCCAGCTGTGCCCACCTGGAGACCTGCACCCTCCGGAGCGAGGGGGCGATCATCCAGTTCTGCGGGGAGTTCGTGGTGGCGGACGGTCCCGGGCTGCCCACCGTGCTCGAGCCCGGGGGGGGGCCGTCGAGGTCACGATCCTGACAGGGAGCGCGGATCCCGGTCCTCTGGCAGGCGAGCTGCGGATCCTCTCGGACGATCCCGAGACGCCCATCGTGCGGGTGCCCCTCCGTGCCACCGTCCGGCACCACGGTGCGGGGCGGCGGGTCCTCTCGCCCGGTGCGCGGCCTGTGACCGCCGGCCCGTAACGGTGGGCCGTGTCGTGGCGCGGGATCGCCACGGCGTGCTATCCTACGCGCTCGGAAGGAAGCGCCTGCCCCACCACTGCGGATCGAGGTTCGGACGTGTCCTCCGTCGAGACAACGGGAGGTCTCTATGAAAGTTGTATTTCGAAGTGCCGCCGTGGTGGTGGCGATCAGCATGACATTGGCGGGTGGCCTGGCCCTGGCGCAGGCCGGGGGCAACGACCCCGTGGTCCTGAAGGTGAACGGTGAGCCGGTCCACGCCTCCGAGATCAACCTTGCCATGGGCGGCGTCCAGAACGACGCCCGGCAGAGCGGGCGGCAGGCCGACCAGGAGCAGGCCATGCAGATGGCGGCGCAGCAGGTCATCGACGCCAAGCTGCTCGCCCAGGAGGCGAGGCGCCAGGGCATCGCCCCGGACACCGCCAGGGTGGACCAGAGCATGGCGGCTCTGGAGAAGCAGGCCGGCGGCGCCGACAAGCTGGCCTCCATGCTGGCCCAGGGCGGGTTCACCGTGGAGGGCTACAAGAAGATGATGACCGAGATGAGCCTGGTGAACCAGTTCATCGAGAAGAAGGTCATGTCGGGCATCACCGTGACCGACGAGGAGGCGAAGAAGTTCTACGACGAGAACCCCACGTACTTCCAGCGCCCCGAGGAGGTTCATGCCCGCCACATCATCGTGAGGGTGCCGCAGGACGCGACACCGGAGCAGAAGGCCGAGGCGAAGAAGAAGATCGAGGCCATCCAGAAGCGCGCCGCGGCGGGCGAGGACTTCGCCAGGCTGGCCCAGGAGACCTCCGAGGGCCCCAGCGCCAAGGACGGCGGGGACCTGGGATTCTTCTCGAAGGACCGGATGGTTCCCGAGTTCGCCGACGTGGCCTTCGCCCTGAAGCCGGGCGAGGTGTCCGGTGTGGTGGAGACCAGGTTCGGGTACCACGTCATCAAGAACGAGGAGACCCGTCCTGCGGGCAAGGTTCCCTTCGAGGAGGTCAAGGACCGCATCGTGGAATCCCTGAAGAAGCAGAAGATGGCCGGCGAGGTCGACACGATCCTGGAGAAGCTCAGGGCCGACGCGAAGATCGAGCAGGTGGGCGGCCAGGGCGCGACGCCTCCGGTGAGCAAGTAGATCCGGAGGCCCCCCTGGCGGGGCCGGAACGGTACCAAGGAAAAGGCCCCGCATCTGCGGGGCCTTCGTTGCGTCGGTTGCCGCCACTCACCAGCGGTCGAAATCCGACCTCCGCTGGCGGGGCTCCCTGGGATGGGCCTCGTTGACGCGGAGCGGACGGCCGTCCACGGCGGTTCCGTCCAGCGCCTTCTGCGCCGCCTCGGCCTCCTCGCTGGATGCCATCTCCACGAACCCGAAGCCCCGGGACCTGCCGGTCTCACGGTCACGGATCACCACGGCGCTCTCCACCGAGCCGTACTCGGCGAAGGTCTGCTCCAGATCCATGTCGGTCATGGTGTACGGCAGGTTTCCAACAAACAACTTCTTCTCCACGAACTCTCTCCTCTGCTGTGCAACCGCTCCCGCTCGTTCCCCTCGGCCGGCCCCACGCCCACCGGGGTTCCGATGGGGAGTTGGGCTGCTTCCTCAATGATCCCGGACCTCCCTGGTGGAGGTCCGACGTGACTCTAGCACAGGGCCAAATCCGGTGCAATTCAATGCGATAATGGTTCCGGATCCGGTCAGGACAGGTCCGAGTGGTCGGTGTGAAAGGGGAGGATAGCATGGGGTTCAGATTGACGCTGTCGAAGACGGTGATGGGTTCGCGAGGGGCTGCCGGGCTCCTGGTGGCCGGGGTGCTCCTCGGGGCGGTCGCGGGTTGCGCCTCCATGGGCTCCCGGGAGCCGCTGTCGGTCTCCCTGGTGAGCCTCCAGGTGACGGACACGACTCTCTTCGAGACCTCCATGATTGCCCGGCTCCGGATCACCAACCTGAATCTCGATCCCGTCGAGATTTCCGGGGCCTACTTCAAGCTGTACCTGGACGGGGGAAAGGTCGGAGACGGGACCTTCCAGGGCCCGGTGACGGTCGACGGGCTGGCGTCCACGGTGGTGGAGGTGCCCTTCCACGTGAGCCACATCTCGGTGCTGCGCCACGCCTTCACCATCATGGAGACCGAGGCGGTGGACTGGGGCCTGAAGACGGTGGTCTGGGTGGAGGGAGGCATGTTCGGCCGGCACAGGGTCAGGATCCACGACTCGGGTCGCCTGGATCTCGGTCAGGTGATGGAGACCGCGGCGGGCCCGGAGGGGGAGGGAGCCCTTCCCGTGGTGCCGGACGTGGGGACGACGCCCCAGCCCGCGGGGGACGGCGGCTGAGTCCATCCCGGGTTCCTGGACGAAGAACGGCCCGCGGTCACCCGCGGGCCGTCGCCGTTTCCAGGGGGCCGGAGGCTACGCCTCGTCCATGTGCGGGTAGCGGAAGTCCGCCGGGGGCACGAAGTTCTCCTTGATGGCCCGCTGGGACGTCCAGCGCAGCAGGTTCATGAAGGAGCCGGCCTTGTCGTTGGTTCCCGAGGCCCGGGAGCCGCCGAAGGGCTGCTGGCCCACCACGGCGCCCGTGGGCTTGTCGTTGATGTAGAAGTTGCCGGCCGCGTGCCGCAGGCGGGCGGTCATCTCCACGATGGCCTGCCGGTCCCGGGCGAAGATGGCGCCGGTGAGGGCGTAGGGGCTCGTGGTGTCGCAGAGCTCCAGCGTGGCCTCCAGGTCGGCGTCCTGGTAGACGTAGAGGGTCAGCACCGGCCCGAAGATCTCCTCCTCCATGAGCTTGAAGCGCGGGTTCGTGGTGAGCACCACCGTGGGCTGGATGAAGTAGCCCTTCGAGTCGTCGCCCTCACCGCCCGCGAGGACCTCGGCCTCGTCCGACGCCTTGGCCACGTCGATGTAGCTCATGATGGTCTCGTAGGCGCCGCGGTCGATGACCGCCGCCATGAAGTTCGTGAAGTCCGTGGGGTCGCCCATCCGGATCTCGCCGACCCGGGCCAGGAGCTGCTCCTTCACCGTGGGCCAGAGTGAGCGGGGGATGTAGGCACGGGATGCTGCCGAGCACTTCTGGCCCTGGTACTCGAAGGCCCCCCGGACCAGTGCGGTCACGAGCGTGGGCACGTCGGCCGAGGGATGGGCGAACACGAAGTCCTTGCCGCCGGTCTCGCCCACGATGCGCGGGTAGGTCCTGTAGCTGGCGATGTTGGTGCCGATGGTGCGCCACATGGCCTGGAAGGTGGCCGTGGAACCCGTGAAGTGGATGCCCGCCAGGTGGGGGCTGGCCAGGACGGGGTCGCCCACCTGCCGGCCGGGGCCCGGGATGAAGTTGATCACGCCGGGGGGCAGGCCCGCCTCCTCCAGGAGCTTCATGATCCACCAGGCCGTGAAGACCGCAGAGGAGGCCGGTTTCCACAGCACCACGTTGCCCATGAGCGCGGGGGACGTGGGGAGGTTGCCGGCGATGGAGGCGAAGTTGAAGGGTGTCACGGCGAACACGAAGCCCTCGAGGGCCCGGTACTCCACGTAGTCCCAGATCCCGGGGGCGCTCCCGGGCTGCTGCTCGAAGAGGAAGCGCATGTAGTGGGGGTTGAAGCGCCAGAAGTCGATGAGCTCGCAGGCGGAGTCGATCTCGGCCTGGAACACGGTCTTGGACTGGTTGAGCATGCAGGCGGCGTTGAGCGTGTCGCGCCAGGGTCCCGCCAGCAGGTCCGCCGCCTTGAGGAAGATGGCGGCGCGGGCCTCCCAGTCCATCTCGGACCAGGTCTTCCACGCCTCCTGGGAGGCCTCCACCGCCATGGCGACCTCCTCGGGGCCCGCCTGGTGGTAGGTGGCCAGCACGTGGCCGTGGTCGTGGGGGCACACCGCCGTGGCCGTGCGGCCGGTCCGGATCTCCCTGCCGCCGATGATCAGCGGGATCTCGATCTGTCCCGAGAGCATCTCCTGGAGCTTCGCCTTCAGCGAGGTCTTCTCCGGGGACCCCGGGGCGTAGGAGCGGATGGGTTCGTTGACAGGCGTCGGCACGGGAACGATACCGTTGGCCATGGTTCACCTCCTGTTGTGTTCGGCTCGGATCCGCGCGGCCCCGCCGCGCGCGGGCATGGTAGCGCCTGGGGGCCTCCGGCGCAACGTGCGGCGAGGACCCCGGACGAGGCCGGGGGCCTCCCGGCGCCATACATTCCACAGTTCCTACGCCGTCCCTGTCCGTATATCCCGTTCCCGAACGTGTCCCTGTCCGCGACCGCGTTCGTGCCCCCGGCGCTGGCGGAGCTGGCATTCGTGCCGGCGCGGCTGCCCGGGCCGGGGCCGCTGCTGGCCATCGCCTGCCTGGGGGTGCTGTGCTCCGCCGTGGCCTACCTCTGGTGGAACCAGGCCATCCGTGTCCTTGGCGTCACGGCCACCAGCAGCCTGGTCTACGGGATTCCCCTCGTGGGGGTCGCTGTCGGAGTCCTCCTGCCGGGTGAGCCCCGGACCTCTATGGCCGCCGGGATGTGGAGCGCTCGTCGTCACCGGCGTGGTTGTGGCGAACATGGACCGGTGAGGCCCACGATGATGGTGGACATGGGAGGAGTGAATCTGCACCGATGGGATTGTCTGAAACCGGGACAATTCCTGTGATATCTGTCACTGATCATTTTCGGGAATCGCGTTCTGATCCAAGAAGGACTCGGTGCTGCAGCGCGAGGCAGAGCGACAAATCGGGGACCGCGCCGCGACGAAACCGGCCAGGCGGTCTCCCAGGGAGGGTATGCCATGCGTGAGAGCATTCATCAGATCCGGGTCGAATCACGAGGGAACATCATGCTGGGGAGCGGTGGCACGGGGTCCGCGGACCCCTGGTCGGGCGTGGCCAACGTTGTCATCCTGCCCACCGAGGCCTGCAACCTGCGGTGCGTCTACTGCTACCAGGGACACACCCCGAGGAGGATGACCTCCGAGGTCCAGAAGGGAGTGCAGCGGCTCCTCGAGCGGCTGGTCGGCGAGCGGGAGCTGGAACGGCTCCACCTGGACTGGTACGGCGGGGAGCCCCTGGCGGCGTGGCACGTGATCGAGTCCATCGCCACGCGGGCTGTGGAGCTGGCGGAGTCCACCGGGACCCGCCTGACCATGTCCATGACCACCAACGGGACCCTGCTCACGCAGGAGCGGTTCCGCAAGCTGACGGAATGGGGCTGCCGCGACTACCAGATCACCGTGGATGGCCCCGAGAGCGAGCACGACCGGCGCCGTGTCACGGCCGGGGGCGAGGGGAGCTTCCGGAAGATCTGGTCGGCACTGACCATGATGCAACGCAGCACGGCGGACTTCCGCGTGGTGGTCCGCCTCGGCTACGACTGCCACAACATGGAGGCGATCCTCCAGTGGGTCCCGGAGCTGGCGGGACAGTTCGCCGGTGACCCCAGGTTCGAGTTCTACGGTCGTCCCATCTCCTACCCCGGCGGATCCGGCCCGCAGTGCAACGCCCGGGAGGCGAGGCTCTTCGGTATCCGCCTCATGGAGGCCCTCTCCCGTGCGGGTCTGGCCACGGTGGTCTGGTCGCGGGAGAACCGCCCCGGAGGGCTGCAGTGCCACGCGGGGCGGTCCAACTCCATCATGATCGGTCCCGACGGGGCGCTCCACAAGTGCGCGGTGGGACTCGAGCTTCCGGGAAACCACGTGGGTGAGCTCCGTCCCGATGGGGTCCTGTCCGTGGAGACCGATCGCTGGAACCGGTGGACCGGCTCCGGGATGCCCTGCCGTGTGGCTGCGGAGGTGGCGGGGAGCCCCCGTTTTCCGAAGGGAATGAACATCCCGTCCGCCAGTTGCCCGCTGGGGCCGGAGAGCGCGTGCCCGCTGGGTCCGCGGGCGTCGTGCCCGCTGGGACCGGAGAGCGCGTGCCCGCTGGGGCCGCAGGCGTCGTGCCCGCTGGGGCCCGAGAGCGCGTGTCCGCTGGGGCCGCAGGCGTCGTGCCCGCTGGGGCCGGAGAGCGCGTGTCCGTTGGGGCCGCAGGCGTCGTGTCCGCTGGGGCCCGAGAGCGCGTGTCCGCTGGGTCCACAGGCGTCGTGCCCGCTGGGCCCTGAGAGTGCGTGTCCGCTGGGGCCGCAGGCATCGTGCCCGCTGGGACCCGTGGCACCGGCCTTCCCCATGGCCGCTGCGGGCGCCTGAGCATCAGGTGAACGGAGAGACGAAGGGCGCCCCGGCCAGGCCGGGGCGCCCGTTTCCGTGGTTTCTCCCTTCCCTCAGTCGAAGAGGGGGAAGGTCCGGTGGGTGAAGGTGTCGAACAGCGGTGCCATGCTGAAGAAGTTCGGATCGAAGATCGGGGCCCCCGTCTCGTCCATCAGGATGGTGCCGGACTCCCCGAGCGGGAACATGCTCTCGATCCGCACAGGTCCTTCGGGGCCGTACTCCACCACGTGGGCGTAGGTGGAGCGGGAGCTGAAGGGCGTGGTGTGGATCTCGCCGAGCATGGGATGGACGTAGCGGATGTAGCCACGGGAGACCATGTAGGGTCGGTTGCCGAGGTTGGCCAGCACCGTGTCCAGGGCCTGGAGGATGCGGTGATGTCCGGTCCGGCCGGCATCAGCACCGTGAGGTTCAACGTGGCCGGGGCGCTGCCGCCCTTCTGGGTCGCGTGGAGGTCCGTGGTCCAGAAGCTGCCGTCGGCACCCCCCTGGTGGACCGCCACCGGGATGACCCCTGCCGTCATGGGTTGGAGTGTCTGCGCGGCCGCCGGGCCCGCCACGAGGACCAGCAGGCCCACCATCAGTACAGTTCTGCGGAGCATCGATTCCCCCCCCCTCCGTTGTTCGGATTCCCATGATCGTTCTCTCCGAGGATACCCCTCCCCGCGGTGGGGACGCAACGGTGGGGCCGGGCCCCGTGCGTGCTCTCAGAGGGCCCGGCGGAGGTCCGCGGCGAGGGAGGTCAGGTCCGGGGAGTCCGGGATCCGGCAGGAGATCCCCAGGGCTTCGGCCGCATCCCTGGTGGTGGGGCCCAGGGCCCAGTGGGGGCAGGGAAGGGGGTGGCCCCCGAGGCTCTCGACGTAGAGCCGCGCGGCGCGTGGCGAGGTCAACACCACGGCGTCCACGGCGGGGCCCAGGGGCGGCAGCTCCCGCGGGGGTGTGGGACGCATGCGGTAGACCTCCACCGGGAGCACGGTGTGACCGGCCTCCTCGAGCGCCGTGGGCAGCTCCGGCCGCCTGTGGACGCCGCAGGGGAAGAGGAAGAGCGCGGGGGCGGGCACGGGGTCCCCGAGGAGGCGGGCCAGGCCCGCACCGGTGCCGGGGCCGGTCACCTCCACCCGCAGGCCGGCGGCCCGTGCCGCCCTCGCGGTCCCCTCGCCCACGGCCGCCGCGGGCAGCTCGAGCAGGCGGGAGAGCTTCCTCCGTTCCGCCTCCGCGCGGAAGGGGCGCGGAGCCCGGGGCGAGGCCAGCAGCAGCCAGGGGGTGACACCGGACGGGTCCGAAGACTCCAGCATCCCGATCGCCCGGCGCCACCCACGCTCGTCCCGGACGGGCTCGAAACGCAGGACGGGGTAGGGCTTGAGCACGATCCCCGAACCCTCCAGCAGATCCTGGAGCTCCCGGCAGTCCCGGGGGGTCCGGGTGATCAGCACGTGCCGGAGCGGAGCGTTCCCCGGCGGCTCCGGGTGACCGCGGGCGCGGTTCACATCCGCCTCCCCAGGTCCGGGCGGAACGCACCGACCAGGTGCTCCACGCGCCACCACGGGAACCTGGAGCGCCGTTCCACGGTGACCACGTCGAATCGGGCGGGCATCTCCCACAGTCCGAAACGGGTGAGGTAGGCGCCGGCGGCGCGGATGAGGCGGCGGCGCTTCCTGGTGTCCACGGCCATGGCGGGACCGCCGAAGGTGGAGGCCGAGCGCATCTTGACCTCCACGAAGACCAGGGTGCCGCCGCGGGAGGCCACCAGGTCCAGCTCCCCGCCGCCGCCCGTCCAGTTCCGGGCCCTGATCCGGTACCCCCGGAGCAGGAGGTGGACCGCCGCCGCCCGCTCGGCCCATCGGCCCCGGAGCCGGCCGGCGCGGGGGCTCACGGCTCCCCGTCCCGTTCTGCCGGGCGCTCCTGTGGGGACGGTTTCCGCAGGGCGAAGGCCGTGATCGGGCGTCCCTCCCGGATGTACCTGGTCTCGAACCCGGTGAGGGGCAGGCCCTCGAAGGCCGGCTCCGCCGGGATCGCCTCCAGACCCTCCGCATCCCCGAGGACCTCCGCGATCACCTCGGCGTAGTCGGGATGGTCGGTCTTGACCAGCAGCCGTCCCCCGGGGACGAGGGCCCGGCCCATGGCCTCCACCACGTCCGCCCTCATGAGGCGCCGCTTGTGGTGGCGCTTCTTGGGCCAGGGGTCGGGAAAGAGCACGTACAGGGTTGCGACCGAGGCCGGGGGAAGGAGGCGGAAGAGCAGGTCCTCCGCCGTGGTCCGGAGCTGCCGGACGTTGGCCAGGCCGCGCTTCGCGGCCCGCTCGCAGACCATCCGGTGGTACTTGGCGGCCCGCTCCACGCCCAGGAAGCCCCGGTCGGGGTGGGCCCTGGCGAGCTCCAGCAGGAAGCGGCCCTTGCCCGAGCCGATCTCCACGTCCACCGGCATGGGGCTGCCGAAGAGCTCCTCCCAGTCCAGGGGGATCCTGACGGCGTTGAGGTCCACCTCGATCATTCGCTGTCGAGAATCGCCTCCGGGTCCTCGTCGCCGAAGACCAGCCCGAGCGAGCGGGCGTTGCGGACCAGCTGGCCGTCGGGGTCCACGAGCTTGAGGCGGTTGATGGCCTGCTCCAGTGGGACGGCCTCGATGGTCTCCCCGCGGAGCGCCACCATGTGGCCGAACTTCTCCTCCATCACGAGCCGGGCCGCCTCGGCCCCCAGCTGGGTGGCGAGGATGCGGTCGGCCGCGCAGGGGGACCCGCCGCGCTGGATGTGGCCGAGCACCGTGACCCGGACCTCGAGGCCGGTCTTCTCCTGGAGGATGGGGGCGAGCTGGTAGGAGATCCCACCGAGGCGCTTCCATCCCGTGACGGGGTCCACGCTGGAGAAGACCTGCTCGCCGTCCCTGGCCCTGGCACCCTCGGCCACCACGATGATGGAGAAGGAGGTGCCGCGGTTCTGGCGGGCCCAGACCTTGGCGATCACCGCCTCCATGTCGAACGGGATCTCCGGGATCAGGATCACGTCGGCGCCGCCGGCGATGCCGCTGTGGAGCGCGATCCACCCGGCCTCCCGCCCCATGACCTCCAGCAGCATGATGCGGTGGTGGCTCTCGGCGGTGGTGTGGAGGCGGTCCAGTGCGTCGGTGGCCACCTCCACGGCGGTGGCGAAGCCGAAGGTCCGGTCCGTGGCGGCCAGGTCGTTGTCGATGGTCTTGGGGACCCCCACGACCGGAATGCCGTTCTCGCGCATGAGGCGGTCGGCGATGGCCAGGGTCCCGTCGCCGCCGATGACCACCAGGGCGTCCAGGCCGAGGCGACGGAAGTTCTGCTCCACCACGCCCGAGGCGTCGAAGACCCGCTCGGTGCCGTCGGCCAGCCGCTCCACGAACTCGAAGGGGTTGCCCCGGTTGGTGGTGCCCAGGATGGTGCCGCCCCGGGGCAGGATGCCCCGGACGTCATCGAGGCCGAGGTCCCGGGTCTTCATGCCCACCATGCCGGAGAAGCCGTCGTTGAACCCCACGACCTTGAGGTTGTGATCGAGGATGGCGGACTTGACGAGGGCCCGGATCACGCCGTTGAGGCCGGGCGCATCGCCGCCGCCGGTCAGCACGCCGATCTTGCGAATGGTGCTCATGGGTTCTCTCCCGAGCCGGCCCCGTCCTCGAGACCGAGGTGGACCATGCGGATGCCGAGCTCCTCTGCGAAGCGCAGGACCTTCTCGTCCCGGTAGAACTCGCCGTAGTAGATGGTCCGGATCCCCGCGTTGACGATGAGCTTGAAGCAGCCGAAGCAGGGAGAGGCGGTCACGTAGATCTCGGCACCCTCCAGGCGGACCCCGTTGCGGGCCGCCTGGACGATGGCGTTGGCCTCGGCGTGGACCGTCCGGACGCAGTGGCCGTTCTCGATCAGGCAGCCCGCCTCGTCGCAGTGGGGCGCGCCGCGGATGGAACCGTTGTACCCCGTGGACAGGATGCTCCTGTCCCGGACGATCACCGCCCCCACGTGCTTCCGGGGGCAGGTGGACCGCGTGGCCGCCTGCAGCGCGAGGTTCATGAAGTAGCGGTTCCAGCTCACCCGTGTCATGGCCATGGAGTATACCCCGCATCCACCATCCACCCGCAACGGGGCCCGGGCCGTCCCACGCCGCTGCGGGACGGAGACGGGAACGGCGGACCCCCGCGGGTCCGCCGGCATTGCCCGAGGTGACGGACGGGGCTCAGAGCAGCTCGGCCGCCGGGAAGAAGAAGGCGATCTCCTTCGCGGCGTTCTCCGGGGAGTCCGAGCCGTGGATGGCGTTCCGCTCGATGGAGGTGCCGTGGAGTGCACGGATGGTGCCCTCGGCGGCGTCGGCCGGGTTGGTGGCGCCCATCACCTCGCGGAGGTACGCCACGGCGTTCTCCCGCTCCAGGCACATGGGCCACACGGGGCCGGAGGTCATGTAGGCCACCAGGTCGTTGTAGAAGGGGCGCTCCCTGTGCACTTCGTAGAAGGCCCGGGCCTGGGCCTCGGTGAGGCGCATCTGGCGGGCCGCCACGATACGGAAGCCCTCGCGCTCCAGGTGGGCGATGATGGCACCCACGTTGTTGTTCTCCACGGAATCCGGCTTGATGATGGTGAGGGTTCTCTCGGTCATGGTGCCTCCTGCTGATGACGTGCCCCGCGGGGCCGGGTGATTCTACACGATCCGGCAGGAGCGATCCGGACAGCTCCCGGGCGGTCTTCAGGTCCATGGGTGTCCCCCGGGAGGAGCCCACGGAGAGCGTACAATGATGAGCTGTCACGGAGGGTTGGGAGGCGAGCATCATGGCACACGGCAAGAAGAAAGGGACCATCGGCATCCTGACCGGGGGCGGTGACGTTCCCGGGCTGAACCCCGCCATCCGGGCCGTGACGGTGCGGGCGCTCCGGGAGGGCTACCGCGTGATGGGGATCCGGCGCGGCTGGGCCGGCCTCATCGACATCGACCGGGACGACAGGAGGAGCCTGTCGGACCACGTGATGGAGCTCACCGAGGACGTGGTGAACAAGGTGGCCCGCACCGGCGGCACCTTCCTCCACACCTCCCGGACGCGGCCGAGCCACGTGCCACGGGAGAACCTGCCACGCCACCTCAGGGATCGGCATGGTGACGAGATGAACGACCTCACCCCCGATGTCCTGGCCAACCTGGAGTGGCTGGGCATCGACACCCTGATCCCCATCGGGGGGGACGACACGCTCTCCTACGCGGTCCACCTGCACCGCCAGGGCATCCCGGTGGTGGGCCTTCCCAAGACCATGGACAACGACGTTCCCGGCACCGACTACTGCATCGGCTTCTCCACCTGCGTCACGAGGACCATCGAGATGACCCACGCCCTGAGGACCAGCGCAGGGAGCCACGAGCGCTTCCTGGTGATCGAGGTCTTCGGCCGCTACGCGGGCTTCACGGCCCTGCTGCCGGCCATGGCCGGGGCCGCCCACCGCTGCGTGATTCCCGAGTACACCTTCGACATCGAGCGGCTGTGCGAGCTGCTGTCCCAGGACCGCATGAAGAACCCCAGCCGGTACAGCGTGGTGCTGGTCTCCGAGGGCGCCACCTTCGAGGGCATGGACGAGATGGTCTTCAAGGACCACGAGCAGGACATGTACGGCCACAAGAAGCTGGGAGGCGTGGGGGACCGGATCGCCCGGCGGCTCAAGGAGGTCTCGCCGAAGTACAACAACGGACGCCGCGTCAACATCATCAGCCAGCGCCTCGGGTACCTCGTGCGCTGCGGCGACCCCGACGCCATGGACTCCATCGTGCCCATGGCCTTCGGCAACCTGGCCATGGACCTCATCCTGGACGGGGTCTCGGGCCGGCTGGTCAGCATCCGCAACGGCCGCTACGACAACGTGCCCATCGAGGTGGTCACCAGCCGCAAGAAGGTGGTGGACGTGAAGAAGTTCTACAACGCCGACCGCCTGCGCCCCGCCTACAACCGCTTCGACGGCGCCCCGGTGTTCATCATGACGTCGGATTATTGAGGCGCAAGGGGGTAGGAACGTCGGAACGTGGATGGCCGGCTGAGGGGCAGGGGAGCAGGGGCAACGGGGAGAGGGAACTCCCGGGGGACCGCCCGATGTTCGACGCTCTTACCTCCTTACCTCGATACCTCTTGCTAAGGCGAAGGAAAGCGTCCCGACACACACGACTGGCAATCTCAAGATTGCCGGGGCGTTCTTGCACCGATGACTGGCCATCGGAGCCCTGGCGGCTCGGTCTGGTGCGTTTCGTTCCCCTTGGTATCTTCCTAACGTCCTTGTATGTTGTTCTTGATGTCAGGAAGGTAGGATCGTCGTCGTGGCTGTGGAGGCTGTGGGGAACGGGGAAGGGGCCCCGTTCTCCACAGCTCCACAGCCGGGGGCGGTGGCCAGGCTTCGCTCGAGCGCTTCCGGGTCCGTGACGGGCAGGTCGCAGGCGAGGTCCCGGCAGACCCAGGCGGTGGCCCGGCCCTCGATGGCGCGATGCTCCCGTGCGAAGGGCGCCAGCTCCCTGGCGGACTCTCCGTCCGGTCCCGGGGGAATCAACAGCAGGACGGAGCCCGGGAGGTGGGCCCTCCGGACGGCATCCAGCATCTTCCGGGTGTCCCCGGAAGCGGGATCACCCGCCACGACGATCTCGAAGGTGGGGGCGTACAGGCTCTGGAGGGCACCGAGGAGGGCCGTGTGGCCCGCGGGGGCCCGCTGGATCCTGCCCGACTCGGCGGCCACGATGGAGGCGGCCCGCTCCTCCAGCTCCTCGCGCCCCGTGAGGCGCGCCAGGCGGAGCAGGACCTCGACCATCACGGAGGATCCCGAGGGGAGCGCCCCGTCGTGGCTCTCACGGGGGCGGACCAGCAACGGTTCGGCGTCGGCAGCGGTCCTGTGGAGTCCACCGTCCGGCGCGCCGTAGCGCTGGATCGCCTCCTCCACGAGCTCCAGCGACAGCCGGAGCCACCGCGGATCCTGGGTCGCCTGGTGGAGCTCCAGGAGGCCGAAGGCCAGGAAGGCGTGGTCCTCCAGCATGGCCGGGATGGAGGCCTCGCCCTCCCGCCACCGGTGGAGGAGGGCACCCTGCCGGTCGCGGAGGTTCTCCAGGACAAAGTCCGCCGCCCGTGCCGCGGTGGTGGCCAGTTTGGGCTCACCGAGGACTGCGGCGGCGCGTGCGAAGGCCCCGATCATGAGGCCGTTCCAGTCGGTGAGCACCTTGTCGTCCAGCGGGGGGCGGACCCGGTGCGTGCGCGCGTCGAACAGCTTCTGGCGTGCGGACTCCAGCACGCTCCGGAGCCGGGTGGGGGACAGATCCAGCCCGGTGGCGAGCTCACCGTCGGTCACCGTGCGATGGAGGATGTTGGTGCCGTCGGAGAGACCGCTGATCTCGTCGGCCCAGTTGCCCTCGGCCTCCACGTTCCACGCGGCCACCGCCACCCGGAGCTCTGCCGGGCTCAGCAGGGCCTTCATCTCCTCGAGGGTCCAGAGGTAGAACTTTCCCTCCACGCCCTCGCTGTCGGCATCCTCCGCCGAGGAGAAGCCGCCCCCGGGTGCAGCGAGGTCCCGTTCGACGTAGGCGAGGATCTCCCGGGCGGTGGCGGCCAGCTCCGCGTCCCCCGTCACCTGGAAGGCCTCGAGGTATGCCAGGGTGAGCCCCGCCTGGTCGTAGAGCATCTTCTCGAAGTGGGGGACGAGCCAGCGCTCGTCGGTGGAGTAGCGGTGGAAGCCACCCCCCAGGTGGTCCCGGATGCCACCGGCCCGCATGGCACGGAGCGTCTGGAGGGCCATCTGGCGGGCGTGGGACGTGCCCGTGCGGTGGTACTGGCGGAGCAGGAAGGTCAGGTTGTGGGGTGTGGGGAACTTCGGGCGCGTTCCGAAACCGCCGTGCTCGTGATCGAATCTCCCCGAGAGCTGGCGGTACGCCATGTCCAGCGTGGCCGCGGACACGGCATCCCCCGTACCGGGTGCCAAGGTCGCCCGGACCAGGTGGGCGGTGATCTCCGAGGCCGAGGCGACCAGCTCCTCGCGCCGGGTCCGCCACATCTCCGCGATCCTGGGCAGCAGCTCCATCATGCCGGGCCTGTTGAAGCGTCCGTGCCTGGGGAAGTATGTGCCGGCGAAGAAGGGCTTGCGGTCCGGCGTCATCACGATGGTCAGTGGCCAGCCACCCGAGCCCGTGAGCATCTGGCAGACGGTCATGTAGACCTGGTCGATGTCGGGGCGCTCCTCCCGGTCCACCTTGATGGCCACGAAGTGCTCGTTGAGCAGGGCGGCCACCTCGGGGTCCTCGAAGCTCTCCCGCTCCATCACGTGGCACCAGTGACAGGTGGCGTAGCCGATGGAGAGGAAGATGGGCCTGTCCTCCCTGCGGGCCCTCTCGAAGGCCTCCTCGCCCCAGGGGTACCAGTCCACTGGGTTTTCGGCGTGCTGGAGCAGGTAGGGGCTCTTCTCCCCGGCAAGGCGGTTCTTGTGGGTGGGGGTTGGGGTGGTATCGGACGGCATGGCGGCTCCCGGGAGGACGGCAAGGACGAACGTCCAGGTGATGAAGGATATGAGACGTGATCGCATCATCCAGGACAACGGGATCCGGCCGTCGTCCATTCCGGCGGGCACGTTCCCGGTCCATGCGGCGGGTGTCAGTCCCCGGACCGGAGCGTCTCGAGCAGGCCCTCCATGTCGGCGGGAAGGGGGGCCTCGAAGCTCAGGATCTCACCCGTGGCGGGGTGGGCCAGCTCCAGGCGCCAGGAGTGGAGGGCCTGGCGCGGAAAGTCGCGGCAGGCGGCGGCCTTCCGGGGATCCGCGAGGTTGCGCCACTGCCGCCCGGCGTAGAGGGGGTCTCCCACCAGTGCGTGGCCCAGGTGGGCCATGTGGACCCTGATCTGGTGTGTCCTGCCGGTGACCAGGGTGCAGGCGAGCAGGCAGCTGCCCTCGAAGCGCTCGCGGATCTTCCAGAGCGTGCGGGAGGGGCGGCCGGAGGGGGTCACGGCCATGCGCTGGCGCTCGCGCGGGTGCCGGCCGATGGGGGCGTCCACCACGCCCTCGTCGCCGGAGGGGTTGCCGTAGCACACGGCCAGGTAGGTCTTGCGGACCTGGCGGCGGCGGAAGGACAGCGCCAGACGCTGGTGGGCCGAGTCGTTCTTGGCCACCACCATGAGACCCGTGGTGTCCTTGTCCAGGCGGTGGACGATGCCCGGCCGCTCCACGCCACCGATCCCGGAGAGGTCGCGGCAGTGGTGGAGGAGGGCGTTGACCAGGGTGCCGGAGGGGTTCCCGGTGGCGGGATGGATCACCAGTCCTGCGGGCTTGTCCAGGACTAGGATGTGCTCGTCCTCGAAGACGATGGCAAGCTCCATGGCCTCGGGCTCGATGCCGGAGGGTTCCGGGTCCGGCTCCTCGACGACGATGGTGGCTCCTGCGGTGACGGGGGCCGAAGGCCTGGGCTGCTCGCCATCGAGCGTCACGTGGCCGCCGTCGATGAGCCGGCGGGCCCTGGAGCGGGTCCAGCCCGGCCCGAGCCTGGCGAGGCAGACGTCCAGACGCGCTCCATGGAGCTTGGGAGGAACGGTGAGGCGATGGCTCCGGCTCACGATTCCCGTGGGCGGCGCCCCAGCCAGAGGTGCAGTCCGGTCCCCGCGGCCACCAGGATCAGGGCGATGAACTGGCTCGTGGAGAGGAGACCGCCGAGGACGAAGCCCCGCGCCGCGTCGCCCCGTGTGAACTCCAGGAGGAAGCGGCCCGTACCGTACAGGACGAGGTAGGTGGCCAGGACCCTCCCGGTGCCCCCGGACCGGCGGAAGAGCCACGCCAGGATGCCGTAGAGCGTGATGTTGAAGAGAAAGGCGTAGGCGGGGAAGGGATGGAGGGGCACGCCGAGCGGGGTGCCCACGTTGTGCGCGGCCCGGGGGTCGGTGTAGGTGACGGCCCAGGGCAGGTCGCAGTGGGCGCCCCAGCAGCATCCGGCCATGAGGCAACCGATCCGTCCGATGGCCTGGCCGAGGGAGACCGAGGGGATCAGTGCGTCCGCGGTGGGGAGGAACCGGAGCCCGTAGCGCCTGAGGAGGACCCAGCCGGCGAGCAGGCCGGCCAGGAGCCCTCCGAGGAACACGCCCCCGGCCCGGACCACGCCCAGCAGCTCTGCGGGATTGGAGAGGTAGCGGGGGAGCTCCACCAGCACCAGGAGCGCCTTCGCTCCCAGGAGCGCCCAGATGACGATCCAGAGCGCCAGGTCCACGATCCGGTCGGCGTCCATGCCGGCCGCGCGGGCCCGCCGGTGGGCCGTCCAGAGGGCCAGTGCCACCCCCGTGAGCAGGATGACGCCGTAGGTGGGCAGCTGGAAGAAACCGAGATCAATCAGGATGGGGTGCATTCGCGCCCTCCGCGGGGTGCCGGAATTCGCCCAGGACCAGGAGCACCGCCCCCACCGTGATGGCACTGTCGGCCACGTTGAAGTCGGGCCAGGACCAGGTCCGGTCCCCGATCCGGACCCAGAGGTGGATGAAGTCCACGACCCAGCCGTAGAGCATCCGGTCCACCAGGTTGCCGGCCGCTCCGCCCAGGATGAGACCCAGCGCCGTGCCGGCCGCCAGCCCCCGGGCGCCGTGGCGGTACACCAGCCAGGCGATGATGGCCACCGCGAGCGTGACCAGGAGCTGCAGGACCACCCGGGTCAGGGGACCGCCGTCGGCGAAGAGGCTGAAGGCGATGCCCCGGTTGTGGACGTGGGTGAGGGAGAGGCCCGGCAGCACCGGCTGCCATCCCCCCTCCGGGAGGCAGCGGAGGATGGCGGCCTTGGTGACGCGGTCCAGGACGAGGACCGCCAGGGCCACGATCCAGGGGAGGGCCCTGCGCATCACGATTCCCGGTCTTTCCCGTCCTCCAGCTGCACGTGCCCCTCGGCCAGGAGACGCCGGACGACGCCGTGGCACCGCTCGCACAGGCCGGGAAGCTCCGGGTCGTCCACGGGTGTCGCCATGTGCTTCCAGCACCGCTCGCAGGTGGGGGCATCCCACGGCTCGCAACGCAGGGAGAGGCCGGGGTAGGCCTCCAGTGGCTCGCCGTCACCGCCGGGCTCGAAGACCACGTCCGAGACGATGAGCAGCTCGGCCAGCTCCGCGCCGCACGCCGCGATGTCGGCGCGAAGCGCCGCCGCGTCGCCGGTGAGAATGGCCCTGGCCTGGAGCGACTTGCCGATCCTCTCGGCCTGCCGGAGCTCCTCGAGCTGCCGGTAGGCCACCTCCCGCAGGGCCAGGAGACGCTCCCAGCGCGCATCGGCCCCGGGGTCCTCCGGGACGTTCTCCAGCCTGTCGAAGCCCGCCAGGTGGACCGAGGGCTCCCGGGTGCCGGGCAGGTGCTCCCAGGCCTCGTCGGCGGTGAAGGACAGCACCGGCGCCAGGAGAGTGAGCAGCGACCGGGCGATGTGCCACAGCGCGGTCTGGGCCGCCCGCCGGCCCGGGTCGTCCGGGTGGTCGCAGTAGAGCCGGTCCTTGAGCACGTCGAGGTAGAGGCTGGAGAGGTCCACCGTGCAGAAGTTGAGGACGCGGTGGAACACCGTGGAGAGCTCGTAGGCCTCGTAGGCGGCCACCACCCGTTCCGCCAGGGCACGGGCCCGCCGGAGCATGAAGCCGTCCAGGCCGCCGATCTCAGCAATCGGGACGGTGTGCCTCTCGGGATCGAAGTCGGCGAGGTTGGCGAGGAGGAAGCGGAGCGTGTTGCGGATCTTCCGGTAGGCCTCGGCGTTCCGGGTCATGATCTCGTCCGAGATCCTGAGGTCCTCCCGGAACTCCACCATGGCGACCCACAGCCTCAGGATGTCGGCGCCGTACTGCTTGAGAAGCTGCTGCGGGGTCACCACATTGCCCAGGGACTTGGACATCTTGCGGCCGTCGGCGTCCACCACGAAGCCGTGGGTGAGCACCTGGCGGAAGGGGGGGCGGCCCTTGATGCCCTCGGACACCAGGAGGGAGGACTGGAACCAGCCACGGTACTGGTCCTGCCCCTCCACGTAGAGGTCCACGGGCCAGCGGAGGCCGAAACGGTCGGTGTCGCACACGGCCAGGTGGCTGACGCCCGAGTCGAACCACACGTCGAGGATGTCGGTCTCCTTGGCGAAGTCCGTGCCGCCGCACTCGGGACAGGCGAAGCCGCCGGGAACCAGCCTCTCCGGCGGGAGCTCGAACCAGATGTCGGTCCCATGCTCGGCGAAGAGGGCACGGATGTGGGCGAAGACCGCCTCGTCGATCACCGGTGTGTCGCACGCACGGCAGGTGACGACGGTGATGGGGACGCCCCAGAGACGCTGGCGCGAGATGCACCAGTCCGGCCGGTTCTCGATCATTCCCTCGATCCGGGCCTCCCCCCATCGGGGGATCCACTCCACGTCCCGGAGGTCGCGGAGGGCGTTCTCCCGGAGCCCGTTGCGGTCCATGCTGATGAACCACTGGGGCGTGGCCCGGAAGATCACCGGGTTCTTGCACCGCCAGCAGTGGGGGTAGGCGTGCCCGAGGGTCTCGTGGGCCACCAGCGCGCCGCGCTCCTCGAGCGCCGCCACGATCTCCGGGTTCGCCCTGAACACGTGGAGCCCCTCCCAGGGGCCGGCGGCTGCCGTGAAGCGGCCGCCGTCGTCCACGGGGGCGAAGGGCTCCAGGCCGTAGCGCTGGCCCACCACGTGGTCCTCCGCACCGTGCCCGGGGGCCGTGTGGACCAGGCCGGTGCCCTGTTCCAGGGTCACGTGCTCACCCAGGATGAAGACCCCCTCGCGGTCGAGCAGGGGATGCCGGTAGTGGGTGTTCTCCAGCACGGAACCCCGGAAGGTCCGCACCACCCTCGCCTCGCCCCAGCCCGCGGCCTTCGCCACGGCCTCCCGGAGGTCCGCGGCCAGGATCCACAGCCTGCCGTCCTGCTCCACGAGGACGTACTCGAAGTCCGGGTGGAGCGCGATGGCCAGGTTCGCCGGCAGGGTCCAGGGCGTGGTGGTCCAGATGAGCGCGGCCGCGGGGGTGCCCTCGGGGATTCCCAGGGCCTCCCGGGCGTCACCGGAGAGCTCGAAGGCCACGGTGATGGAGGGGCTCGTGTGCTCGTCGTACTCCACCTCCGCCTCGGCCAGCGCCGTGCGGCAGGAGGTGCACCAGTGCACGGGCTTGAGGCCGCGTTCCACCTGGCCGGCCAGCATGAAGGCATGCAGGGCCCCCGCGATCTCGGCCTCGTAGGCGAAGTCCATGGTGAGGTAGGGGTCGTCCCAGGTTCCCAGGACACCCAGCCTCTCGAACTCCTCCCTCTGGATCTCCACGAAGCGTGCCGCGTACTCCCGGCAGGCACGCCGGATCTCGGCGACGGACATCTCCCGCTTCTTCGATCCCAGCTTCTTGTCCACCTGGTGCTCGATGGGCAGACCGTGGCAGTCCCAGCCCGGCACGTAGGGCGCGTCGAAGCCCATCATGGAGCGCGACCTGACGATGATGTCCTTCAGGATCTTGTTGAGCGCGTGCCCCATGTGGATGTGGCCGTTGGCGTAGGGTGGACCGTCGTGGAGGACGAAGAAGGGGGCGCCCTCACGGGCACGCCGGATGGCCCCGTAGAGGTCCATCTCCTTCCAGCGCTCGAGGCGTTGGGGTTCGCGCTGGGGCAGCTGGGCCCGCATGGGGAATGCCGTCTTCGGAAGGTTCAGTGTCTTGCGGTACATGGGCTTTCCGGCCTCCGGAGTGTGAGCCTACGCGCCACCGCCGGGAGCGTCAAGCCGCCGGGCCTGGTCACAGGGGTACGACGAGGCGCAGGATGGCGGTGTCGTGGAGCGAGGCCCCGGCCAGGACGAAGAGGTGCCAGATGGCGTGGTGGCAGGGCAACCGGCGCCAGACGTCGAATGCGAGGCCACCGGTATAGGCGAGCCCGCCGCCGGCCAGCACTTCCAGGACCTCGAGTCCTGCCGGAGGTGGAGGGCCCGGTCGGGGTCCTCAGTTGTTCCCCGCCGGCCCCTCCAGGATCTCGCGGATGCGCTCGACGACCTCGGTGGTGGAGAAGGGCTTGGTGATGTAGCCCACGGCCCCCACCTCACGCCCCATCCGGACGTCGTCGGCCAGGTGGCGGGCGGTGAGCATGATGATGGGCAGGTCCTTCCACTCCGGATTCTGCCGGATCCGCCGGGCCAGCTCGAAACCGTTGGTGGGGGTGGCCAGCGCCACGTCGAGCAGGAGCAGGTCCACGGACCGCTCCCCGAGGACCTCCAGCGCCTCCTCGGCAGAGACGGCCTCGTGGGTGGTGAGGCCCTCGCGGCGGAGCTTGAACGAGAGGATCTTCAGGATGTACGGCTCGTCGTCGACGATGAGAACCCGCCCTTCCATGCTACCCAGTTTACCCCTGCCGGCTTTCCGGGGGCTCCGCCTCGAGAACGACGATGGCGGCGGCGAGGCCCCCGTGATGGGTGACGCTCAGGTGGGCACGGGTGACCCCCAGCTCCGCGGCCCGTTCCCCTGCGGGCCCGTGGAGGGCCAGGCGGGGAGGCGAGCCGGGGCCGTCGCGGCAGACCTCGAGGTGGTGCCAGGAGATCCCGGAACCCCGGCTCGCGCCGAGGGCCTTGTAGGCCGCCTCCTTGGCGGCCAGGAGACCGGCCAGGTGTTCGGCGTCACCGGGCCTGAGCACCTCGTGCGCGGTGAAGCAGCGCCGGAGGAAGCGCTCGCGGTGCCCGGCAAGCATCCGTTCCACCCGGGCCACGGCGACGAGGTCGAGGCCGATCCCAGTGATCACCGGGCGGCTCCCGGGCTGCGAGGCGTGAAGAGCTCGGCGGCCAGCAGCAGGAGGTGCAGGAGCCCGAAACCGCTGATGGCCCCGCGCACGGCGGGGGCGTCGAGGACCAGGGCCGCCTGCGGGGGCATCCGTGACAGGAGGAGGGGCCAGACGGCGTTCCACGGCAGCAGCAGCATCATGAGACCCACGTGGACCAGGTAGCCCACGTAGACCACGATCAGCAGGAAGCGGAGCACCTTCACCCCGACATCTTACAGGAGGGAGGTCCCCCCGGGGTGCGTGGTAGGGTTGCTCCGTGGACGTCCGGATCCTCTGGGGTTCCCCCCTGCCGCCCGTGAAGTCCGGCGTGAGCGACTACGCCGTGGAGCTCCTTCCGCGGCTGGCCCGCCGCTGCGCGGTGCGGGTCCTGGTGCCCCCCGGGTGCGAGGCCGACCGCATCGCCGGGCTGTGCCCGGGCTGCGAGCCGGTCCCGGCGGATGCCCCCCTGCTGCCGGGCGAGGTCCCGGTGCTCAACCTTGGCAACAACCCCCACCACCTGTGGCTCGTCCCGCGGCTGGGGGAGGGGCGCCCCGTGGTGGTCCTCCACGACCTGGTGCTCCACCACCTCCTGGTGGAGGCGACGGTCACCCGTGGAGACATGGCGGCCTACGCCGGAATGCTGGGCATGGCGGAGCCCGTGGCGGGTCCCGTGCTGGCCAGGGCCAGGGGAGTGGGTTTCTCCGGGCGACGCGACCCCTTCCTGTTCCCGGCCAGGAAGGCGTTCCTCGAGGGCGCCCGCGCCGTCGTGGTCCACTCCCGGTGGGCGGCCGGCCAGGTGGGGGACGACAGGCCGGATCTCCCGATCCTGGTACTGCCGTTGCCCACGGAGGATCCAGGGGAGGAGCTGGACCGCGCCTCGCTCCGTGGCTCCATCGGGGCCGCGGATGGAGGCCTCGTGGTGATGCACCTGGGTTTCCTCACCCCCGCCAAGGGCCTCGCCGAGATCGTGGGAGGGCTGGCGGTGGCCCGGAGGCTGGGGGTTCCCGTCCGGCTGGTCCTGGTGGGGGAGGGGGCGGCCGAGCCCATCCTCGAGGCGGCGGCGAGACTCGGGCTGGAGGGGAACGTCGCGGCGACCGGATGGGTGGACCCGCGGACTCTCCGGCGGCTCCCGGCGGCGGCGGACCTGGGGGTGGTGCTCCGGACGCCCTCGGCGGGCGAGACCTCGGCGGCGGTGCTTCGCTTCCTCGCCGCGGGGACACCGGTGGCGGTGGGGGGGCTCCATCAGTTCCTGGAATGGCCCATCGACGCGGCCCCTCGCATCACGCCCGGTCCGTCGGCCATGGCGGAGCTGGCCCGCCTCCTGGTCTCCATCGACCGGGAACGGGGCGGGACGACCGGTGGAGAACGGCGCGTGCGGGCGAGGGAGACCTACGTGAAGGGCGGTCATCATCCCGGTGTGGCTGCGGAGACGCTGGCGGACTTCCTCGAGGGGGTGGCCGGATGAGCGTCGGAGAGTGGGAGACCACGCTCGCAGGGGCGCTGTCCCGGCTGGAGGTCCGGATCCTCGAGCTCCGGCCCGGGGAGCTCCGCGCGGCCGTGCTGGTCCCCCTGGTGGAGCAGGAGGGGGAGTTGAAGCTTCTCATCGAGAAGCGGCCGGAGTCCCTGCCGAGCCATGGTGGGCAGCCGAGCTTTCCGGGCGGTGTCATCGAGCCGGAGGACGGGGGGCCGGAGGCGGCGGCGCTTCGTGAGACCCTGGAGGAGGTGGGCCTCGACTCCTCACGTATCCGGATCCTGGGCCGCCTCCCGGAGCTCAGGACGCCCACGGGCTTCGTGATCTCGCCGGTGGTGGGGGCCGTCAGCGGTCCCGTGGAGCTGCACCTGTCTCCCGACGAGGTGGCGGGCGTCCTGTGGGTCCCGGTCGAGGGGCTGCTCCGGGACGATGCGTTCCGGCTGGTCCCGCGGAGGGCCGGAGGTCTGCTCATCTGGAGCTCCGCGCTCCTTCACGACGGCGAGGTGGTGTGGGGTGCCACGGCACGGGTGCTCCTGGCGCTGCGCCGGCTCCTCAGGGGCCTCCCGGGTCCCTGGCAGGAGGTACGGCGCGCGGGATCAGGCTGAGACGACCGGTGCCGATCAGCTTCCGCTCAGGGCGGTGGGCACGGCCTGGACCGGAATGGTGTCCTCGCGCAGGGCCTCGGCATCGGCCGCGGCACGGGCCAGCCGGAGGTTCTCCTTCAGCGTGGGCGTCGCCGGGTCGAGCTCCACGGCCCTCTCCAGCACCGGGACGGCCTCGGCGAACCTGCGGTCCCTGTAGAGGGCCACGCCGATCAGGTTGAGCACCCGGGGATCGTTGGGATGCCGCTTCGCCTCCTGGCGGAGGAGCCCGAGCGCCGTCCCGGGTTCTCCACGGCGGAGCAGGATTAGTCCCCTGAGAAGGTCACCGCCCTGGCTGGGCCCGAGGTTCGCGCTCTCAAGCGTCCTCTCGGCCTCGGCCAGCAGGTTGTTCTCGATGAGGACCAGGACGAACGACCGCTGCACGTCCGGGGGCGCGAAGCCGGCGGCGATGGCCGTGCGCAGTGGCTCCAGGGCGGCCTGGACATCACCGCGGGCGAGGAGCGCCTGGCCCAGGCGGGCCTCCACCTGGGGGTCGTCGTGGAGGAGGTTCGATGCCGATCGCAGGGCCTTGAGGGCCTCGTCGGGGTTCCCGTGGATGAGCATGAGCTCGCCGTAGGCCAGCTGGACCTCGGGGAGCAGGGGGTTCTCCTGGATGGCCTTGCCCAGCTCCTCCATGGCCCGGTCGGTCCGGCCCAGCCGGGCGTCCAGCAGTCCGAGAGCCGCCCAGGCCCGGTCCGAGTGGGGCTCCTTCTCCGTCAGGGCCCGGAAGACGTCGCGGGCAGCCGAGTTGTCACCCATGGCCAGGTACACCTCGCCCAGGCGGAGCTCCAGCTCCAGGTTGTCCCTCTGGTACGACAGGGCGCTCTTCAGGGCGAACTCGGCCTCGTCCCATGTGCCGGCGCGGGTGGCAGCCTCCGCCAGGAGCTCCAGCGCGGCCACGTTGCTGGGCTGCCGGGACACCGCCGTACGGAGAAGCTGGAGACTCGTTTCCACGTCGCCCTCGTCCAGGAGCCGGTTGGCCCGGAGGATCAGCTCGGGAACCGAGGCACCGGCCTCCAGCAGCTGCTGACCGGAGGCACCGCCCGAGGCGGCCAGCAGCGTCTGTTCCGCACGGGAGGCCTCCTCGGTGCGACCCAGCTTCTTGAGGATTGCCACCTTGAGGGGGAGGAGCCTGCCATCGGAGGGGTTCGTCACCAGGAGGCGGTCGAGGTCGGCAAGTGCGCCCTCGAGGTCCTCGCCGGAGGCCAGATGGCCCTGGATGGAGGCGATGGTCGCCTCCAGGTCGGTGCCGGAGGGCGCTCCTGTCCCTCCAGGACGCCGGGGCGGCTCGTTCTTGACCCTGTGGAAGAGGTCGAGGAACTCCTGGGTGTAGTAGTCGGGAACCAGCTCGAGGTCGGGGTCCTCGAGAAGAGCGGCACGGAGGTGCGTTGGCACCTCGTTCTCCCTGCCCAGGGCGAAGAGCGTCCAGGCGATCCTCACATGGAGCTGCGCCCGGTGCCGGGAGTCCGTGGTCTCCGAGAGTGCCTTCGTGTAGAGGGTCACCGCCCGGGAGAAGGCACCCTCACGGTATGCCTTGACTGCGGCCTGCTCGCTGGGCGTGGGTTCCTGCGCCGCGGCGCCGGGCGCCAGGACCAGCCCGGCCGACATCGCCAACACGATGGTCACGATCCTTCGTTTCATGGCGAAAGCCTACCGCCGAAACTCCCCCGGAGCAAGTGGCAGGACCCGGGTCACTTCGGCGGCGCGACGGCAAGGATCCTCGGGGGGGTGGGGAGACGGGGAACGTCGATCACCGTGTGGAAGGGATCGTGCCCGGGCCAGGTGACCGTCAGGTGGTGCTTGCCCGCGGGAACGGTGACCTTGATCAGCGGGAGCTTGCCGAGCGTCTCTCCGTCCAGGTACGCCACGCCGCCCGGAGGGGCACCCTCGTCGTAGACCACGGTGAGCTGGCCAATGTCCAGGGACAGGGAGACCACCTTCGTTTCCGGTCCGATCATCTTCTCGATGGTCCTGGGGGGGACACCGGGGAGGCTGACGGTGAAGCGGTGGCGGCCGGGAGTCAGGGAGACCACCTGGCTCTGGATCCTGCTGGTACCCAGGGGCTTCCCATCGATGGCAACGCTGGCCGGCGGATCCACCACGAGCCGGGCCTTCACCGGTGGTGGCGGCGCCGGAGTGGGCGTGGAACTCGCTTCCGGGGTCGGGGTTGCCGTCGGGGTGACGGTGGGGGTCGGCGTGGCCGTCGGCTCGGGTGTCGGGGTGGGGGTGGGCGTGGGAATCCAGGGCGCCCCCGCCTCCCCGAAGATCGCGTGCTGGATCTCCGGCGAGAAGTAGAGTGCTCCTCCCGCGACCACGAGGAGGAGGAGCAGGGCGAAGAAGACCTTCAGTGCGGGACTCGTCCGCCCGGCAGATTCCTCGAGCTCCTCCAGGACCGAGGTGTGCTCGATGGGCCGTTCCACGGTGGTCGGGGGGGAGGGCTCGTGCGTGGCCATTTCCTGGCTGGAGGGGATTCTCCTGGTCGAGGGTTCGGTGTCCACCCGGCCGGACTCCTCCATGCGGGTCACCACCTCGCGGAGGATGGAGGTGGTCTCCTCCTCGCCAAGGGGGGAGTCCGATGCCGCCGGCATGGTGGAGGCCGCATGCCGGAGCGCGTCCGCCAGCTGGCGTGCGCTCTGGTAACGGGCATCGGGATCCTTGGCCATGCACCGCCGGACGATGGCCTCCAGCTCCTCCGGACACCATCCCACCACCTGGCGGACCGGCGGCGGGTCGAGGTTGAGGATGTTGTACAGGACGTTCGAGAGGGACTTCCCCTCGAAGGGTCGCTTGCCGGTGATCATCTCGTAGGCCACGATGCCGAGGGAGAAGATGTCCGTCCTGGCATCGATGGTCAGTCCCTGGATCTGCTCGGGGGCCAGGTAGCCCGCGGTGCCCAGGGCGATTCCGGTCTGCGTGAGCTTGGTGCCGGCCTCCAGCGACTTGGCGATGCCAAAGTCCATGATCTTGACGGTGCCGTCCTCCAGAACGCGGATGTTGGACGGCTTGATGTCACGGTGGACGATGCCCCGCGAGTGGGCGAACTCGAGCCCCTCGCAGACCTGGAGGAGGATCGAGATGATCGCCCGGACGTTGCCGTCCAGGACGCCTCCCCGGAGGAGCTGATCCAGGTCATAGCCCGACAGGAACTCCTGGACCAGGTACGGAACCTCGTTCTCGATACCGAAGTCGAAGACCAGCGTGATGTTGGGATGGACCAGGTTGCCCACGAACTGGGCCTCGCGGAAGAAGCGCTGGCGCACCTCGGTGTCTGGCGTGGCGCACAGCTTGATGGCCACGGTCCGCTTGATGTACGGATCCCAGCCCTTGTAGATGACACCAAAGCCACCCGTGGCGATCTTGGCGACCACCTCGTACTTGCCGATGCGCTCCGGGGCATCCGTCATGTCTCTACTCTAGCGGATTCCGCCGGAGGTGCCACCCTCCACGGACCTGTGACTGCATTCCGGGCCATGCTCATCCATCGTCGGGAATCCCGTGGGCCAGGTAGAACGAGAGCTCCTCCAGGTGCACCCGGAGATCGACCGTCCGCAGCAGCACCCCCTTCGGAACGTTGAGCTGGACGGGAGCGAAGTTCAGGATGGCCCTGAGGTGAGCCTGGACCATCTGGTCGCAGACCTGCTGGGCCCGTTCGGCCGGGGTGGTGATCACGCCGATCTCCCCCTCCCGCTGGCGCACGATCTCGCCGAGCCGGCTGGCATCCTCCACCAGGAGGCCGCCCGGCGTCGACTCCCCGATCCTGCCCGGATCATCGTCAAGGATGCCCACCACCAGGAAGCTCTCCCCGGTGAACCTGGAGTAGTGGCACAGGGCCGTCCCCAGGTTCCCGGCACCCACGATGATGATCCGGCGCTCCCTGGAGAGCCCGAGGATCTCGATGAGATACTGTTTCAGCTCGGTGACGTTGTACCCGACACCGCGGACGCCGAACTCGCCGAAGTACGCCAGGTCCTTCCTGATCTGCGCCGAGTTGAGATGGAAGCGCTTCGCCATCTCCTGGCTGGACACCGTCTCCACGCCCAGTCTCTCGAGCTCCTCCATGCAGCGGAGGTAGATGGACAGGCGGGCCACCGTGAGCTCCGAGATGTCCGACACGCCGAAACGCCGCTTGAGACTCACCATCGTGTCACCCCAGGAAGAGCTGTGCCGCGGCCTCGGCGGCCCGGATCAGGGGCGCCGGGAAGATCCCGGCCAGGACCACGGCGACGGCGGCGGTGGCCGCCGCGGCACCGATGGAGAATCCGGCGGGAAACGCCGGTTCACGCCTGGGGAGGGGCCGCATGTAGAGGGTGTAGACCACCCGGAGGTAGTAGAAGGCGGAGATCAGCGAGTTCAGCACGCCGACCACGGCCAGCCACACGAGACCCGCGTCCACGGCGGACTTGAAGACCAGGAACTTGCCGGTGAACCCGACGAAAGGAGGAATTCCGGCCAGGGAGAACATGCAGACGGTCAGCGCCAGGGCGGGGATGGGCCGGCGCCACCCCTGGCCGGCGAGGTCGCCGATGAGGTGGGGCTCCCGCTCGCTCTCGGACAGCAGCGCGATGACCGCGAAGGCGCCCATGTTCATGAAGGTGTAGGCCGCAAGGTAGACCAGGACCGCACCCGCACCCTCGGTTCCCCCGACGATGACACCCACCATGGCGTAGCCCATGTGGGCGATGCCCGAGTACCCGAGCATCCGCTTGATGTCCCGCTGGACGATGGCCACGATGTTCCCCAGGAACTGGGAGGCCACGGCCACGAGGGCCCCGGCCCACAGCCACCTGTTCGTCAGGTGCAGGAGGTCCATGGAGATCACGAGGCGGAGCAGCACCACCAGGGCCGCGCCCTTGGGAACCGCCGAGAGGAAGGCCGTCACCGGGGTGGGGGAGCCCTGGTACACGTCGGGCGCCCACCCGTGGAAGGGGAAGAGAGCCAGCTTGAAGAGCAGCCCGCCGGAGAACATGGCCAGGCCAACGGCCAGCAGGGGCGTCATCCGCCCCTCCTGGACCACGGACTGGGCCAGCGTGGCCAGGTCGGTGCTGCCCGCGACACCGTAGAGCAGCGCGGCACCGTAGGCCAGGAATCCCGAGGCGAATGCACCGACAACGAAGTACTTGAGGCCCGCTTCCAGGCTCACGTCCACCCGCCGGAGGTAGGCGTTGAGGACGTACAGCGGCATGGAGAGCAGCTCCAGGCCCAGGAAGATGGTCAGCAGGTTCACCGAGGCGGCCATGACCATGGCGCCGGTGGCGGCCAGCAGCAGGAGGGCGTGGAACTCGGCCCGGTCCAGCCCGTTGCGCCTGAGGAAGCCCACGGCCATCCAGATGGACAGGAACAGCGCCACGAGGATGTAGAGATCCACGAAGGCGGTCACGCGGTCCACGCGGAGCATGCCGCTCCAGACCGCACCTGGCAGGGGGAGGGCCAGGCGTGCCCAGGCGGCACCCGCCACGGAGACCAGCGCCAGGCCCGAGGCCGCGTGCCGGATCCTGGGCAGGAAGGCCTCCACCAGCAGGAGCACGCCGGCGGCGAGGATCAGGATGAGCTCGGGAGCGAGCGCGACAAGGTCGGAATGCGTCGGCACTGTCCTTCCTCCTCAACGCGCCAGAAGGAGGCGAACCGCGGCCTCCATGGGCGACAGGAACGTGGTGGGATGGACCCCGATCCACACGATGAACACCAGGAGCGGCAGCACGGCCAGCACCTCGCGCAGGTTGATGTCCTTCAGACTCCGGTTCTCCTCGTGGACGAGGGGGTTCCAGAAGACCCTCTGCACCATCCACAGCATGTAGACGGCCCCGAAGATCACCCCCAGGGCGCCGAGGACCACGAACAGCGGGTGCCCGGCCCAGGTGCCCGCCAGGATGAGGAACTCACCCACGAAGCCGTTGAGCCCGGGAAGGCCGATGGACGAGAGCGTCACGAACAGGAAGATCCCGGTGTAGACGGGCACCACGCCGGCGATCCCGCCGTAGTCGGCGATGAGGCGGGTGTGGCGCCGCTCGTAGATCACGCCCACCAGGAGGAAGAGCGCGCCGGTGGACAGCCCGTGGTTCACCATCTGGAGCACGGCGCCCTGGGTGGAGGCCAGCGTCCCGCCGGCGAGGCCCAGCATCACGAAACCAAGGTGGCTCACGGAGGAGTAGGCCACCAGCTTCTTCATGTCGGGCTGGACCATGGCCACCCAGGCCCCGTAGAGGATGCCCACCACGGCCAGGACCAGGATGAGCGGAACGGCGGCCTCCCAGGCGGCCGGGAAGAGCGCGCGGTTGAACCGGAGGAAGCCGTAGGTCCCCAGCTTCAGGAGCACGCCCGCAAGGATGATGGAGCCTCCCGTGGGGGCCTCCACGTGGGCGTCCGGCAACCAGGTGTGGAAGGGGAACATGGGGACCTTGATGGCGAAGGCCAGGAAGAAGGCGGCGAAGACCAGGAGCTGGGGGCTCGAGAGGAGGCCCGTCCCCATGGCGAGCTGCGGCGCGGTCTTCAGCATGTCCGTGTAGGCGAAGGACCAGGCCCCCGTGAGCTGGTGGTGGAACCACGCCAGGTAGAGGATGGCGACCAGCATGAGCAGCGAGCCCACCATGGTGTAGATGAAGAACTTCACCGCGGCGTAGATCCGGCGGGCGCCGCCCCACACGCCGATGATGAAGTACATGGGGATCAGCATCACCTCCCAGAACACGTAGAACAGGAAGATGTCCAGTGCCAGGAAGGCGCCGATCATGCCGGTGGTCAGGAAGAGCAGCGAGACGTGGAAACCCTTCACGTGCTCGGTGATGGAGGTCCAGGAGGCCAGGATCACCACCGGGATGAGAAGGGTGGTCAGCAGGACCAGCAGCAGCGAGATGCCATCCACCCCGAGGTGGTAGCTGATCCCGAGCTGCGGGATCCAGGCCAGCGGGCCATCCACCATCTGGAACCCGGTGATATCGGGGTCGAACCCCTTCCAGATGAGCAGGGACAGGGCGAAGAGGCCAAGGGAGACGGCCAGCGCCAGCCACCGGTGGAGCCGCTCCCAGCGCTCGGGCAGGAGCGCCAGGACGAGCGCGGCGGCGGTCGGGCCGAAGGTCACGTAGGTCAGCAGGTGCTCCATGAGCATTGGCCTCCCGTTACCAGAGAATCACGATGAGCAACAGCACGCCCATGGCCACGGACAGCGCGTAGTTGCGGACGTTGCCGGTCTGGAGGAATCGCAGGACGTCCCCCGTGAGCTCGGTCATGAAGGCCGGGCCGTTCACCCCGAGGCCGTCGATCAGGATCACGTCCACGCCCTTCCACAGGAACACCGAGAAGCGGTGGATGGGCACCACCACGAGCGCGTCGTAGATCTCGTCCACCCAGTACTTGTTGAGGAGCAGCCTGTAGGCGAAGGGGAACCGCTCCGCGAGGCGCTTCGCCTTCGCGAACTCCCGGTCCTTCAGGTAGAAGCTCGTGGCCACCAGGATCCCCGTCACCGCCACCGCCAGCGACAGGAACACCAGGAACCACTCCATCCCCACGCTCACCACGTGGTGGCTCACCTCGTGGGCACCCTCCGCTCCGTGACCGCTCCCCAGCGGCAGCAGCACCGGCTCCAGGAACCGGTCGATCAGGTTCCACCTCGCGTTCCCGGTGAACAGCTCCGGCACCCCGAGGAACCCGCCCACCAGCGACAGGAATCCCAGCACCACCAGCGGCAGCGTCATGGTCCACGGCGACTCGTGCAGGTGGTGCGCCTCCTCCTCCGTCCCGCGGAACTCTCCGTGGAAGGTCATGTACAGCAACCGGAACATGTAGAACGCCGTCAGCACCGCACCCGCCAACCCCAGGAACCACAGCACGTAGTACACGCTCCCGTGCCCGTTCAGGTCCGCAGCCCCGGCCTCGAACGCCTTGAACAGGATCTCGTCCTTCGAGAAGAACCCTGCGAACGGCACGATCCCCGCAATGGCCAGCGTCGCCGCCAGGAAGGTCCAGTACGTGATCGGCATGTACTTCTTCAACCCGCCCATGGTCCGCATGTCCTGGTTCCCCGAACACGCGTGGATCACCGAACCCGAACCCAGGAAGAGGCAGGCCTTGAAGAACGCGTGCGTCACCACGTGGAAGATCGCCGCCACGAAGGCTCCCACCCCCGCTCCCAGGAACATGTACCCCAGCTGCGACACCGTGGAGTAGGCCAGCACCTTCTTGATGTCGTTCTGCACCAGCCCGATGGTGGCCGCAAACAGCGCCGTCAGACCGCCCACCACCGCCACCACCAGCATGGCCGTGGGGCTGATCCGGAAGATCACGTTGGTCCGCACCACCATGTACACGCCCGCCGTCACCATGGTGGCCGCGTGGATCAGCGCCGACACCGGCGTGGGACCCGCCATGGCGTCCGGCAACCAGACGTACAGCGGGATCTGCGCCGACTTGCCCGTGGCCCCCACGAAGAGCAGGAGGCCGATGATGGTGGCCGCCCCGGCGTAGGCCTCCGGATGGGCCGCGGCCTCCGGCAGGAAGCCCGTGAACTCCGCGGTGCCGAAGACCATGAAGGTCATGAAGATGGCCAGGATGAAGCCGAAGTCGCCGATCCGGTTGACGATGAAGGCCTTCTTGCCGGCGCTGGCGGGCCACTCCTGGTCGAAGTAGAAGCCGATGAGCAGGTAGGAGCAGAGCCCCACGCCCTCCCAGCCCACGAAGAGGACGGGGAGGCTGGAGCCCAGGATGAGCACCAGCATGGAGAACATGAACAGGTTCAGGTAGGCGAAGTAGCGTGCGTAGCCGGCGTCGGTCTCCCCGTGCATGTAGCCGATGGAGTAGACGTGGATCAGGAAGCCCACGAAGGTGACGAAG
>JAMOWA010000056.1 GCA_027061805.1 Thermoanaerobaculia bacterium | reverse complement strand
GCCCGTGTGAACCCCCCGCCCGCCCTCGTGAAACGTGAGACGTGAAACGTGAAACGTGAAACGTGAAACGAGAGAGGGTGTTCGATCGTGGAGGGGGTGGGGGAGTGCGATGGTCGCCCGCCCGTGCGGGGAGCGCAGCATTCGCGTTCGCCGGGGGGAGGTCGCGGCAGGGTGCTCGGTGCGTCTCCGTTCTCCTGCCCTTCCGCTCCGTCTCTCGCCTGCTGTCCCGGCATACCCGACCAGAGGTCCGGCGGACCACCCCACCCCTGTCATCCCGAGCGGAGCGGGGCGCAGCCCCGCGGAGTCGAGGGATCTCCCGAACGAAGCCGGCGCTTCCCGTGGCTGCGTACTCCCTTGTGCAGGCGGGTGCTCCAGCGCCCGCCCCCGGCTCCGCCCGGTGAACCAGACGCGTCCAGAATCGGAGACCACCGCGGAGAAGGTCCCCAGCCGTACGCCCTCCCACGGCTCGCGGGTATTGGGGGCGCGCCCTGAAGGATACGCCTCCACGAGGGTATACGTACGTCCGGGTGGGGTGCCCCGGCGTCTCCCACGCTCCCCTGCC
This sequence comes from Thermoanaerobaculia bacterium, assembly GCA_027061805.1. Lineage (GTDB taxonomy): Bacteria > Acidobacteriota > Thermoanaerobaculia > Thermoanaerobaculales > Sulfomarinibacteraceae > JAMOWA01. Next base: position 26,527 of record JAMOWA010000056.1, on the reverse strand, counting down.
CCCCTGCCCGGCCGACCGGGTTCGTCCTCACGCCCTCACGTCCTCACGCCTACAGCGCGAAGGGTTCGTCAAGCTGGGTGGGAAGGGGCATGTTCGAGGAGGCAACCACGCAGTTCCTGCCGCGGCGCTTGGCCCGGTAGAGGGCCATGTCGGCGGCCTCGAGCAGGTCGGTTGCCGTGGTGCCGTTCTCAGGGTAGGTGGCCACACCGATGCTCACGGTCAGACGGAGCCCTTCCGTGATCTCGTTGGGGGCGAAGACCTGGTTCGCCACGGAGATCCGGAGTCGATCCAGCACCACGGTGGCCTTCTCCGACGACAGCCCGGGGAGCACGATGGAGAACTCCTCACCGCCGTAGCGGGCCACGAAGTCCTTCGTGCGGACGTTCTCGGTGAGGGAGTCGGCGAGCTCCCGGAGCACCACGTCGCCCACGGGATGGCCGAACCTGTCGTTGACCAGCTTGAAGTCGTCCATGTCGAGCATGGCGAAGGAGACGGGCTGCGTCCTCTCCCGGGCGGTGAGAATCGCCTGCTCCATGAACGGCTCGAGCGAGCGCCGGTTCGCGAGGCCCGTGAGCGGGTCGATGAGAGTCTTCCTGTTGATCTCCTCCAGCTGCAGGCCCGAGACCACGAAGGGCGTGATCTGGTCCACGAGGATCTCCAGGGCCCGCAGGTCCTCCAGGTCCGGCATGGGTGCCAGGGGATGGGGGAGGATCAGCACGTAGCCGAAAGAGTCTCCGTTCTGGCAGAGGGGCACGGCGAGCAGGTGCTCCACGCCGGGCGGGCGCGGGAGGGTGTGGGGCCACCGGTCCAGCGGGATCACGTGGCACTGGGAGACCATGGAGCCCAGACCAAGCGCCGACCGGATGGTCTCGTCCTGGATCGTGGTGGCCGCCCCCTCCTCCATCTGCCAGTCGGGGTCGTCTCCGGCCGACGCCGCCAGGCGGAACCCCTCCTCGGCCTCGTCGCGGAGCAGGAAGCCTGCCCACGTGACCCCGAAACCCACGCACACGGCGCGGACGAGGTTCGTGCTGAGGTTGGAGATGTCTGGAGAGGTGGCCACCAGCTGGTTCAGCTCGAGCAGGCGCCGCAGGCGGCGGCCCTGCTGCTCCGTGTTCTTCTCCAGGAACTGGAGGCGCCGCCGCTGCTCCATGATGCACAGGCCGGCCAGGACAAAGGATTCCACAACCCGTGCCAGCTCGTCTGGCGCCATGACTTCGTCCAGCGACCGGTTCGAGAGCAGGCCCACCAGCGCGAGGATGTGATCGTCCCGCTTCACGGGGATGAGGAACTGGTGAGTGAAGGCCGGGTCCAGGTGGGCGAGTTCCCCCGGTGAGGTGGATCTGGCTCTCGTGAGCTCCGTGGCACGACCCGACTGGAAGAGGAACCGCGCCCGTTCCCTGATGCGGCGGGCCCCACCCTCGGGCCGGGGGGCCACCGCCAGGCTGGCCGCCGTGGTGGCGAACGCCGGGTTGAGGGCCAGGACCGTCTCCTCGTGGCCCAGGGCAGGCCGGAGCGTGGTGTGGAGGCTGTTCCTCAGGTCCTGCAGACCCGGGGGCTGCCCCTCCTTCGAGGCGATTGCGAAGACACGGGCCAGGTCGGCCAGCGCCTCCATCCGGAGCCCGCGCCGCGTGTTCTCGAGGTTCTCACTGAAAATGGCCGGGAGGACCATCGGAACGGCCAGCCCCAGCATGCCGAGCAGGGGTAGGTCCAGCATCAGACTGGACCCCACCATGACGGCGCTGGCCAGCAGGAGGAGGCAGGAGGCGACCTCCGCCCAGGTCCCCATCCGGACCCGTCTCGGGGACGGTGAGACCAGGCGGATGAGGGGGACCAGCCCCAGGCTGGCGCCGAACATGAGAGTGAGGCGGATGAGCGAGGGGCCGAGGGCGGCCTGCCGGGGTGCGAGGCCGACACCGGCCACCACCAGGGGCAACAGGCTCTCCACCAGGGCGTCGGCCCGCTTCCAGCACTCGATGATCACCATCACCGCCGCAGTGGCCAGCAGGACTCCCACCGGCAGCCCGCAGCTTGCGGCCACGAAGAGCACCATGGTGCCCCAGGGGACGGTGTTGGGCCGCCACGCCCGTGAAGCCGCGGAGACCACGACACAGGAAAGTACGAGAAGGATGTACGGCAGAGTGATGCCTGGCATGTCCTTGCCCGATCGATCTCAAGACTGTCGCGGTCCCGGCCATTCCCGTTTCACATGGTGCAATCATAGGGCACCTGTCGTCCCGTGTCAAAGCAATGTATAACCATCTGAGCATAATTGAAATTTATATAAAATCTCAAATAAAAGGAGATGTTGCAAGATTTTTCCGGACCGGCTATGGTCTCCCGAGATGACGGGAGGGGGGGTACCACCCGCCGTTCTGCACCGAGGAGGAGGTCACGTGGCACGATTGATTTCCAAGGAGACCATTGCACCCGCCTTCACCAGGTACGTGGTGCACGTTCCCGAGGTGGCCCGCAAGCACCGTGCGGGGCAGTTCGTCATGGTCCTGCTCCATGACCACGGCGAACGGATTCCGCTGACCATCGCCGATTCCGACGCCGAGGAGGGGACCATCACCCTCATCGTCCAGGAGGTTGGCAAGACCACCATGGAGATGGCCCTGCTGGAGCCGGGAGCCGAGATCGAGGTGGCCGGGCCGCTGGGGACCCCGACCCACGTGGAGAACTGGGGAACCTGCGTGTGCGTGGGCGGGGGCGCGGGCATCGCACCGCTGCTGCCCATCGCCCGGGCCATGAAGGAGGCCGGCAACCACGTGATCTCCATCCTGGGGGGGCGCACCGAGGAGCTCGTGATCCTCCGCCCCGAGATGGAGGCGGCCTCCCACGAGATGATCTACACCACCGACGATGGCTCCTTCGGCAAGAAGGGCTTCGTCACCACCGCGCTGGCCGAGCTCATCGAGGAGCGCGGCAGGCCGGACGTGGTCATCGCCATCGGCCCCGCCATCATGATGAAGGCGGTGTCCGACATGACGAGGCCACTGGAGATCCCCACCATCGTCTCGCTCAACTCCATCATGATCGACGGCACCGGGATGTGCGGCGGTTGCCGGATCACCATCGGAGCCGAGACCAAGTTCGTGTGCGTGGACGGACCCGAGTTCGACGGGCACGCCGTCGACTTCGACCTCCTCATGAAGCGCCAGCGGATGTTCGTCAGGCAGGAGGAGGAGGCCAGGAGGCGTTTCGAGGAGCTGCACCGTTGCCGCGCCATGGAATCTGCGGAGGTGAAGTGATGGGTCGCGACCTCAAGCCCGCCGAGCGTCTGAAGATCCCCCGTCATCCCATGCCGGCCCAGGACCCCGTGGTGCGCCGGTCCAACTTCAACGAGGTGGCCCTGGGCTACACGCCCGAGATGGCCATGGAGGAGGCCGAGCGCTGCCTCCAGTGCAAGAAGCCCCAGTGCGTGGAGGGCTGCCCCGTGGGCATCGACATCCCGGCGTTCATCGAGGCCGTTGCGGATGGGGAGTTCCTGAAGGCCCTCGAGATCATCAAGCAGAAGAACACGCTGCCGGCCATCTGCGGGCGTGTCTGCCCCCAGGAGGACCAGTGCGAGCAGGTGTGCGTGGTGGCCAAGAAGCACCAGCCCGTGGCCATCGGCCGGCTGGAGCGCTTCGTCGCCGACATCGAGCTTGCGGGTGGCGAGGTCTCCATGCCCGAGCCCGCGAGGCCCAGCGGCTTCAAGGTGGCCATCGTCGGCTCCGGCCCCGCGGGGCTCGCCTGCGCGGCCGAGCTGGCGCGCATGGGTCACCAGGTCACCATCTTCGAGGCCCTCCACAAGCCGGGCGGCGTGCTGGTCTACGGCATCCCCGAGTTCCGCCTGCCCAAGGATATCGTCCAGTACGAGATCGACAACCTGAAGAAGATGGGCGTGGAGGTCCGCTGCAACTTCGTGGTGGGCAAGACCGCCTCCGTGAAGGAGCTCATGGAGGAGTGGGGCTACGACGCCGTCTTCATCGGGACGGGCGCGGGGCTCCCGTACTTCATGGGCATCCCCGGCGAGAACTTCATCGGCGTCTACTCGGCCAACGAGTTCCTGACGCGGGTGAACCTCATGAAGGCCTTCGCCTTTCCCGAGTACGACACCCCCGTGGCCCTGGGCAACCGCGTGGCCGTGGTGGGCTCGGGCAACGTGGCCATGGACTGCCTCCGCACGGCCCTGCGCCTGGGCTCGGAGCATGTGGTCTGCCTCTACCGGCGGACCCGCGCCGAGTCGCCCGCCCGCCTCGAGGAGCTCGAGCACGCCGAGGAGGAAGGGGTCGACTTCCGGTGGCTCACCTCCCCGGTGGAGATCCTGGGCAACGACGATGGTGTCGTCACCGGCGTCCGCGTCATCAAGATGGAGCTCGGCGAGCCGGACTCCTCCGGCCGGCGCCGCCCCATCCCCATCGAGGGCAGCGAATACGAGATCGAGGTGGACACCGTGGTCATGGCCATCGGCCAGGGCCCCAACCCCCTGGTCACCCAGACCACGGAGGGCCTGGAGCTGAACCGGTGGGGCAACATCGTGGTGGACGAGACCACCATGATGACCTCCATCCCGGGCGTCTTCGCCGGCGGCGACATCGTCACCGGGGCGGCCACCGTCATCCTCGCCATGGGTGCCGGCAAGACCGCCGCCGTGGGCATCGACGGCTACCTCCGCCAGACCGCGGGCCAGCCGCGGGCCACCGCTGCGGCGACCGCCTGAGGGGCGTCACGAGAACGACGAGCACATGGGGGCCTTCAGGCCCCCTTTCGTGATCCGGAGGCGTGGGGCACCGTCGCCGGAGATGCCGGGGTCCGCGTCCGTGGTCCTCCCCCTCTCGCCTCCACGGCTTCCGCCGTGGTATCATTGAGAAGCGGGGTTGCTGTAAGTATCGTGAGGCAGAATAGTTACACTGTTCCACCGGGTGAGGTTCTGCTACGAGGGGGAAAAATGCCCGCCCCCCCGATCCACCGTTCTGGCGGGAAGCGGGGTTGACGGGTGTCCATCGGCGGCAACCTCCGGACCATGCCCTTCGCGGATCTGCTGCAGTGGATCTCGCAGAGCCGGAAGACGGGCACCCTCGTGGTGGACGGCGAGACCTTCTCGAAGAGAGTGTACTTCCGGGACGGCAGCGTGGTGGCGGCCGCCTCCGACAACCCCAAGGAGTTCCTGAGCTACTACCTGGTGGGCTGGGGTTTCGTGGACGAGGACGAGCTCCAGGAGCTCCTGGACATGCAGGAGCGCCACGGCACCATGCTGGGGGAGCTCCTGGTCATCGTGGGACGGCTCACCCGGGAGGAGCTCCAGCACATCCTCGAGGTCAAGACCGGCGAGGCCATCTACGACCTCTTCGTCTGGAAGGAGGGGGACTTCCGGTTCCTCGACAACATCCTTCCGGCCAAGCGGTTCCAGCCCCTGAACCTGGCGGTGGACATGCTGGTCCTCGAGGGCGTGCGCCGCTCGGACGAGTGGGAGCGAATCCGGACGGTGATTCCCGAGGGTTCCTGGATTCCCAAGCTCATCCGGGCCGTGGAGGTCAAGTCTCTGGGGCCCGACGAGCTGGCCATCCTCCGCGAGATCAACGGCAAGAACAGCGTGGAGCGCATCGCCCTCAACTGCAGGACACCAGAGTTCTTCGTGGCCAATTTCGTGTTCCAGGGGCTCAAGCACGGGCTCTTCCAGTTGCTGCCACCCCAGGAGGCGGACACCGAGATCCCCGGCTTCTCCCAGGGGTCGTGGAGAGTCCTGCTCAAGACCGGCGAGCGGCTCGTGGAGCAGGATCAGCTCCTGGAGGCATGGGACCGGGCTCGCGAGCTGCGCACCAAGTACGGCGACCAGGCCGAGATCGCAGAGCTTGCCACTGCCCTCGAGAAGAAGATCGAGGAGGTCCTGGCCGAGCGCGACCTGGTGAACGAGGCCGTTCCCGAGCTGGCCATCCCCCCCGCAGAGCTTCCCAACCTCTCCTGCTCCCCCGAGGAAGGCTTCGTGCTCTCCCGGGTCAACGGATCCTACAACCTCGGGCAGGTTCTCCAGCTCCTTCCGGGCAGCGAGATCGAGAAGCGGCTCCTCGTGGACGCCCTCGTCCGGCGGGGTGTCCTCCGCCTCAGGCTCCCTGGCGAGGAGGAGGGCAGCCAGGCGGGGTAGGGCGCCCGCCCGGATCGTGAAACGTGAAACGGAAAACGTGAAACGAACGAGGGGTGTCGGTCGTCTGGTGGGCTTAACCCGGCGAGAGATCGCTGAAGCATCCGCCTGCACGGGGTACCTCGAATGTGGAGGCGCGTCCTTCATGGCGCGCCCCCAATCCTGACGAACCGAGGGAGGGCGTACGGTCGGGGACCTTCTCCGTGGTGGTTTCCGATTCTGGGGATGTCTGGATCACCGGGCGAAGCTGGGGGCGGGCGCTGAAGCATCCGCCTGCACGGGGGAGTACGCACGGGCGGGAGGGTAGCGTTCATCCCTTCTCCTCCCGTCCGAATCCCGGTAATCCTCAGAATCCGTGACTCTCTGCTCCTGTACGGATGGGGCGCAGAGGTACGGAGGAGAGCCGAACTCTCCGACACGACCTTCCTTCGGCGGGTTGGCGAAGGAATGCAGCCACAGAGAACGCCGGCCTCCAGGCCGGCATCGTGCGGTGGGAGAACCCGGGCGACGTCCTCCCGGAGCACGGCGTCTCCTCCACTCGCCGGAAGCGCGGGGCCGCTCAGGAGAGCGGCGCTCCCCGCCGCGACCGCCCCCTGGCGAACGCGGATGCTGCGCTCCCCGCACGGGCGGGCGGGTGGCCGTCGCACCTCCCCCACACCCTCCACGATCGAACACCCTCTTTCGTTTCACGTTTCACATTTCACGTTTCACGAGGGGCGGGCGGCCGGGGGCCGTCTTCACGTCACCTGTTTTCCGATGTCGTCGGGGCCCTCCGGGCTCCGTGGCTCAGACGCCTCACGTGAAGCCGGTGCAGGACGGCGCCGACGACGCGGTGTCGGATGCACCCGAGGAGGAGCTCGCGAAGGTGGAGACCAAGCGCTCCACCTCGGTGCTCCCGCACCTGGGGCAGGTCACGCCTTCAGAGGATGCCCCGACGCGCTGCAGCCGGGAGAAGACGTGGCCGCACTCCTTGCAGCGGTACTCGTAGATCGGCATGAAATCCTCCTCAGCAGGCCCGGACCACCCGATCCCACACCTCGCGCGGGATGCCGTCCGGGAAGACCTGTTCGGTTCTCATGATGGCACCACAGCTCTGGCACCGCCAGAGAAGGGCCCCTCACGTGGGGAGGGGGATGACGTTCCCCGAGCAATCCGGGCAGCTTCCGTACTTCATCTCCGTCATTTCGAATCTCATGTCCCTCTCTCCATGGGTTGTCTTCGATTCCGGCGCCGTCATCCCTGGCGCCGCCGGCGGAGCCTGTCCGCTGATCCGGCGGGCCTCCCGCTCAGTCCGGCTGCTCCCTGGCCTCCATCTGCTGGCGTCCCGCCACCACCGTCTGGTGCTCTCGATCGAGGCGGATCTCCAGGGAATCGCACACGTTGCTGCAGATCGTGAACACGCCCTCGTCGATGATCCGGTAGTAGACGTTCAGCCCGTCCCTCCGGCAGTCCACGAGCCCGGCCCTCTTGAGCACCGAGAGATGCTTCGAGATGTTGGCCTGGCTGCCGCCCACAGAGGCGAGGATGTCCGAGACACAGCGCTCCCCGCCATGCAGGCTGTGGAGGATCTTCAGCCGTGTGGGATCCGCCATGGCCTTGAGAACGTCGGCGATCTTGGTCAGCAGGTCATCGGTTACGACCACGTTACCTCCCTGTGGTGTGATCCTCCGGACAGCCATCGTATCACCGGTCAGTAATGTAGTGTATGGATGAACGCAGGTCAACTCGGATGTTGATGAGAGTGGAACGCCCTCCACTCGTCTCCTGGAGTGATGGTACGCTTCTCGCGCCGACGAGCGGCGGAAGGGAGGAACGATGCCGACGATCTTCGAGAAAATCGTTGCCGGAGAGATCCCGTGCCACAAGATCTGGGAGGACGACGAGCACCTTGCCTTCCTGGACATCAACCCGTGGGTGGAGGGGCATACCCTCGTGATTCCCAGGCATCCGTGGCCCGAGATCTTCTCCATGGAGAGCGAGGCCTACCACCGCCTGTGGGACGCTGCGAGGACCGTGGCACGGCAGCTCCAGGAGCGGACCGGCTGCGCCAGGGTGCTCTCCATCGTCATCGGCTACGAGGTGCCCCACGTCCACATCCACCTGCTGCCCACCAACAGCCTGGGGGACATCCCGCTGCCAGCCGTGAACACCGAGGCCCAGGGACGGCTGGCCGAGACGGCGGCCCGGCTCAGGGCCTGACCCCGCCCGGAGGTGATCCCATGAGCCGCACCAGGTCTCTCGTGCTGCCCGCAGCGTGCCTCGCCCTGGCCCTGCTCCTCGTGCTGCCCTCGGGCACCCGGGCCGCGGAGGGGCCGGAGCGCCTGGACATGGCCCAGCGCGAGGCCATCAACCCCGGCCTGGGCCCCGTGCCTCCGGAGGTGGACCGCTCCACCCCGGCCGCCACCTGGCGGACCTTCATCGACCTGGCGCGCAGGGGGCAGTTCGGGGCCGCCGCCCACTGCCTCGACCTCACCGAGATTCCCGAGGACAGGCAGCTCGCCACCGGGATCCAGACGGCCGAGCGGCTCTACCGCGTCCTGCGGGCCGTGGGCGCCCGGCGGGACGCGGTGGACGTGGACACCCCCGAGGGGCCGATGCTCGAGGGCCAGCCCACCAACTTCGTGGTGGCCCTGCGGTTCTCCAGGCGCGGCATCGAGGGCGAGGTCTGGCTCCGCCGGACCACGGACACCACCACCGGCGAGGTGGTCTGGCTCTTCACCCGGCGCACCGTGTCGGACACCGCCCTGTGGTACCGGGTGATCGTCAAGGGCGAGTCCCTGGGGGGCGGCGTGCTGGACGCCGGCCTCGGCGAGGTCCCCCCGGGGGTGGACCGGGGGAGCCCCCGGGACACCGTCGTGGGGTACCTCGACGCGTGCCGGAAGTCGGACTTCCGCCGCGCGGCCTTCTACCTGGACCTCAACGCCTTCCCCCCGGAGAAGCAGCCCGAGGTGGGCCCGCGGCTGGCCCGCCGCCTGGTGCTCGTCCTGAGCCGGACCCTCTGGATCAACCCCGAGGAGCTCTCCAACGACCCCGGCGGCCGCCCCGAGGCGGGGCTCGGTGACGACGACGAGCTCCTCGGGACCATCCCCCACAAGGGTGGGGAGGTGAAGGTCCTCCTCCACCGCCACTTCCTGGAGGACGGCAGCACCGCCTGGGTCTTCCATCGCGCCACCGTGGCGGCCATCGACACCCTCTACGCCCGGCACGGCTTCGGCTGGCTCGGCGACATCCTCCCCACGTGGTTCTTCGCCCGCAGCTTCCTGGGCGTCCAGCTCTGGCAGTGGGCCGGCTTCGTCCTGCTGATCCTGCTGGCCTGGGTGGTCTCCCGGCTGGTCACCCCCGTGCTCATGGACGCCCTTCGCAGGGGGGCCCGGCGCACCACCGTGGAGTGGGACGACGAGCTCGTGGCGGCCCTGGACGGCCCGGCTCGTCTGGGCGTCATGGCCCTCGTGCTCTGGGCCACCGTGCCGCTGCTCGGCATCGCCGGCAAGGCCCAGGACAACCTGGCCGTGGCCTGGAAGCTCCTGGCCGTGATCTTCCTGGGCTGGGTGCTCACCCGGTGGGTGGACATCATGGCCGCGGTGCTCCGCTACAGCTCCATGGCACGGCGCAACGACATGGCCCGCAACTTCATCCCCATCTTCGGGCGCATCGTCAAGGTCTTCGTGTGGGGCGTGGCCGCCATCGTGGCCCTGGACTCCATCGGTCTCCACGTGATGGGCCTCGTGGCCGGCCTCGGCATCGGCGGCGTGGCCGTGGCCTTCGCCGCCCAGAAGACCATCGAGAACCTGTTCGGGTCCATCACCATCGCGGCCAACCGCCCCTTCGAGATCGGGAGCTTCATCAAGATCGGCTCGCTCTCGGGGACCGTGGAGGAGGTGGGGCTCCTCTCCACCCGCCTGCGGACCATGGACCGGACCCTGGTGACCATCCCCAACGGCACGCTGCTCTCCGAGCGCGTGGAGAACTACTCGGCCCGCGACCGCTTCAGGTACCAGATCACCATCGGCCTCCTCTACGACTCCACGACCGCGCAGATCCAGTACGTGGTGGACGGGGTCAAGAGGATGCTCCTGGCCCACCCGAAGGTCCACCACGACGGCGTCCGGGTCCGCTTCGCCCGCTTCGGGGACTCCGCGCTCGAGGTGGACGTCCTCACCTGGGTCCTGGCCGCGGACTACCACGAGTCCACGGCGCTCGCCGAGGAGCTCAACTTCGAGATCCTCCGCATCGTCGCCGAGTCGGGCACCGGCTTCGCGTTCCCCTCCCAGACCGTCTACCTCGGGAGGGACGCCGGCATCGACGAGGAGAAGGCCCGGGAGATCGCGAGGGACGTGGAGGAGCGGAGGGAGCGCGGCGACCTCTGGATCCCGGAGCCCCCCGGAAAGACTTGACCCCGGGGAGGCCCGGCGACACAATGACCCTTCCTGCCGGAGTGGCGGAATGGCAGACGCAGCGGACTCAAAATCCGCCGGTGGCAACACCGTGGGGGTTCAAGTCCCCCCTCCGGCACCAGGCCCCCGCCCGCCCGCCCATCGTGAAACGTGAAACGGAAAACGTGAAACGAAAGAGAGGTGAGGGCGTGAGGACGTCAGGGCGTCAGGATGTCGACCCGCCGAGCGCTGTGGAGCCACCCTGCGAGGTGCGACGGCCAGCTCCCCGCCTGTGCGGCGACGCCTCGCCTTGGAGAAGGGTGTCTCCTCCGCTCGCTGGAGGCACGATGCCGCTCGGGAGAGCGGCGCTCCCTGCCACGACCTCCCCTCGGTGGACGCAAATGCTGCGCTCCCTGGACGGGTGGGCGGGGTCATCCCTTCCCCTTCCCTCCGAATCCCAGCAATCCTCAGAATCCGTGGTTTCCTCTCCCGGGCGGGCGGGGACGTCGCACGGTCGGTCGGGCGGGTGTCGCACCCCCTCGCCCCTGCCCCCCTGCCCCCCTGCACCCGACCGGCTGGGCGGGCGGGGGCTTCGCACCCTTCCCACCCCGTCCACGATTGAACACCCCTCATTCGTTTCACGTTTCACCTTTCACGTTTCACGATCCGGGCGGGCGGGGGCCGTCCTCACCCTCCTCCAGGGTGCAAAAATTCTTGACGGAATTGCGAGACCGTGGGCATAATGACCCCAGCATGGCAGTGTTTTCTGACCCTTCGGGGCATGCAAGGGGAGACCTCACAAGCTGGCTGGTCGTCAGGACAAAACCCCGTCAGGAACGGGTGGCGATCCATCACCTGGCACAGCGCGGGGTGGAGCCCTACTGTCCGCTCTTCCTGGAGCCGCCGTGGCACCGCAGGGCGCCTCGCGGCCCCATGCCGCTCTTCCCGGGGTACATCTTCGTGGCGTGCGATCCGGTCAGTGAGCTGAACGCTGTCCGATACTGTCCTGGCGTACTCCGCCCGGTGAGCTTCGACCGGCAGCTCGCCACGGTGGACCAGGAGCTCATCGACGAGCTCAGGGGCCGCGAGGGTGACCGGGGGTACATCGTTCCCGATGACCTGCGGCAGGAGATGGGAAAGGGGTCCCGGGTGCGCGTCATGGGCGGACCCCTCCGGGGGTTCGAGGGCGTGTTCGAGGGGTATCTCAAGGGAGGGCAGCGGGCCAGGATCCTGCTGGACTTCCTTCGTGGCCAGCGCACGGTGGAGATCGACGTCTCAGCGCTGGCCCTCGTCCCGAGCTGAGAAGCACGGGACGGCCAACATCTTTCGGATCAGTAGGTTACAGCTGTAATCAATGTGCGGTAGCTTTATCCAACAACAGTTCTCCCCGGTTCCACACCGTCCCGGGCAGGTCCATCACCAGGACCCACCGCCGGGTGGGTGGGGGAGTGTAGGCGCGTCCTTCAGGCCGCGCCCCCAATCCCGGTCGGCCGTGGGAGGGCGAAGGGTGATGCAAGCCCTGCGGGTGGCACTCCGGGCCTGCCCGGCCTCGTATGCCCTGGGGCAGCTGGGGGCGGGCGCTGAAGCACCCGCCTCCACAGGCATTCGTTTCACGATCGTTGACGTACGTCGCATGGTGCCTCTCCCCTCTGGATGCCAGCAGTCCTCAGAATCCGTGGTTGCGTCTACCTGGCGACGTCCTCCCGGAGCACGGCGTCTCCTCCGCTCGCTGGAGGCACGAGGCCGCTCTGGAGAGCGGCGCTCCCTGCCGCGACCTCCCCTCGGCGGGCGGGGTCATCCCTTCCCCTTCCCTCCGAATCCCAGCAATCCTCAGAATCCGTGGTTGCCTCTCCCGGGCGGGTGGGGGCTTCGCACAGGAGGGGGTTGGGCGTCGCACCTCCTCCCCCCGTCCACGATCGAACACCCCTCTTTCGTTTCACGTTTCACGTTTCACGAGAGCGGGTGGGGGCTCTCATTCGTTTCACGTTTCACGTTTCACGTTTCACGACCCCACAAACCCTGCTATGATCCACACTTCCACCGACGTACGGCACGGGGAGAGCCACTCCCGGTGGCCCTGGAGACCTGATCATGCCTGACAGACCCGACATCCCACCCCTCCGCAGCGCCGGCTTCCCCACCTCGGGCATCGCCCCGGGCGGGCCTGTCTGGCCTGGTGGCCCCCCCGACAGCGCCTGGCTGGCCGAGGACGCCGAACCCGAGATCAACATCATGGAGTACGTCCACCTCCTGTGGAGGCACCGCTGGATGATCGCCGCGGTGGTGGCCCTGTGCGTCCTGGTGGGAGGTGCCTGGTCCTTCACCCGGCCCAAGCTCTACAAGGCCACCACGCGCATCGCCTTCGAGCAGGCGCCCCAGATCATCAAGAGCCAGGTGTACTCGGGCCCCAGCTGGTGGGAGCTCCAGCAGTTCGTGAAGGATCAGACCCAGGTCCTCAAGACCCGTCGCCTGGCCGAGCGGGTGGCCGAGAAGCTGGGACTTTCGGGAAGCCCCGAGTTCCAGGGAGGCGACCCGGCGGCCATGCTCCTGGCCAGCGTCAAGGTGGAGAACGTCAAGGACACCAACATCCTGGAGCTCTCCATGGTGGGCCGCGACCCCGACAAGGTGGCCGAGTGGCTCAACGTCTACGTCCAGGAGTACATCGCCATCAACATCGAGGACAACCTGAACCGGACCCGCAAGGTCTACCAGGTGATCCAGGAGAAGCTGGATCCCCTCCGCAAGCAGCTGGAGGCCTCCGAGCAGAAGCTCATCTCCTTCAAGGAGAGCGAGGACGCCTTCCTGGTGGGCGACCAGGACAAGAACGTGATCACCGAGCAGGTGAACACCCTGACCGAGGAGTACGCCAGGGCCAAGGCCGAGCGGATCAGCCTGGAGACCAAGCTGGCGGCGCTCCGGGGCCTTCACGCGGGCAATCTGCTGGAGTCCACCCTGCCCGGGGTGCTCAACGACCCCACCATCCGTGGCCTCCGCGACCAGAAGGCCGCGGCCGAGGTGGAGCTGGCCGACAAGCTCCGGGAGTACAAGCCGGCCCATCCCGTGATCAAGGAGCTCAAGGCCCGCATCGCGCAGCTGGATCAGAAGATCGAGGCCCAGATCGCCACCATCATGGACAGTCTCCAGACCGACTATGCCATCCGGAAGAAGCATGAGCAGGCCCTCTTTGCCGCCCTCCAGAAGCTCCGGAACCAGACCATCGAGCTGTCCAAGCAGAACCTGGAGTACCAGAAGATCCGCCACGAGTACGAGGAGAACAAGACCTTCTACGAGCAGATGCTCCGGCGCTCGAAGGAGACCGACATCTCGAGCTCGGCCGCGCTCAACAACGTGCGCGTCATCGATCCCGCCCGGCCGCCCAACGGCCCCTTCCGTCCGAACCCGCCGCGGGCCCTCGCCCTCTCCCTGATCCTTGGCCTTTTCCTGGGGATCGGCCTGGTGCTGGGTCTCGACTACATCGACCAGACCGTCCGGACCCCGGAGGATGTGGAGCGCTACCTGGGGCTCGAGGTCCTCGGGGCCGTGCCGCGCTACTCCGACGAGACCTCCCACATGACCAGGGAGATCTTCCAGTCGCTGCGGACGGCCGTGATGATGGCCGCGCGCGAGGAGACCTCCCAGGTGCTCATGGTCACCTCGGCCGCCCCGGGGGAGGGCAAGACCTCCACGGCCTACAACCTGGCGAAGGCCCTGGCCATGGGGGGGGCAAAGGTGCTCGTGATCGACGCGGACCTCAGGAAACCGCGCTTCCACAAGATCATCAACGCCAAGAACGTGCGGGGCCTGACCTCGCTGGTGCTGGGCGAGCGGGACCCCCGGGACGTGATCCACACTCTGGCCGACATGCCCAACCTGGACATCGTCACCTCGGGTCCGCTCCCGCCGAACCCGCCCGAGATGTTCAGCAAGAGCTCCTTCAAGCGCATGCTGGACCGGGCCCGGGAGCACTACCAGTGGATCATCATCGACACCCCGCCGGTGACCTCCGTGACCGACGCGGTGATCTGCTCCCAGCACGCCGACATGGTGCTGCTGGTGGTCCGCTACGGCCAGGCCAAGCGCGCCGCCATCATCAACGCCCTGCGCCAGCTGGGCCGGGCGGGGGCGCGTCTCGCCGGTGTGGTGCTCAACGCCGTGGACCTGGAGCGTGACTCCTACTACTACACCTACTACTACACGTACTACCACTACGGCTACGGCGAGAACGGCACCGCCCTGTCCGGGGGCAAGAAGAAGGCGAAGAAGGGGGCCTGAGCACCGTGCGCAAGGGGATCATCCTGGCCGGCGGCGCGGGCACGAGGCTGCACCCCCTCACCCTGGCGGTGAGCAAGCAGCTCATGCCCGTCTACGACAAGCCCATGATCTACTACCCGCTCAGCGTCCTCATGCTGGCGGGCATCCGGAGGGTGCTCATCATCACCACGGCCCACGACCGGCCGCAGTTCGAGACGCTCCTGGGCGACGGCTCCCGGTGGGGGATGGAGCTCTCCTACGCCGTCCAGCCCACCCCCGGGGGCCTGGCCGAGGCCTTCCTGATCGGCGAGGATTTCCTGGCGGGTGACCCCGCCTGCCTCATCCTGGGCGACAACATCTTCTACGGCCACGGGTTCTCCAGCCGCCTCCAGGCGGTCTCGGCCCGCGACCGTGGCGCCACCGTCTTCGGCTACCGCGTCCACGACCCCGAGCGCTACGGCGTTGTGGAGTTCGACGAGGCTGGCCGGGCCGTCAGCATCGAGGAAAAGCCCGAGCATCCCCGCTCCAACTACGCGGTCACCGGCCTCTACTTCTACGACTCCCGCGTGGTGGAGGTGGCGAAGGGCCTCGAGCGCTCCCCCCGCGGCGAGCTCGAGATCACCGACGTGAACCGCTGGTACCTGGAGCGCGGCGAGCTCGAGGTGGAGCTCCTGGGCCGCGGCTACGCCTGGCTCGACACCGGCACCCACGAGTCCCTGCTCACCGCCTCCAACTTCATCCAGGTCATCGAGCACCGCCAGGGCTTCAAGATCGCGAGCCCCGAGGAGATCGCCTGGAGGATGGGCTTCATCGACGACGAGGCGCTCCGCACCCTCGCCGAACCCCTGGCGAAGAGCGGCTACGGCGAGTACCTGCTGGGGCTGCTGGAACGGTAGAACGTGCGACGGCCGCCCACCCGCCCAGATCGTGAAACGTGAAACGTGAAACGTGAAACGAAAGAAGGGCAGGAAGTCAGGGCGTGAGGGTGGGCCTCCCGCCCACGCGGTTCGTGAAGCATGAAGCGTTGAATGTGAGTTGAATGTGAAATGAATGAGGGTCGCCCGATCGTGAATGGGAGTGGTGTGGGAGGGGCGACTGCCAGTTTGCGGGGTGTAGGACACCAGTCGCCTGTTCGGGGAGTGAAGCGAGCGACGAGAGAGGGAACCTGGGGTCAGCGGTATCGGTTGTGCGGGTGCTGAAGTGGCATGTGTGATCGTAGGAACGAAATGAAGCTGATTCACCATGATCTTGACACCTGGAAGGTGGCGGTGGATCTGGTCAGGCACGTCTACACGTTGACGGCTGAGTTTCCCAGAGAAGAAAAGTATGGACTGACGGCCCAGATGCGGAGAGCGGCCGTCTCCGTACCCAGCAACATCGCCGAGGGTGCTGCCCGGAACAGCAGGAAAGAGTTTGCCCACTACCTGGTGATGGCGCGCGGGTCGCTCGCAGAGCTGGAAACCCAGCTCAGGGTCTCCATCGACCTCGGGCTGTGCACTGCATCGCAGGCCAGGGCGCTGACGGCGGTCATGGACCGAAGCTTTTCCCTTCTCTCCGGTCTGTTGCGGTCCGTCAACGAGGGAAGGGTCTTCGAGCCCTCCGCGGAAGAAAGATCCGACTCCGTCTACCCGTATGCCACCGAGACACCGGAGGTCACCGAAGCATGAGAGCCCGACAACTTCTGGCAGCTGCGCTCGCAGCTATACCGTCCTTTTTCAAGATCCGGGTGGGCGTGTGGTCGTCCCATCCATCCCATTCGCCCTCATGATCGAACACTCCTCCTTCGTTTCACGTTTCACGTTTCACGTTTCACGGCGGTCGGGTGGGTGGCCGTCGCACGGGCAGGTGTGCAGTCGTTCCACCCTCACCACACCCTCCACGATTGGCCACTCCTCCTTCGTTTCACGTTTCACGTTTCACGTTTCACGTTTCACGACAGATCCCCGAACACCCTCCACCTCCGGCTCGAGGCGCTCCTCATGACCACCACCCGACGTCACATCCTCATCACCGGCTCCGCCGGCTTCATCGGCCACCACGTGGCCGGGGCGCTCCTCGGCCGTGGTGACGCCGTCACCGGGCTCGACAACCTCAACCCCTACTACGACCCGAAGCTCAAGGAGGCCCGCCTGGCCCGGCTCCAGGGCCGGCCCGGATTCACCTTCGCCCGTATCGACCTCGAGGACCGCCCCGCCATGGAGCGGCTCTTTGCCGACTCCGGCTTCACCCACGTGATCCACCTGGCCGCCCAGGCCGGCGTGCGCTACTCGCTGGAGAACCCCCACGCCTACATCGACGCCAACGTGGTGGGCACCCTGAACATCCTGGAGGGCTGCCGCCACCACCCCGTGGAGCACCTGGTCTACGCCTCCTCCTCCTCGGTCTACGGCCTCAACACCGCCATGCCCTTTTCCGTCCACCACAACGTGGACCACCCCGTCTCCCTCTACGCGGCCACCAAGAAGGCCAACGAGCTCATGGCCCACACCTACGCCCACCTCCACGGCATTCCCACCACGGGCCTCAGGTTCTTCACCGTCTACGGCCCCTGGGGCCGGCCCGACATGGCGCTCTTCAAGTTCACGAAGGCCATCCTGGCGGGCGAGCCCATCGACGTCTACAACCACGGGCGCATGAAGCGCGACTTCACCTACATCGACGACATCGTGGAGGGCGTGGTCCGCCTCCTGGACCGCATCCCGGAGCCCGACCCGGACTGGTCCGGCGACCACCCGGATCCCGGAAGCAGCCCCGCCCCCTACCGCCTCTACAACATCGGCAACGACAACCCCGTCCAGCTCATGGACTTCATCGCCGCCATCGAGGAGGCCCTGGGCCTGGAGGCGCAGAAGAACTTCATGCCCATGCAGCCCGGCGACGTCCCCGCCACCTGGGCCGACGTGGAC
Source organism: Thermoanaerobaculia bacterium (assembly GCA_027061805.1). GTDB lineage: Bacteria > Acidobacteriota > Thermoanaerobaculia > Thermoanaerobaculales > Sulfomarinibacteraceae > JAMOWA01. The sequence goes on along the minus strand of JAMOWA010000056.1, from coordinate 8,873 downwards.
GACCTCGCCGCAGCCGTCGGCTACCGCCCCGCCACCCCCCTCCGCGAGGGCGTGCGACGCTTCATCGAGTGGTATCGCGAGTACTACGGAGCAGGGGAGCAGGGGGGCAGGGGAGCAGGGGAGTGAGGTTGTTGTCGGGAGTGTACTGTACTACAGTGTAAGACATGGGTAAGACGATCACGATCCGGCTCGACGAGGAGATGCAGCGGCGACTCGAGGAGCTGGTGCGCCTTTCCGGGAGGACCCGGAGTGAGATCATCCGGGACGCGCTCGAGCGCCAGCTCGCCGTGGAAACCTTCGACGAGCTCCGCTGCCGCCTCGCGCCCCTGGCCGAGGCCCGGGGCTGGCTCACGGACGAGGACGTCTTCGAGCACATTTCGTGAAGGTCTTCTGTGACACGAACGTTCTTGTCGCTGCCTTCGTCTCCCGCGGCCTGTGCGCCGACCTCCTCCGGGCGGTGCTCACCCACGAGGAGCTCGTCACCGGCGAGGTGGTGCTGGACGAGCTCACCCGGGTACTGTGGGAGAAGCTGAAGGCGCCGGAGGAACTGGTGGACCTGGCACTCGACCTGCTCCGGCGGCACACCGTGGTGGCCAGGCCCGGCGATCCCTGGCCCGGCCCCGTCGGGGATCCCGACGATGCCTGGGTGCTGGCCTCCGCTCTCGCGGCCGGGGCCGGCATCCTCGTCACGGGGGACAGCGACCTCCTGGACCTCGAACCGATCCCGGAAATCCGGATCCTCTCCCCCCGCGAGCTCTGGCAGACCCTGGCCTCCCGGAACGAGGGGGAGAGTGAGGGAAAAGGTGACGACGAATCGGAGTATCCACTGGGCGGCGGGTCGACCGATGGTGGTGTGATGGAGCCAGGGTTCCGGCCCATCACCTCGCACGAGGATCTCGAGGTCTATCGGCTGGCGTACCGGGCAGCCCGTGAGGTCTTCGATGCATCGAAGGGCTTCCCCCCTGAAGAACGATACTCGCTGACCGACCAGGTCAGGCGCAGCTCGAGGTCGGTCTGCGCGAATCTCGCAGAGGCATGGAGGAAGCGCCGGTATCGGGCAGTGTTTCAGCTCAGATTGAACGACTGCGAGGCCGAGGCCGCCGAAACCCGGACCTGGATCCACTTCGCACGGGATTGCGGGTATTTGAATGAGGAGGGGGCCACACGTCTTCTCGGGACCTACGATCACATCATCAGGATGCTCGTCACGATGGTGAACCATCCGGATCCTTGGATCCTCCCCACGAAGAAGAAGACCTAGGCACGTACTGTTATGCCGGACCTCGGACCCCACAACCCTCACGACACCGGTAACAGGGTAACCAGTGACTGCTCTCTTGCGCCCCTGCACCCCTGCGCTCTTGCCACCGGCTCTCCGCCATCCTCAACGGCCTCCTCCGATCGATCCACAGAGAAGCATGACCCCGACACATCTGCCATCCACCCCGCCGAGCATGAATGCGGGGGACAATCTTCCGGCGAGCGATGTCTCCTCCGCTGGCCGAATGCACGAGGCCGCTCTGGAGAGCGGCGCTCCCTGCCGCGACCTCCCTTCGGCGAACGCGAATGCTGCACTCCCCGCATGGGTGGGCGGTCATCTCACCTCCCCCGGGTGGGTGGGGGTCGCCCCTACCTCCTCACCCCCTCACGTCCTCACCCTCTTTCGTTTCACCTTTCACGTTTCACGATTTTCGTCTTCACGCCCTGACGCTCTAACCTCCTGACCCAGGATCATCCATGAACCCGACAGCAACCACACTCGCCGAAAAGATCGCCAACCACTCCGCCACCGTCGGCATCGTCGGCCTCGGCTACGTGGGCCTGCCCCTGGCCATCGCCTTCGCCGAGAAGGGCTTTCCCGTGCTCGGCTTCGACGTGGACCAGTCCAAGATCGAGGCCCTGGCCCGGGGCGAGAGCTACATCAAGCATCTGGACGGCGGCCGGCTGGCCTCGGTGGTGGCCTCCGGGAAGCTCACCGCCACCTCGGACTTCCTGCGCCTGGACGAGCCCGACGCCATCCTCATCTGCGTGCCCACCCCGCTCACGCCCCAGCGCGAGCCGGACATGAGTTACGTGGAGAAGACGGCCCGGCAGATCAAGCCCTGCCTCAGGCCGGGCCAGCTGGTGGTGCTCGAGTCCACCACCTACCCCGGCACCACCGACGAGCTCCTGAAGGGGATCCTCGAGGAGTCGGGCCTCCGCGCCGGCGAGGACTTCTTCCTGGCCTTCTCCCCCGAGCGGGAGGACCCCGGCAACCCCGACTACGGCACCACCACCATCCCCAAGGTCATCGGGGGCGTGGACCCCGCCTCCGGGGATCTCGCCGAAGCGCTCTACGCCCACGCCATCGCCCGCACCGTCCGCGTCTCCTCGGCCCGTGCCGCCGAGGCCACCAAGCTCATGGAGAACATCTTCCGCGCGGTCAACATCGCGCTGGTCAACGAGCTCAAGGTGGTCTACGACGCCATGGGCATCGACGTGTGGGAGGTGCTCGACGCCGCCGAGACCAAGCCCTTTGGCTTCATGCGCTTCAACCCCGGTCCCGGCTGGGGTGGGCACTGTCTCGCTGGCCAGGAGTGGGTTCGTGTGAGGGGGCTGGGCCTTTCCGGCGTCTACCGGCTCGAGGAGCTCTACCGCCGACTCAGGGATTCCTGCGAGGTGGTCATGACGCGTCAGGGACTCTATGTCCAGACCGAGGGCCTCGAGGCCCTGGCCATCGATCCGGCGACCGGTGAACGCGGGTGGTTCCCAGTAGTGACGCTTTACCGCGGCAGGTACGACGGCCAGGTGCTGACGATCCGGACCGACGGAAACCGTACACTGACCGTCACACCCGAGCATCCGATGCTGGTCTACTCGGACGGTGACATGAGGACGGTGCCGGCAGCGGAGCTCACGGGAAATGATCGTGTGCCCGTTGTTTCCGATCGTGGCTCCCGGGAGGGTGACAGCCCGTGGGTCGATCTGATCCAGGTGGTGCCCGGGGACGAGCGGCGCCGGGTGTGGGTACGCCCGGTGGAGTGTCACTGGAGCCATTTCGAGGCGCTGCTCAAGAGCCGGTTCGGGTGGACGATCCGGGATTCCATCCGGTCGAATGCATTGCGGCTCGATCGGTTTCTCGAGGTCGAGGACGAGCTTGCACTCTCCCGCAAGGACGTCGTTCTCCTGACCGGCATGGGGAGGGCGAGGCGCCAGTGGCCGTCGCGGATCCAGATTACCCCCGATGTGGCCCGGCTCGTGGGCTACTACCTTTCCGAAGGCTGCATCACAGCCGATGGAAACGCTCTCCGGGTGCGCTGGACCTTCAATCGTGGAGAGAGGGACTACGTGGCGGACCTGCGTGGGATCCTCGACCACCTGGGCTTTGCCTCCTCGGTCTACCAGGACAGGACCTGGTACTCCACGACGATCAAGGTTTCCAGCCTTCTCCTCGGTTGGCTCCTGAGAGACCACTGGAGATGTGGTGTCCGGTCCACGGACATGCGAATTCCGGAGGTCTTCTTCGACCTGGGAATGGAGCACAAGCGGGAGCTTCTCACTGGTCTCTTGCGCGGAGACGGAGATGTCTGGGTACGTACGGGACGTTCTGAGTACCGGAAGAACGGTCGGCCCTACTCCCACGCCAACGCCACGGCTGTCGTGGGCTTCTTCTCGTCCAGCCCCGAGCTACTGGAGCAAGCGGTGCATCTGCTGCAGGATTGCGGGTTCTATCCCCGGTTCAAGGGAGGCTCACCACAGATCAGGATGCAGGGCGCCGAGGTGATCGCCAGGCTCAGCTCGATGTTCCTCGGAGAAAAGCGTCTGAAGCTCCAGGCCGCGAGGGCTGCCCGCAGGAGGAACGTTCGCACAATCGCCGACCGATCGTTCGTTTCCTCTGGTCTTGCCGCCATGCCTCTCCTGGATGTGGAAGCCGGCGAAATGCACGGCCATGTGTATTCCCTCGAGGTCGAGGGTGCGCAGTCGTTCACGGCATCGGGTGGGATCGCGGTCCACAACTGCATTCCACTCGACCCCTTCTACCTGGCCTGGAAGGCCCGGGAGTACGGCCAGCCCACCAAGTTCATCGAGCTGGCGGGCGAGGTGAACGTGGAGATGCCCCGCTGGGTCGTGGGGAGGCTCCAGCTCGCTCTCAACGACCGTGGCAAGGCCGTGAAGGGCTCGAAGGTCCTCGTCCTGGGACTGGCCTACAAGAAGGACATCGACGACCCCCGGGAGAGCCCCAGCTTCGAGCTCATCGAGCGCCTCCTCGAGCTCGGCGCCGAGGTCGGCTACCACGACCCCCACATCCCGAAGGCCCCGTCCATGCGCTCCTGGCCGGACCTGCCGCCCATGGAGTCGGTCCCCCTCACACCGGAGACCCTGGCGGCCCAGGACGCCGTGGTCATCGCCACCGACCACTCCGCCGTGGACTACGGGCTCGTGGCCGCCCACGCCCCGCTCATCGTCGACACCCGCGGCGTCTACCGCGACCCGCGACCCAAGGTCATCAAGGCATGAACGATGATCCCGGACTCCGCACCATCCCCTGTGTGGGCGCGCCCTTCATGGCGAACCCCAACCGTACCACTCTGTGGAGGCGCGTCCTTCAGGGCGCGCCCCCAGGCCGTCCAACCACAGAAGCGCATGCGCCCATGAACAACCCCCAGAGCATCCGAATCCCCGCAACCCCCGGAACCCGTGATTCCCATTCCCCGGGTGGGTGGGTACCGTCCCATCCGCACCATTCGTCTTCATGATCGAACACCCCTCATTCGTTTCACGTTTCACCTTTCACGTTTCACGATCCCGGGCGGGCGGACGGCCGTCGCACCCTCTCCTCCCGTTCCCTCCGAATCCCGGCAATCCTCAGAATCCGTGGTTCATTCTCCCGGGCGGGTGGGTACCGATACATCCGCATCACCCACGCTCCACGATCGACCACCCCTCATTCGTTTCACATTTCACGGTTCGGCCGGGCGGACGGCCGTCGCACCTCGCACGGGTGGGCGGCGGGGTGTCGCACGGGCGGAGGGTCGGGCGTCGCACTCTCCCCACCCCTCCTTCGTTTCACGTTTCACGTTTCACGTTTCACGTTTCACGACCAATGATTCACGACCAATGACATCTCCTACATTCTCCCATCCATGACCCGCTACCGCATCCTCTCCCTGGACGGCGGCGGCATCCGCGGCATCGTCACCACGGTGATCCTCGAGCGCCTCGCCGCCACGCCGGGCCTCGAGGGTTTCCTCGACCGGGCCGACCTCCTGGCGGGGACCTCCACCGGCGGTCTTCTCGCCCTGGGGCTGGCGAAGGGCGAGAGCCTCGGTACCATCCGCGACCTCTACGTGGTGGACGGACCGAAGATCTTCGACGACTCCTGGCTGGACGACCTCCTGGACCTGGGCAAGCTGCGCGGCGCCGACTACAAGATCGGCCCCCTGCGCCGGATGCTCAGGCGCATCCTCGGCGCCGACACCACCCTGGGCGACCTGCCGCGCAACGTCCTGGTCACCGCCTTCGATCTCGACAACGAGGACCCCCACGAGGAGCACCGGCACTGGAAGCCCAAGATCTTCCACAACCTCCCGGGCGAGGCAACGGACCGGGACATCCTGGCCTACAAGGCCGGGCTCTACACCGCTGCGGCGCCCACCTACTTCCCCTCCGTGGACGGCTACATCGACGGCGGGGTCTACGCCGCGAACCCCTCCATGTGCGCCCTGGCCCAGACGCAGGACCGGCGTTACTTCGCCGACCCGCCGGCCCTGGACGAGATCGTCCTGCTCTCGCTCGGCACCGGCCACAGCCTCAACCACATCGGGGGCAAGCGCCACGACTGGGGCTACGCCCAGTGGCTGAAGCCCCTGCTCTCCATCATGCTCGACGGCGTCTCCGGCATCGCCGACTACCAGTGCCACCAGATGCTCGGCCCCAACTACCACCGCCTGGCACCCACCTTCCCCCCGAAGGTCTCCATCCCCATGGACGCCGTGAAGAAGATCCCCTACATGATCGACTTCGCCACCAACCTCGACCTCGGCCCCACCATCGAGTGGATGAGGGAACGGTGGATGTGAGGATGACCCTTTCCACAACGATTCCGCTGCACTATCCCCAGTCTCCAGACACCTGTCGCCTCTCCTCTGTTTTCTATCCTCACTCCTCACTTCCCACTCCCCAACCACGAGGTTCGTCTATGAGCACCTTCGCCCTCACTGGAGTAGCAGGCTACGTTGCCCCCCGTCATCTCAAGGCCATTTCCGACACGGGCAACCGTCTGGTGGCCGCCGTCGACCCCCACGACTCTGTGGGAATCCTGGACAGCTTCTTTCCCGACGTGGCCTTCTTTACCGAGTTCGAGCGCTTTGACCGGCACCTCGAAAAGCTCCGCAGGCAAGGAGAGGGCATCCAGTTCCTTTCCGTCTGCTCACCGAACCACCTCCACGACGCCCACATCCGTCTGGCCCTGCGGCTGGGTGCCGACGCCGTCTGTGAGAAGCCTCTGGTGCTCAACCCCTGGAACCTGGACGCCCTCGCCGAGCTCGAGGAGGAGACTGGGCGGAAGGTTTTCACGATCCTCCAGCTCAGGGTGCACCCTTCGCTCATCCAGCTCCACGAGCAACTCCGCGCTGACCATGGGAGGCGTCACCAGGTCAAGCTCACCTACATCACCTCCCGCGGTCCGTGGTACCGCTACTCCTGGAAGGGCAACGAAAAACGCTCAGGAGGTGTGATCACCAACATCGGGATTCACTTCTTCGACATGCTCATGTGGCTTTTCGGTGGCGTCGAGGAGGCAGAAATTCACCTCCGCGAACCCGAACGTGCTGCGGGCACCATCGCTCTTGAACGTGCCGATGTCGCTTGGTTCCTGTCCATCGACAGGAAGGATCTTCCGTTCGAGCCTGTACCCGGGAAGAACACGACACATCGTTCCATCACCGTGGATGGCCAGGAGATCGAGTTCTCGGGAGGCTTCACCAACCTTCACACCAGGGTTTACGAGGAGACCCTGGCAGGCAGGGGTTTCGGCATCGAAGATGCCCGGCCCTCCATCGAGCTGGTGCACAGGTTGAGGACGATGGAGATCAGGAAGGATAGAGGAAAGACGATAGACGAGAGAAGGTGAAGGAAATCTTGGGTTTCGTAATGGTGGTACAGTCTTTCCGACTCGGGAACGTAGACAGTCAAGCGGCTGGAATACTATCGTCTCTCTTCTTACTAAGGCGAAGGAAAGCATCCCAACACAGACGACTGGCAATCTCAAGACTGCCGGGGCGTTCTTGCACCGATGACTGGCCATTGGAGCCCTGGTGGCTCGGTCTGGTGCGTTTCGTTCCCCTTAGTACCTCTATCTTCCTAGACCATGCTCGTCAAACACCACAGCCTCAAAGCCTGGAAGGAATCCATCAAGTTGGTCAGGATGGTCTACGAGGCGACAGGTTCTTTTCCCAAGCAAGAACTCTTCGGATTGACAGCGCAGATTTGGCCATCGGCCGTTTCCGTGCCTTCGAACATTGCCGAGGGAGCGGCTTGGCTTACCCAGCAGGAGTTTCTCCGGTTTCTGGGGATCGCGCGAGGCTCCCTCATGGAACTCGAAACGCAGATCATCATTGCTTTCGAGGTTGGCTTCCTCGATGCAGCGCCTCGTGGAGATCTCAAGGCACAAATAGAGTGAGTCTTCGCCCTTCTCAGCGGCCTTATCACCAGCACAAGAAAGAAGTGTAAGCAATGAGAGTGATCCAAGCACATGCCGGAAATGAACGAGAAACGAGAGTGGTATCCAACCGCTCAATCTTGTTCCTCTTCCGCCTATCCTCTCTCGTCTGTCTTCTCTCATCTGTCCCGGAGCCCAGCCATGCCTGACTACTTCGCCCACAAGTCCGCCTACATTGACGACGGCTGCACCATCGGCGACGGCACGAAGATCTGGCACTTCTGCCACGTCCAGTCCGGTGCCAGGATAGGGAACAAGTGTGTGCTCGGTCAGAACGTCAACATCGGCAACGACGTGGTCATCGGCAACGGGGTGAAGATCCAGAACAACGTCTCGGTCTACACCGGCACCGAGATCGAGGACTACGTCTTCCTCGGTCCTTCCTGCGTCCTGACCAACGTCACGAATCCCCGTTCGGAGGTCAACCGTCACAGCCTCTACGAGTGCACCCTGCTTCGCCGCGGCTGCACCATCGGCGCCAACGCCACCATCGTGTGCGGCATCACCATCGGGCGTTACGCCTTCATTGCCGCCGGCGCCGTCGTGGTGAAGGACGTTCCCGACTACGCTCTCATGGTCGGCGTTCCGGCCCGCCAGGTCGGCTGGATGAGTCGGCATGGCCATCCCATGAAGCCTGGACCTGACGGCATCATGACCTGCCCCGAGACAGGCCTCCGATACAAGGAGGTCGAACCCGGTACTGTCCGCTGCCTCGACATTCGCGAGGAGGAGGACCTCCCCGAGAAGCTCCGCCAGGGAAACACGAAGTACGACGACATCAAGAGGACATCGGCCTGACCACCATGATGCTCGAACTGATTCTTCTCCAGCACTTTCCGACCATTAGAGCAGTCCCCCGTCTTTCGTCGTTCGTCTTTCCTCTCTCGTCTATCTTCTGTCCTTTGTCCTCTTTCCCTTCACTCCTCACCCCTCACTGACGATACCCGCACCCATGTCAGTACCGAACTCCGAACCACCAACCATCATCCGCGAGCCCCGCCGTGGCTGGAGAGCGGTGGACGTCAGGGAGCTCCTGGCCTATCGGGATCTTTTCCGGTTCCTTGTGGCCAGGGACATCAAGGTCCTGTACAAGCAGACGGTCCTTGGCTTCGGCTGGGCGATCCTTCGGCCCGTGTTCAGCATGATCGTTTTCAGTGTGATCTTCGGAAGGCTT
>JAMOWA010000055.1 GCA_027061805.1 Thermoanaerobaculia bacterium | reverse complement strand
AGGGTCACGTCCCCCGACTCGCCGCCGCCGGTGAGGCCGGCCCCGGCGTGCACCGCGGTGATGTCGCCCTCGCCCCCGGTGCCGGAGGACTGCTGCTGGAGGGTCATCTCGAAGGTGGACGGGTCCTGGGAGGCGTTGGCGATCCCCGAGCCGAAGGCGATCACCCGGCCCGCGCCGCCGGTCACCTCCACGTGCAGCCGGCCGTTGTCCGTGGGGGCCTCACCGGCCCCGAGGTCGGCGAGTCCCACCTGGATGGCCTCGTGGGGCCGGAGGGAGTAGCTCCGCTGGCCGAGCACGCTCCCGTCGCCGTCGAGCAGGGTGACCCGGAAGGTCACCGTGTGGCCGGTGGTCTCCACGAAGCCGTAGTTGAAGCGGAAGGCCCCGTCGTCCGCCTGGTTCACCCCGAGCACGTCGGTGCTCTGGCCCGGGCCGATGGCGAAGGAGGCGGGGATCGCGGAGAAGAACTGTCCCTGGGTCTCGGAGAGCTCGGAGCCCGGCTGGTTGTAGATGCGCGAGTTCACCACCACGTCGTGATCGCAGACCACCCGGAGAGCGCCGTAGCCCTGGATGCCGAACAGCGTCCAGATGGCGTCGTCGTACTTGAGGGTGTCGCCGGGCGGCACCGCCAGGTTGTAGGTGGGTGGTGTGGGGTTGGCCTGGTTCCGGAGCAGGAGCATGACCTGGCAGCCCGCCGTGGAGTTCCCCGGGTTGTGGATCCAGAGGGTGGTCCTCCAGTCCGAGCCGTGTAGCCCGGGGCCGTGGCCCACCGACGCCACGAACACGTCCGTGCCGGCGAAGCCGGCCCATGCCACCACGGCCGCCAGGGCCACGGCGGCGCCCACAGCCATCGTCGGAATCCTTCGCATGATGAACCTCCCTGGTTGGATATGAATGCGTTCGTCTAATATTTCCGGTGTGGGAGGGAGGCCCGCAACCCCTGCCGGGGCGACATCCCGCGACATGGAGCGACATCCCGCGACATTGGCCGTCCGGATCGCAGGAGTGGCATCCGGTCGGGGTGCTTGAGGACATTCCGGTCGTGCCTTGAGCCGTGTGCTTCCAGCCCTCGTGAACCGTTCCGGCTATGACCCGTCGCCGGTGTCCCTCTCGCCGTGACGTCTCGAAAGGCGCCGGATCCTGCCCCAGAGCTTCGGGTGGTGCGCTGCCAGTTCGCGATATCTGTCGAGGAGCTCGTCGAGGCGCCCGGAAAGTCGGGCGTCCTTCTCGAGAGCGGCGAGGAGCTTGAAGTCACCAGGCCGGTCGGGGAGTGCCTCGAGGAACAGCCCGTATGCGAGGTCCGGGACACCGTGCCGGTGGCAGCTCCAGGCGATCTGGCGGCGCATCCGGGGCTCCAGGGTTGCCCGGAGGGTCGGGAGGATCTTCCGTACCATGGCGGAACGCCCCGTCCGCAGAAGCGACTCCACGTACTCGGCGAACATTCCGGGAGGCACATCTTCTCCGTACTCCTTCAACGTCTCGACCTGCTCCTCCAGCCTGTCCGGAGCAGTCGTGCGGGCCCTGAGCTGTTCGAGGTGGTGGGCCGGGTACCGGTCATCGGGATACCTTTCCGTGTGGTGTTCGAGAATCCGGATCGCCTCCGCGATCTCGCCCCGGCGCTCGTGGAGCCATGCAAGATCCGGCGCGCAGCGAGGGTGGTCCCGGACGAGCTCCCGCAGGATCGGCTCGGCCTCGTCCAGTCGTCCCATCTGGGTCATGGTCTTCGAGGTCCAGAGCCGGATCCTCCAGTGCGGGGCAAGCCTGCCCGCCTCCTCGAAGAGCTCCAGCGCCTCACCGTACCGCCTGGAGGCGTACGCTGTCCTCCCTGCGAGGAAGAGGATCCGTGGAGAGTCGGGATGGGCGGTGACGAGCTGTCTTGCCAGTCGTCCGGCCTCCTCCATGCGGCCAGAGAGGAGCAGGTACTCGAGCTCGAACCCGCGGGTCCGGAGGCCGAGGGGTGCGGCACGCCGGAGACGTTCGAGCAATCCGGACGCATCCTCGAGGTTTCGCTCGCGGAGCGCTCTCTGGAGACTTCGCTCGATGACGGCCGTGGATCGGTTCATGGTTCCGGGAGTGGCAAGCGGGCCGAGTGGTACAACCGCTGATCCACCCTGATCATACAGCATGGCCGGTGCGCCGGGGAAGCTGAAGCGTCCCCTCGCCTTGTCCTCCAACTCCCGCGGGACGTGCGGGCTGGAATCCGGTAGAGTGGCACCGTGGTCAAGGCGCGGATCGGAGATCTGGTCACCGTCGTCCCGAGACCCACTGTGGTCCGGATGGAGGATCTTCGCGGTGAGCGCCGTGGTTGGATCGTGGAGGGGTACCACCTGACCCCGGAGGTCGGGCGGTTCCTCGGAGCCCTCACCACCTGGCTCGGGCGTGATCGTGGGGGAGGCGGATTCCTGATCGGCCCGTACGGGTCGGGGAAGTCGCACTTTCTTGCCTACGTCGCCGCCGGTCTCGAGGATGGACGGCTTGTTCCGGACAGCGCTCCGGACGTTGTCATCCTCTCGCTGTTGAACCATCGCGGCCGACGGCCACTGGAGGATATCGTCCTGGAGGCTCTGGGGCTGGAGAGCCGGGAGGGGGACCGCCGCCGCATGTGGGAGGAGCTGGAGCAGCGGTACCCCGACGGCGTGCTCCTCCTGATCGACGAGCTGTCCGAGTTCCTGCGGTCCAAACCCGATCCTGCGGCGTTCAACGAGGACGTCCGATTCCTCCAGTTCCTGGGAGAGTGGGCCCGTGATGCCCGGCTCTGGATCCTCGCAGCGCTGCAGGAGGAGGTGGAGCACACGGGGAGGGTGGAGTCCGTGGTCCACCGCAAGATCAAGGACCGCTACCCACTCCGGCTCGTCCTGCCGCCATCCCACGTCCGGAACCTGGTTGCGGAGCACCTTCTCGTTCGCAAGGAAGGCTTCGAGGAGGCCATGTCGGTACTGCTCGAGGACGTGACGGCAGCGCTGCCCGGGGGGGGACTGGATCCGGAGGGCATCCGTCGGCTCTATCCCGTTCACCCCGTCACCCTGGAGCTCCTGGAGGAAGTGCGGGATATCTTCTCCCAGACCCGTGGTGCGGTGGATCTGGTGGTCTCACGGCTGCTCGGCGATTCCTCGCGCGGGATCGAGCCGTTCCTGGAACGGCCATGGGGGGAGTTCCTGACCCCTGACGTCATCGTGGACCATTTCGAGGACCTGTTCGGTCTGAGGCCCGAGCTGCTGCCACTGACCGGACGCCTGTTCCCCCACTACCGGGAGGCGGTACATGAGCTCTTCGACACGCCCCGGCAGCGGAGCCTTGCCTGGCGCCTTCTCAAGCTGCTCGTGCTGACCCACATCTCGCCGCGGCGTGAGGGTCTGACTGCGGAGGAAGCCGTCACCTGGCTGGTCCTACGGGCCACCACGGCGGCGCCGGAGCGCAACGTATCCATCGTCAGGAGGATGCTGGAACGGTTCGCCGGACGTGGGGCGTTCGTCGTGGAGAGATCGGGGCGGTACAGACTCGACCTCGACGACGAGGGGGCCCGGGCACTGGAACGGCTCCTTCCCAGGGAGGTCGCAGAGATCGAGGGGATGACGCCAGGAGCAGTGTGGGAAGTGCTCGCCGCGTTGATGGATGGCGAGCGGTTCGATCCTCTCTCACTCTCGCGGGACCGGTGGCGCCTGCATGCCGTCCGATGGCATCTTCACGAGCGCCAGGTGGCGTTCACCGTCGGGGATGACACCAGGGCCAGCCCGCCGGTTCCGCTGGCGCTCAGGATCCTGGAACCGTGGACCGATTCCGGGCCCGCTTCGGGTTCCGCCACGCTGATTCCGGATCCGGTGGAGCTCGACCGAGAGCTCATCGAGCTCGCGGCCATGGTCCGGCTCCGGAGACACACGGGCCCCGCCGGTCTCGCGGAGTTCCTCGACCGGCGGATTGCCCGGCTTCGTCCCAGGCTCATCTCGGCGATTCACGGAGCCTACAGGAACGCCATCCTGGTGGACGGCGAGGGGAACCGGCATACACCACCGAGGCCCAATGTCCGGGAGCCGCTCGAACGGTGGCTGGACCAGCTGGCCCTCTGGATGCTGAGGAGACGGTTCCCCTCCTTCGAGGGGATCGCTCCGGTGGCCGGTCCGCTGCCCAGGACGGCGTACCACCGGTTTGTGGAGTTTGTCGAGGAGCATGGTCTCGATGCCGAGACCGACGACGAGTTGGTGACAGCGATCCGCGAGGGCTACCTCGTACCGATGGGTCTCATGCGCCGCGAGGGCTGGTACACCGTCCTCGAAGAACGCCTCGACCGGAACGAGCTGGTCCGGTGTGTCCTGGCGCTGCTGGACAGCAGTCCGTCACCCCGGATCGTCGTGGAGCACCTCCAGGACTCGGTGTTCGGGCTCGTGCCGGACCAGGCGGAGCTCCTCCTTCTTGTGCTTCATCTCGTGGGAGAGATCGAGATCCGGAAGGGCCGGCGATCGTACGGTGAGCTGTACCGGACGTTGCCCCTTCCCTCGGCGTACGACGCCATCGGACCTGCTGCAGTCCTCCCTGCGGAACATCTCGCGGCGCTCGAGGCGCTGTGTGCCGCGCTGGGGGTTCGCCGGCCACGCCGGTGGAGTGCCGCGGCGCTCGGGTCCGTACTGGAGCGCCTGCGGGCCAGGATCCGGAATGACCGCGAGACACTCCAGCGTTTCGCCGCGAAGCTCGGCTCCCTGGGCGACGGTGAAGCTGTCCGACGGCGGATCGAGGAGCACCTCTCCAGATGGTCCGCGCTCGAATCCGGGGATTCTCCGGTACGCACCATGGAACGGTTCCTCGCCTCGGCGGGAGACCCCACCGAGCTCCTCGCCGAACACGCATCCCTGCTCGAGTTGCCGGATCGCCTGGGGATGCTTCTCGACCGCCGGGACGGACTCGTTCGCCTCCTGGGGCACCCACACCTGGCCGTGCCGTGGGACGAGGAGCTGGCGGAAGCGCTGCGCGACGTGGGATCTCCGCCTCCTCCGGATCGGCCGGAGGAGCTGGAGGGCTGGATCAGGCAGGCCGGGGCCGCCTACGATGCCTACGCGATGGCGTACCAGGAGCGCCACGACACCTACTGGCGCGACCTCGCGGACCATCCGGTCTGGACGTGGACGCCTCCTCCGCTCGCCCGCAGCCGGCACGTGGGCCTGGGACCGGTCCTGGAAACCCTCGAGCGAGCGAGGACCCGTGTCCGGGAGCTCCGGTGCCGCGGGCTGGTGGATCCCTCTCTCGGACCGCGTTGCGCCTGCGGATTCGACGGGGCGGAGGCGCCCATCGAGGAGGCCCTTGCCCGGTTCGTGGAGGCGCGGAGGACCATCGAGCGGACCGTCGAGGGGTTCTTTGCGACCGAGAGGGTCCGGGAGGCCGTCCGGAACTGGACTCGGGATGGCCTCGAGGTCTCGGAGAAGACCGTGCTCTACCTCGAGGGCCGTTCTCACCTCCCGGAGATCCGCGACGTGGCCCTGTTCGATCGCCATCTTGACGGTGCGGGACTGGTCGTGGAGGTCACGCTCCTACGGCTCTTCGAGGACGTCCTCGACCGGGTGCTGACCCCGGAGGAGATGCTCGAGCGCCTCAGGGTCCGGTTCGAGTCGGCGGGGGGCGAACGGATCCGGATCGTCGGAGATACCCGGGAGGGTGCGGCGGACGAGGAGCTTGTCCGGTGGTGTCTGGCCCGGTGCCTCGAGACCGGGGTGCCGATTCCGGGTGCGTTCCATGGATGTCTTCCCCGGGAGGTGGTTCGCTGGATCGAGCCCGGACACGTGAGCCCGGAAGCACTCGCACGGCTGACCATGCTCGGGCTGGGACGAGCGGTGGAGGATCGGATCCTCGGGTGGATCGCGGCTGCGGATCTGGAGGTTCCGGACGGAACCGATCCCGATCCGCTGGTCGCAGCCGCCCGGGAGCTCGCCCGGCCGCGGGAGGCGTCCCGGCCGGCTGAACGGAGCAGGCTCGCCCGCCTCCTGTACGCGGCCGATGACCGTCTCCGGACCGTGGCCGGCCAGCGATGGAAGGAGCGCCTCCGTGAGCTTGCGGAGGCGCCGTTCGATCCGGCGCCGCCCGCTCTCCTCGAGATCCTGCGTGATGCCACGGCAGGCCAGTGGGTCCTCGTGGATTGTCTGGGGCTGCCGCTGCTCGAGGCACTTCGCCCCGTGCTCGTGGCGGCGTTTTCCGGTTGGGAGATCGAGGACGAGGGTTTCGCCACGGTGGGCCGCAGGACCACGACCGCCGCCTACTGGGATGCCCTCGCCGAGGAGGGGATCGATCATCCCCTCCTCAAGATTGACGCCGTGGACCGGCTCCTCCACGAACGGCGGCTGCTGTTCCGGGAGCTGGAGCGGCTTGCCGCGACCGAGCTCGGTGTGGCGCTGGAACGCATCGGTACGTCACTCGACCGGAACGCCCCCATCCTGGTCTTTGCGGACCATGGATTCCGTCTCACCCGGGACGGCCGGGCGTTCGTGCACGGCGGTTCCTCCGCACTCGAACGGACCGTGCCCGTCATCCGGTTCGTTCCGGCCTGCTCCGGGTCCGCCAGCAAGACACCGGGGAAGAACGGCACCATCCGCGGAGGGTGACTGCACCGCGGCATGTGAAGAATCGATTCCGACGGTGCATCGTCGCAGAACGTGCGGTGTCGCGTACAATGGTTCCAGGATCCACATACCGGGAAAAGGACTGGAGGAGACCATGGCTGACCTGATGACACGATTTTCTGAGATGATAGTGAACAACCTCGGACCGATTCTGATGGCACTGGGCGTTCTCGTGGGGGGCTGGCTGGCCGCCCTGATCGTCGCAGCGCTTGTCCGGCGAATGCTCGGACGGACCGAGATCGACAACCGGCTGGCCCGGTGGCTCCTCGGCCCCGAGCGGGAGGAGAAGCTCCAGGTCGAACGGTGGGTGGGGAGGATCA
Source organism: Thermoanaerobaculia bacterium (assembly GCA_027061805.1). Taxonomy (GTDB): domain Bacteria; phylum Acidobacteriota; class Thermoanaerobaculia; order Thermoanaerobaculales; family Sulfomarinibacteraceae; genus JAMOWA01. The sequence goes on along the minus strand of JAMOWA010000055.1, from coordinate 20,577 downwards.
TCTTCTGGATCCTGATGCTCTTCGTCCTGGTGGGATTTTTCCAGGTCCTGGGACTCGCTGCGATCACCGAGCCCCTCAACCGTTTCCTGACGCGAATCTTTGACTATCTGCCGCGGCTGCTGGGTCCGGTGATCCTGGGCTTCGTGGCATGGGTGGTGGCCACGGCCCTGCGCTTCGTTGTCTGCCGGACGCTCCAGAACCTCAAGCTCGACGAGAAGCTCAACGACCAGGCTGGACTGGGCGAGGAGAAGGCCATCCCCCTGGCGAAGTCTGTCAGTGACACGGTCTACTGGCTGGTCTTCTTGCTGTTCCTGCCGGCAATACTCGGGGCCCTCGATCTGGAGGGGCTGCTCAGGCCGGTCCAGGGGATGATGGATCGCATCCTGGGGTTCCTGCCGCAGCTGTTCGCGGCTGGCCTGATCCTCTTCTTCGGCTGGCTACTGGCGCGGGTCCTGCAAAGGATTGTCACGAATCTCCTGGCCGCTGCCGGGGTCGACAGGCTCGGCGAGCAGTCGGGGCTCCAGGCTGCCCTGGGCTCGCAGCGCCTCTCGGGACTCGTGGGCCTGATCGTCTACGTGCTCGTGCTGATCCCTGTGTTCATCGCCTCGCTCAATACCTTGAAGCTGGATGCTGTCACCCGACCCGCCTCCGAGATGCTCAACACGATCCTGATGGCCCTGCCGCTGGTCTTCGGTGCCCTGCTGGTCCTGGCAATCGCCTACGTGGTGGGCCGGGCGGTCTCGAGCCTGCTGAGCAATCTTCTGGCCGGGATCGGATTCGATTCGATCCTCGTGAGACTGGGCATCGGCAAGGAGCCGGAGAAGGGTTCGACGACACCGTCGGAGATCGTCGGGCACCTGGTCCTGGTGACCATCATGCTCTTTGCATCCATCGAGGCCGTTGACATGCTGGGACTGGAGGTCCTCGGCTCACTGATGGCCGAATTCATGGTCTTCGCGGGGCAGATTCTGCTGGGCCTGGTGATCTTCGGGATCGGGCTCTACCTTGCCGACCTGGCAGCGAAGACGGTACGTACCTCGACCACCGCCCAGGCCCGCCTGCTCGCGCTGGCAACCCGTGTTTCCATTGTCGTCCTCGCCGGCGCCATGGCCCTCCGGCAGATGGGGCTGGCCAACGAGATCATCACCCTGGCCTTCGGTCTCCTTCTGGGTGCGATCGCGGTGGCCTTCGCCCTGGCCTTCGGGATCGGGTGCAGGGACCTCGCTGCCCAGGTGGCCCGGAGCTGGCTGGAAAAGATCAAGGAGGCCTAGCCCGGAGGGGCCAGGGCGTCCGTGGCGAGCGGTGCGAGGCACTGCCCGGTGCGGTCAGTCTCCCGATGGTGGGGCGGGGATGGTGAAGGTGACGGTGGTGCCCTCGCCGGGGGCGCTCCTCACCTCCAGGGTGCCGCCGTGGAGCTCCACCAGGCCGCGGGCCACGGCGAGGCCCAGGCCGGCGCCCTGCTGCTCGTGGATCCGGCGGTCCAGTTGCACCCAGGCGCCGAGGCGCCTGACGTCCTCCCGGGGCATGCCGCGGCCCCGGTCGCTCACGGTGCAGGCGAGCCCGGCGCCGTGGTCCCGCATCTCCACCCGCACGGGACTTCCGGGTTCCGAGAACTTGAAGGCGTTGTCCACCAGCTCCTCGATGATCCGGACCAGATATGTGCTGTCGACACATGCCGAGACGCCGCCGTCCACCGTGAACTCCAGGTCCTCGAAGCGGTCGTGGACCATGGCCACCTTGATGGCCGTGCTGGAGACGAAGGTTCCCGCTTCCCTGAGCACCACTCCCCGCAGCTCCGCCAGGGCCTGGGGGTCGGCGCGGAAGACCTCGACCTGCGCGAACACGAGGAAATTCTCCAGCAGGTGACGGAGCCGTTCTCCCGCCTCGGCGATGAGCGTGGAGAACCTCCGGACCTGGACGGGGCCGGGGTTGTCTTCCCGCGCCAGGAGACGGGCCGCGGTCAGGATGCTGGTCAGCGGCGTCCTCAGCTCGTGGGGCAGGGCCAGGGAGATGGTCCGCCGGAGCTCCTGGAGGCGCTCCTGGACCTCGCGGTCCACGATCTGCTGCTGGGCCAGCCGCGCCTGGACCGACTCCAGGAGATCGGAGATCCGGAATGGCTTCTCGAGGTAATCGTTGGCCCCCAGCCCCATGGCCCGCCGCATGCCCCCGGCCTCGCCGGCCCCGGTGATGATGATCAGGGGGATCGAGGCGGTTCCCGGGTCGTCGCGGATGGCCTTGAGGGTGGAGAGACCGTCGAGGCCCTCCATGACCATGTCGCAGAGGATCAGGTCGGGATGGGCTTCCCGTGCCAGGACGAGGCCGGTGGAGCCATCGTCAGCCGTCAGGACCTCGTGACCGTTGACCGTCAACGCCTCCGCCAGCACGGTGCGGATGTGTGGATCATCGTCAATGATGAGGATCGTCGGCATCGGAGACTCACGCCCGTCTGCTCCCATGGTACACCGTTCTGGAAATTGCAGGAGTCTGGTACCGTCGGAAACGGAGATTCGGGAGGCTCGCATGGATCGGATCGTGGTATCCGGTGCAGGGCCGATGGGCTCGGCCATTGTTCGCGGCCTGGCCGGAGAGGAATGCTGGGAGGTCCTGGTGGCGGGTTCCGAGGCGCGGGGCGTGGTCTTCGAGGTCCGGGAGGAAACGACATGAGACCGGAGGCCATCCTCGTGGTGGTGTGCGTGGGGGCGCTGGGGGTGCTCCTCGCCGCGGAGTACCGGAGGCTCCGCTGGCTGAAGGTGGTGGCGAAGGTCTCGGCCTCGGCCGCCTTCGTGACGCTCGGAGCCCTCCGCTGGGCCCCGGGGGACACCTGCGGGGCCTGGATCGTTCTGGGCCTCGTGCTGTCCGCGGGGGGTGACCTGGCCCTGGTCCTGCCGAAGGGCCTGCCTGCGGGCATGGGGCTCTTCCTGGGCGCCCACCTGGCCTACCTGGCGGCGTGGCACGCCCTGCTGCCGGTGGGGGGCTGGTCCTGGGGGGTGCTGGCGCCGCTCGTGCTGGTGGCGGCGCTGGTGGTGCGCTGGCTGTGGCCCCGCCTGGGCAGGCTCCGCTGGGCGGTGGCGGCCTACGTCACGGTGATCACGCTGATGGTGTGGGGCGCCCTGTCGGTGTGGCGTGCGGGGGTGGGCCCGTCGGGGGGATGGATCGCCGCCGGCGCGGTCCTCTTCTGGCTGTCGGACCTTGCCGTGGCACGGAACCGCTTCGTGCGCGAGGCCTTCGTCAACCGGGCCGTGGGCCTGCCGGTGTACTACGCGGCGCAGCTGGTGCTGGCCCTCGTGGTGGGGACGGGTGGCACCCTCCGCTGACCGGCGTTTCCGGCCGACCCCGGCTGTGGTCCTGGCCTGGTGCGGGCTGCTGGCGGTGGTCCTGTGGTTCCGGCCTCCCGCCGGAGACGATGCCTACCACCACGCGGTGCTCTCGGTGGAGCAGGTGAAGTGCTGGAACGGGGGCGTGGCCTGGCCGCGCTTCCATCCCGACTGGAACGGGGGCACGGGCTCCTTCGCCCCCTCCATCTACGCGCCCCTGGTGCTCGCGATCCAGGGTGGGGCCTGCGCCCTGGCGGGGGAGGGGAGCCGGGCCGTGGGCGTGGCGCTCGTGGCGGGCCTCGCCGCCGGGGCCCTGCTGCTCTGGGCGACCCTCCGGTCCCGGGGCCTCGAGGGGGGCGGGCCCTGGGCCGTGGCGGCCTACCCGCTGGCGGCGGTGCTGGCGCGGGCCACCACCACGGAGGTGTGGGCCCTGGCCTTCATGGCCCCGGTGCTGGTGCTGGCGCTGCCTCCCGGTCCCTCCACCCGGGGTCAGGGGCTGGCCGTGGCCGCCGCCGCGGCGGCCCTCGCGGGCTGCCAGGTGGGAGGCCTCCTGATGCTGGCCTGGGTGCTGGCCGCCGCATGGCTGGCGGCGGGGCCGGCCCGGTGGCGGGAGGGGCTCGGGACGGCGGCGTGGGTGGCCGGGGGCGTGCTGCTGGGCGGGCCGCTGTGGTGGCCCGTGATCCGGGAGGGGAGGGGCCTCGCCACGGAGGCGCTCGTGGGGGGGCAGTACGACTGGCGGACCCACCACGCCCTGGCGGTGGGGGCCAACGCGGAGCTGGGCCCCGTGCTGCTGGCGGTGTTCCTCGGGCTCGCGGGCGTGCTGCTCCTGTGGATTCCCGGAGGGCGGAGCGGAACGGCCCGGACCCTGGGCCGGGGCCTCCCCGCGGCCCTCGGCGCGGCGCTCCTCCTGGCCACACCGCTCTCGGCGCCGGTGTGGCGCCTGGTGCCGCCCATGGCGGGCCTCCAGTTCCCGTGGAGGTTCCTGGGGCCGGCCACCGTGGTGGGCGTGGTGCTGGCGGCGGCGCTCCGCGGGAGATGGAGGTGGGCCGCGGTGGTGTTCCTGGTGGCTCCTGCGGCGCTGATTCCCGTGGAGGTGGACGGAGGCTCCCCACGGCTGACGCCCGACCTCGGCGCCGGGGCCCTGGCCCGGCGGGCGGCGGTCCGGTACGGGCTCGCCCCGGTCCTTCCCTCCCTCCCGGGCTTCTACGCTCCGGGCTTCCATCCCATCGGGAGCCTCCGGGCGCTCCAGGAGCAGGAGGGGGAAGCCGTCGGGACCGGTGGGGGATGTCTGCCGAGGGCCTTCGAGGTGTCGGCGGGGGAGGGGGAGGCGGTCCTGCTGCTCCTCCAGTGGTGGCCGTGGCTCCGGGTGACGGGGGGGGAGGGAGAGCTTCCGTACCGGAACCGGCACGGGCTCGTGGAGGTGGCGCCCGGGCCGGGGAGAGGGGAGCTGGTGGTGGGGGAGGCGGCTGCTCCGGGGCGGAGGGAGGGCCTGCTCATGACGCTGGCGGGCCTGGCGCTCCTTGGAGCCCTTGTTCCGGGCCGCAGGGAGGAGGGCGGGGAGGCCGTCACCCACCGTCCGGCATGAGACGGAGGACCCAGGCCTCCAGGGAATCCCCGGGCAGGTCGAAGGCCCGCACCAGCACGGGCCAGGCGGCGAGCAGGAGGAAGGCCGGGCCTGCGGTGCGCAGGAGCTCCCGGACGATCCCGCGGCGGGCACCGGGGTCGAGCTCGGCCTCCGACGCTGCCAGGAGGTGCTCGAAGCCGCTCCTGATCACCGGGGCGAAGGACTCCACCGCCCCCTCGCCGCCGTCGGCGAGGTCGCGCAGCAGGAGGCGGAAGGGTGTGGGGTCGCGGAGACAGGCCTCGACGAGGACATCCACGGAATGGGTCGCGGATTCCGGCGAGTCATCCACGGAGCGGACGGCGGCTGCGAGGTTCTCGGCAGCGCGCCTCAGCACGGCCCGGTAGAGCTGGCGCTTGCCGCCGAAGTGGTAGGAGACGGCACCCGGGTTCGCGCGGGCGACGTTGCAGATCTCGCGGACGGGCGTGGCGGTGTAGCCCGAGCGGGAGAAGAGCAGCTGGGCCGCGGCGAGGAGACGTTCCCGGGTGGCGGGTGCTCCATTCATACATCTGTTTGTATCAGAACCGGAGCGGAGGCGCAATGGCGGGCGGGATCCTGCCGTGGACGGCCGGATGATGCGCCGCTGGCGGCATCGGGGTGGCGGTTCGCGGGCCGACAGCACCGGCACGGTACCAAACAAACGTCTGTTTCAAATCGTGGTGGAGCGGTTGACTTCGCGGTCGGCGCTGCCTAGCATCGTTCCACAGGATGGGTCAGGATCTCCCCCGAATCGTCGCCGCCATCCCCGCGCGGTGGGGCTCGAGCCGTTTCCCGGGCAAGCCGCTGGCGCTGCTCGACGGGAGGCCGGTGGTGGCCCACGTGGTGGAACGGGCCCTCGAGGCGGCCTCGGTGGAGGCCGTTCTGGTGGCAACGGACCACGAGGGGATCGCCGGGGCCGCCAGGGACGCAGGAGCCGAGGCGGTCCTGACGGGGGAGCACCCCTCCGGAACCGACCGCATCGCCGAGGCGGTGCTCGGCCGGGGAGGCTGGGAGCTGGTGGTGAACGTGCAGGGCGACGAGCCCCTCCTGCCGCCTGCCAACATCGACCGGCTGGTGGAGGGGATGCTCGGCCGGCCGGAGGTGGGGATCGGGACCCTGTGTGGGCCCCTCGCGGAGGAGAGGGCCGCCGACCCCAACGCGGTGAAGGTGGTGCGGCGCTCCGACGGCAGGGCACTGTACTTCTCGCGTTCGGTTGTCCCGTACCCCAGGGACGAGGCGGCGGCGAGGGACTCGTGGAGGCTCCACCTGGGGATCTACGCCTACCGCAGGGAGGCCCTGGAGCGCTTCGTGGGGCTTTCTCCCTCGCCACTGGAGCGGGCGGAGGGACTGGAGCAGCTGCGAGCGCTCGAGGATGGCATGGACATCCTGGTGCTCGACGCCCCGGCCGGCTCGGTGGGCGTGGACACCCCGGAGGACCTGGAGCGGGCGGAACGGCTCGTGACCGGCAGGACGACACAAAGGAGCTGATGCGATGGCGACGAAGTTCGTGTTCGTGACGGGTGGTGTGGTCTCGGGCCTCGGCAAGGGCATCACGGCGGCCTCCCTGGGGGCGCTGCTGGAGGCCCACGGGTACTCGGTGACCATGCTGAAGATCGACCCCTACGTGAACGTGGACCCGGGGACCATGTCCCCCTTCCAGCACGGGGAGGTCTACGTCACGGACGACGGCGCGGAGACCGACCTCGACCTGGGGCACTACGAGCGGTTCACCTCGGTGAACATGTCCCGGAAGAACAACTTCACCACGGGAAAGATCTACCAGGCCGTGATCGAGAAGGAGCGGCGGGGCGACTACCTGGGCAAGACGGTGCAGGTCATTCCCCACATCACCGACGAGATCAAGGCGGGGATCCGTGCCCTGGCCGACGACGTGGACTTCGTGGTCACCGAGATCGGCGGCACGGTGGGCGACATCGAGTCGCTGCCCTTCCTGGAGGCCATCCGGCAGTTCCGGGCGGAGGCGGGCAGGGGCAACGTCCTGAACATCCACGTGACCCTCGTGCCGTACATCAAGGGCTCCGACGAGCTCAAGACCAAGCCCACACAGCACTCGGTGAAGCAGCTCCAGCAGATCGGGATCCAGCCCGACGTGCTGGTGTGCCGCCTGGACCGCCAGCTCCCCGACGACCTCCGGGCCAAGATCGCCCTCTTCTGCAACGTGGAGCCGGCGGCGGTGATCCCGGCCCTCGACGCGGACACCATCTACGACGTCCCCATCAAGCTGGCGGCGGAGGGCTTCGACGACTACGTGCTCGACGTGCTGGGCATGCCGCGGGGCAACCGGGACCTCTCCCGGTGGCGGACCGTGGTGGACGCCATCCGCAACCCGAAGCACGAGGTGACCATCGGGATCGTGGGCAAGTACGTGGACCTGGTGGACTCCTACAAGTCGCTCAACGAGGCGCTGGGCCACGGCGGCATCGCCAACGAGGCCCGGGTGAACCTGGCCTTCATCGACTCGGAGACCCTGGAGGGCTCGGGGTACCCCGAGGCCCTCTTCGAGGTGGACGGCATCCTGGTGCCGGGCGGCTTCGGGAAGCGGGGCATCGAGGGGATGATCCGCGGCATCGAGTTCGCCCGCGGCCGGAAGGTCCCCTTCTTCGGGATCTGCCTGGGCCTCCAGACCACCATCATCGAGTTCGCCCGCAACGTCTGCGGCCTGGGCGACGCCAACTCCACCGAGTTCGTGGCCACGCCGCCCTTCAAGGTCATCTACAAGATGCGGGAGCTGGTGGGCGTGGACCAGATGGGCGGCACCATGCGCCTGGGCAAGTACCCATGCCGGCTCAAGCCCGGCTCCCTGGCCTGGCGGGCCTACGGGAGCGACGAGGTCTGGGAGCGCCACCGCCACCGCTACGAGGTGAACCCCGAGTACGTCCCCCTCTTCGAGGAGAAGGGGCTCGTCATCAGCGGCAAGTCGCCGGACAGGATCTTCGTGGAGGTCATCGAGCTGGCCGACCACCCCTGGTTCCTGGCCTGCCAGTTCCACCCCGAGTTCAAGTCCAAGCCCTACGACCCGCACCCGCTGTTCCGCTCCTTCATCGGCGCGGCGCTCGAGTACCGCACCCGCCGGCTGGCGGCGGAGGCCGCGGAGGAGACGGGGGCCGCGGAAGAGACGGGGGCCGCGGAGGACGGGTCCGGCGAGGAGGCTGCGGTGCCGGAGGGCGTCGAGGCCGGGGGAGGCGACTGAAGCGCGATGGCACGGTGGTAGACTGGGCCCCATGACGGACGAGCCCTTCGAGTTCGCCCCGGGCGTCACCGTGGGCGGGAACCGCCGGACCATCTACGTGGTGGGGCCCTGTGTCATCGAGTCCACGGAGTGGGTGGTCGGGGTGGCCCGGGAGATCGCCCGGATCGCCGGCGCCCACGGTGTGCCCCTGGTCTTCAAGGCCTCCTTTGACAAGGCCAACCGCTCGTCGCTGGAGAGCTTCAGGGGGCCCGGCCTCGACGAGGGGCTGCGGGCCCTCGCGGCGGTGAAGGAGGCCACCGGCCTCCCGGTGCTCACCGACGTGCACGAGCCCTGGCAGGCGGAGCGCGCCGCGGAGGTGGCGGACGTGCTCCAGGTGCCCGCCTTCCTCTGCCGCCAGACGGACCTGCTGCTGGCCTGCGGCCGGTCCGGGGCCGCGGTGAACGTGAAGAAGGGGCAGTTCCTGGCGCCGGAGGACATGCGGCACGCCGTGGACAAGGTCCGTTCCACCGGCAACGCCCGGGTGACCATCACCGAGCGGGGGACCAGTTTCGGGTACCACAACCTGGTGGTGGACATGCGGGCCTTTCCCATCATGCGGGCCTTCGCCCCCGTGATCTTCGACGTGACGCACTCCCTCCAGCTCCCGGGGGGCCTGGGGCACGCCACGGCGGGCGCCCGGGAGTTCCACCAGCACCTGGCCCGCGCGGCGGCCGCAGCCGGGGTGGACGGCTTCTTCATGGAGGTCCACCCCGACCCGCCCCGGGCCCTCTCCGACGCCACCACCCAGCTGTCGCTCGAGGAGTTCGACGAGCTCCTGGGGCAGCTGGAGCGGGTGGCCTCCGCCGTGCGGGGGATGGTCCCGTGACGCTGTCGGTGGCCCGCCAGGTGCTGGAGATGGAGGCCGAGGCCATCCGGGGCCTGGTGGACCTCCTCGGCGAGGAGTTCGAGCGGGCCGTGGAGATGATCCTCGCCTGCCGGGGACGGGTCGTCTGGAGCGGGATGGGCAAGTCGGGCATCATCTGCCGCAAGCTCGCGGCCACCATGGCCTCCACCGGCACGCCCGCCCTGTTCCTCCATCCCGCGGAGGCCATCCACGGCGACCTGGGCATGGTCACCGGGGACGACCTGGTCATCGCCGTGTCCAACTCCGGATCCACCGGGGAGCTCGTCCGGCTGGTGGAGGTGATCAAGCGCCTCGGGATCCCCCTGGTGGCCATCACCTCCAACCCCGAGTCCGAGCTGGCCAGGGTGGCGGACGTCCACCTGGACCTGGGCGTGCGGCGGGAGGCCTGCCCCCTCAACCTGGCGCCCACGGCCTCCACCACGGCCACGCTGGCCCTGGGGGACGCCCTGGCGGTGGCGGTCTCCGTCCGGAAGGGCTTCAGGGAGGAGGACTTCGCCCGGCTCCATCCCGGCGGCAAGCTGGGCAGGCGCTTCCTGCGGGTCTCCGAGCTCATGCACACCGGAGACCACGTCCCCGTGGTGGCGCCGGACACCCCCATGAAGGACGTGATCTACGAGATGAGCCGGAAGGCCCTGGGGATGACCACCGTCCAGGACCCGGAGGGGAAGCTCCTGGGCGTGATCACGGACGGGGACCTCCGGCGGCTCATGGAGCGGCACGACGACCCCCTCGGGCTCACCGCCTCCGAGGTCATGCACCCCGGCGGTGTCACCATCGCGCCCGACGAGCTGGCCACGGCAGCCCTCAAGGTGCTCGAGGAGCGGCGGATCACCTCGCTGATGGTGACTGACGGCGAGGGCCGGGTCCGGGGCGTGCTCCACCTCCACGACCTCTGGGGTGTGGGGCTGTTCTGAGCTCTGGCATCATCGCGCCAGACATTCCAACCCGAATCTCCAGCGATCTGGAAGGGGGGAGGGCGCCGGCGTGGACGTGCAACCTGACGATCGGGTCGGGGAAGCCGAGATCGATGAAGTCACGGGACTTCCGCGGAGGAAGAGCTTCCTGCAGAAGCTGGACGAGACGGTCCAGGCCATCCGCAGGAGCCGGACGGCCGGTCAGGGGCAGTCCCCGGGTCCGCCCTCAGGCCGGCACGGCCTTGTGGCCGTAGTAGATCACGCCGGCCTCACCGTCGGAGTTGATCCTCCGGAACTCCAGGCGGACGGGCATGCCCGCGTGGACCGTCTCCGGATCGGCCACGTCGGCCATCTGGACCATCAGCCGCGTTCCGTCCTTCAGCTGCACCAGGGCGATGGTCAGGGGCGACTGCTCCACGAAGCCCTGGGGCGGCACGCGAACCACCGTGTGGGTCACCACGTTGCCCTCGCGGGGCAGGACGACGTGCTCGAAGTCGCGCCCCCTGCACGAGGGGCACACCACGCGCGGCGGGTAGCACACCCTGCCGCACCCCGTGCACTTCGCTGCCTCGAGCCGGTACCGTTGCGGGGCCTCACGCCAGGATCGAGCCGGAGAGATCATGACGCCACCTCCAGGATGTGGACGATGCTGGATCCGCCGGATCCGCCCATGTTCTGTGCCAGCCCGATGCTGGCTCCCTGCACCTGCCGCTGACCCGCCTCGCCGCGCAGCTGGGTGACGATCTCCGCCACCTGGGCCACGCCGGTGGCCCCCACGGGGTGCCCCTTGGATTTCAGGCCGCCGGAGGGATTGACGGGTATCCTTCCGCCGAGGGCGGTGAGGCCGTTCTCCGCGGCCGGTCCTCCCTCGCCGGGCGGGAAGAACCCCAGCTCCTCGGTGACCATGATCTCCGCGATGCTGAAGCAGTCGTGGACCTCGGCCACGTGGATGTCCGAGGGCTTCCGTCCGGCCATGGCGTAGGCACGCTCCGCGGCGAGCTGGACCGCCCGCAGGCGGCCCAGGTCCTCGCGGTCGGCCAGGGCGATGGAGTCGGTGGCCATGCCGGAGCCCGTGATCTTCACCACGGGGCGGCCGCCCGCCAGGTCGCGGGCGCGGTCCACGGGCGCGAGCACCAGCGCCGCGGCCCCGTCGGTGATGGGCGAGCAGTCCAGCAGGTGGAGCGGGTCGGCCACCATGGTGGAGGCCAGCACGTCGTCCACGGTGACCTTGAGGTGGTACTGGGCGTTGGGGTTCAGCAGGCCGTTGGCGTGGTTCTTGGCGGCCACGGCGGCCATCTGGCGGACCGTGGTGCCGTGGCGGGCCATGTGGACCCGGGCCATCATGGCGTAGAGGCCCGGGAAGGTGATGCCGTGGAAGCCCTCGTACTCCTGGTCGGCCGCGGTGCCCAGGGCGAAGGTGGCATCGGCGCCGTCCACGTCGGTCATCTTCTCCACGCCGGTGACCAGGACGAGGTCGGCCAGGCCGGAGGCCACCTCGGCGAAGCCGTTCCGGAGTGCCAGGCCTCCCGAGGCGCAGGCGGACTCCACGCGGGCCGCGGGGACCCCGGCCATGCCGATCTGGTCGGCCACCATGGAGGCCAGGTGCTCCTGGCCCACGAAGAGCCCCGGCGACATGCAGCCCACCGTGATGAGGTCCACAGTGTCCACGCCGGCGTCCTCCAGCGCGGCCACGGCGGCCTCCGCCCAGATGGTGCGCAGGGGCTTCTCCCAGAGCTCGCCCCAGGGGATCATGCCCACACCGATGATGGCGACGTCTCGCATCTCCCCCTCCTCACTCCGCCATGCGGATCTTGCCACGGAGCTTGGCGTACTCGCCGTAGCTCACGTGGATCTTGTCGTTGTCCAGCTGGACCCGGGTGAGCGGGGCCAGCTCCTGCACCTTGGGCAGCCGCTCGGTGACCCGGAAGACGAAGGAGTCCGAGCCAGCGCCGGAACCGAAGGAGGTGAGCAGGATCAGGTCGCCGGGCCGGGCCACGTCCAGGATGGCCGTGAGCCCCATGGGCGAGGCGCCCGAGTAGGTGTTGCCCAGCCAGGGCGAGAGCCATCCCGTCTCCAGCTGCTCCATGGTGAACCCCAGCCGCTTGCCCACCCGGATGGGGAACTTGCCGTTGGGCTGGTGGAACACGGCGAAGGCGAAGTCTTCCGGCTCGAGGCCGGCCTTCTCCATGATCCCCCTGGCCGAGTTCGTGATGTGACGGAAGTAGGCCGGCTCGCCGGTGAAGCGGCTGCCGTGGCGCGGGTAGTGCATGTAGGCCCGGCGCCAGAAGTCGGGCGTGTCGGTGGTCCAGGAGTAGGTGGCCACCACCTCCGCGAGGATCCTCTCCTCGTCGGCGCCGAAGAGGAAGGCCGCGGCACCGGCCGCCGCGGAGTACTCCAGCGCGTCGCCCGGTGCACCCTGCGAGGTATCGGCCCCGATGCCGAGCGCGTACTTCACCTCGCCGGCCTTCACCAGCGACTGGGCGAGGTACATCCCCTCGGTTCCAGCCTTGCAGGCGAACTCCAGGTCGGCGATGTGCACCTCGGGGTTGATCCCCAGCGCCTCGCCCACGATGGTGCCCGAGGGCTTCACCGCGTAGGGGTGGGACTCCGAGCCCACGTAGACCGCCCCCACCTCGGCGGGGTCCACGCCGCCCGAGCGGACGAAGGCCCTCCGTGCGGCCTCCACCGACATGGTGATCGTGTCCTCGTCCTTGCCGGGGACCGATTTCTCGTGGAGCTGGAGACCCCGCCGGTAGGAGTCCGCGTCCGCGCCCCACACGGCGGCGATCTCCTCGAGCCTGATCCGGCGGCGGGGGACGAAGGCGCCGTATCCGATGATGCCGACTGTCATGACCCCTCCCGGTTTCGAGATTTCCGGAAAAATGTACCGTACGTGGAACGAGTGTACACCAGCCCCGGACGGTCCGGTCTCGCACGGACAGGGAGCAGGGCCAGGACACGGTGGTCCCGGGCATGTGCCCGGATCATTCGCGAGAGCTCGTGGCGAGTGGTACGAGGAGCCGTCCGTGACGGCGTTCTCGTACGGCGAGGGAATGACGGTGTGCTTCGAGCACGGCGGATGACCGGGCCAGGACACCACGGCCAGGAATGGACGGGATGCTCATCGGCTACGACGTGGGCCTCGCGAGGCTCCTGGCGGACGCCATGGGCGTGAAGCTCGACATCGTGGTCATGATTCGACCAGCTGCCGCCCGCGCTCAAGTCGGGCAAGGTGGACCCCGCGGGGCCGGGCCTCAGTCCTCCGGGTGCCTCCCGGAGAGGCCCGGGTGGTCGGGGCCGAAGGTGGACTCGAGGAGCTCGCGAGCCGCGTGGAGGGCGGCGGAGGAAACCAGCACCTCGAACACCTGCCCGGGGACGGGCGCCCAGGTGGCCGAGAAGAAGGCCGCCAGGTTCTCGGCGTTCCGGATCCTGGCGATGGCGACGATGCCCTCGTTCTCCAGGAGGCCCCGCACGAGCTCGGCCTCGGTGGTGTCCCGGGCGAGGAAGACGGGGACCTCGTGGGCGCGGGGTTCCGGCGAGAAGGGCGGTGCCTCCGAGGGGGCCTCGGGCCCGGCCGGCGGGACCTCCGCCACCAGCAGGGTGCCGCAGAAGGGACAGGCCTCCACGTCGTCGCGGAACTCGCCGGCCTCACCGCTGCGCACCCGGTCCGGGCACTCGGGGTTGGGGCAGTACCGGCCCACGGTCAGACCTCCTCCACGCTCACACGGATCCCGGGATCCACCACTTCCCTGGCGAGCAGGGCGGGCCAGTAGGCCACGATCTCCTGGGGCTTGGGACGGCCCCCGGCGAAGCCGGTGATGCCGGGAGGGCCGGAGGTGATGAGGGGCGCGAGCTCCATGCCGAAGCGGGCCACCTTGCGGCGGTCGTTGCCCCTCATGCCGAGCCGGAGGACCACCTCGGGAGGCGAGCACCCCGCCTCGGCGATGCCCGGCATGCAGGCGTCGGAGCCCACGATCTCCACGAGCCGGTCCTCCACCGAGACCGTGAGCCCGGCCCGGGCCAGGCGGCGCCACACGATCTCGGCGCACAGGTTGGCCTTCTCGATGGCCCGGGGTCCCGAGATGGTCAGGTGCCCCACGGCCTTGTAGCCGCCGTGGTAGGTCATGGACACCTTGTAGAACGGGGTGTCCTCCCGGCCCGTGATGCCGGAGACGAGGACCCTGTTCGGGCCGTCCGCGGCGAGCCTGACGCTGGTGAAGTCGGCGACCACGTCCGGTGTGATGTACTCGTCGGGCCGGCCCATCTCGTAGAGGAGCTGCTCGGACACGGTGTCCACCGAGACCAGCCCGCCGGTTCCCGGGTGCTTGGTGACGACGAAGGTGCCATCGGGGCGGCACTCCACGATGGGGTACCCGATGTCCCAGAGATCCGGGACCTCCCACCAGCGCGTGAAGTTTCCCCCGGTGGCCTGGGCGCCGCACTCGATGATGTGGCCGGCGATGATCCCCGAGGCCAGCAGGTCCCACTGCCCGGGCTTCCAGCCGAACTCGTGCATCAGCGGCCCGAGGGTGAGCGAGGTGTCGGTGATGCGCCCCGCCACCACGATCTGCGCGCCCTGGTCCAGGGCCTCGGCCACGGGCCCCGCGCCCAGGTAGGCGTTGGCCGAGAGCACCTTGCGCCTGAGCTCCGCCAGCGGCCTCCCGGTGTCCATGTGCTCCAGGGGATGTCCCTCTTCCAGGATCCCTGGGAGCCGGTCCAGGATGTCGTCGCCCTCGATCACGCCCACCGTGAGGCCGAAGACGCCCACCCGCTCCGCGATCTCACCGATGCGTCCGCGGAGAGCGATGGGGTTGAGGCCCCCGGCGTTGGTGACCACCTTGATGCCCCGGTCCATGAGGATGGGGAGGGCCCGCTCCAGGAAGGTGAGGAAGTCCGTGGCGTAACCCCGGTTCGGGTCGCGGAGCTTCTGGCGCATCATGATGGACATGGTGACCTCGGCCAGGTAGTCCAGCGTCAGGTAGTCCAGGTCGCCGCGGGTCACCATCTCCCAGGGGGTGTCCGGGCTGTCGCCCCAGAACCCCTGCCCGTTGCCGATCAGCACGCGTTCCTTCATCGGACCTCCGCGGTGATTGTAGCCGGGTTTTCCCCGCCCTGCCCGGACCGGAGGGGTACAATCTCCGGCGGAGGTGAACATGGACGACCGGGCCTTCATGGGTGGCAACTACGCGGCAGAGCTGCAGGACCCCTCGGTGTACCGGGAGAGGCGGCGGCGGCTGGCCGCGGCGGTGGGCGGGGGCACCATCGTGCTGTGGGGCGCGGGCGATGACCGCGGCTACGGCGACGTGGGGACCTTCCGCCAGGACTCGGACTTCTTCTACCTGACGGGGGTGGAGCTGTCCAACGCCATCCTGGTGCTGCGGCCCGCCGAGGAGTGGGAGGCGCTCTTCCTTCCCGCTCGCAACGAGGCGCTGGAGCGCTGGACCGGCCCCAGGTGGGGGCCGGGCGACGAGGCCGCCAGGGCCCTGGGCTTCGACAACATCCTGGCCGTGGAGGCCGGCGAGACCGAGATCCAGGCCAGGCGCCGGCCCGTCCCGGGCTTCGAGGGGAGGCTCCAGGGGTGGCTCTCCGGCGACGATCCCGTCCTGTGGACCCGGTTCCCCGCCGTGGACACCGGCTCGGAGCTGCCGTTCGCGCACCGGTACGTGGCGCGCCTCAGGGACAGGATGCCCTCCTTCCGGGTCCGGGACGTGAGCGGTCACCTGGCGGACCTGCGCGTGATCAAGGACGAGGGCGAGGTGGCGCTCATGCGCAGGGCCATCGCCGCCACCATGGAGGCCCAGCGGGCCGCGGCCCGCACCATCGCGCCCGGCGTGACCGAGCGGGCCGTGGAGGGCACCGTGCTGGCGGCCTTCGCCGCCGCCGGGGCGGAGGGGGTCGCCTTCCCCTCCATCGTGGGTTCGGGCTACCCCTCCACCGTCCTGCACTACGACCAGAACGCCGGCACCATGGAGGACGGCGAGCTGGTGGTGGTGGATATCGGGGCCCGCTACGGCTACTACTGCGGGGACCTGACGCGGACCTACCCGGTCAACGGGCGATTTGCGGGACGCCAGCGCGAGATCTACGACCTGGTGCTCGAAGCCCACGACGCCGTGGCCGCGGCCATCCGGCCCGGGGTGACCCTGGGGGAGCTCAGGGAGATCGCCTTCGGCATCATCGACGGCTCGGAGCTCCGGGACGGTGAGGGGAACTCCCTGGGCCGCTACTTCATCCACGGCATCGGGCACTTCCTGGGCCTGGACGCCCACGACTCCGGGGGAGAGGGGCGGACGCTGGAACCCGGCATGGTCATCACCAACGAGCCGGGGATCTACATCCCCGCCGAGTCGCTGGGCGTGCGCATCGAGGACGACTACCTGGTCACGGAGGAGGGCGCGGAGAACCTGTCCGGTACCCTGCCCACCCGGGCCGGGGACATCGAGGCCATGATGGCCGAGGGCTAGCCTGGATTGTTCGTGATGCTTCTACTGCGCGGTGCGAGCTCGCCGAGGTCGCGCGCGATCGCCGCGGCGATGCGGTCGAGGGCGAGGCCCAGGGCCCGGACGAGCCCGTCCACGTCCTCGCCGGATCCGGTCACGGGGAGCTCGGCGCGGTAGGTGCGGGCCAGCAGCGGCGGCGTGTGGGAGGAGCTTTCCGCCTCCCGGACCTCCAGCTCCAGCTCCACCTTCGCCAGGCGCTCGCCGGACTGTACCACCTCCCCGCAGGACAGGACGGTGCCCGAGAGCCTGACGGTCCGGCGGCCCTCCAGCGGCGGTCCGAAGGCGGCGGCCAGGCGCCGCTGCACCAGCCCGCCCAGGCCCTCGGCCCACTGGCTGGTGCCGTGGTACGCCACGCGGGTGTCGGAGGGGGAGACCATGATGCCGCGGCGGGCGAGCGCCTCCGTGGTGAGGAGGCGGTCCACCGAGACGTTGACGGGCGCCTCCACCCGGACGCCGGCCCGTGTTCCGAGGGTGTAGTAGTCGATCTCGGGTGCGGACGACGAGCAGGCCCACGGGCCGCAGGCCACCAGGGCCAGCAGGACGATCTTCTTCATGGCTGACTCCCTCCGGGTGTTTCCCCCCTCCTGGAACCCGTGACCAGTGCGTTGGGCTTGTCGGCGAGAATCCTCGAGAGCTCGGCCAGGTTCCGGGTCACGATGCGGAGGTTCATGAGGATCTCCTCGATGGTGGTTCTCTGGTCCTCCATGAGGTCCGCGGCGTTGGCGCCCAGGTCCCCCAGGGAGCCCGCGGCGGCGCCCAGCTCCTCCATCCTCGCCGAGGTCTCGGCGGTGAGCCGCTCGATGTTGGCGAGGCTGCGGCCCAGCGGCTCCCTGTTCTCGGCCACCACCGCCTGGAGCTCGGCCAGGAGGCGCGCAGCGCTCTCTTCCAGGGCGCCCAGCCTGGATACCACCTCCGCGAGGCCCTCGCGGTTGTCGCCGATGACGGCCCCGAGCTGGCGGGCCGCGTCGGTACCCTCGTCCAGGGTCGCCTTCAGGGCGGTGAAGAGCTCCTGGAGGTTCACCGTCTCACCGGAGGAACCCTCCCCGCCGGACGACGTGCCCACCAGCGCATCGAGCCCCTCCAGGAGCCGCTCCAGCCGGGCGATCACGCCCTCCATCTCGGGCAGCTCGATGAGGCCTCCACCGGTGGCGCGGGAGGGGAGGGAGGCCCCGTCGGGGAGCAGGGACGCCCCGGCGGAACCGGTGCTGATCTCCAGGTGCTTCTCGGCGGTCAGGCTGACCTGTCCGATGCTGGCCATGCTCTCCGTGTTCACGGGGGTGCTGCCGGCGACCTCCAGCTCGACCCGGATCCGGGACCGGTCGTCGGGGTCGGGGCGGAGGGCCGTCACGCGCCCCGCCTTGAGGCCGCCGAAACGGACGTCCGCTCCCACCTCGAGCCCGGCCACGTTGGTGAACGAGGCCGAGTGGTGGTGGGCGGAGCGGTCCGCGGGGCGCCAGCCGCTGAGGGCCACCAGGAACGTGGCCAGGGCGGCCAGGGCGGCCAGGACGAGCAGCCCCGCGCGGATCTCGGTGGCGGTGTACCTTCCGTCGTTCGGGCTCATGCCATGCCTCGCTTCAGCCGGCTCCGGTCAGCGACCGGAGGAAGTCGGGGTCGGTTCCCGGTTCGTCGTCGGGCTGCCGGGAGAGGAACCTGCGGACCCAGGGGTGCTCGAGCCGTTCGAGCTCGTCCAGAGTCCCCACGCCCACCACACGCCCCCCGTGGAGCATGCAGACGCGGTCGGCGATCAGGCGGACGCTCTCCATCTCGTGGGTGACCACCACGCTGGTGAGCCCGAAGGCCTGCTGCATCTTCCGGATGAGCCGGTCGATCCCCGCGGCCACGATGGGGTCGAGGCCAGCGGAGGGCTCGTCGTAGAAGATGATCTCGGGGTCCATCACCGTGGCGCGGGCGATGCCGGCGCGCTTCTTCATGCCGCCGCTGAGCTGGGACGGGAGGTAGTCCCCGAATCCGGCCAGCCCCACCAGGTTGAGCTTGATCCCCGTCATGATCCCGATGGTGGACTCCTCGAGGTCGGTGTGCTCGCGGAGCGGCAGGGCGACGTTGTCGGCCACGGTGAGGGAGCCCAGCAGGGCCGAGCCCTGGAAGCACATGCCCATCCTGGTGCGAAGCTCCCGCCGGCGGGCCCCGGACAGGGTGGTGACGTCCTCTCCCATGAGCACGATCCTGCCGGAGTGCGGGCGGATCAGGCCCACCAGGGTCCGGAGGAGCGTGGTCTTGCCGGAGCCGCTCCCGCCGAGGATGACGAGGACCTCGCCACGGCGGACCGTAAAGGACACACCGTCGAGCACGGTCCTGTGCCCGTAGCGGACCACCAGGTCCTCGACTTCGAGAATGGGGTCGTCCCGTTCCATGGCCCTCACACGAAGTAGAAGAAGACGGTGAACACCAGGTCGATGAGGATCACCAGGAAGATCGATGTGACCACGGAGGAGGTCGTCGCGCGGCCCACCTCGCCGGCCCCGCCCCGGACCTGGAAGCCGCGGTACACGCCCACCCAGCAGATGGCGACTCCGAAGAAGACGCTCTTGGTCAACCCGATCACGAGGTCCCTGGCAACCAGGCTCTGCACCGTCTGATCCAGGTACACGCCACCGGGGACCCCCACCACCCAGACCGACGTGAACAGCCCCCCCGCCACCATGATGAACATGGACACCACCGTGACGGCCGGTACGGCCAGCACCATGGCCACGAAGCGGGGCACCACCAGGTAGCGGATGGGGTCGATACCCATCACCTCGAGGGCGTCGATCTCCTCGTTGACCTGCATGGTGCCGATCTCGGCGGTGATGGCGGAGCCGCTCCGGCCCGTGATCAGGATGGCGGTCATGAGCGGCGCCATCTCCCGAAGTGCGGAGACCGCCACCAGAGTGGCGATGAAGCGCTGGGCGCCCCACCTCTCCAGGGTGTAGGAGGACTGCAACGCGATGATGACGCCCACCAGCAGGGAGATCATGCCCACGATGGGCAGGGAGCGCGATCCGAACTCCGCGAAGCTCTCCACGGCCGCACGACCGCGGGCTGAACGGCCGCGGAACGGGGTGGCCGCCACGGCAGCGAGCGTGTCCACCATCAGGGAGGAGACCCGCAGACCTGCCTGGAGGAGGTCCAGGGTCCACCGTCCCACGGCGCCGGCGAGGCGTGTCATGCCCCCCGCCGGATCGTGAAGATCCGGTCCAGCTGGGAGAGCTCCAGCACCTGCATGACGGCCCGGGAGGGTTCCACCAGCGTGAAGGTCTTGCCCGCCTCGATGGCCGCCTGCCGGCCCTCCACCAGGATGGCCACGCCGGAGGAGTCCAGGTAGCGGATCTCCCGGAGGTCCACGAAGAGCCCGCCGGCCGAGGCCTCCACACCCCCGAGCAGCGTCGCCCGGACCTCCCGCGTGTTGGCCAGGGTCAGCTTGCCCCGGAGGATCAGGTGGGTCTCGTTCCCGAGCGTGGCCGTTTCCAACTGCAGCTGTGTCACGTTCCGGCGCCCCTTCACTGTGAATCAGGGAATGTTCGGGTACCGTTGTACCACATCGCTTCTCGGGGGGGCGACCGGAACGTGCGTTGCGGTCCGGGTCCATGGGAAAACGGCCCGCCGGAGGGCGGGCCATGTGATGTCCACGCCGGGATCCGGGGCCTCCCGGACGTGCTCCCCGGTCTCAGTGGTCTACCGGGGGTCCTCCCCGGCCTTCTCGTGCTCGGCCAGGTGGGCCGCGCCCCTCTCGGCCGGCTGGCCCCAGGCTGCGGGGTCCAGGTAGGTCCCCCGGAGGGATTCCGGCTTGTCCCGCTCCACGGCGAAGCCCCGCGACCTGAACGACGGGTCGTTCCGGCGTGCCGTCACCTGCCACGAGACCTCCACCATGCCGAGGTTGGTCCGGATGGTGAACCGGTTGCCCCGGATCTTCTCCCAGATCACGGCCTGGGCGAACTGCCCCACCACGGTGAGCTGGTAGCGGAAGTCCGTGTTCACCGCCTCGAACCACCCCGGAAGCTCCACCGTGGCGAGGCCCCCGGCGTCGGTCCGCACGTTGCCCGTGTAGACGTTGAGCACCTCGTCGGACTCCACGGCCGCGTGGACCAGGTAGCGGTTCTCCGGGTCCAGCGGGTGGTCGATCACGAAGTTCTT
>JAMOWA010000054.1 GCA_027061805.1 Thermoanaerobaculia bacterium | reverse complement strand
GCCCACGCCGACGGCCACGCCGACCCTGACACCCACACGGACGCCGACGCCCACACGGACGCCGACGCGAACGCCGACGCCGACCAACACGCCCACACCCACACCCACGTCGACGCCGACGCCGACCCCCACGCGGTCGAGCTAGAAAGGGGGAGGGAACCATGAGCAGCAACCGGATGATCCGAGCCCAATCGCCGTCGAGGCCGGCCTCGACGGGCCGGGCGGGACGGACGATGGCAGCCGGCCTCGCGCTGGCCGCGGCCGCGATCCTGGCCCCGGGGACCCTCCAGGCCCAGTTCTTCCCGGCGAACCCGCCCGTCCAGGTGTTCTCCGAGGACTTTGCCACGGGGATCGACCTCGGGGTCTGGTCGGTCTGGCCCTCGGGAAGCGGCAACTGGCAGGCTGGCTCGACTCCTCCCTGGTGCTTCGACAGCAACCACTGGGATACCCACGTCAGTGAGACCGGTGCCCGGTCCACGGATCCCACAGGGCTCGTCATTCTCGAGTCCATGCCGGGGAATACCGGCTACAACCCCGTGAACTGGGAGAACATCCGGATCGAGTCTGACCTCCACAGCGCAAATGTGGGCCAGATGGGGATTGCCTGGGGCCTTCAGCCGGATACCAATGGCGACGGCTATCCTGATGCCGGGTACCTCTTCTATGTGGACGAGTTCGCCGACGACGGCGATCCGCCCGGTCCGGACAATCGGGCCACCTGGCACCTCATCCGGCGTGATTCCGACGTCAACACTGTCGTGGGACAGGGGCCGGTGATCCTCGATCCGGGCGACAGCAGCATGGACACACTGTATGCCCGGCGCTGTTACCGCATGCGGGTGGACTTCTACTGTGGCAACCTCAGGGTCCAGGTACGGAAGGAGATCTTCGAGAGCAGCCAGTGCTCGACAGGGTGCTACGACGGCTGTGGCGGAAGCTGCTCGGACACGTCCCCCGAGGACTGCTGGTGCACCATCGTGGAGTGGACGGAGTCATCCACGGTTCTGACCCCGGGGGGCGTGAGCCTCTACCACGGGAGCCCGAGGCGGTGGTGGGTCGGTGAAGGCCGGTGGGACAATGTCGAGGTCTCCTCCTGGGGTTCCGACTGCACCATCTGCACCGACTGGCTGCCCGCCACCGGCTGGACCACCGACTGGGACACCACCACCACCGGCGAGGCGGTGGATCAGATTTCCTTCAAGGTCATCTCCGAGGCCCTTCTCGAGGGGTTTGCGCCCTCCAACGATGGGGAGAATGCGGGCCGCATCGATGTGAACGCCAGCAATGACAACGACCTGAAGTGCGGCTTGGTGGAGGGAAACGAGTGGGACCTCAAGGTGGACCTGCCGCCGCCCACGGTGGCCACGGGAGCCAACTCCGCGGAGCTGGAGGCCTACCTGGAGCCCACGGCCAGCGCAGTGTCGGCCTCCGACATGTTCACGTTCACGCCGGACTTCGACACCAACAACCCCATCCCCGTCTTCACCCACGGAGCGACGCCCATCGCCCAGACTCTCAAGGCGGCCTACAACTGGTACGCCTCGGTACGCGGCGAGGGTGGTGCCTGGGACGACACCCACGACCAGGCGGCCCAGTGCCGGCTGTGGTACCTCATCTTCATCACCGACGGTGAGGAGCGTTGCGAGACAAAGATCGATGCAGATGGGAACGTCGTTCCCAATCCCGGCGCGGTATGTGACTGGCTGGCAACAGCCTCCGAGAGCTTTGCCAACCCGGGGGAGGGCCTGGACAAGGTGCCCATCTTCACCATCGGATTCTCGTCCGGCGTGGGGGCGGACTCGCCGCTGCGCTGCATGAGCGACCTGACCGACGGGGACTTCAATACCGCCGCCGATGCCGCGCAGCTGTCGGCCGTGCTGTACGACGTCATCAACCGGATGCCCGAGGAGAACCGGACCTTCCTGCCGGTGACCGTCTCCCCACCGCCCGCCACCCTGGGCTCGGGGCTCTCCAGCGACTTCCTCATGACCATCCCGGTCTTCGTGCCCCGGAACGGCGAGTCGGTCTGGGACGGCCACCTCTACGGCTTCCTGATCAATCCCGAGAATCCCAGGCCGCCGTACAACTCCGAGGGGGAGCTGGACACGGATGCGGCCGTGTGGGACTCGCGGGGCGCCATCTCAACCCAGATGAGCGACGGCACGGGCCGGAACATCTTCTACACCCGCGGGAGCGCGGGCAGCTGGCAGCGGACGGAGCTCGACGACATCACGACGAGCGATCCGCTGCGCGACGAGTTCATCGCCTGGCTGGACTGGCCCGGAGGCGTGACCTACCCGGAGGCCAACGAGATCGTGGACTTCGTCGCGGGCACGGCAACCGGCCGGACCTCGGTCCTGGGCGACATCTTCCACTCCCGGCCCGCCATCGTGGGGCCGCCCAACAACTTCCGGTACTACCTCAACAACGTCCACGACTACTACTCGGACTTCATGGCGCCCCATCGGTTCCGGAGGAGGATTTCCTACGCCGGTTCCAACGACGGCCTGTTCCACGGCTTCGACGCGGGCTTCTACGACCGTGACGACGGTGGAACCTGGGACGACACCTACGACCTCGGTACGGGGGTGGAGCTCTTCGCCCACGTCCCGCGTGCCGTGATGAACCGCCTCTATGCCATGACCTACGGGACGGAGCAGCAGTACATGGTGGACGGGATGGTCGCCATGGGCGATGTCTACATCGATCCCTCGGCCTCGGGGAGCCCCGAGTGGCGCACCATGGCCGTCTACACGCTGCGGCGCGGCGGCCGGGGCGTGGTGGCTCTGGACGTGACCCAGCCCGACCCGATCCCCTCCGGCGGCGGGGTGCCCGCCCTGAGCACGCTCCCCGGGTGCACCGACGGCTCCACGGCGGGGTGCAATGGGGATTACCCGACGATCCTCTGGGAGTTCAACACCGAGAACGACACCGACGAGAATGGTGACCTGGAACCCGACCTGGGCTGGACCTGGTCGGAGCCGGTGATCGCCAGGGTCAAGAAGGACGGCGGGGACGACATGTTCGTGGTGTTCTTCGGGGGAGGATGGGACCGCAACCATTCCGGAAACGTCGGGACCTTCCTCTACGGCCTGGACGCCGCCACAGGCGCGATCATCTACAAGCAGAACATCGGGACGGCCGTGCCGGGCGGCCTGGCCTCCCTGGACGAGAACGACGACGGATTCGTGGACAGGATCTACTTCGGCGACACCAACGGCGGCCTGTGGCGGCTGGACCTCACGGCCGAGGCCACCATGACCGCGGGGCGGGTGGACAGCTGGGACCTCACCAGGATCTACCAGTTCGGCCCCGTGACCCTCTCCGACGGCACCACGGCCCCGCTGGAGTTCTACATGACGCCCAAGCTCGTGCCCGCCCTCTTCGGCAGCTCGGGCTACATCTGGGGCCTGGCCATCGGAACCGGGAACCGGGCGGATGTCGGCGCCGAGGACGGCGTGCCCAACCGGTTCTACTTTGTCCTGGACGTGGGCCAGAGCACGCCCTACACCGAGGGTGACGGCGTGCTCACCGGAATCGCCTACGATGCCCCCAGCGTGGGTGACGATACCTCGTACCTGGAGCCGGGTGATGGGAAGCTGGGGTGGTACCTGATCCTCCGGGAGAACGAGAAGGTCAACACGGACGCCATCGTGGCCGCCGCCAAGGTCCTCTTCGCCACCTTCGAACCCACCGGGGTCGAGGCGGAGCCCGTGGAGACCCCCACGGGAACCCCCACAGAGCAGGCTGCCGTCTGCCGCGCCGTGGGAATCGGCCGGCTGTACCTCGTGGCCTACCACAACGCCAATGCCATCGGCGATGAGAGGGGCGAGGACACGGGGATGGGTTTCATCTCCGGCACGGAGGCCTATACTGTGGGAGGAAAGACATACGCCGAGACCAGTGGGATCGAGACCACCGGCCAGTCGAAGGAGCTGGCGGCGGGCCGCTTCCACCGGGTGACCAACTGGCGTCAGGAGTAAGGCATGGTACGAAGGGCACTGGCAGTCGGTATCGTGACGTCTCTCATGGTGGTGAGCGCCTGGGCCGTGGACGTGGTGTTGAGGGACGGCACCGTGATCCCGGCCGTCTCCTACAAGGTGAGCGGCTCGTACGTGATGGTGCAGCTCGAGGGCGGTGGCCAGGTGGCGTACGACCTGGGTGACGTGGACCTCGGCGCCATGCGGAAGGCCGAGGCCGCCGCGGCCGGTGCCGAGGCACCCACCACCGAGGAGGCCCCGCCAGCCGGCAACGTGATCTCGCAGGCGAGGTCGGAGAGCAGCGGGACGGCGTCGCTGACCATCTCGGACAGCGATGTCCGTCACGTGGGCGGGCCGGCCGAGAGTGCGGCGCCGGAGGAGGACCAGGCCCGGGAGAAGCGCCGGGAGGGTGGCCTCGTGGCACTCCAGGGGATCCGGGTCCTGCCCGGCGAGAAGCCGGGCCAGTGGGAGGCCACCGGCGAGGTGGTCAACAGGGCCGACATGACCGTGATGGACGTTCGGGCCCTGATCCAGGCCATGGGGCCCGACAGGAAGCCGGTGGGCGAGGCCGAGGTGCCGGTGGCGGCGAGCCTCGAGCCGGGTGGCAAGGGGACCTTCTCCCACACGTTCACCGCTGTCAGCCGGCCCCTCCTGAAGGTCCGGGTGTTCTGGATGCAGCAGGAGGCCCCCAGCGCCACGCCCGCCCCGGGCCGGGCCCGCCCCGGCGGGCCGGGAGTGGCCCCCCCTCCGAGACCCGAGCAGACGGAGGGCGGTCAGCGGCCCAGGGGAGCCGCGGGCAGCCGTCCCTCGGACCTCCAGTGGGGCGGGGCCCCGGCCTACCGGCACGCCGGACCGGCCACGCCGACGCCCACCCGCTAGGGGAGCATGACGTTCCCCGGTACGCCGCGCCGGTGGCTTCTGGTGGTGGGCACCGTGGTCGCCGCGGTGCTCGTGGTGGTGCTGGTGTTCCGGTCGAGGAGGCAGCCCGAGATGGAGGATCGGGTCTTCGACCTGGATGCGGGCCTCCGCGTGGCCACGGTGACGCCTGTGAGTGGGTCCGACCCGGCCGTGGGCGTGCGGAAGCTCTGGGTGATCCGGAGGGGCGAGCGGACGGCCTGGGATTACCACATCCTGTGCGTTGACAGCCAGGGGTGCATCGGCAGGGTCGAGCTCACCTTCCGCTTCAGGGCGGAGGGGCGGAGACGGCAGCACGGTGTGGTCCGGGAGATTGCCCTGAGGCGAGGGGAGACGCTGCACGACGCCTTCACCATGAGGCCCGGCCTCCACGTGGATGCCGTGGACGGCGTGGAGATCCGGTTCCTGGAGCGCCACGAGACCCCACGCCCCACGCCCACCCGGACCGAATGACGACGGCATTCGCGGGTTTTCCGCATGAGCGGAGCCTTCCGGGTACAATGCCGGGGTGGAACCTAAGCGGATCGGACCGTATCGTCTCGAGAAGCAGCTGGGGATGGGGGGGATGGGCGTGGTGTACCTGGCCTTCGACGAGCGGCTCGAGCGAAGGGTGGCCATCAAGTCCATCCATCCTGGCAAGGACCTCTCGGAGGCACGTCGGGAGCGCCTGCTCCGGGAGGCCCGTTCCGCGGCGCGGCTGTGCCATCCCTCCATCGCCCAGGTCTACGACATCCTCTCCCGGGATGGCCGCGACTACATCGTCATGGAGTACGTGGAGGGACGGCCCCTGTCCGCACTGCTCATGGACGGGCCCCTGGAGATCTCCAGGGCGGTGGGGCTCGGCCGTCAGATCGCCGAGGGGCTGGCAGCCGCACACGCCATGGGGATCATCCACAGGGACCTGAAGGCCGAGAACATCCTGGTGACCTCCTCCGATGTGGTGAAGATCCTGGACTTCGGCCTGGCCAAGAACGTGGATCCCGAACGCGAGGAGACCAGCCTGACCCAGGAAGGTGTGGTGATGGGGACGAGCCGGGCCATGTCGCCGGAGCAGGCCACCGGCATGAGGTTGGACCCGCGGTCGGACCTCTTTTCCCTGGGCTCTCTCCTGTACGAGATGGTCACCGGGCGCCACCCCTTCGTGGGGTCCAGCCCGCTGGACACCATGCGGCGCGTGGTGGAACACACCCAGCCGCCGGCCTCACAGGTCAACCCGGAGGTGCCCGAGGATCTCTCCCTCCTCATCGATTACCTCCTTGAGAAGGACCCCGAACGGCGGCCCAGGTCGGCCACCGAGGTGGCGGCGTCGCTGGAGGTCCTGGATGGCCTGTGGACCACCAGGACCACCGATGCCATGTCGCTCTCGCGGATCACGCAGTACGCACGGCGCCAGAGACTCCGGAGGAGCCGACGGGTCTGGGGGGCGCTTCTCGCCATGCTCCTTGTTCTGGGTGTGGTGGCCCTCTGGCTCTGGGTCCACCATCCACCGTCCCCTCTCGTCGTCGCCGTCCTGCGCCCCGCGTTCGACCCCGGCAAGCCTGGCGAGACAGACCGCCTGGCACTGGCCGTGCTGCGGAGTGCCGCGGCGGATGCCCTGTCGGGCTTCCGGGGGGTCTCGGTGCCGTCCTTCCGGTCGGTGGACGTGGCGGGTGACGACCCGGTGGACGTGGCGCGGGCCACGGCCGCCGATGACGTGATCGTCACCGGGCTCAAGCGGGGCGAGGGTACCTGGCTGGTCACCCTGGAACGGCTGGATCCCGGCGGTAGCGTCCGGTTCACCACCACCTTTCCCGTGCCTCGGGACGACCTGACCATTCTGGCCAACGCCGTGGCCTCCGGCCTGGCCCGGGCCTTCCCGGATCGGGCCCCCGGCGACGTGGTGCTGGCCGCTGGAGCGGAGGTCTACCAGCGCTACGTGGAGCTCCGGCAGGTCATGGACCGCCAGGCCTCCGGCGTGACCCTGGAGAGGATCCTCGAAAAGATGGAGGCGCTTCGCCAGGAGAACCCCCGGTTCTTCCCGCTCTACCCCACGGAGGCGAGGGTCTGTCTCTACCTCTTCGCCGCCACCACCGAGTCGAGCTACCTGGACCGCGCACGCCAGCTCCTGGATGCCGCGGAGAGGCTGGTGCCCGGCGATGCCCGGGTGGCGGAGGTCCGGGTGATGGTGGAGCTGAGGGCCCGGGACTTCCCCGCCGCGGAGGAGGCCGTTCGCTCGCTGGAGAGGGTGGCTCCGGGTTCCCCGGCGGCCATGGCGTCGAGGGCCCTGCTGGTGGCCACCCGGGATGGCGCTGCCCGGGCGCTGCCCCTCTACGAGAGGCTGGTGGCGGTCTACCCGTCGGCAGCACACTACTGGCAGCTCGCCGAGGCCCAGATGCACAGCGGGAGGGCGGATGATGCCCGGAGGAGCCTGGAGAGGGCCCTGGATCTGGTTCCGGGCTGGATCGCCGCGCGGTCCAAGCTCGCCCAGCTGGAGCTCCTCTCGGGCGACCCGGCGCGTGCGGAGGCCCTCTACGACGAGCTGGCCCGGGATGCTCCGGACAACGGGCACTTCGCCAACCTGGGGACGGCCCGGCTCCTCCAGGGGCGGATCCGGGAGGCCCTGGCGGCCTACCAGAGGGCCCACGAGCTCGCTCCGGACGAGCCCATCACCGTCCTGTCCATGGCGGACTGTCTCGACCTCCTGGGCGAGTCGGAACGGGCCGCGGAGCTCTACCGGAAGGCCATGGAGCTTGCAGCCTCGGTGGAGGAGATCTCTCCCTCCACGGCATGGTCCATCCGGGCGCAGGCCCTCGCCCACCTGGGGAAGAAGCGGGAGGCGATGGCCGCGCTGCAGGAGGAGATCAGGGTGGCCCCGGACGATCCGGAAACCTACTTCTCGGCGGCGCTGGTACACACCATCACCGGTGACCACGGTTCGGCGGTGGTCTCCGCGCAGAAGGCGGTGGAGCTCGGCCTGAGCCCGCGCTGGCTCCGGCTGCCCTACTTCCGGGTGCTCCAGTATGATCCGGACTTCAGGGCACTCCTGGAGCGGGAGGGTCCGGACGCCACGGGAAGAGCCTCCGGCTGATCGATTCCGGCGCCTGGGAGGGCTCGCCCCTGACGATTCGTGCTGCGTCGACTGCGCGGTGCGATCCACCATTTCCGGTGACGTCGTCCGGGTACCACCGTCTGCCGTACCTCGAACACACCCCCATCTGGCCACCGCGCGAGAACGCCGGCGACAGCGGCGCCTCACGCGCTCGTCACGAACCCTCCCGGATCAGCCGGGTCAGGGGGGCCAGGGGCGGTTGACGATGCGGGGATCCACCCGCGTCACCGTTCCGTCCTTGCTCGTGACGATCGCGGTGTAGGGGTACTCGCCGATCTCGCCCGTGTTGCCACGCCCGTAGACGACCCGGCCGCCCTCGGCCGGTTTCGTGGAGTCGAAGGGGCTGACATCGTTCTCCCACTTGATCGCCAGCTTCGAACCCTCGGGCGCATCGCCCAGGGTCCACTCCACCTCGGTGGGGGCTCCGGGCTTCGTGGGGTAGAGCTCCACCGTGTCGGGTGCGCAGCTCACCGTGCCACTGCTTTCCGTGACGGTCACCTTGACGACATCTGCCATGGTCCGACCTCCTTGCAGCTCCCTTCCCGGGAGCGTTGAATCACCGATCCTCGGGAGACGTTCCGCCACCCAGCGAACCCGCTGCCGAGAGTACCATGTCGCGGGGCCTCAGGTGTCGCCTGGCGGCGGCAGCCACCTGCTGCCCGGTGGTGGCCAGGATCCTCCGGGGATACTCCTCCAGGAAGCCCAGGGGGAGCCCTGCGGCCAGGGTCCTCACGAGCTCCCGGGCCACGCCGGAGTTGGTGGCCAGCGAGACGCGGTAGGACCCGGCCTGGGCGCTCCGCTCCTCCTTGAGCTCCGCCTCGTTCGGACCCTCCTCCACGAAGCCCGCCACGATGTCCCGGCAGAGCCCCTCGGCCTTCCGGAGGTTCTCGGGGGCCACGCTGAGGTAGACCGCCCACGGCCCCGGCACGTGCAGCGTCCCGAAGAAGCGGCTGTAGACCCCGTAGGTGAGGCCGGCGCGGTCCCGGACCTCCAGCCCCAGCCGCGAGGTGAGGGTGGAGTGGCCCAGGCAGGCATTGGCCAGGGTGGCCGCCGCCAGGTCCGGGCTGGCCCGGTGGAGGAGGCCCGCATGGCCCAGGAACAGGTCCACATTGGGCCGGTCCTCCAGGTCGATGAGGTCCTCACCGGGCTCGGGCGGGGGCGGGACATCCACGGTGGGGAACTCCGAGAGACCGCCCCTCCAGCCTCCAAGGGCGTCCTCCAGGAGCCGGGCCACCTCCCCCGCCTCGACGGAGCCCACCACGGCGAGCCGGAGCGAGGCTGGGCCGTAGGCGGTCTCGTGGAAGGACTCCAGCTCTCCCCGTTCCACGGCCGCCACCTCCCTCTCGAGCTCGTCGATGGGCCGCTGGTGGTGGGGGTGTCCCCTGGGGTACAGCCGCCGGCTCAACGCCCCGAAGGCGTTGGGGAAGGTCTCGTGCCGGTCCCTGGCGAGCCGGCCCAGGACCTGCTCCCGGAGCTTTTCCAGCTCATCGGAGGGGAACACGGGCTCCCGGAGGACCTCCGCCAGGAGCCCCACGAGGCGGGGGAGGTGCTCGGCCAGGCCCTGGGCGGAGAAGGTGACCACGGTGGGGCTCGTCCCCGACGTCTCCACGGACAGCTGGAGCCCGTGGTCCTCCAGCTCGCGGGCCAGGGAGAGGCGGTCGTGCCGCCGGGTCCCCCGGTCCAGCATGGAGGCCGTGAGGGAGGGGATGGCGGTCCGTCCGTCCGGCGCGAAGGCCCGGCCCGCCAGGAGCGAGCCGGCCACCGTCACGGTGGGGGCGTGGGGGTTCTCCAGGACCGCCACCTTCGTCCCGCCGGGCAGGGAGCGCTCCACGATCCGGTCCGGGAGCGGCGTCCCGAGGAAGCATGGCCGGGGCGCCACCGTCCCAGGACCACGGGATCCGCCTCCATTGCCCTCGGGGATGAAGCGTCCCACGGTCACACCCGGCTCGGTGAGCCACGTGGCGGCCACGCGGCTCACGTCGGTCGCCTCCACGGCAGCCACCAGCTCCATCTCCCGGGCGAAGCGCCGCCAGTCCCCCATGGCCACGGCCTCGGTGAGCGCGGAGACCATGGCGGCCGGGGACTCCCTGTGGAAGGCGAGGTCGGTGCGCACCTGGGTCCGGGCCCGCTCCAGCTCCTCGGGATCCGGTGGCTCCGAGGCGATGGCCCGGACCTCGTCGCGGACGACCTCCTCCACGTGATCGTGGGCCACACCGGGCGCCAGGGTGGCGTAGATCTGGAAGAGACCGGGGTCGTGGAGCTCCCAGGCGAAGGCGTGGACCCCGAGGCACAGGTTGGTCTCCACCAGCTTCTGGTGCAACCGGGAGGTGACCCCCTCGGCCAGGATCTGGGAGAGGACCGACAGCGCGGGGAGGTCGGGGTGAAGCGCCTCGGGAACGTGCCAGGACAGCGACAGCCATCCCAGCTCGCCCGCCCGGCGGATGTCGAAACGGCGTTCCCCCCGCTGCTCGCTCTCGCGGGTGACCACCCGGGGAAACGGGGAAGGGGCGGGCCCGATTCCCCCGAAATGGCGAGCCACCAGCTCGAGGGCGGTGGCCTCGTCCACGTCCCCCACGACCATCACCGTGGCGTTGTCCGGGTGGTAGAAGGTGTCGTAGAAGGAGCGGAGCACCTCGGCCGAGATGCTCTCCACGTCGGATCTCCATCCGATGGTGGGGTGGTGGTAGGGGTGCTCCATGTAGGCGTGGGCGAACGAGGCCTTGAGCAGGAGGTCGAAGGGGTCGTTCTCTCCCCGTTCCAGCTCGTTGAGCACCACGGTCCGCTCGCTGGCGAGGTCCTCGGCCCGGACCAGGGCGTGCCGCATCCGGTCGGCCTCGATCTCCATGGCCAGCGGGAGGTGCTCCACCGGGACCGTCTCGTAGTACGAGGTGCGGTCCAGCCAGGTGGTGGCGTTGAAGGCCGCCCCGACACGCTGCAGGACGCGGGCGATCTCGGTACCGCACTCCCGGTTGAAGCGCTTGCTGCCCTTGAACATGAGGTGCTCGAGCATGTGGGTGGCGCCGGTGTGGCCGGTGGTCTCGTTCCTGGAGCCCACCCGGTAGACCACGCAGAAGCTGGCCACCGGGGCCACGGGCGTGGTGCAGGTGAGCACCGAGAGCCCGTTGGCGGGGTGCCGCCACTCGGTGAACCCTTCCAGGGATTCCACCTTCTCGAACGGATGCGCCATGAACGACCTCCAGCCCCCGGCCCGGTACGGGCCGTGCGGCCACCACATTGTACCCGCCCGGCCGCCAGGATCGTGGGACGTGAGCCTGTTGCAAGAGTCGTGGATCGAGGTGGATTCCTGCGGCATCGGCCCCCACCCACCCGGGGAAATGAACGGGAGGAAACCTGCGGTGCGGGGGGCGGGAGCGGCCGTGACCGTGTCCGTGACGGTGCCCGGGTGGGCGCCGGAACTTCACCCTTTGCTCCCAGGGGCGGGTGGGGGGAGTCTGCCTTGCTCCGGAGAGGCCGCCGTGGGTACACTGGCTTCCCTGAAAGGAGTCTGCGATGATCACGGGACGACTGCGTACGGTGACGGCCCTCCTCGCGCTGAGTGCAGGGCTCCTCGTTTCCGGAGGACTGCTCATGGCCCAGGACACCACGAAGGACACCACGGACGACCTCGCCTACCGCTGGAACCTGGCCGACATCTACCCGGACGTGGCGGCGTGGGAGAAGGCCTTCGAGCAGGTGGACGGGAGCATCGCCACCATCGGGGAGTGCAGGGGTCACCTGGGAGACAGCGCCGCGCGCCTGAAGTCGTGCCTGGACACGGTGTTCGGTATCTCCAGGGAGCTCCGTCGTGTGGCCTCCTACGCCAGCATGAAATCCGACGAGAACACCCGGGACGCCGCGGCGCTGGAGATGCGCCAGAAGGCCGGGATGCTGCGGACCCGCTTCTCCCAGGCGGTGAGCTTTGTCAACCCGGAGATCCTTGCCGTGGGCGAGGAGAGGATCCGGGCCTTCCTCGACGAGGAACCGGGGCTCGGGATCTACCGGCACTTCCTGGAGGACATCCTCCGCGGCAGGTCCCACACCCTGGGTGCCGAGGCGGAGTCCGTCATCGCCACGGCCGGCCTCATGTCCGACGCGCCCTACACCATGTACTCCATCCTCACCAACGCCGACATCCAGTGGCCCACCGTCACGCTCTCGGATGGCACCGAGGCGCGGCTCGACCAGGCCGGGTACACCCGCTGGCGGGCAGCCCCCGTCCGGGCGGACCGCAAGCTGGTCTTCGACACGTTCTGGAAGGTCTGGAACGGCTACGAGAGGACCTGCGGGGTCTCCCTCTACTCGCAGCTCAAGCGGGACCTCTTCTACAGCCAGGTGCGGAGGTACGACTCCTGCCTGGCCTCTGCGCTGGACGCCAGCAACGTTCCCGAGACCGTCTACCACATGCTGGTCCGGGAGACCGACGCCAACCTGTCCACGCTCCACCGCTACCTCAGGCTCCGCGGGCGGCTCCTTGGGATCGAGGACCTCCGGTACCACGACATCTATCCCCCCATCGTGAAGGCCGACCTGCGCTTTCCCATCGAGGAGGGGGAGCGCGTGGTGCTGGAGGCCCTGGCGCCACTGGGGAAGGAGTACGTCTCCACCGTCCGGCACGGTTTCACCCACCGATGGATGGATGCCTTCCCCAGGCCGGGGAAGCGGTCCGGGGCCTACTCCTCGGGCTCGGTCTACGATGTCCATCCCTACGTGCTCATGAACTACAACGACGACTACGAGTCCGTCTCCACCCTGGCCCACGAGTGGGGTCACACCATGCACTCCTGGCTGGCCAACAGCACCCAGCCCTACCCCACGGCCGACTACTCCATCTTCGTGGCCGAGGTGGCCTCCACCTTCAACGAGGCCCTGCTGCTCGAGCACATGCTGAGGGAGGCCCGGAACGACCAGGAGAGGCTGTACTACCTGGGCTCCGCCCTGGAGAACCTGCGCGGCACCTTCTTTCGCCAGGCCATGTTCGCGGAGTTCGAGCTGAAGGTCCACGAGCTCGTGGAGCGGGGCGAGGCCCTCTCCGGAAAACAGTTCACGCAGATCTACGGCGAGATCCTCAGGCGGTACCACGGCCAGGACCAGGGCGTCATGACCATCGACGACGCCTACACCGTGGAGTGGGCCTACATCCCGCACTTCTACTACGATTTCTACGTCTACCAGTACGCCACCTCCCTCGCCGCCTCGTCGCTGTTCGCCCGGGAGGTCCTCGAGGGCACGCCGGGCGCCGTGGAACGGTACCTGGGCGTGCTCAGGGCCGGGGGTTCGGAGTACCCCTACGAGCTCCTCAAGAACGCCGGGGTGGACCTGGCCACCCCGGAGCCGTACCGGGCGCTGATCGCCCGGATGAACCGGATCATGGACCAGATCGAGGCCATCCTGGACCGGCAGGAGTAGGGCAGGGGAGCGGGGGAGAGGGGGAGCCCGCCCCGGGAGCGTGTGGGGGAGCTCAGGCCCAGTCCAGCATCATGTGGTGGAGGTCGGCCTCGAGCTCCGGGGCGAGGCGTTCCTGCAGGAGCGCCACGGCCTCGCGGATCCGCGTGCGCCGGGACGGGTGGAGGATGACCAGGTGCTGGCAGCCCCACGCGGGTGCCGCCCGGAGCAGGTCGTCGAGGTGGAGGTGGCCGTACTCCCGGGCCCTCTCGCGGTCCTGGGGGCGGAAGAACGAGCACTCCACCATCACGACCTCGGAATCGAAGACCTCGGGCTGGGTCGCGAACAGGCCCGGGCCGGTGTCGGCGCAGTACGAGAGGATGGGGATCTCCACGCTCTCCGTGACCGTCTCGCCGGCCAGCCTGCGGCGGGCGATCTCCTCCTCGGGCAGGCCGCGGAGCGCCGGCAGGAGGTGGCGCCGCGTGAGGATCAGCCGGCATCCGAGGGTGGGGACCCAGTGGTCGGTGGTGAAGGGCACCAGCTGGAGCCGGGGGCGGATCTGCACGCGATCGCCCGCCGCCACGGGCCGGATCTCCACGTCGTAGGGCCGGCCC
The DNA here is from genome assembly GCA_027061805.1 of Thermoanaerobaculia bacterium. Taxonomy (GTDB): domain Bacteria; phylum Acidobacteriota; class Thermoanaerobaculia; order Thermoanaerobaculales; family Sulfomarinibacteraceae; genus JAMOWA01. Next base: position 13,867 of record JAMOWA010000054.1, on the reverse strand, counting down.
CCCTCCAGGCGGGCGCAGACCTCCAGGAGCTCCGCCACGGAGGCGGCGATGGGTTCCGGTGCCAGGATGGTGCCGTGACCCATGGCGTTGAGATACCGCTGGCTGGCCCAGTGGGGGATGCCGCCCGCGTGGTCCAGGTGCCCGTGGCTCAGGAAGAGCGTGCTCATGGGGGGGAGGGCCCGATGGGCCCGCCCTGCGTCCAGCGCGAGCCGCAGCTGGGGAAGGAGGACGAGGGTGGCCTCTCCCGCCCGGGAGCCACCGGCGAGGACCAGGTCACCCCAGGAGGTGGGAAGCGTCAGCCGGACGAGGCTCACCGGTGGGCCCGCACCAGGAAGAAGGCCGGCTCGGACCGCAGGTCGGGAAGGTCGATGCGCAGGGTCCAGGTGGAGCCGGCGGGAAAGTCCTCGGTGAAGCTGGAAAACCCGAGGGGCCCCCGCTCCGCGTCGGAGAGCTGGACCCCGAGCGTGTGACGCCCGGAGGGGATGACGGTGGTCTGGCGGATCTGTCCCGAGCCCTTCTTCTTGATACCCAGGAACCCCTTCTTCGTGAAGTCGAAGGGGATCTGGGACAGGGTCTGACCGTCCATGGTCACCAGGACCGTTCCGGCGTTGAGGGGTGAGTTGAAGAACACCGTGACCCGGGCGAACCCGGGTGTCCGGCGGGCCGCGGTGGCACGGGATGCACGGGGCGAGCCGCCGGAGGCGGCCGGGGCGCTCGGGCGGCGCCGCGCGGCGGGAATCCGGGCCTGGGCCAGCTCGAGGTAGCTCGCGGCGAGCTCGTTCTCGGGGTCGAGCTCCAGGGCCGCGGTGAACCGGTCGGCCGCCTGCGTGTAGCGGCGCTTCCTGAAGAGGCGGCGCCCCTCGGTGACCAGCGCCTGGACCTGTTTCCGGGTGGCCTCGCTCCTCCGCTCGGCCTCGATCCGCTCGAGTGCGGCGGCGGCGATGCTCCGGGCGGCCCTGGAGGCGGGCGCCTGGTCCAGCACCGTCCGGGCTCCGGCGAGCGCGGCCCTGGCGTCACCGCGTTCCAGGTCCCTGCGGGCCGCGGTGAGGGTCTCGCCCAGTTCGTGCAGGGCCCTGACCCGGGCCGCCGAGGGGGCGGGCCACGGTCCCTCGGGGACCCTCCTGGCCAGCAGCCCCAGGACGGCGGCCCACAGGAGGATCCAGGCCGCCACGATGGCGATCGCCCACGTGGGGTTGACCTCCCACCGGAGGGGTTCGGGAAGGGGCAGGGCGTTCCAGCGGCTGACGAGCTCCTTGCCGAGCCCGGAGAGCCGGCTGCCTCCGGCCGATTTCCCGGCCCGGGCGGACGGTGCCGCGTCCTGTCGGGCTCCGGCCGGCGCGGCCACGGTGTCCACGGGGGGCTTGGGCCTGCGGACCTTGATGCGGGCCACGGCCTCCAGTGCCCGGGCGAGCTGCCCGGCGCTGGAGAACCTCCGGTCCGGGTCCTTCTCCAGGCACCTCAGGACGATGGGGTTGAGCGCCGGTGGGACGGAGGCCTCCACCTGGGAGGGGATGGGCGGAGACTGCCGGACGATCTTGTGGGTGACCTCGGCGATGGTGTTGCCGGCGAAGGGGCGCTCCCCCACCAGCAGCTCGAACAGCACGACGCCCAGGGAGAAGATGTCGGTCCGGCCATCCACCTCCGCCCCCGAGACCTGCTCGGGGGACATGTAGTTGGGGGTGCCGATGAACTGGCCCTCCACGGTGAGGTTGGAGGACTCCAGGCGTGCCACCCCGAAGTCGGTGATCCGCGGTGTTCCGTCGGGGGCCAGGATGATGTTGGCGGGCTTGATGTCCCGGTGCACCACACCGAGGCGGTGTGCGTAGTCCAGGGCGTCGGCCACGGCGGCGACGATCCGGGCCGCCTCCGTCACCTCCGGACGCCAGCCCTCGCCCATGAGCTCCTTGAGGTTCCGGCCCTCGATGTACTCCATGGCGATGAACACCGTTCCGGTACCAGGCTCCTCGCCCACGTCGTGGATGGTGACGATCCCGGGATGGTTGAGACGCCCGGCGGCCCTCGCCTCCCGGAGGAACCGCTCCCGGAACTCCCCGCTCATGTCGGCGTCGAGGTCCAGCCGGAGCGTCTTGAGTGCCACCCTCCGGTCGATGACGGGGTCGTGGGCCAGGTACACCACGCCCATGGCTCCCTTGCCCAGGACCTTGAGGATCCTGTAGCGGCCGATGGATTCCGGTGTCACCCGAACATTCTACCGTGAGCCCGCTGCAATAGTCCTGGATGGACGTCGATTCCCGCGATGTCGGCCCCCACCCACCCGGGAACATGAACCGCGGGTTCCGGGGATTCTTCGGATTGGAAACAAGATGGTGAGAACCGGAATGTGCTTTCAGGGTCCGGCCGAACCGGAGAGGGGGCCTCCGGGGAGTGTTGCAGGAAGCTCCCGTTCCGCGCGGCGTCGTGCTGTCCCCGGCGCCGTCGGCCGCGGTCCGGGGGGCGTCTCCCGGTGGCGTCCGCCCCCGGTGCCGATTTGGCGCGGGGGCGGTGCCGGAAGGCGGTGGCGCGCCTGAAAATCCGGGGTCCCGATGGGCACGATCCTTGCGTAGGCAGCATCCGGCCCACCGGGGCCCGGAGGGGGTACGCATGGAAGAGCACGATCAGGCGAGAATCGAACGTTCCGCGGCACGGCTCGGGGAGATCCAGAGGGCCGTGGCGGAGGTGGTGGTGGGCCAGTCGGGCCTGGTGGAGACCGTTCTCGTGGGGCTGCTCTGCCGGGGGCACATCCTGCTGGAGGGTGTGCCGGGCCTGGCCAAGACCCTCACGGTGAGGACGCTCGCCGGCGTCGTCGAGGGCGCCTTCTCCCGCCTCCAGTTCACGCCCGACCTCCTGCCGGCGGACGTCACGGGGACCCTGGTCTTCGACCAGAGGAACGGGGAGTTCGTGCCCCACAGGGGTCCGGTGTTCGCCAACCTGGTGCTGGCCGACGAGATCAACCGCGCACCGGCCAAGGTCCAGTCGGCACTGCTGGAGGCCATGGAGGAGCGCCGGGTGACCATCGGCGACACCACCTTCGACCTGCCGGATCCGTTCCTGGTCCTGGCCACCCAGAACCCCATCGAGCAGGAGGGGACCTACCCCCTGCCGGAGGCCCAGCTGGACCGGTTCCTCCTCAAGATCCTGGTGGACTACCCCGCGCGGGAGGACGAGCTCACCATCATGGAGTTCCACCTGGGACGGGAGTTCCCCTCGCCGCGCCCGGTCATCTCGCTGGAGGAGGTGGCCGAGCTCGAGGAGACGGCGGGTCTCGTCTACATCGACGACCGTATCCGCGCCTACATCGTGGACCTGGTGGGGGCCACGCGCCGTCCCGCCCGGGTGGGCCTGGGCGAGCTGGAGCCGCTCCTGGCCTGGGGTGCGTCCCCCCGGGCCTCCATCGCGCTGGCCCGGGCCGCGCGGGCCCTGGCCCTCATCCGGGGGCGGGCCTACGTGACCCCCGAGGACGTGAAGGAGCTGGCCCCCGCGGTGCTCCGGCATCGCATGGTCCTGAGCTACGAGGCCGAGGCCGAGGGCGTCTCGGCGGACGAGATCGTGGAGCGCGTCCTGCTGGCCGTCGAGGTGCCATGAGCGACCGGAGGTTCGGCGAGCCGTCCTTTCCGGGGCCCCGGGCCGGCGCCATGCCGGCCGGGGGGGGCTCGGCCCTGGGACGCTGGCTGGGCCGGCCGAGCCCCGTCCACCGGAAGGACCCCGAGTCGGTCCGGAGGCGGCTCCTGGCCCAGGTGCGCCAGCTGGAGATCCGGGCCCGGAAGGCCATGACGCAGGGCTTCGCCGGCGAGTACAGCAGCGCCTTCAAGGGGCGCGGCCTCGAGTTCGAGGAGGTGCGGGAGTACCGGCGGGGCGACGACGTCCGGACCATCGACTGGAACGTGACCGCCCGTACCGGCGAGATCCACGTGAAGCTGTACCGGGAGGAGCGGGACCTGACGGTGCTCCTGCTGGTGGACCTCTCGGCCTCCACGCGCTTCGGGAGCGGGGTGATGACGGTCCACGACCTCATCGCGGAGGTCTCCGGCCTGTTCGCGCTGGCCGCGGCCCGGAGGGACCGGGTGGGGGCCATCCTCTTCGACGAGCGGGTCCGCGCCGTGATCCCGCCGCGGCGGAGCTGGCGGCACGGGCTCCGGGTGGTCCGCGAGATCCTGGCCGCGGAGCCCGCGGGGCGGGGGACCGATGCGGGAACGGCCTTCAGGACTGCGGGACGTCTCCTGAAGGGGCGGGGCATCGTGGTGGCCGTGGTGGACCGGGCCTGCCCGTTGCCCGCCAGGGAGATCCGGGCGCTGGGGGTCCGGCACGAGCTGGTGGTCATCCGGGCGGGCGACCGGCTCCTGGAGGGGAGGAAGCCACCGGCTCCGATTCCGGTCCGGGAGGCGGAGGGGCGGGGAACGGGTGTGGTGGACGGCACCACGCCGGTGCTGCGGCCGGCACCCCTGAGCGAGCTCGAGGTCCTGGACCTCACCACGGGCGAGGACTATCTGCCCGCGGTTCGTGAGTTCCTGCGTCGGAGGGAGCGCCGCCGTGTGGCGTAGGCTTCTCCTGACGGCGCTCCTCGTGCCGGGGCTCGCCCTGGCTGCGGATCCCGCGCTGGAGCTCACCGCACCGGACGAGGCGGTGACCGTGGGTGACAGGGTGACCGTGACCATCCGGGCCGTGGGAGGGGAGGGCCTCGTGTGGGGCGACCCCGTTCCCGCGCCGGATTCCCGGACCTGGGCCGTGGTCCGGGCCCCTGCCGCGGTTCCCGGTGTGGAGCCGCCGGCCTGGCAGATGGTGGTGGCGCCCCTGGCCACCGGGCGTCTCCCCCTCCCCGAGGTCTCCGTGACGGTCCGGGACGGCGAGGGGAGGGTCCGGCAGGTGGCCTCCACCGGCACCGGCGAGGTCACGGTGGCCTCGGTCCTGCCCCCGGGCGAGGAGAAGGTGGAGCCGGCCCCGCTGGCCGACCCCGTGGGGGTCCGCGGCTTCCCCTGGGAGTGGGTCCTGCCCATCGGCCTTCCCCTGCTGGTCCTCGCACTCCTGGGCTGGTGGTTGTGGCGGCGCCGCCGCGGAGGGGCGGGTGCCGGGGTCGCCGCGACCATGGCGCCGCTCGAGGAGCTGCGGGCGGTGGTGGACACCCTGCTCGGGTCGCTGGGGGACATCCCGGACGACACGATCTGCGACCGGATGGCGGGAGGTGCACGCCGCTTCCTGGAGCGGAGCACCGGTGAGCCGGTCCTCGAGATGACCACCTTCGAGGTCCTCCGGCTCGCCCGGAGGTCCGGCTGGCCCACGGAGGCGTTGCGGGCCTTCCAGCGGGCGCTGGAGCTGGCGGACCGGGTGCGCTTCGCCCGGGTCGCCGCGACCCCCGCGGAGCTCCGGGATGCGCTCGAGGGCCTCCGGGCGGGGGCGGCGGTGCTGGAGTCCTGGTGGAAGCCGGCCGGCGACGAGGAGGCGGCATGATCCGGCTGGCCCACCCCTGGTGGCTGCTGCTCGCGGTCCCCGGGCTCCTGGCCCTGGCCGTGTGGCTCCTCCGGAGGCGGTGGCAGCGGTACCCCTGGCCCCTCAGGACCCCGTGGTCGGGCCGGGGTGCCCTGGCCGTGATGGCCACCGCGGTGGCGGGTTCGCTGGCCGCGCTGGCCTTCCTCCCGCTGGCGGTGGCGGTGGCGCGGCCCCAGGAGGTGCTGGCCCGGGAGGTGGAGCGGGCCCGGGGCATCGACATGGTCATCGCTCTGGACGTGTCCGGCTCCATGGCGGCCCTGGACTTCAGGCCCAGCGACCGGCTCACGGTGGCCAGGCAGGTGATCGACCGCTTCGTGGCGCGCCGGCCCGACGACCGGATCGGCGTCGTGGTGTTCGCCGGTGCCGCCGTGACCCTGGTGCCCATCACGCTGGACCACGACGTGGCCCGCCAGCTCATGGACCGCGCGAAGGTGGGGATGCTCCCCGATGGGACGGCCATCGGGATGGGGCTGGGCACTGCGGTGAACCGGCTGCGGGAGTCGAAGGCCACCTCCAAGGTTGTGGTGCTGGTGACGGACGGGTCCAACAACACCGGCGAGCTCGATCCCATGATGGCCACGGAACTCGCGAAGAAGGAGGGGATCACGGTCTACACGGTCCTGGTGGGGAAGGGCGGCGAGGTTCCGATCCCGGTGAAGGTCCGCAACCCGCTCACCGGGGAGATCATGACCCGGATCCGCCGGGTGCGGGTGGACGTGAACCCCGAGCTCCTGGCCCAGATCGCCCGGACCACCGGTGGCATGGCGTTCCGGGCGGAGGATCCCCGGGCCCTCCAGGAGATCTTCGACCGCATCGACTCCATGGAGAGGACGGAGTTCGAGTCCTCACGGCTCGTGCGGTATCGGGAGAGGTTCGAGCCGTGGGCGCTGGGGGCGCTGGTGCTCCTGGTGATGGCCGTGGCGGGCGAGAGCCTGCTGGGGAGGACGCCGTGGTGAGCTTCGGCGAACCCGCGAGGCTGGCGCTCCTGGTGGTGCCGGCCCTTGCGGCCGTGGCGGCGGTGGTCCGCCACCGGATGCGCCTGGCCCAGCAACGGGCCCTGGCGAGCCCCTCGGTCTGGGAGCAGGTGATGGGTGGAACGCCGTCCACCGGCCTCGCCCGCCTCCTGGCGTGGTGCGGTGCGGCGGCGCTGGTGGTGCTCGCGCTGGCCCGCCCCCAGTGGGGCGAGGTGCCCTCGGAGGTGTCCATCAGGACCCGCGACGTGGTGATCGCCGTGGACCTCTCGGACTCCATGCGGTGCGAGGACGTGACGCCCTCGCGCCTCGACCGGGGTCTCGCGGTCCTCCGGCGGGCCCTGCCGGGCCTCGACGGGAACCGCGTGGGGGTGGTCACCTTCGCAGGGGATGCCTACCCCCTCGTGCCGCTGACGGTGGACCTGGACGCCGTGGCCACCTTCCTGTCCGGGGTGAAGCCCGGGATGATCGCCCTGCCGGGGTCCAACCTGGAGCGTGCCGTGGACCAGGGGCTCGAGCTCCTGCCGCCGGAGGGCGAGGGAAGGGTGATGGTGGTGATCTCCGACGGGGAGAACCTCCAGGGAGACCTCGAGGCCGCCACCGGGCGGCTCAAGGACGCCGGTGTCAGCCTGCTGGCCGTCCTGACCGGCACGCCCCGGGGCGGTCCCATTCCCGTGGGCGGGGATGGGGGCGGGGTCCACTACAAGCGGGACCGGTCCGGCCAGATGGTGATCACGCGGGCCCGCCCCGAGGTGTTGCGGCGGCTGGCGGCCGCCACGGGCGGCACGGTGGTGGACGCCGGGAAGGCCGGTGCCTCGCGGAAGCTGGTGGAGGCGATCCGCTCGCTGCAGACCCGCGAGGCCGAGAGCCGGCGGAGGGTCCGGCGCGTGGAGCGGTTCCCGCTCTTCCTCGTGGGGGCCGCAGCGCTCCTGGCCCTGGGCTTCCTCCTGTCGCCGTGGCGGCGGCTGGCCGCGGCCGGCCTGCTGATCCTGGCCGTGACGGGGACTGCGGGGGCCCAGACCCCGGCGCAGGAGCCCGGTGGGGGCGGGGAGCAGGCCGCGGCGCAGGGGACCGTGGCGCCCGGCGTGGAGGTGCCCCTCTGGCAGCGGCTGATTCCCGGCGGGGAACGCCGGATGGCCCGCCGGGGCCTGGCCCTGTGGAAGAAGAAGGACCTCGAGGGAGCGGCCGAGGCCTTCGGTGGTGCGGCCTCCCTGGATCCGGAGGATCCCGAGCGGCTCTACGACCTGGGGACGGTGCTGGGGGCGCAGGGAAAGCTCGAGGCGGGGGCGCCCCTGCTGGAGAAGGCGGCCCGGGGAGGTCTGCCCCGGGCGGCGTACAACCTGGGGACCGCCGCCCTGGAGGCGGGGAACGCCGCGGAGGCCGTACGGTGGCTGCGACAGGCCCTGCTGGAGCTCCCCGAGGATCCCGGCGTCAAGCGCAACTACGAGCTGGCCCTCCGACTCCAGCAGGAGCAGCAGCAACAGCATCAGCAGAAGAAGAAGGACGAGGCTGAGCGGCAGAAGGACCGGAAGGACGAGGGGAAGCAGCAGCAGGAGCAGCAGCAGGGTTCCCGGCAGGGGGCCACGCCGACCCCCACGCCCACACCGGCACCCGGGCAACCGCAACGGGAGCGGCCTCCGCAACGGACCGAGCCCCTGTACGGGGCCCTGGAGCGGGCCGAGCAACAGGCGCGGGAGGCCATGAGGACGCCCGTGCCCGCCACCCGGACCCGTGTGGAGAAGGACTGGTGAGGCGGCCGGCCTCCACGATCGCCGGGCTCGTCGTGCTGCTGGCGGCTGCGGCCGCCGGCGCGGGCCAGGAGCCCTCCCTGGAGGTCCGGCTGGAGCCGGAGCGGTTCGGCGTCCAGGATGTGGCCCGGCTCGTCATCACCGTGACCGGGGGCAAGGTCGAGGGTGGGGCCCCCCGGCCGGAGAGCCTCGAGAACCTCCAGGTGGTGGGCGGGCCGTCCACGGAACGGCAGTTCTCCTGGGTCAACGGCGTGGCCTCGTCCAGCACCCGCTTCACCTACTACCTCCAGGCCCTGGACGTGGGTCCGGCCACCGTGGGCCCGGTCACCGTGGAGGTGGACGGGCACACCCTGATCTCCTCTCCCGTCTCGGCGGTGGTGGTGGAAGGTACGGTGGCTCCGCCGCGGCGCAGCCGCCGGCTTCCCGCGAACCCGTTCGAGGAGCTCCTGGGTCCCCGGCCCCAGCGGGCCACGCGGGTGGGGCTCCGGCTCCTGGTGCCGCGAACCCGGCTCTGGGAGGGAGAGCCCCTGCCCGTCACCCTGGTGCTGGACACCACGGCGGCGGTGGAGGGGTTCGAGTGGGTGAAGGCCCCGACCTTCCCGGGATGGTGGACCCAGAGGGTGGACCTGCCCGACGAGGTGCAGGGTTCGGTGGTGGAGCGGGACGGTGTCCGCTACCGCCGGTACCCGGTGGCGCGATTCGTGCTGATCCCGCTCAAGGCGGGCACCCTGGTGGTGCCGCCCATCCAGGCCCGCATCGGGCTGCGCTCCATGAGCCTCTTCTCCCCGGGGAGCGTCGTGGAGCGGGCCACGCCCGAGGCCCGGTTCGAGATCCGGAAGCGCCCCGAGGCCCCTCCCGGCTTCTGCGGGGCGGTGGGGAAGCTCCGGTATTCCCTCGCCCTCGAGCCCCACGAGGTGGCGCTGGAGGAATCCGCCACCGTCGTCCTCACCCTCGAGGGCGATGGCAACCTGCCCCTCGTGGAGGCCCCGCCGTCGTGGCCGGCCTGCGAGGCCTGTGACACCTATCCCCCGGAGGAGGGGAGCCGGGTGACGGTGGACGAGACCGGCATCCACGGGAGCCGGAGCTGGAGGATGGCGGTGGTGCCCCGCAGGGCCGGGACGTTCCAGCTGACCCCCGTGACCCTGGCGGTCTTCGACCCGGCGGAGGGGCGATACCGGAAGCAGGTGCTGGGGCCCCTGGAGCTGAAGGTGCAGGGCCCCACACCCACCCCGGAGCCCACCGTGCCGTCGGCGGTCGCCACGGCAGCGGCACGGAGCGAACCGGCGGGGCGGGAGGGCGCCGGGCAACAGGGGTGGCCGATCTGGTCCGTGGTGCTCGCGGCCCTCGGGGCGGGGCTGGGGCTCGGTCTGATCATCGCGCTGGCCGTGGCGCGGTCGCGCCGGAGGGCACTGCCGCCCGCCAGGCCCGGCCAGAGCTCCACCGACCGTGCGCGGGAGCTCCAGGGGGTACTGGAGCGCTGGTGGCTCGAGGTGCCTCCCCGGCGGAGGACGGACGAGCTCACCCGGCAGGTGGAGGAGCTCCGGAAGGAGCTGGAGGCCGTCCGCTTCGCACCCGGACGCGCCGACCACTCCGAGACCGTGGCCCGTCTCGAGAGGCGCCTGAGGAGTCTCCTCAGGAAGGGGTGAGACGGAGGGCCCGTGGTGGGGCCGGCCGCCCTGCCTCCCTCCGGTTGCGTCACCCGTCGACCGGCACGGTGGCTGAGAATGATAAACTCCTGGCATGTCGTCACCTGAGGTGGTGAGCCTGCCACTGGAGGAGATCGAGCCCTTCCTGGACCGGAGGCGTTACTCGGGGTTCATCCCGGTGCGGCTCAAGGTGGACGCCTTCCTCCGGGAGATCCTCCACAAGGCCAACGACTTCCTGCCCTCGGCGGCGGGGTCCATCCTCATGGACAGGCCCTTCGAGCGCGGGCGTACCAGGAAGGCGGGACAGCTCCACTTCGTGGCCGCCTTCGGTCCCTCGGCCAAGGAGATCGTCGGGGCCACCGTGACGGTGGACCAGGGCGTCGTGGGTCATGTCTACAGCACGGGGGAGCCCTACCGGATGACCGATCCGGAGGCCGACCCGAGGTTCTACAGGAGGTTCGACGAGACCCACGGCTTCCAGACCAGGAGCCTGGTGGCGGTCCCGATCCGGATCGAGCGGACCGTCTGCGGCGTGCTGGAGCTCGTGAACCGCTCCGACGGCGAGCCCTACACCGAGAAGGACCTCGGGCTCCTGGAGATCTTCGCCCGCTACACCTCGGTGTTCATCGAGAACCTCCTGGACGCCCAGCGGGCCAACGAGATGGCCCGGCGCGACGATCTCACCGGCCTCTACAACGACCGCTTCTTCCACCACCGCCTCACCGAGGACCTCATCCGGGCCGACCTCACGCAGTCCTCGGTGGCCCTGCTCTTCCTGGACCTGGACAACTTCAAGGACGTGAACGACACCCACGGCCACCTGGCGGGCTCCCAGGTCCTCAAGGAGTTCGGGTACCTGCTCCAGCGCACGGTGCAGGGGCCGGGCGTGACCCTGGCCCGCTACGGGGGCGACGAGTTCGTGGTGATCCTGGCCGACCACGACCTGGAACGGGCCCACGAGCTGGGACGGACCATCCAGGCCGCCCTCCGGCAGACCCCCTTCCTCCAGGGCACCTTCACCTGGTCCGAGGGTCCCGTGCACTGGGAGCGCGAGCTCACGTGCTCCCTGGGCGTGGCGGTCTACCCGGACCACGTGCCCCGGGAGGGGACCACCGACATGAAGAAGAACCTGTTGCTGCGGGCGGCCGACCAGGCCATGTACCGCGCCAAGGAGCGCGGGAAGGACTGCATCGAGGTGGCGGTGGCCTGGCCGGGGGAGGAGCCTGGAGCGTGAGGACGCCGGCGTCCGGGACGCAGGGTGCCAGATTGACGCCCTGACCCGGGCCGGGGCTCCCCACCGGGTGGCAAGAAAATTGCTTTCCTCCGTGTTGTGTGTGCGGGAGGGGCTCATCCAGAGACCCCTCATTTGGAGGTGAACGATGCACAATGAGCGTACGAAGCTCGTCTCTCTGGCCGCGGTGATCGTTGCCGCGGTCCTCTTCGGCATGGTGCTGGCCGGCGGATTGAACCTGACACCCGGCGTGGACGCCGACAGGAACCCCGCCCCGCAGGCCACGGCCCCGGCGGTCTCCTTCGCGGCGCCCGACTTCGCGGCCCTGGCGGACCGGGTGGTCCCGTCGGTGGTGTCCGTGTACGCCAAGAACGTGGTGACCCCGGAGGAGCAGCGGCGAAGGGCGCCCGACAACATGTTCCACCGGTTCTTCCCGCCCTTCTTCGGCATGCCGGGCAGGCCGGGGGGCGAGGAGGAGCAGGTCCTCCGTTCCTCCGGCTCCGGTTTCTTCATCACGCCGGACGGTGAGCTGCTCACCAACAACCACGTGGTGGCCGAGGCGGACGAGCTCGAGATCGAGCTGAACGATGGGACCCGCTACCCGGTGAAGGTGGTGGGGCGGGACGAGGCCACGGACGTGGCGCTGATCCGCGTCGAGCATCCCGACCGGGACTTCCCGGCGCTCAGGCTCGGCGACTCCGATGCCGCCCGGGTGGGCGAGTGGGTCATGGCCGTGGGCAACCCCCTGAACATGGACCACACGGTGACCGTGGGCGTCATCTCCGCCAAGGGCCGGGTGCTGGGCATCTCGGACACGTCCTTCGAGAACTTCATCCAGACGGACGCGGCCATCAACCTGGGGAACTCGGGCGGCCCGCTGGTGAACCTCAGGGGCGAGGTCATCGCCATCAACACCGCCATCAACGCCCGGGGCCAGAACATGGGCTTCGCCGTGCCCGTGAACACGGCCAGGCTCATCCTGCCGCAGCTGCGTGAGCACGGCAAGGTCGTCCGGGGGTACCTGGGCGTGACCGTCCGCAACATCGACCAGGAGATCCAGGAGGCCTTCGGGCTGCCCGGCCGCGAGGGAGCCTTCGTGGAGGAGGTCCTCCCGGGCCATGCCGGCGACAAGGCCGGGCTCGAGCACGGTGACGTGATCGTCACCGTCAACGGGGAGATGGTGAAGAACACGCGGGACCTCATCGACCACATCTCGGCCATGCCCCCGGGCAGCAAGGTCCGCCTGGAGGTGCTCCGCGACGGCAAGAAGCTCACGCTCAGGGCCGTGCTGGAAGAACGCGAGATACCCGGTGAGGAATCCGGGACCAGCGCGGAGGGGAGCGGCGAGGGCAACGTGTCGGAGCGTGTGGGGATCAGCGTGATGGAGCTGACCCGGCGGGTTCGCGAGTACCACAACGTTCCGGAGAAGATCGACGGCGTGCTCATCAGCCACGTGAACCCCGTCTCCCCGGCGGCCGACGAGGGCCTGCGCAAGGGCGACATCATCACCGAGGTCAACGGAACGGGCATCTCCTCCGTGGAGCAGTTCCTGGACGCCGTCAAGGGCGTGAAGAAGGGCGGCTACCTGCGGCTCTACGTCTACCGTCCCCGCATGGAGCGCTCCTTCTTCGCCATCCTGAAGCTGGACGGGTAGGACGCCGTACCGGATCCTCCTTTCTCCATTGGAATCCCCGGGGCCCGCGAGGGCCCCGGATTGTGTCCGGTGGTCCATAATGCCCCCATGAAGGTCGTTGTGGCCATGTCCGGCGGGCTGGACTCCTCGGTGGCGGCGTACCTCATGCGGGAGGCCGGACACGAGGTGGTTGGCGTGTTCTTCCGCCTGTGGGACCCGCTGGCGGGGCACGCCTCGCGCTGCTGCTCGCTGGAGGACCTGGAGGACGCCCGCCGTGTGGCCCAGGAGCTGGGCATCCCGCTGCGGGAGGAGTGTTCCACGCGCCGCTTCTTCGACGAGGTCTTCGAGGCCTCCCTGGAGCGGTACGTGGAGGGGCTCACGCCGAACCCCTGCGTGGTCTGCAACGCCCGGGTGAAGTTCCCGGAGCTCGTCCGGGTGGCGGAGGAGGAGGGGGCGGAGTTCATGGTGACCGGCCATTACGCCCGTCTGGAGCATGGGCCGGGAGGACCGCGCCTCCACAGGGGAGCGGTCCGTGAGAAGGACCAGTCCTACTTCCTCCACCGTCTCGGCAGGGACCTGCTGGAGCGTCTCCGGTTCCCCGTGGGCGGCATGGGCAAGGAGGAGGTGCGGGACCTGGCGCTGGCGTCCGGCCTGTCGGTGGCCTCCAAGCGGGAGAGCCAGGAGCTCTGCTTCGTCCCCCCGGGGACCTCCTGCGCGGACCTGGTGGAACGGTGGAAGGGGGATTCCATCCGCCCGGGCCCCATCGTGGACCGGGAGGGGCGGGTGCTGGGGGAGCACCGTGGCGTGCACCGGTTCACCATCGGCCAGCGCCGCGGCATCGGCGTGTCCGCGGAGGCGCCCCTCTACGTCCTGGCCACGCGGCGGGAGGACGCCGCGGTGGTGGTGGGGCCCCGGGAGGCGCTGGAGACCTGGCGGATCGGGGTCCGGGACATCGTCTGGGTCCGTGGGGCACCGCCCGCCGGGCGGTTCGCCTGCACCGTCCAGGTGCGCTCACGCCACGGCGGCACGCCGGCCGTGGTCGACGTGGAGGGCTCCGGCGCCACGGTGACCGTGGAGGAGCCCCTGCGGGGACCGGCGCCGGGGCAGGCCGCCGTGTTCTACGACGGCGACGAGGTCCTGGGCGGCGGGTGGATCGT
>JAMOWA010000053.1 GCA_027061805.1 Thermoanaerobaculia bacterium | reverse complement strand
GGGGGTGTGACGTGGATCACGAAAGGATTTCGGGGGGGGGGTAGTCTGAGAGAAACAATGGTGTAGTGACCAGCAACTGAATATGGAGAGTCTGAGGCAGGCTGGTCGGTGGACAATCGATGAAAGGAGATGGTGCAATGAATAGAGGTATCTCGTTTGTCCGGAGTATTGTTGGGGTGATCCTCGCCGTGGGTTGTCTCGTTGGTGTGCCTTTGGCCTGGGGGGTCGAATGTGTTGAATTCCCGTCCTCTACTGTGATCGAGCAGGATGGAGAGCCATCATTCTGTGGAGGTACCGGCTCAGGTTGCATCTGGTGCGTGGACACCATTGTCGTCAATGGCTGAGATATCCGGTGACAGTGGATAACGGGCAACACGGTGGGGGTACCCGTACGGTGCGCCTGAGGGCTGTGGTCGCTGCGCTCGCGATGGCCGCAGCGGCCGTTGCCGCGGCCGGAGGGGGGGCGGCCCAGATCACCATCATTCCGCTCCCCGTAGAGCCTGGTTTCTATGTGGCGGACCTGGACTGGGCCGGGCCGGACCGCCTGGTGCTGGCCACCTCCAGGGGTCTGGAGTTTCTGGACCTGAACGACGGGCGACTGGAGTCCTTCGTGGGTGCGGAACCCCTGCCCCGGGGCATCCGGGATCCCCACGGTGTGGCCTGTGATGGGCGCCGCGTCCTGGCCTACTCACTGCGCCACCATGCCCTGGCGGCCTGGGATCTCGGGACCGGCGAGCGGATCTTTGCCCTCCGGAAGCCTCCCGGCCACATGATCGCTGACGTGGCCCTCTTTGCGGGGGGGATTGCGATCCTCGGGTACCCCAGGGGTCCGGACGGGCGCATGGACAACCCGGCGGGCGTGGCCGTCTGGGCGGGGCCGCTGAGTGCCGACATGTCCCGCCTGTGGCCGCTCCACATGCTGCGCGACGGAGCTGCGGCGGCCCGCCGCTTCGAGTGGGCCCTCTGGCCCCTGGGAGGTGCGTTGGCGGTGATGGGCGATGGCTCGCTCTGCGTGGCGAGCACGGCGGAGGCCGGCGTGTTCTGCTACGGGACCGGAGGTCGTCTCCGGCGCGAGCTGGGCCGTGGGCTCCACAGGCTGGTGGGGCGCGGCCTGGAGAGAGCCTTCGGGGAGCTGGCGGGCGACCCCGTTGCGCGGTACGTCCAGATTGTGAACCGTCAGCCCTGGGTGGACGGGCTGGTGGCCGGCGCTGACGGCCCTTCCCTGGTGGTGCGGCTGGTGGAAGATGGCGTGGTCCACTGGGAGCTCTGGACCCCCGGGCCAGGGGAGACCACCCGCCGCCTGCGCCTTCCCCTGGAGGTGCGGAGCCCCACTGCCAAGCTCCGTGGGGAGGCCCGAGAAGGCCGTTTTGCAGGGGTGTTCTCCAGGAAGGACGGCCCCGGGGGAACAAATCGGTGGTTCGTGGCGGTTTTTGACCTCTCCACCCTGGGAGGGGATGGCCCGTGAGGGGGGGACGCCGGGTAGCCGGCCCGGTCCTCCTGCTGACCCTGTTGTGCGCCATGATCGCCCATGCAGGGGACCCCGGCTGGGTTCTCGTACGCACGGGTCCGGTCCCCTCTGCAATGCCGGATTTCGCCGCCCTGGGAGAGCTGCCGGGCGGGACGCCCGTGTGGGCGTGGTCTGCGGAGTGTTCCCCGGTCCGACTGGTGGCGCCGGTGTCCTGGCCTCCACCATGCGAGGCCGGGCGTCCGGTGGAGCTCCGGGTGGTGGACGCGCGGCGCAGGCCACTCCAGGGCGTGGACGTGGTGTGGGCCACCACAGCCATGCGACGCGAGATTCCTGGTCGGCTGCTTCCCCGTGTTCGCTCAGAAGAGGACGGTAGCGTCCGGATCGTGCTTCCAGACTCGGGCGACGCCTGGGTTCGCTCCGCCTCGCCCGGTGGCGCAACCACTTGGAGGCGCGCGGAGGGCGGAGCCGTCCTGGTAGCGTCGCCCGGAGGGAGGCTCCATGTGCGGGTGGAGCCAGAGGGAGGGGAGAGTGCGTGGTGGCGCATGGAGGTCCATCTCCGGACGGGCCCGGGGCGCCGCTTCGCGGAACCGGAGGCCTGGGACCTGGGTGCCGGGTCCGCGCTGGAGATCCCGCCCCTGCCGGTGGAAGCGACGGTATCCCTCTTTCTGTGGGGGGAGTCCTCGGCGCCCGTGCTCCTGGACACCACGGTTCGGGAGGTCCCCGGGCGCGTGCGAATGCCGCGGGGGGGGGGCGGTGGCCGGAGCCGTTATGGACGGCGAGGGGAAGGCTGTTTCCGGAGCTGCGGTGGAGTGTGTCTTCCGGCTCCCCGGGACCCGCCGGGCGCTCCGGCGCCAGGCCTCCGTCGGGGGGGACGGCTCGTTCCGGGTGGGCGGCCTGCCTCCGGGCAGGGTCGTCCTCACGGTCCGCTCTCCGGGCTTTGCGGTCCTTCGCCGTGAACTGGAGGTGGATTCCGAGGGAGTCAGGGCGCTGCGGCTGGTGCTCGAGGCGGCACGCCGCGTGGAAGTCCGTGTCGTGGACGGTGGGGGGGAGCCACTGGCTGGCGTGATCGCCCGGATGGAAGACGGAACGGTGGTGGCGGAAAGCGATCCCAGCGGGCGCCTGGTGCTTGAGGATGTGCCGGCCGGGGAGTTTGTTGTGACCCTCGATGCCAAGGGCTTCGTTCCGCTGGAGTTGGTGGTTCCCCGGGAACTGGAGTCTCCCCTCCGGGCAGTCCTGGAGCCCGCGGCGGGGCTCCGGGCGGTGTTCCGCTTCGAGGACACGGGTGAGCCGGCCGGACCGGGGCGTGTGACCTGGGAGCGCGAGCGTTTCACCGGGGAGCCCGGGGAGCTTCCTGCGGACGGTGTCCTGGAGCTTGACGACAGGCCACCGGGCCGCTGGCGGATGACGGTGTCGCCCGAGGGCGGCGTGCCGGTGACCTTCGAGAACCTGGTCCTGGAGGGGGGAGCGGTGCTGGACCTGGGTGAGGTCCCCGTGCGCCGCGGCCTGGCGGTGGAAGGAACCGTGTTGGACGATCTGACCGGGGCACCCATGGAGGGGGCAGATGTTCGGCTCCTCCTGCCGGGGCGGGCCGGGGGACCCCGCCTCGCCGTCCTGCTCGAGCGCTTCGCCACGGCGCGGACGGGCACGGATGGCCGGTTCACCGTCGCGGGCCTGGAGGCCGGCCGGTACCCCATGCTGGTGGAGGCCCCCGGACGGGCACCCCTCCTCGTGGAGGGATTGGAGCT
The DNA here is from genome assembly GCA_027061805.1 of Thermoanaerobaculia bacterium. Taxonomy (GTDB): domain Bacteria; phylum Acidobacteriota; class Thermoanaerobaculia; order Thermoanaerobaculales; family Sulfomarinibacteraceae; genus JAMOWA01. The sequence goes on along the minus strand of JAMOWA010000053.1, from coordinate 25,216 downwards.
TTCGGAGGATCTGTCGGGTGGTGTCCTGAAGCTGGATCCCCTGTGGTTGGTGGCGGCGCACCGCCTGGTGGTCCGGTGCCGTCCGGAGGAGCGCTGCGGCGGCACCGCATCGTTGCTCCTGGGATCCCCCGTCAACGACTGGGCTGCCGTGGAGGGGCGTATGGTCGGGGGGGAGGCCGTCCTCGACCCTGTGCCGCCGGGAGGGCGGACGATGCGGCTCCTGGATGGTGGCTGGATCGTCACGGAGCGGGAAGTCACCGTGGCCCGCGACCGGGATCGGACCGTTGTGGAGATCGACCTTTCCGGGACGCGCGTGCTCGGCACGGTGCTCGTGGGTGATCGGCCTGCGGAGGGGGGCAGGGTGACCTTCACTCCGGGTGGTGGGGGCCACGGTGTGCCCGAGGTGCTCGTGGACTCGCGTCTTCCGGGAGGATCGTCTCCCGATCAGCGGGTGTTCACCGACCGGGGACGGAGCGTCCACGGCGCCGTAGAGGCGGATGGGAGCTTCGTCCTCGAGGACGTACCCCCCGGCGAGTACCAGGTCGTGTACACCACCACGGCCGGAAGGCGTTTCCCTGGCAAGGGCGTGACGGTACCCGAGGACGGTGAGTTCACGGTGGTGCTCCAGTACCGGGGAGGAGGTCTCACGGGCCTCGTGGTGGGGCCGGACGGGCAGCCGCCGGCAGCGGCCTCGGTCACCGTGGTGGACGCTGCCGGAGCGACGGCCACGGTGCCCTGTGACGCCGGGGGTGGTTTCGCCGTGGAGGGGTTGGCGCCGGGCGAGGCTGTGGCCACCGCGCGGGCGGTGGAGGGCACCGGGCGGGCGCACGTCGTCGTCGAGGAAGAGGACACTGCCACGGTGCGGATCGAGCTCGAGGAGCCCGAGGCGGTTCTGGAGGTGGAGGTGAGTGACCGGGACGGACGTCCTGTAGCCGGCGCCCTGGTGGCCGCTGCCGGGCCAGGAGGCCTGGAAACCAGATGGAGCGACACGGACGGTCGGGTCACCTTTACCTCCTCCTGGCTGGCGGAGGCGCCCGCCCTGCTGGGTGCGGGCCGTCCGGGCCTCGGATTCTCCTTCGGATCCGGCGGGGGTGAGGCCGGAAGTGCGGTGGTGCGGCTGTTCCTGGGTGGTGGTGGCATGCTGGAGGTGGTGAACGAGGGACCGCTGGAGGGGGTTCGGATCGTGGCCCCCGGTGGTTTTCCGGTGGAGCGCCTCCTGCCCCTGGTGGGTATCCCCCCGGCGGTGGGCTCCGGGGCGCCGCTGGTGTTGACCGGACTCCCGCCGGGGAGCTACCGGGCCGGGTCGGCCGCGGGGCCGCTGACGGAGATCCGGGTCCGCTCCGGCGAACTGGCCACGGTGGTCCTCTCCCGCGGGGAGTGAGCGGGCGGGAGCCCCACCGCGGTCTCGGGCGGGGCCGGGGGGAGGAAGACCGCCGTCATCCGCCGCTGCTATGCTGTTTCCCGATGGAGACACCGGCACCTCCGTACCCCCGGTCCGCCAGCGTGGTGATCCCCACGTACAACCGGCTCGAGACGTTGCGGCTCGTGCTGGCTGCACTGGAGCGCCAGGAAAGGCCGTGGCCGCTCGACATCGAGATCGTCGTGGTGGACGATGGGTCATCCGATGGGACGTGGGAGTGGCTCCGTGGCCTGACCCGGACGGGGTTGATCCGGCTCCGGCAGGATAACTCGGGCCCGGCGGTTGCCCGGAACCGGGGCGTGGAGGCGGCCTCGGGGGAGGTGATCCTGTTCCTGGGCGACGACACCGTTCCCCAGGCCGGGTGGCTTGCCACTCACCTGGACGCCCACAGGGTGCTGGGCGGGAGTGGTGGCCTGGCCGTCCTGGGCTACACCTCGTTCGGCCCGGAGCTGGACACGCCCTTCTCGCGATGGATCAACGAGTTCGGGGCCCAGTTCGGCTACCTGCTGATCGAGGATGCGGGCGATGTTTCCTTCAACTTCTTCTACACCTCGAACGTCTCCCTTCCCCGCAGGGTGTTCATGGACCTGGGTGGCTTCCGCGAGGACTTCCCCACCGCCGCATGGGAGGACATCGAACTTGCCTACCGGGCGACCGGAGTGGGGCTGCGCCTGGTCTACCGTCCGCTGGCGAGGACCCTGCACCTCCACGAGGTGGATGTGGCCTCGTTCCTGCGCCGCCAGCGGGTCGCCGGACGGTCGGCCGCCATCTTCGCGAGGATCCATCCCGAGCTTGGATCCTTCCTCGGTCTGGGTGGGGGAGAGAGGGTTCCACGATCCCGGGGCCGTGCGTGGCTTGCCGGTTTCGTGGCGGCCGTGGCCGGACGCATGCCGGGCGTGGTGCCGGGGAGTGTCTTCCACCGTGCCGTGACGGCGGCGCACCGCCGGGGCGTGGGGGAGCGGGGGGGGCCGGTGCTCCTGAGGGGTGGTATCGGACGACCGGGGTCGGAAGACACTCCATCCATGTGAGTTGGGGACCTGAACGGGAGTTGGACGCCGGGGGGTGGACAGAACTGCCGATGGGCCATATAATGACCGCAGACGAAAAAAAGGGAGGGATCCGGAAAGGCTTGCCACCTTGTGCCTACCTCAATAGGCTTACCTGAAACAGGCCAACCGATCATCCAACCTCAGAGATCCTACCAGATCGAGCTCAACCGCCCCTCCCGATTTCGTTCAGCGCTCCCGGCCGCCGGCCGGGAGCGTTTTGCCGTGGATCCGGGATCGGACTCCTGAACGAAGAAGGGGAGCCCGGACGGGCTCCCCATGGGATCGGTGGTGTCTGACCCCTCAGGGGGCGACAACCCGGGCGTTGGCCATGCCGGAGCTTCCGCTCACCCTGTCGTGGAGGGCCATGGCCACCGTGTAGTTCCCTCGGGGCAGGGTGAACTTCATGGTGTAGCTGAAGGGCCGGTCCCTGGCCTTCTCCAGGAGGCCGGAGGGGATCTTCACCGTCTGGCGGTGCTTCTTCAGGTCGAGGACCTTGCCGTCGGGATCGTAGATGGTCATGAGGATGCTCACCTCACCCACGTCCGTGTCGCCCTCGGGCAGAAAGGCGATCTGGCCCAGCGCGGTGACGGCGGTGGCAGAGACCTCGACGCTGTCCCCGGCGTTCTTCGTGTCCACGCGGACCGCCATGGGTAGCGTGCCGCCCACCTTGGTGAACTGCGCCGGGGCCAGCAGCTGCTCCGCCAGCATGAGCTCGGGCTCCAGGTCGTAGTAGCCCGAGCGGTACCGGACCTTCAGTCCCTTCCTGTCGCGGATCCTGACCGTGATCTTGTGGTACTGGTTGTCGTGGCCGTGCCTGGCCTGGTAGGCCAGCGAGTAGTAGGTCTTGAGCTCGTGGTCCACCATCTCGATGGCCGGCGTGACGGTGTTCGTGTCGAGGTACCGGCCCCCGGTGGCGTCGGTCAGCATGCGGGGCAGGGTGTCCCAGTCCGCGGCATTGGCGCCCGGTGTGGGGCCGCCCCCCACGCGGCTGGAGACGTCGATGTAGGTCATGGGGTTGTCAAGCGCCATGGCGTTGACCGCGTAGATCCTGAAGCCCGCGGTGTTGGCATACCGCGTGATGATATCCCAGACGTCGTTGAGGTAGTTCATGGCCGAGGCCAGCTGGGGATCGAAGCCCCTCATGGACTCCGGAGGGTAGCTCTGGACGGTGTCGTTGGCCACCTGGGAGAACCTCGGGTTGAGGTCCATGTTGCCGGTGACCAGGAGGCAGGCCTTCTTGCCGGGTGTGCTGGCCGTGTTCCGGAAGATGTCCACGAGTCCCCTGGCGAGCACCAGGTAGATGTCGAGGCTCCTGGCGGTCAGCGAGCGGAGGCGGTAGTGCGACAGCCTCTCCTGCTCGGAGGCGAGCTGCCGCGTGTAGACGTCGGAGAACGTGGCGTGCAGGAGCCCGGTCCCCATGGGATCGTAGAACAGGTCGTTGTCGAGGGCATGGCTCATGCGATAGGTGGGCTGGCCGCGCACGGCGTCGAGGCCCGCGATCACCTGCTCCACGTTGGAGGTGTAGGGAACGAGGACCACGGGGTCGGCGCCCACGGCCATGACGGTCCAGTCCACGTCCTCACCGCCCCGTTCCCGGACGTACTCCTTGAGGGACTTGACGGCGCGGGCAACCCACGGCCTGTCCACGAAGTTGAGGTCGAAGACGATTGCCACGTGCCGGCGGTACCGGAGGTCGCGCGAGTCCTGGATGGGCTGCTCCGCCTTGTCCAGGTAGACCACGCCGTTCTCCACCCTGGCGAAGTTGGTGATGGTCTGGGGAACTCCATCCTCCAGGATCACGAAATCGTCCCTGGTGAGGTTCGTGACGGGGTTGCCGCCGGCAGTCACCATGACATCCACGTTGACGGTGTTGACCTCCACGAGACCACTGAAGGTCGTGTCCTGGGTGGTGTCCTGGGCCATTCCCGGCCCCGTTGCAAGCCCGATGACCGCCACGAACGCCACGCCAACGGTGGCGAGCCGCCGGAAAAGTCCGTATCTCATGGTTGCCTCCCTCGTGTTGCCACGACATGTCATCTCTGGAGGCCGGGCCGTACTCCCCAATGGACAGGCCCGACGTCCGGAATCGTTACTCTTCAGGACCCTACGGCCCTGGTGCACGTTTGTTTCAGCAAGTGCCATACCACGCGTGTTCCATCCTTCATGCCCCGTTGTATGCCAGACTCAGGTCCCGGGTTACCGCTGCACCATGAGACCGGCCCGACCCATGTCGTCCATGGTGATGTGGAAATGGGCCACCATGCGAACCCCGTCGGGTCCGAGTGCACTGGTCAGGGTGCCCCAGGAATCATTCGAGGAGGCCCTCTGAACGGTCGCTGCATGGCAGGATCACGAAACCCGGCACCGTCTTCTTGCGTACCCACCCGCGACAGGACGCCCGTGGTCGCGGTAGAGTGTGCGCCTCGACCGGGATGGCGTGTGAATGGAGGTCCCGAAAGGGGTATCAGTCATCAACCGAAGGAGGAGCCCGTGATCATGAAAGAAGGAAAGAACATCAAGATCCTGGGGCTGGCGTGCCTGCTGGCCCTGGCCACGACGGCCGCGGTCCATGCCGACGAGGGCATGTGGACCTTCGACAATCCCCCGACGAAGCAGCTTCAGGAGAAGTACGGCTTCACGCCCACACAGGAGTGGCTCGACCACGTGCGGCTCTCCTCGGTGCGTTTCAACGATGGAGGCTCCGGCTCCTTCATCAGCCCGACGGGTCTGGTGCTCACCAACCACCACGTGGCCCGGGGACAGCTCCAGAAGATGTCGAGCCCCGAGAAGGACTACGTGAAGGACGGCTTCCTTGCCGCAACCCGCGACCAGGAGATTCCCTGCCCCGACCTGGAGCTCAACATCCTGGTCTCCATGGAGGACGTCACCTCGCGCGTCAAGGGCGTGGTCACCGGGGAGATGACCGACAAGGAGGCGCTCGAGGCCAGGAAGGCCGAGATCGCGAAGATCGAGAAGGAGAGCCTGGAATCCACGGGGTTCCGTTCCGACGTGGTGACGCTCTACCACGGAGGGGAGTACTGGCTGTACCGGTACAAGAAGTACACGGACGTCCGGCTGGTCTTCGCCCCGGAGGTGGATGCCGCCTTCTTCGGCGGGGACCCCGACAACTTCACCTACCCGCGCTACGACCTGGACATGGCCATCTTCCGGGTCTACGAGGACGGCAGGCCCCTGGAGAGCGACCAGTACCTGAAGGTGAACCCCGCCGGTGCCGCGGACGGTGAGCTGGTCTTCGTATCGGGCAACCCCGGGTCCACCGACCGCCTCTACACCATGGCCCAGCTCGAGGTGATGCGTGACCGCGGCTACCCGGCGCGGCTCGAGTACATCGGCCGCCTGCTCTCGGCCTTCCGGGAGTACGCGAGGCGCGGGCCGGAGCAGGCCCGCCAGGCCGACATGATGATCTTCGCGCTGCTCAACGGGAAGAAGGCCCTCACCGGAGAGCTGGAGGGGCTCCGGAACCCCCACGTGTGGAGCACGAAGGAGGCGGACGAGAAGGAGTTCCGCGAGATGGTGGCCTCCAACCCCGAGTGGCAGTCGAAGTACGGCGACGCCTGGGACCAGATCGCCCGGGCGGAGCAGGTGCTGCTCGAGCGCTTCGACGAGCAGACCTACCGCCGGATGCCGGGCTTCCGTCTCCCGCGGCTGGCCCTGGGGCTCGTCCGCTACATCCAGGAGACCGCCAGGCCGGACGGGGAACGCATGGACGGATACCACGACGCCCAGCTGCCCTCCCTCCGGTTCCGGCTCTTCTCCCCGGCGCCCGTCTACCCCGAGATGGAGGAATTCCTGCTGGCGGACCAGCTCCGCTACATGGAGGAGAAGCTCGGTGCGGACGACGAGTTCGTGAAGCTGGCCCTGGGCGGGAAGACCCCGGAGGAGAAGGCCCACGAGGTCATCTCCGGGACGAAGCTCGCCGACCCGGCCTTCCGGAAGAAGCTGGTGGAGGGGGGCGAGAAGGCCCTGGCGAAGTGCACCGACCCTCTGGTGGTCTGGGCACGGACCCTGGAGCCGCCGCTCCACGAGCTGTACGACTGGTACGAGGACAACGTGCGCAGCGTCACCCAGGCCGCCGGCGAGAAGCTGGGTGCCGCCCGCTTCGCCGCGTACGGCAAGAGCACCTACCCCGACGCCACCTTCACCCTCCGACTGTCCTACGGCGCGGTGAAGGGCTACCCCATGAACGGGACCCAGGCGCCGCCCATGACCACCATGTACGGCCTCTTCGACCGGGCCTACAGCTTCGGCCTCAAGGCCCCCTGGCTGCCACCGGCCCGCTTCCTGGAGCGGAGGGAGAAGCTCGACCTGTCCACGCCCATGAACTTCGTCTCCACCTGTGACATCATCGGTGGCAACTCCGGTTCCCCGGTGATCAACGCCAGGGGCGAGCTGGTTGGCCTTATCTTCGACGGCAACATCGAGAGCCTGGTGGGCCGCTTCGTCTACGACGACACGGCCAACCGGGCGGTGGCGGTCCACGCAGGGGCCATGATCGAGGCCATGGACAGGCTCTACGATGCCTCCTTCCTGGTGGACGAGATCCTCGGCCGGACACGCTGAGCGCGGCCCACCCGCAATCACCCGAGCGCCGGGGCATCCCCCCGGCGCTCTTTTCGTGGCCCCGGCCCCGCGCCGCCCGCCCCCCTCGCGGGGGTGAGGGGTGAAGAGTGAAGGCCGCCCACCCGCCCGGGTCGTGAATCGTGAAATGTGAAACGTGAAACGTGAAACGAATGAGGCACTTCCGGTGTGGATGTCAAGGGTGGATGTGGTGGGATCTTCCCCCGGCCTGCTCCCCCGGCCCCGGCCCCGACCGGGATCACGACCCTGTTGGTGTCCGTGTCCGTGTCCCTGACCCTGTCCGTGTCCCTGACTCCGACCCCGATCCTGACCGCGTCCCGGTCCCCGACCCTGGAGCCGACCCCGGCGTGGCCGCCGTTTCCCGGTGCCGCCGCGGTCCCCGACCCTGACCGTGACCCTGACCGTGACCGCGTCCCTGTCCTTTCGCCGCCCTCCGACGGCCGGGTCCGTGCTCCCGCATGGCCCCTTCGCCGGGGAGCGGCAACCGGTGGCGGCTGGCGGCGTCCGGGTACGGAGACGGCTGACCGGCACGGCCTTCTCCCCCTCGCCCCTACTCCCCTGCATCGGATCCCGTGTCCCCGGCCCCGGCCCCGACCGGGTTCATGACCCTGTCGGTGCCCGTGCCCGGGTCCGTGACCCCGACCCTGTCCCTGTCACTGTTCCCGCCTCCGAAACCGTTCCTTTGCCGTGTGGGCGGGGGACGTCCTCACGCCTTCACCTCTTCACCGGGTGGGCGGGTGCCGGATCTGCTACGCTGGAACCCGGAGGGAACCTTGGGACGAAAGAGCGGAGCCTACAAGTTCGAGAAGCGGCAGAAGGAGCTCGCCCGCCAGAAGAAGCGGCAGGAGAAGCTTGAGCGGAAACGGAAGAAGCAGGCCGAGGAGGATGCTCTCGAGGGGGGCGACGGGAGCGTCGCCGACCCCGGTGAGGAGCCCCAGACCCCGGAGCAGTGATCCTCGCCCCGGGGGTCCGGCCTGGAGCAAGCCCGTGCCGTGGAGGAGATGACGATGGGACGTACATCCAGGATCGGTGTCCTTATGGTGGCCGTGATCCTGACGGCGGGAGCCGCCCTCTCGGGGGACACCGCACCCCAGCCCGGTCTGACCGGGAAGGATTTCACGAAGTTCGTGGAGGTGATGGCGGAGACCATCGCCATGCCCACCGGCCCCTGGAAGGCCATGGGGCTGCCGGGCTTCGAGGTTCTCCTGCAGGGGACGTGGGTGGAGGCGGATTCCTCCACTCCGTGGTGGCAGAACACCATGCCGGGGACCGCGGACGAGATGGGAGGCCTGACCTCGTACGCCCTGCTCGGCCGGGTGGGCCTCCCCTGGGGCATCGATCTCGGGGGCCAGGTGGGCAACGTGGCCGGGGAGACCTTCTGGGCGGCCGAGATCCGCAAGGACCTCATGAACGGGGAGGGCATCAGGCCCGCCATCGGGATCCGGGGGACCTACGGCACGCTGGGAGGCCCGGCGGATGTGGACATCTACACGCTGGACCTGGGCATCTCCAAGCGATTCCTGCTCCTCGAACCCTTCGGCTCGGTGGGCTACCGCTGGGCCGAGGGAAGTGCCTCGTGGGGTGATCCCGAGGCGGTGAGGCATTCGGTGGGCTCGAGCGGTGCCGTCATCGCGGCCGGCGTGGACCTGGCGCTGCCGTTCCTCCGGTTCCGCCTCGAGGCGCGGCAGGGATTCGAGACGGCCGTCTTCTTCGGGGTCGGATTGCGGCTCTGAGCTGCGTCCGGATGACCTCCTGATGGTCCGGGAACAGGGCTCGTGAGACCGGCCCTGCCATCCTCGCCCGGGGGCTGTGGAACCGGATCACCGCCAACCCCGAGACCTGTCCAACCCCTCGGAAAGGGGTTCCGGAGCTCCGGGAGGGGGATGGTGAGGACGTCCACCACCCATCCGGTGGGAGCAGGGGCGCAGGGGCGCAGGGGAGTGGGGGCGCAGGGAGACGGGATCACGAACGAGGACGGGGCCGGGGACACGGACGAGGTCGCGGCCACGGACAGGGTCGGGGACAGGGTCAGGGTCGGGGACCGCGGCGGCGCCGGAGAACGGTGGCCGCGTCGGGGTCGGCGCCAGGGTCGGGGACTGGGACGCGGTCGGGATCGGGGTCGGAGTCAGGGACACGGACAGGGTCAGGGGCACGGACACGGACAGGGCCGGGGACACGGACACCACCACCGACAGGGTCATGATCCCGGTCGGGGCCGGAGGAGATCCCGCTGAATCCACCCTTGACATCCACACCGGAAGTGCTTCATTCGTTTCACGTTTCACGTTTCACGTTTCACGACCCGGGCGGGTGGGCGGCCTTCACTCTTCACCCATCACTCTTCACCACCGGGCGGCCGGAGCTCAGTCCAGGTCGATGTCCTTGAGGGGAGGGGGCCCGTCCCCGCTCTCCTTCGCGCTCTCCAGGAGCTTCTTGAAGCGGTCCTCCATGACCCGCTCCCTGGACTTCTCGGCCCGGAACGCCTCGGCCATCCTGTCCTCGGCGCGTGCCTTGGCCTCCTCCATGGCCCGGAGGCGCTCCTCCAGGTCCATTCCCTTCTTCTCCTCCCGGGGGGCGTGGTGGGTGAGCACGACACCCGCCTCCACGTCCACTTCGAGGATGGCGTTGCAGTGGGGGCACGTGATTGAGACCGTCTTCGCCATGGTCACTTCCCGTTCCGCCCGACGCGCTTGATGAGCTGGTTCGCCGCCACCAGGATCGGATCCCAGACGGGGGCGAACGGCGGGGCGTAGACCAGGTCCAGTCCCTGGAGGTCCGCCACGGTCATGTGGGACGCCAGGGCCGTGGCCAGGATGTTGGAGCGCAGCGCCGCACCCTCTGGCCCCACGAGCTCGCCGCCGAGGAGCAGGCCGGTGGGACCGTCCGCCACCAGGGTCACCTTGATGGGCGTCCCGCCGGGGTAGCCGTGGGCCCTGGAGCGCTGCCGGATGGTCACCGTGACCGGATCGAATCCCTCCTGCCGTGCCTGGTCCTCTCCGATGCCGGATCGGGCCACCTCCAGATCGAAGACCTGGAAGCCCGCGGTTCCGACGATGCCGGCGAAGCGCTGGCCCGCACCCACCACGTTGGCTCCGGCGATGCGGCCCTGCTTGTTCGCGGTGGTGCCCAGGGGGATCCATGCGTTGCGCCTGAGGATCCGGTGGTAGGCCTCGGCGCAGTCCCCCGCCGCCCAGACGGCCTCGTGGGAGGTCTGCTGGGTCTGGCTGACCCAGATGGCCCCGGTCTCGCCGATCCGAAGGCCCGCGGCGGCGGCCAGCTCCACGTTGGGCCGGACGCCCACGGCCAGGATCACGAGCTCCGCCTCGAAGTTTCCAGCGTCCGTCGCCACCGCCGCCACCCTGCCGTCGGGACCGGCCTCGGCACCGGTCACCGTGACACCGGTCCGGACATCGACACCGTGGCGTTCCAGCTCCTCCTGGACCACGGCCACCGTCTCGGAGCACCATCCGGGAATGACCTGGGGCAGCTTCTCGAGCACCGTGACCTTCAACCCGCGGGCGGTGAGCACGTGGGCCATCTCCATCCCGATGTAGCCCGCGCCGATCACCACGGCCTTCCGGGGGCCCGTGGAGAGGATCCGCTTGATGGCGGCCCCGTCCATGAGGTCCCTCAGGACGTGGACGCCCGGCAGGTCCATGCCGGGAAGCGGGATCCGGACGGCCCGGGCCCCCGTGGCGATCACGAGGGCGTCGAACGGCTCCCTCCGGTCGGCCCCGTTCTCCAGGTCCCGCACAACGACCTGGCCGCCTTCGAGGTCCACCTCCGTGACCTCGTGCCGCACGTGGAGGTCGATGCCGCGATCGTCCCGGGCCTTCTCGGGCGAGAGGACCACGAGGTCCTCGATGTCACGTTCGGGATCCTCCAGGTTGTAGGGCATTCCGCACGCCCCGTAGGAGATGTACGGGCCCTTCTCGAAGACGGTGACGGTGGCGGAGGGCAGACGCCGCTTGGCCTGGCTCGCGGCGCTCATGCCCGCCGCGACGCCCCCCACGACCACGATGCGTTTCGGTGCCTTCATGGGCGACTCCTCGAGTTGTTTTCGGGGGCGGGACCCACCGGTCCGGATGACGTGCCGTTCCGCGAGGCCCCCGTCACCCATGGTGGCGTTCCGTGCCATCCGGGATGCACGGTGGGTCCCCGCATCACCTCGCCCCCCGTTCTGTTACCCGGTCTCATCGTATCACCATCGGACGCGGAGCCGAACGGCGGCCAGGGTGCTATGCTGCCTTGGAACCGGGAGCAGGCCCGGAACCCCGTGGGAGGTTCCCCCCCACAGCTCCCGAGGGAGGCTGTCATGACGAGGTTAGGACATCTGGTTCGTGGTTCCCTCTGGCTGGCCGTGGCGCTGCTGCTCGTGGTGACGGGGGGGTGCGAAAACACCACCCCCACGCCCCAGGAGCGGGAGGAGATCACCTCGGTCGTCACCCGGTACCTGCACCGCCTGGCGGACGCCTACACCAACATGGACACCAGCCGCCTGGAGGGTGTGGCGGCCAAGGGAGAGCGTGCGGCGGTGTACAGGCTCCTGGAGAAGCTGGCCCAGTCGGGTGACCGGCTGGAGGCCACGCTGCTGAAGGTGGAGATCGAGAAGATCGACGTCTTCCGGGTGGTGAACGCCACGGTCAAGACCCTCGAGGTCTGGGAGGTCCGCCGGCTGGACGCCTACACCGGCGAGGAGAAGGGGACGAACCCCGGCTCGGTCCAGCACGCCCTGATCCAGCTCAGGAAGATCGACGGGAAGTGGATGGTGACCTCCAGGAGGGTCCTGGAGACCCAGGGCGGGTCGTTGTGGGAGGTGGCCACTCCGGTGCCGGAGTCCACCGGACCGCAGGCTCCGGCGGCCGGGGCCCCGGCACCCGTGCCGACGACCGGCGAGGCCGCGGACACGCGGTGAGGGCGAACCCCGTCGTCGTCATCGTGGGCCGGCCCAACGTGGGCAAGTCCACGCTGTTCAACCGGCTCACGGCGAGCCGGCGGGCCCTGGTCCACGACCTTCCCGGCGTCACCAGGGACCGGATCGTCGGGGAGGCCCGCCGGCCCGGCGGCGGTCTGGTCACCATCGTGGACACCGGCGGGCTGCTCATGGAGGACGAGGACCGCTTCATCCCGCTGATCCGGGAGCAGGCGGAGGCGGCCCTGGCGGGAGCCGATGCCGTGATCTTCCTCCTGGACGGCCAGTCGGGGCCGTTGCCCGAGGACCACGAGCTCGCCGCGTTCCTCCGCGCGAGGAAGGTTCCGGTGGTGGTGACCGTGAACAAGGCGGACCGGGCCGGTGTCGATCTGGAGGCCGCCGAGTTCTTCGCGCTCGGGCTGGGGGAACCGGTGGCCATCTCCGCCGAGCACGGGACGGGCCTGGTGGAGCTCTGGGAGGCCCTGGAACCCCACCTCGGGGAGGCGGCCGGGGAGGAGGAGGAGGGGACGGAAGAGGGCGAGCTCCGGGTGGCCATCATCGGGCGCCCCAACGTGGGGAAGTCCTCGCTGCTCAACCGGCTCCTGGGCGAGCCCCGGGTCCTGGTGAGCGAGATCCCCGGCACCACACGCGACGCCGTGGACGTCATCGTGGAGCGGGACGGGGCCCGCATCCGCTTCGTGGACACGGCGGGCATCCGGCGCAAGGGCAGGACCGACAAGGGCCCCGAGGTGCTCTCGGTTGTCATGGCGCGGCGGGCCATCGAGAGGGCCCATCTGTGCCTCGTGGTGGTGGACGCGGAGCGGGGCATCACCCGCCAGGATGCCCACGTGGCGGGATACGCCTGGGAGGCCCGGCGGGGCGTCATGCTGGTGGTGAACAAGTGGGACCTGGCCGCGGATCGCGGGCAGTGGAGGGAGCGTCTCATGGACGAGGCCGGCCGCCACCTCAAGTTCATGCGGCACGCCCCCGTCCTCTTCGTCTCCGCGCTCACCGGCCGGGGTGTCGGGGAGATCCTGCCCACGCTCAGGGACCAGGGCGAGGTGTTCCGGCTGAAGGCCTCCACCAGCGAGGTCAACGAGCTGCTCCGCCGGGCCTGGGAGGCCAACCCCCCCTCGACCGGTGGGAAGAAGGAGGCCCGCCTCTACTACGCCACCCAGGTGGGAACGGCCCCCCCCGCGTTCGTCCTGTTCACCAACCTGCCCGGGGAGGTCCACTTCTCCTACAGCAGGTACCTGGAGAACACCCTCAGGGAACATCTCCAGTTGGCAGGAGTGCCGATCAGGGTTATGATCAGGGGACGGAAACGCTGAGGATCGCCAATGGTTTTTTTCAATTACGCGCTGCGCAAGCTCAACGCCAAGATCGTCTACTACGGTCCTGGCCTCTGCGGGAAGACCACGAACCTGCAGTGGATCCACGACCACTTCGAGGGGGGGCATCGGGGCAAGATGATCTCCCTGGCCACCGAGGGTGACCGGACGATCTTCTTCGACCTGCTGCCGCTCGACATCGGGACGATCCGGGGCATGGACGTCACCCTGCAGCTCTACACCGTTCCGGGACAGGTCCACTACAACTCCACCCGCCAGCTCGTGCTCAAGGGCGCGGACGGTGTGGTCTTCGTGGCGGACTCGCAGCGCGCCATGCACTCCTCCAACGTGGGCTCCTGGGAGAACCTCAAGGAGAACCTGCTGCTCCAGGGCGTGGACCTGGCCACCTTCCCCCACGTCCTCCAGTTCAACAAGCGGGACCTTCGGGACATCATGTCCATCGAGGAGATGGACTCGCAGCTCAACGAGTTCGACGCACCCATCTTCGAGTCCGTGGCCACCGAGGGGATCGGTGTCCAGGAGAGCCTGGAGGGGATCGTCAAGCTGGTGATGCGATCCCTGAGGGACCGCTACGAGCCGGTGGCCTCCCAGGGCCCCATTCCGGCCGGCGGTGTGACACCTCCGGGCGGCGGGCCGCGCCCGCCCGCGCCGGTGGCGGCCTTCAGGGCGCCGGCCCCGCCGGTCTCGGCACCGCCCCCGGGACCACCGCCGGGAGCCACCCCGGAGGCTGGCCTGGGTGACGACGTGGACGAGGAGGCCGTGACCCACCCGACCATCGATGCGGTCCGTGGCGACCGGGACTCCGGTCCGGACCCGGGAGAGCCCGAGACCCCCGCTGCGGCCGCCGGACCCGTCGAGCCTTCCCCCGTGGAGGAACAGCCGGCCACGCCTGACTCGGAGAACGAGACCACCATGACCATCGAGCCTCCCGTGGAGGCCGAGCAGGCCCCGGAGCCCGCAGTGGCCGATGCCGGGGACGAGGGGTTCATCCCGCCCATGGACTCCCCCGGGACCACGGACGAGGTGCCAGGGACGGGCGACACATCGTCACCGGGCTCCGCTCCGGCCTGGGAGGATGCCGACGTGGCGTCCGGGCCCGCGGACGGGGAACCCGGCCCGGAGCCCACGACGGACGGGGCGGAGGAGCCCTTCGGTGGAAACGACGGCGCGGGTGCTGTCGAGGCCTTCGCCGGGGACGAATCTCCCGGGGAGGAGAGCGCCGCCGGACCCTTCACGGCGCCGCCAATGGAGGCGGAAGAGTCGGCGCCGCAGAAGCCGGCTCCGGAGCAGCCCGGGGAGGAACCCGGAGCGTCGGTGCGGCCCGTGGCGGCCTCGGTGGACGACCTGGTGGCCTCGGTTGTGGACGGGACCTCGCTCCCGAGTCCTCCCCGCGTGGAGCCGGTGGTTCCCCCGGTGGCCGGGGAGGCCGAGGCGGAGGAGCCCGGTGCAGCCGTGCCGGCAGATGATGCCGGGGGGGCGGCTCCGGAACCCGGGACCGGCCCCGGCGAGCATGCCGGAGAACCCTCTTCCGTGGAGCAGCCGACGGAACCGGAGACCGTGGAGGCTCCGGAAGAGCCCCGGCCCTGGGAATCGGCGGAGGTCTCCACCGGCGAGGAGTGTGGAGCCTTCCCGACCCGGGACCCCTTCGTCCTGGACCCCGAGGAGCCGTTTGCTGCTCCCGGCGAGGCCGAGGCGCCGGTGGCCGCCGAGGCGTCCGCGGTGGTGGCAGTTCCCGTCACGCTCGACGGGGGCGATGCGGCGGGAGGCGCTGGGCCGCCCAACCAGCTCCAGGTCCAGCTGGAGGGCACCAGGGCCCTGGCCCGCTCGGGTGACGTCCGCGAGCTCGACATCCTCGTCCCGGTGCCGGGTGCGTGGATCGGCAACCGCCGGGTGACCCTGCAGCTGAGGTTGACCCTGGTTCCGGCCTCCGAGGAGGAGTCATGAGTGCCCGGATCGTGCTTCCGGAGGGCCAGGGGTTCTTCAAGCTCAACGAGGTGTGCAAGCTGGCCAACGTCCAGCCGTACATGCTGCGCTTCTGGGGGACGGAGTTTCCCCAGCTCGAGGCCTCCAAGACCGGGACGGGACAACGACTCTACAGCAGGGAGCAGGTGGAGCTGATCCTCGAGGTCCGGCGCCTGCTGTTCGACGAGGGGCTCACCATCGCGGGTGCCCGGCGGAAGATCGCCCCGCTCGCCGCGGAGCTGAAGGTTCCGGAAGACGCGGGCGAGGAGCCACCGGCTCCGGCGAAGTCCGGGAAGAAGGCCAGGAAGCGCGCGGAAAAGGCTCCGGAGGCCCCCGCCAAGGTTGACAAGAAGGCCGGGGAACGCGTAAAACATCTCGAGTCCGCGCTCCGGGGGATCCGGTCCGAGCTGACCACGATCCTCGAGGAGATCAAGAAGAGCAATCCTGGGGTCGGGACGTAGCGCAGCCTGGTAGCGCACCTGAATGGGGTTCAGGGGGTCCGGAGTTCAAATCTCCGCGTCCCGACCATTATTTCGACGTGACAGCCGCCTCCGGGCGGCTTTCCTCGTTGGGGGTGTCTGGATGTGGCCGCCGGGGGCCTCGCGGGGCTCGGCCCTGCGGGCCGCTCGGGTCCGCGTCGCCGCAGGCGGGCCTGCGCGCCGCGGCCCCTGCGCGTCCCTGGCCCGGCTGCGCCGGGCCCCGGCGGCCCACCATGGCGAGCAGCCGCGATGACGCCCCCCGCGGTGCGGCCGTGGACTCCGGACGGGGTGGGGGTTGGCGGCCTCCGCTTCGCTCCGGCCGCCCGGTGGCGGGACCGGCGCGTGGCCGGGCGCCGGCCCCCTCCCGGCCATCCCTTCCGGCGATGGCCACATGCGCCGCCTCCGCCACCGTCAGGGGGTCCGGTTCACGGTGTCCGGCCCGCCTGGTCGGCGAAGAGACTGCAGCGCTCGGAAATCGCCACCGGCCGGGTGGAGACCCTCCGGGGAGCGCCGCTCTCCAGAGCGGCCTCGTGCATCCAGTGAACGGTTTCTCCCTGGCATGGCTTCACCAGAGAGGTACGACAGGAGAGCACCCGGGGAAATGAGTGTCCTGTCTGGATCATTCTGAGAACAGGTCTTGTGAAGCTTGACAGCTTGAACATCCGACATATTCTTGAACTAACACCGCTTCGATTTTTCCATCGGAGGGCGGATGAAGCCTGGATTGCAATTTTGTCGTACTGTATTGGTAGGTATCCTCTGTGCTGTGCCTGTTGCGAGCATCGCTTTTGGGCAGGACCTGGCCCTCGACCAACTCCTGATCAGGGGCGCCGTCCTCCAGGTATCTCCAGCCCAGCAGGAGGTCGACCCTGGCCGGCCGACCGTCGTCCACACCTCTCTCGGCACACTCGCTCCGGGAGAGGTCCCCCCGGGGATGCGGGTTTTCGCCTCGCTTTCTGGTCCGGGACTGGAGGAGAGCCTCACCCTGAGCACGGTGCCGGGAGAGCCATTCCTCATTCCTGGACTGCATCGGGAGGGTACGTATTCGCTTCATGGTATCCGGCTGGTCCAGGATGGAGAGATCCTCGCGAATTCCCAGCCCGACTCCGTGACGATCCTGGTCCATCGCCTGGTGATCAGCTCGGTGACGTCCCGCCCCCTGACGCCGGACGAGATCGCTGCGGCGGGCATCGTGATCACCGACGACAGCTATACCGTCTGGCGCTACAGTGTCGGGTTTGCCACGGAGTCCGGCACTGTGGAGATTCCCTTCGATCTGGTGGCTGGACCGTCCGGGACCTTTGCGCTGCCGGATCAGGAACCGTATCAGTTGCCTCCACCGTCGTCACCACCACCGGCGGGGTTTCCCCAGGTCACACCGGTCACCATCCCGGTTCCGGGCCTGAACGGTGGAAGCAGCCCGCCCGCTCCCGACTACGCCATACCTCCGGCATCGATCCCGGGTTTCCTGATCATTCCCAGTGACGTGGCCTTCCTCCACCAGTTCTTCTCGGCGATTCTGGTGGTGCAGAACGGTGCGCTGGAAGGGAGCGGAATCGAGCTCCGGAACATGACGGCCACCATGG
Source organism: Thermoanaerobaculia bacterium (assembly GCA_027061805.1). GTDB lineage: Bacteria > Acidobacteriota > Thermoanaerobaculia > Thermoanaerobaculales > Sulfomarinibacteraceae > JAMOWA01. The sequence continues at coordinate 7,857 of JAMOWA010000053.1, read as the reverse complement.
AGATTGCGGGGGATGGCCTGCGCCAGGCGGAGACGGAGCCCCCCACGGTCCCTGGTGAACCGGTGCCCGTGATCGATCCCGGGCCCGACGGAAGGATGGGTACCTCGGACGATCTCATGTTCATCGTGGCCCAGGCCTCGGGCCAGGCCTCGTGGCTGCTGGAAGGGCTCGGGGAAGGACAGCACCGGGTCGACGTGCACCTCCAGGGGGAGATCCACGGACTGGCATCGGGAGAGCCGGGGCTGATCGAGGCCTCGGTTCCCGGGGTGGTGCTGGTCAGGGATCCGCGGTTCGCCATGACCTTCCTCCATCCCTGGACCGTGCGTGCCGGTGAGGACTACACCTTCCAGGTGGTCGTGACCAACACCTCGATCACCCCCGTGTACGACCTCCGGATGAGCTTGCCGGACAACGAGCTCTCGGGGGTCCAGCTCCTGGGCGACCCGGAGGTCATCGTTCCCGAGCTGCCCCCGGGGGAGTCGGCTTCCGTATCCTGGGAGCTGAGGTCCCTCACCACGGGAAAGGTGGTGGCCAGTGCGTTCAACAGCTCCTCGCCCATAGATGCCTCCTTCAGGTTCCACGTGGGTGTCGGAGAGCTCGGAATCCCGCTGTCACCCGACTCGCTCGTGCTTCCGGACGACGTCCACGACCTGCCTCCCGATACCGTGGAACCGGCGATGGAACTGCTGGGCCTTGCGCACTCCCTGGCCAATGCTCCTGCCGGAACCGAGCTGCCGCTGCCTCCAGTCGGGGAAGGAATCGTCGTCCGCAGGGGCCGGGAGCTCGCCGCGGCGGCTCGAAGGGCGGCCTTTGGCGAGGACCAGGACCGTTGCCTCATCGATCTGGGGCTGCGGTGGATGGGTTCGTCCACCTGGGACGCGGGATTCGATGCCCTGCGCCGGGCCTCGCGGAGAGGTCAGCTGCTGGAGGGTTCGCTGGGGCGGGCCATCGCCCGGCTGATGGAGAGCATCGGGACCGGAGATGCCCTGGACGAGGTTGAGGAGATGGCGATCACGGGCCGGCCGATGCTCCTGGTGGTTGCGGAGGGAGCGGGCTACGGCGGCTCGGCGAGGCTGGTTCTTTCGGGTACGGGTTCCCAGCTCGGTGCGGCGGGACAGGAGGCGGACACGGACTTCTTCGTGAGGGATCTGCCCGGAGCCTCCGTGCTCGGCATGGACTCGACGGCGTTCTCCGGAGAGATCGGGATCGTCGCGGTGCCCGTGGAGGAGGATGGAAGCTGGACGGACGGGGGTTATCAGGTCCAGCTCCACGGTATCGCCTCCGGCACCGTGGATCTCGTCGTCGTGATCGTCATGCCCGACGGCTCCACGCGCAGGTTCGACTGTGGTCAGGTCACGACCTCCAGTGGCAGCCTCGCCTTCCTTGCAGTGGATCCATCGGTGGATGCGGTCACCCTGCATTCCGACAGCAATGGAGACGGTGTGGAGGATTCGACTTCGACGGTTTCCGTGGAGGTCCGGGATGCCCCAGCCCCGAGACTTCTCAAGGCCGTATTCGACTCCACCCTCCAGAGCCCCGATGGCGGTCCCTACCGCCAGGTACTTCTACTGTTCTCCCAGGTCCTCGACGATGAAGCGCTCGGTGCGCTGGATCCTGGCCAGTGGATGGTGGCTTCCCACCTGGAGCTTCCTCCTGGAGATCCCGTCCTGGTGATCGACAGGCCCCGCCACGGTACGGCCCTGGTCCAACAGATCGATCCGCATTTCCTTGTGCTGACTCTTGCGGAACCCCTGAATCCCCACGCTCAGGCCACCCTCAATTCCGGAGGCGAGGAGGTGCCCTTCGTCGGCGGTCATGGGCTTCCCCTGGCAGGTGTTCCTCTCGAGATGGGTCCGGGGCTGGCGTCGGGCGCGGTGCGAGGAGTCGTCGTCGGTGGTGATGGTCAGGTCGTACCAGGAGCACTGGTGGAGCTCTACGAGTACATCCGGGTCGAATCCATGTGGGGTACCTCGTGGATCCCGGCAGGTGTCGACAGGGTCACGGCAGACGCCGGCGGGGCCTTCGTCTTCGATGCCGTGAGGGCAAGAGACGGTCTGGTTCCTCCGAAATACGGTGCATTCCTGATTCGAGCGCGTGAGCCTGGAACGGGTCACGAGGCCCGGGTCACGGCCAGGCTCACCGGGGATGGAACGGTACGGGAGATCACCGTTGCCATGGTGGGACGGGGCGATGTCGTCGGTACTCTCACGCGTGATGACGGGGCGCCTCTGGTGGATCCGATCATCGAGGCCAGGTCCGTGACGATGCCGTACGAGTATGCGGTGGGTAGCATCGGAGCCGATGGGCGATTCCTGCTGGCCGATCTGCCTGTGGGTGCCGTCCAGATCGTGGCGAAGGATGGTGCGGCGTTCACCTATGCAACAGCTGCCATTCCCGCTCCTGGCCAGCAGGCCGAGGTGGACATCGTCCTGCCCGTGACCGCCCCGCAGCCGACGGGCAGTGTGGAAGGTACGGTCCTCTCCGGGGAATCTGGCGAGCCCGTGGGAGGAGTGCAGGTCTACCTGGTGCCCGAGGGGGCGTCTGCCGGCGTGGCGCTCGCGACCACCTCGGAGGATGGGACCTTCAGGATGGAGACCGTGCCCTCCGGTCCGGCGTGGTTCAGGGTGTTCGATCCCGAACGGGCCAGGTACGTGGGTGAGCAGTATGCCGATCTGCTGGCGGACACGGTCAACGTCGTGCAGATCCTCACGGCCGATCCCTCCACGGCTTCCATCACCGGGACGGTGTACCGGAACGCCGGAGGAACGAGGACACCGGTCCAGGGTGCCTACGTCGTGGCGAGATTCGCAGGTGTCTACGCGGTGACCGACGCCTCTGGTGTGTACCGGATCGACGAGCTGCCGCTGGGAGATCTCTTACTGAACGCCAGTGACCCGGTCACGGGAGAGGGAGCCGCCAGGACGGTCACGCTCTCCTCCGCAGACCAGCTCCTGGTCGTGGATTTCGACCTGGGCCAGCAATCGGGTTCCATCGCGGGAACTGTCGTGGACCGATCCGGAAGTCCGGTCGGGGGTGCACGGGTCGCCGCCGATCGCTTTGGCTACGGACCCGAGACGATCTCGGGAGCGGATGGGAGGTTCATCCTCGAGGGTCTGGCTCCCGGAAGGCACAGTATCCTTGTCAGCTTCGGCGACGGTACCAGGTTCGGCAGGGGCTTCGCAAAGATCCTCTACAACGGCGATGTGGCAGAGGCCACCGTGGTGCTCGGAGGAACCGTATCGCTGACCGTGAAGACCGTGGCGGAGACCACCGGTGGCGGAACGGCCGATGTTCTCTCGCAGTTCGAGTACCGCAAGCCGGGGATCACCTCGACGGGGATCATCTCGAGCGTGCCCGAGGATGGTTTCACTCCGTGCGAGCAGGGTGGTGGCGGCGAGTGCTTCATCGACGATGCCGGCGTGGCCCACTTCCAGGGCCTACCCGAGGGGGTGGGACCTCTCGTCGTGAGAGCTTCGAACGCCTTCTACGGTTCGGTGATCCTCTCCGAGAAACTCGATCCCTCCGACGATGGTCGTGAGCTGGTGATCAACTACTCCGCACCGGGAATGATCTCGGGAACGATCCTGCGGCGGGATGATGGTGGATTCGTACCCGTGGAGGGGGCGACCGTCCAGCTCTGGTTCACCAGCTCTCGAGGTGCCCGGATATCTAGTGTGACCACGGACGTGACGGGAGCGTACTCCTTCGACCTCGTGAGTCCCGGGGGGTTCCAGATCAGGGCCCATGATCCGGTGGATGGCAGTATCGGTCTGGTGGGTGGGACCATCCAGTCCGCCCAGGTGGTCCAGGACCTCGACATCGTCCTGAGAGGTGTCGGGGGATCCGTGGAGGGGCAGGTGGACATCTGTGTGCTGGAATCTGCTCCCTCGAGCCCCGGGGACATGGTTCATCTCGTCCTGGAGATCCAGGGGGTTCCCCTTCCCTTCCTGGGCGGAGGGATCACGCCACCTTCCCTGCAGACGCGGGAGCTGGACCTGGACATCGCCGGGGGCAGTGCCTTCTTCACGTTCACCGGACTCTCCGAGGGTACGTGGGTCCTCCGTGCCACGTCTCCACTCCATGGTTCGGAGTACAGCGTGATCTCGATACCTCCGGACGGCTCGCAGGTCGTTCTCGGGGATCCCCTGTGTCTCCACCCGACCGGGTCCATCTCGGGGACCGTGTACTGGCCGGAATCGGGGGACCCGGCCGGGCAGGCGATGGTGCAGCTTTTCGTGTGGTCCGGGTACAACAGGATTCTCGTCTCATCCGACCTGACAGCGCAGGACGGGACCTTCACGTTCGAGAACATTCCCGTCGGGCGCACCTACTTCGTGGGAGCCTACGATGTCCCTTCAAATCGTGGGGACATAACAGAGGGGCTGGCCCTGTGTGATGCGGGTTCGGGAGGCTTCGGGACCACCTGTTTCCGGGAGTATTCCGTCGAGATCCCCCTGCAGCCTCTGGGTCGCGTGGAAGGAGCAGTGATGTCTGCCTCCGGGATCCCCGTGGCCAACGCGTTTGTGCGTCTTCGTGCTCAGGTAGTGCGGGACGCGGGCGGTGTCATCGTCTCGTCGCTCCAGGAATACTGGTCCCTCTCGGATCCGGCAGGACTCTATGCCTTTGACGGAATACCCGCAGGTGATCTTCAGGTCGATGCATTCGATCCGGACACCCCACTCTATACCTCTGTCTCTGGCATCGCCGATCCGGTCGACGTTCCAGTCACCACGTTGGACCTGACACTGCCCCCCGTGGCCGGAGTGACCGTCAGGGTCCTGGATCCCACCGGTCAGCCGCTCCCGGAGACGGCCACTCCACGGGTGGCCTTCCGCCAGAACAGCGTACATTTTCGGGAGCCGTCGGGTGGTGGGAGTACGGTGGAGCACCTCGTCCAGGGAACTCCAGTCACCTTCGGTGGAGTGGTGGAGGGGCGGTATGCCACGGCTGCCTGCCTCGGAGCCTGTACGGGGCTGGGGGTGGAGGAGCTTCTGGAGCACCATCTTGCCGAGGATCTCGGCGCCCATGCCGATCCGGTCATGCCGGACCCCCCCGGGGAACAGGTGATCGATCTTCAGCTCGTGGGCCGCGCCGCCGTCCAGGTGACGGTCGTGGATGGAGATGGTGACCCTGCCGCGGGTGCGGAGGTCACCATCTCGGGCAGCGGCTTCTATGGGGGTGTCCACCTGGTCTCCCAGGCGGACGCGGAGGGTCTGGCCGGGCCATTCGCCGGTCTCGGTGTCGGGACCTACGCCGTGGCAGCGACCCTCACGGATTCCTCGGGGAACACCATCCGGGGCGTGACGCAGCTCGAGGTGCACCAGGCCGACCACGATCAGACACTCACCGTTGAGGTCACCCTCGAGGATGCGGGCAGGGTGATTGGCACGGTGGTCGGTGAGGATGGAGCGGCCGCGACCGGTGCGCTCGTGAGCCTGGTGGATCCCGATGGAAGGCTCTTCCAGACCGTATCCGCTTCTGACGGCTCCTTCGACTTTCCCGCTGTGCCATCCGGGATTGCCTACGAGTTGGAGATCATCGGGAATGCGGGGAGCGGAGTGTACAGGGATCACGGAATCCTGGTGCCTTCCGGCATCCTGGACCTCGGGACCCTCGGGCTCGACAGGGTCAATCCAGCGGTGGTCCTGGTATCTCCGGAAAACGGTGCGACAGATGTGGCGTCGGACGCACCCGTGGTCCTCGAGTTCTCCGAGCTCATGCGGCATCCGACCCTGGACTCGCAGCACCTGAGACTCCGGAGAGAGGGACAGGAGGTCGCGGTCGTTGTTTCCGTTGAGGACCTGTCCGATCCGGACGGGGATGGCCCACGAGGTCCCTTCACCAGGGCCGTCCTCGATCACGGGGCGCTCGAGAGCGACGCCCTCCACCTGGTGGACGTGTTGAGGGGTGTCGAGGATCTGGCAGGGAGGTCCCTCACTCTCGATTTCCATTCGACCTTCCAGACGGCCGACACCGTCCCGCCACGGGTGGTGCTCGTCGATCCCGCGGACGATCCGGAGGGGACCAGTCCGGTGGGCCCCGACGTTCAGCCCGTGGTCACGTTCTCGGAAATCGTGGACCCAGTCTCCATCGGCGAGAGCACGATCCGTCTCCTGGATTCCGGGGGCCTGGATGTGGCGGTGCAGCGGGTCCGGCAGAATGACGGTTTCTCCGTACGACTCCTTCCGGATACCGGGCTGCAACTGGACGGTGTCTACACGATCAGCGTCTCCGGAATCACCGACCTGTCGGGGAATCCGATGGCGGAGGCCGTCACCACCACCTTCCGGGTACGGGACGCGGAACCGCCCGTGGCGAGCCTCCTGCCTCCGGCGGGCGTCACGGTGGATGGTGAGGTGTGGAGCGCGGTGGAGGGTACGACGGTCACCCTGCGTGCCGTTGTCACCTCGAACGACGCCCTGGCCTCTGTCGGCTTCAGCCTCGATGGCGTCCCGTTCCCGGGCGCTCCTGTCCTGGATCAGGGCTCCGGTGAATATCGCCAGGACTGGTCGATTCCCGCAGGAGCCGGGCAGCACGTGCTCTCCGTGGTGGCCATGGACGTTTCCGGCAACCTTTCTCCGGTGGTGCAGCATGGCCTGGAGATCATCGATGACACGCCGCCCACGGGCACACTGACGGTGACTCCGGAAACCGAGATCCTCCCCAACCACGTGCTTCGGGTGACCGTGGAGGCTCAGGACGACCGTGGGCTCGCGGCTGCGCATGTCGCCATCAGCGGGGCGTTCACCGGCAGCCGCAACCTGACCTTCCCGCAGGGAACCTCGGGCCAGCTCTCGACGGACTTCCGGGTTCCGGCCGGCACCACGGCCGGAGCGCAGGTGGTCATCGACTGCGCCATCGAGGATACACTCGGGCAGAGTACGCCACTCACTCCCATCACCCTGACGGTGATGGAGGACACCCAGCCACCCACCGTCACCACGATCAGTCCCGCTCCGGGGACCACCATCACCTCCGGTGACACACAGGTCTTCTCCTTCGATCTTGCCGACAACGTGGCCGGCGATGTGGTGACGCTGACCGTGGACGGTGCGTCCCAGACCGTGCAGCTGACGGATGTGGTGCTGCCGGGTGACCAGTGGACGGCGCATGCCGAGGCCACCTGGCAGGCGCCGGCGGTCACCGAACCCACGGACCTTTCCTACACGCTGACGGTGACGGATCCCGCGGGTCACAGCACCGAGGCGTCTGGAACCCTGACCATCACTCCTCTGATCAATCCCGAGGCTCCTGCTGTGACCATCACCTGTCCTGCAACCGGTGACCCTGTTCTTGCAGACACACCGGTCACGGTGAGCTTCACCATCACGGATGACGAGGAGATCCAGCAGTACACCATCCTGGTCGATGGGACATCCGTGTTCGTGGATTCTGCAGTGGGTGCAGCGGAGCTGACAGCGACCTATGACTGGACTCCTCCCGCAGACGCCAACGCCGGTGACAGTTTCGTCATCCGTATCGAGGCCAGCGACTTTGCCGGCAACACGGGGTGGGACCAGGTCACCCTGGTGGTCCCGGAAGGTACCGTCCTGACGGGGGACCGGACGATTGCCACATCCCATGCCGGTGAGACTCTCGTCCTGGGTCCGGGCACCTTCACCCTCGATGCCAGTCTCGACGAGCTGAGTCCGGAGAGCTTGATCCTCGTCCAGGGGGCAACCCTCAGGACGACGGCCCGGCACACGCTGGTGGTCAACACGCCCGGTACGGCCCGCGTTGCGTGCGGTGCCGCGATCAACGTGAGCGGGTTGGGTTATGGGGGGGGCACGAGCGGGCATCCTGGAGGGTATGCGCCGGACGGGGTGGCGGGTTCGGAGCCGGATGCTGGTGGGAGTC
>JAMOWA010000052.1 GCA_027061805.1 Thermoanaerobaculia bacterium | reverse complement strand
GATCAAGGGCCACAGGCCGCACGTCTTCGTCTCGCTCAAGCCCGGCATCCAGCCGGATCCCGCGATCCAGCAGAAGGTCAGCGACACGCTGGCCAAGGAGATCGGGCCCATCGCCAAACCGGGCAAGGTCTGGATCGTCCCGGACATGCCCAAGACCCGCTCCGGCAAGATCATGCGCCGGGTGCTCGCCGCCATCGCCGCGGGCAAGGACCCCGGCGACGTCACCACGCTGGCCAACCCCCAGGTGGTGGACGAGATCAAGAAGCAGGCCTGACGCGGCCTCGCCGGAGTTTTCGCCGGCCCCCCCCGGGGGCCGGCTCTTCTCTTGCTCCCGGCCGCCGGAGCCAGAGCGGAACCGGGACCTTCCCCCGGAGTCCATGGGCCCCACCACGGTGAGGCGGTAGACTCGTCGGGTGGAGCGATCCTCCGGTGGGCCGGTCCGAGGGGTGGCGGTGGCCGCGCTGGTCGTGGTGTCGGCGTGGGTGCTGCCGCGCTGGCACGCCGTCCTTCCGGCGGACGTGGCGGCCCGGGTCGTGCTCGGCGCCCTGTGGATCGCGGTCTGGCTCCTAGCGGCGCTCGGGGCGGGCCGTCCGGTGCTCCGATGGGCGCGGCTTACCGGAAACATCGGATTGGGCGGCACGCTGGGCACGGGGACGGCAGTCCTCGCGTTCGTGGCGACGGTGCTCGCCGCCACGGGGCTCCTCCGGCCGGTGGTCCTGCTCGCCCTCCTCGGCGCGTTCGCCGTCTCCGGTGCCCTCGGCCTGACCCGCGGCGGCGCACCGCCCCCCCCCTGGGCCGGCGGCCCGGCCTGGCCGTGGGTCCTCCTCACCGCTCCCGCCCTGGTGCAGCTCCTCGGGATCACCGCGCCCCCGGTGTTCTACGACACCCTCGGTTACCACCTGGCGTTCCCGCAGCGCTGGCTGATGGCGGGGGGCTGGATCGAGTTTCCCCGGGACGCGTACAGCTACTACCCGTCGGCGGTGGACATCCTGGGAACGTTCGGCCTGGCGGGCGTCGGGGGGTGGGGTGCACGGGCCATCGGCCTGGCGTTCTCCTGGATCGCGGCGCTGGCCGCGGGCGAGCTGGCCGGCCGGCTCGGGGGCCGGCGTGCCGCGTGGTGGGCGGCGGCGCTCCTCTTCCTGACGCCCGCGCTCCTCCAGACCGGGCCCCTGGCGATCGCCGACTCCGGTGTGGCCGCGTGGGCCGCCGCCGCGCTGCTCGTGCTCCTGAGAACACACGAGATCCCCAGACCCCGATGCGCCGTGGCGCTGGCCGGTTTCCTCGCCGGAAGCGCCTTCGCCGGCAAGTACATCGCCGGGGCGACCGTGGTCCTGCCGCTCGTAGCCGCAGCGCTCCTCGCCGTGGAGGGACCGATCGGGCGCCGCCTCCGCGTCCTTCCGTCTCTCGCGGCTGGCGGGACGCTCGCCGCCGCTCCGTGGCTCCTCCGGAACCTCCTCTGGACCGGCGATCCGCTCTACCCCTACCTCGCGGGGCTCTTCGGCATTCCGCCTGTGGGGATGACCCTCGCCGGGGAGCTGGCGCAGAACGGGACGGTGGCCTCCGGACTGTTCCACCACCTCGTGACGACGGTGATGGCGTTGCCGTTCCGGACGTTCCACCCGCTCCAGGTCGGTGGGGTGATCGGTCCCCAGTGGCTTCTGCTCCTGATCCCGGCGGTCCTCCTCG
>JAMOWA010000051.1 GCA_027061805.1 Thermoanaerobaculia bacterium | reverse complement strand
TGGAGGGGCTCGACGAGAGCGAGGACGACAGGCCGGACAATGTGGAGGACAGGGAGCTGGAGAGGGCCTGGAGCGAGATCGTACTCCCACCGCCCGCCGGGAAGGCGAGCTTCGTCCCCCCGGACCCTGAGGGGCCGGAGGTGGAGGTGCCGATGGAGTACCACCCGGGAACGGGTACCTCGCCCAGCGGCTCCAGCTGGGACAGGAACGAGCGGTCCAGGCCCAGGGCCGTGGCCCAGGGCAGGAGCTCGTCCAGGCGGTCACGGGCCTCCTCCAGGTCGCCGAGGTCCTGGAGGTGTTTCAGGTACCGGGAGAAGGCGCGAACCTTCTCGAACACCCGCGCTCCCTCGGGGGTCCGCTGCGGCATGAACGGGATGAGCAGGAGCCCCACCAGGAAGGCCGGGACGGCGCCGAGCAGCGGCACGACCATGTTCCGGATCCCCATCAGGGCCCCCGGGTTGGCACCGATCCCCCAGAGGGTCACCAGGGCCAGCAGGAGGAGGAGCGGCAGGGACCAGCTCCGGTGGGGCGGTGTGAAGATCGTCTTCCGGCCCAGGAAGGCCACGAGGGACAGCACCGCGGCGGCCGCTCCCGCGAAGAAGACCCCCGGGATGAAGGGGACCGCGGGCAGGGTGACCGCCAGCATCACACCGAACCACAGGAGCGCGCGGGCGGCCTGCGTCTGGCGGGCCCGCGCCGGCGAGACGGCGTACCACCCCCGTCGGATCAGCCCGTCGTGGACCGCTTCCCTGAACTTCGGGATGGTGGTGTAGAAGCTGTTTCTCAGCTCGGTCGTGCTGACGCTGGCCCCCGTTCGGGTGACCTTGAGGCCGGAGAGGACCTTGCGCTCCCAGGGCTCCAGGGTTCCGCCGTCCGACACCCTGGTGATGGTCGCCCTGCTCAGGGGGATGACGCCGAGCAGGAGGTGGCTCCTGTCCTCGATGGTGAGGATGCCGCGCCGCGCCAGGTCCAGGATGGTGGCGAGGATCTCGGGCATGCCGACCCTGCCGTCCAGGCCTCCGGCCAGGGCCGGGGAGAGGCCCTTCGGGGGCTCCGTGAGGTAGGCGATCCGGAAGGGGGCGTCGGGGTCGCGGCCGGAGCGCAGGAAGCGGACCACGTGGAGGCCCACGCCGCCCACCAGGAAGAGCAGGGCCAGCCAGAAGACACCGACCCTGTTGGTCCACTGCCGGAGGTGGAAGGAACGCCGGACCACCCCGGAGGGAAAGGTGACCTGCATCTGCATGGCGTCTCCGGGCCGGAGGGACCGGGCCATGGCGCGGACCGTGCCGTCCGGGAGGACGGAGACGCTCGAGGCCTTGCTGAAGGTGGCGAGGCGGGCGCGGACCGAGTCCGCGGAGATCCCGGCGGGCAGCACCAGGGTGGCCTCGGCCTCCTGGACGGTGCTCGCGCGGTCGGGGAACACGCAGTTCCACCGGAGGGTGTCGTACCTTTCTCCGTAGCGGACCACGCCGCGGGCGGTGTAGCGGAAGGTGAACCGCACGTGCTGATTCCGGTAGGGCGGGTCGGAGGGGTTCCGGGAGCGCCACCTGACGATCAGCCGGTCGGAGCGGTGTCCCACCACGAAGCCGCCCCTCCTCTCCACGCTGCCGCCCCGGTAGGGGCCGAAGCCCTCCTCGCTCACCGAGATCCCGTCGTATCCCTCGACCCAGTCCAGGGGGAGCTCGCGGTAGCCGCCGTTCCAGGCGCCGTCGAAGACGTAGCCCAGGTGCTCCACCACCCGGAGGTCACCCTGGGGGGTGAGCTCGAGCTCCACGGAGATGCGGTCCCAGTGGAGCTCCCTGGCACCGGCCGCCGAGACGGCGGCCAGGCAGCACAGCACGACCAGTCCTCTTCGCAACATGTGGCCTCCACGGTGTGGTGGTCTCCATTCTACACGCGGGCCGCGGGCCTCCGGTGTAGGATGGCACGGTGAGCGAACCGGCCTCGAGATACCAGAGGAGCTTCAACCGCTTCGAGCTCAAGTACGTGATCCCCCACGAGGAGGCCCTCGCCTTCGTCCGGGGGCTGGGGGAGCTGCTGGAGCCCGACCCCAACGCCGGGCCCGGGGGCATCTACCGGATCAGCTCCACCTACTTCGACTCCGACAGCTGGACCTGCTTCTGGGAGAAGATCGACGGCCTCAAGGTGCGCCGCAAGCTCAGGGTCCGACGCTACGAGGACGTGGACGATGGCCACGGCCTCGTGGAGATCAAGCAGAGGATCGACCGGACCGTGCAGAAGCGCCGGACGCGTCTTCCCCTGGAGACCATCTTCAGCGTCCTGCCGTCGCCTTCCGGGGAGGCGCGCTCCGATCCGGGGGAGCTGCTCGACGACCCCGTGGTGGCGGAGGCGCTCTGGCTCGTGGCAGCCCACGATCTCCGCCCGAAGATCAACATCCGGTACCAGAGACGGGCCTACCACGCGGTCCACGACCCGGGCCTGCGCATCACCATCGACACCCGGCTCACCTGCCGGCTCCACGACCTGGACTGGACGGGAGATCCCGACGGGGAGGTGTACTTCCTCCCCGCGGACATCTCGGTTCTCGAGATCAAGTTCAACCACTCGGTACCCCTCTGGCTCACCACGTGGGTGGCGCACTTCGAGTGCGAGCTCCGGCGGCTCTCCAAGTACTGCGCCGGGGTGAACACGCTGGTCTTCGGGGGGTCCATTCTCTGAGGAAGAAGGGAAGACAGCATGGGACAGTTCATCGAGCAGCTCATCCACGGACCCACGGAGATCGCCAGCTACTTCACGCTCTGGGAGCTGCTGGTGGCGCTGGGCCTCAGCTTCCTGCTCTGCACGGTGGTGGCCTACGTCTACCGGGCCACGCATCGCGGCGTGTCCTACTCCCAGTCCTTCACGGCCACCACGGTGATCCTGGGCGTGACCGTGGCCGTGATCATGCTGATCATCGGGTCCAACATCGCCCGGGCCTTCACCCTGGTGGGGGCGCTCTCCATCGTCCGTTTCCGCAACGCGGTCAAGGAGACCCGCGACGTGGGCTTCATCTTCCTCGTGATGGCCATCGGCATGGCCTGTGGAACACGGTTCTACGGAACGGCCATCATCTTCACCCTGGTCATCTGCGCCATCATCTACGCCATGTTCGCCCTGAACATGTTCGCCAACCCCCAGGCCCAGCGCATCCTGAGGGTCCACCTGCCGGAGGGGCTGGATCCCCACACGGCCTTCGACGACATCTTCTACCGGTACCTCCAGTCCCACACGCTCCTGAGCGTGGAGAGCGTCCGGCAGGGCCTGTTCCTGGAGGCCGTGTACAGCGTGGTGCTCCGCAAGGGGGCCTCGGACCGGGAGCTCATCGACGAGATCCGGAAGGTCAACGGCAACGCCAAGGTGGCGCTGACCCACGCCGAGAACGTGAACATCTAGGCCGGCATGGGCGAGGCGGCACGGGTTCGCACCGACGGGTTCCGTCGCTGGTTCCACAGGAACGAGCGCCGGCTGATCGTCCTGTGGCTGGTGCTCCTCGTGGCGCTGAACCTCCTGCCCTTCGCCTGGCACGCCGCGGACCGCGCATGGAAGGTGGAGAACCGGCTGGTCCGGGCCTACCGGTGGTACTGGGCCCAGCGTCTCCGCGTGGCGGAGGCGAAGGGGCGGGAATCCCGGGTCGCGGAGCTCGCAGAGCTCGAGGATCTGCTGCACGACATGGGGCCGCGGCAGCTCCGTTCGGCCGTCGGGCGGCTCCGCCAGGAGGTCCTGCTCCGGGTCTCGGGCCTGAAGCTGGCAATGGGAGACCGGCACGGCGCCATGGAGGCGGCCCGGGAGATGGCGGCCGTGGACCCGCGGGACCATCGCGGGTGGGTCGCGCTGGGGGAGGCCAGGTGGGCTCTCGGGGACAGGGGAGGCGCCGTGGAGGCCTTCCGGCGCGCGCTCGCCATCGACCCCGACCTGGAGCCGGCGGTGGCCCGATTGGTGGAGTTCCATGTGGCGGAGCGGGAGCCGGAGGCGGCGGTCGCAGCCTTCCAGGCGTACCGGGAGGCTCTCTGGCAGACCCGGGTCCTCCTGTACTACACCGCCCGGTGGCCCGATTTCGACCCGTCGTGGCGCCTGACGATTCCGGTGACGGTGGACGGGAAGCTCCACGTGTGGCGGCACCACCCCCGGCATCCACGTGGAAGCGGTGAGGCCCATTTCCCGGAACTCGATCGTATCGATGGGCTGCGGCTCGTGGTGGCGGACACGGCCGCCGTCCCCTCAGGCGATCTGCGGCTGCGGATGATGCGGACCGGGAGTGGACGAGAGGTGCTCGAGGGCCGTCCAGCCCTGGAGTGGGAGCCCGTCCGGGTGGACGCCGACATCCTTCCCGGAGTCTGGGTGGCGACGGAGCGCTGGGAGGGGTGGCAGGGGAGGGTCGACCTGCAGGATCTTCGCGAGGTGGCCACGGTGGAGCTGGAGCTCACGCTCGCGAAACCCGTGGGCCCGGCGCTCGCCAGGAACCTCCGGCGCGCTCTCGAGGCCCTGGGCCGTGAAGCGGAGCTCTCCGGTCTGCTGGAAGGGATGCAGGTGGAGCGGGTGCCGGTGACCCTGGCGGTGGCGGGCCACGTCCGGAGGGGGCCCGAGGACGACCCGCCCCTGCTGCCCGCGCTGGTCGAGGCCCTCCCGGAGATTGCCGGGGGGAGCGATGCCCTGGTGCTCACCGGGGACGTGGTCTGGGAAGGGACGCCGGATCGCTGGGACCGTTTCGGGGAGCTCGTGGTGTCCCGGGCGGGGATCCCCGTGTGGATCGCCCCGGGCAATCACGATCTCCACGACGGGAGGCCCGGGGCCGCCCGCCCCCGCTTCCTGGAGCGCTTCGGGCCCACCTGGTCCTCCCACCGTCTGGGGAGCACGCTGGTCCTGGTGCTCGACACCGAGGCGGTGCCCGGTGACGTCCGTGGAGAACAGCTTGCCTTTGCCCTGGACGAGGTGGAGAGGGCACGGAGGAGCCCGGGCATCACGAGCCTCGCGGTCTTCCTGCACAGGGTGCTCTGGTTCCTGGGGGACGAGCGGTTCGAGTCCGTGGCGACGAGGGCCAACGCCTCGTCCCGTCCCGGGGCCGGAGAGCCCAGAGAGTTCATGAGGCGGCTGTTGCCGGCGCTGCGAGCCTTCGCCGCGGACCGTGGCCCCGTGGTGGTGACGGCTGGAGACGTGGGGACGAGGATCCCCCTGGTCTACCACCGTGAGGGGAGGCTGACCCTCGTGGCGAGCGGCAACAGGGCCCAGGATCCCCCGGCCTGGTGGAACCACTGGCTGCGGATCCGCCTCGATGGCGACGAGGTGACGCTGGAGGCGGTGCCGCTGGGTGGAGCGCCCCTCGGGAACGTGGAGCGGTACACGGTGGAGTTCTGGGACCGGCATCCGGGTGGGCTTCGGCCTCCGGCGGGGAGGGCCCGGTGATGGGCCGCGCATGGCGACGGCTCCGGAGCCTCCGTCTCCGGACGGTGGTGCTCATGACGGTCATCCCCGGCCTGCTGTCGCCCTTCTTCTTCTTCCGCTCCCTGGCGGAGTTCGGGGCCATCGCCGTGGGCTACCCTCCGGACGTGCAGCGGGTCCTCGACCACCCCGATGCGGTCTGGAAGCTCTGGCGGGACAAGATGGACGGCTTCCGGCAGCTCCTCGCCGTGAGCCGCACGGAGGAGCAGGTGCCCACCGAGCGGCTCTGGGCCAACGACGAGATCCACCTCCACGTGCCGGGTTCCACCTGGGATGCGCTGCTCGAGGACCTCCCGGTGAGCGGCGAGAGCTACCGGCCCATCCAGGTGTGGAACGGCGGGCGGTACCGGAAGGCCAGGATGCGGATCCGGGGCAACTCCGGGTTCCACTGGCTCTTCCCCAAGCGTTCCCTCAAGATCAAGACCACGAAGGGACATCTGCTCCGGGGCCACCGCAGGATCAACCTCACAGTGAAACACCCCTACGTGGAGTCTCTGGCCCACGAGGTGGCGCTGGAGTGGGGGCTCCTCGCGCCGGTGAGCCATCCCGTGAAGGTCTTCGTGGACGGGAAGCTCTACGGGACGCTCCGCTTCCTGGAGGAGGTGGACGAGAGCTTCCTGAGACGGCATGGCCGGATGCCCGGGGACGTCTTCAAGGGTGAGGGATCCCCCTTCACCAACGAGTGGCACTGGGGGCTCCCGGTCAACTTCCTGCTCAGGAACCCCTTCGTCTGGCCGAAGATCGCGCGGGACAACACGGTTCCCGAGGGATACCGCGGTGAGCTCGTGGCCATGGGCCGGGCGCTGGGGACGCCGGGGCCCGCCGGGGTGCGTGCGCTCGAGCGCCTCTTCGACCCCGGGGTGGCGGCGGGCCACGTGGCGTACCACCTCTTCCTCAACGAGCACCACGCCGTGGACGGCAACAACCTCAAGCTCTTCGTGGATCCCCTGGACGGGAGGATCGAGCCCATCGTGTGGGATCCCTACCTGGGTTCCAACGAGAGGACCTTCTCCGCACACCCGAAGTCCAGGTACCCCGTGCTCAACTCGGTCTTCCACAGGATGGCCGCCGACCCCCGGGTCATGCACGGGGCCCTCCGCTTCCTGTACCGCCGCCTCACGGAATTCGACGGGGTGGAGCGGCGGATCGCGCGTCTCAGGGCGGACTTCATCGGTCACACCCCCTTCTTCCGCGTGGAGCGTGAGAACCCCTGGTTTCCCCTCCGTGGCTGGTTCTTCCAGGCCCACGTGGATCTGCTCCGCGAGAACCGTCTCCGGATCCTGGACCGGCTGGGGCGGGCGGAGCTCCAGGTGATGCCCGTGGAAGGGGGTGTGGTGCTGGGCTGCCGCGGGCTGGCCGGGGTGGAGGTCACGGCTGTCCGGGTCGGCGGGGCCTCGGCTGTCGGGTCGTCGCCGGTGTCACTCGTGCCGCCCGGTGGACCACCCCGGCCCGTGGCGGGAAGGATCGAGGTCCGGCGTGGGGCCCGGTGGTTCGTCCCGCAGCGTCCGTTGAAGGTGCTTCCGGCCTACACGGGCATCAACAGGGTGGACCCGGTACCGCTGGCCCACACGCTGCGCCTCGCACCCGGACTGGAGGTCGTGGGCTTCTCGGCGCGGAACGCCATCACGGGCGAAGCCGTGGAGACCGTCACCGTGGACTCGTGGCCCGCGGTGGACGACGAGGTCCTCCACCCCTGGAGCCTGGAGGGGCCGGAGCCGCCCACCACCCGGACCCTCCGTGGACCGGTCGTCCGGCTGGGGGAGGATCTCGTGGTTCCGGAGGGCCAGACCCTGGTCGTTCCTCCAGGGACCCGGGTCCTGCTGGGCCCCGGGGTGAACCTCAGGTCCTTCGGACGCATCCTCGCCGAGGGTTCCCCGGAGCGCCCCATCGTCTTCGAAGCCCTCGAGCCGGGGAGGGCCTGGGGCGTCCTGGCCCTCCAGGGCCGTGGGGCCTCCGGGAGCCGCTTCCGCCACGTGCGCTTCACCGGGGGCAGCCTGGCCCGTTTCGGGGCCCTGCGCTACTCCGGGATGGTGAGCGTGCACCGGGCCCGGGACGTGCTCTTCGAACGCTGCACCTTCGACCACAACGTGGTGGGGGATGACTCGCTCCGCGGGGCGGATGCGGAGCTGAACGTCAGCGAGTGCCGGTTCCGCGACACCAACGCCGACGCCATCGACCTGGACTACTCGTCCGGAACCATCACGGGCTGCACCTTCGAGAGCGTGGGCAACGACGCCATCGACCTCATGACCTCGTCACCCCTGATCGCCGGGAATTCGATGGAGGGGTGCGGCGACAAGGGGGTCTCGGTGGGTGAGCGGTCGGAGCCCGTCATCGTGGGAAACCGGATCACCCGGTGTGCCGTCGGCATCCAGGTGAAGGATGCCTCCGACCCCCTGGTGCTGGCCTGCGAGATCACCGGTTGCGGCATCGGGGTGGAGGCCTACCGGAAGAACTGGCGGTACGGAACGGGCGGCCGTGGACGGGTCGTGAACTCCATCGTCCGGGACAACGGCGAGGACCTGGTGGTGCGTGCGCAGTCCCGGCTCGTGGTCCGGAGCTCGGTGGTGGGGACGCTCCCGGAGGATCCGGGCCGGCTCGGGCTCGTGGACGTCGCGGGCCCGGGTGGGCCCCCGCCGCCACCGGAGGAAGCCGCCTGGGCACTGTTCGCCGGTGCGCCGGTGGAACCCGGCATTGGCCCGGCCGGGATCGGTGGCCGCCTGACCCTCCGCCGCCCCGTGGTGGACGACCGGTTCCGGGACGGCTTCCGCCTGGATGGCCGGGGCTGGACCCTGGAGGGCGCGGACCGGCTGTGGATCGAGGACGGGACGCTCCGGGCCGGCCTGCGATCCCGGGATGCCGTGCTGTGGAAGGATTTTGGCCTCGAGGAGCTCCCGGAGGGCGCCCGCCTCCACCTGCGGCTGGCGGCCTCCCGGCCGGTCCTCGCGACGCTGGAGGTGGAGGCCGGCGGGGGCCGGCTGCTCCGCACGCTCGAGATCGGTCCCGTGGAGCGGAACGTGGCCGTCGCGCTTCCCGCAGGTCGGCTGGACCGCGTCGCTCTCCGGGCCGGGAGCCGCACGACACTTCGCCTTCGCCGCGCGGTGGTCAGTGTTCCGTAGTGGCGGGGCTCGCCGCAGGAGGGGCTCCGGCCACGTCGACGGACCGCTGTGTGGCTTCAGCGGAGCCCTCTCCATGCAGGCTTCCGGGGGGTGAAGCCGTCCCCGGCACCGGCCTCCAGGTCCCCGATGCCATCCTGGCCACGGCGCGGAGCGGCCAGGTGCCGGTATCCGGAGGAAGGTACCCGGCCCACCCGGAACGGCGGGCAGCACGGTTCACCTTCCGCGCCACGTCGGGCCTCGGGAGCCCGGTCGCCATGCGGGCCAGCGGCTGGCCCTCCGGGCCGACGACGAGCACCTCGGTGATCTCCTCCTCCGGGGTCCAGGCCCATCCGGTGACCCGGATCGCCCCGGTGCCGACCCTCCTGGCCGAGTCGAGGAAACCATGAACCGGCGGGCCGGCAACGGCAACCCGTTCGGGAAGGAAGGTCCAGCTGACGGGGGGCCGGTCGAACGGCACGTGACGGAGCGACCGGAGGAAGGGGCGGATGTGCTCCACCTCCTCGGGCACGGGTGAGAGGAACCGGAGGGCCTCGAGGTCGGCGATGCCGAGACGAAGGGCCTCGGCCGGCAGGGGTTGCCGGTGGGCGTTCTCGAGGTACCGCTCGAGCACGGGCGCGCCGCGGACCCAGGAGGCCGCGACCGCACCGATGATGGCCACGGTCGCCATGACCGGAGACCACCCGTGGCAGCGCGACTCGTCGGGCCGCCTCCGGGCTTCCAGGTGCAGGAGCACGGCCCACCCGACCCAGAAGAGCGCCGCGAGGGAGCCGT
Source organism: Thermoanaerobaculia bacterium (assembly GCA_027061805.1). Taxonomy (GTDB): domain Bacteria; phylum Acidobacteriota; class Thermoanaerobaculia; order Thermoanaerobaculales; family Sulfomarinibacteraceae; genus JAMOWA01. The sequence goes on along the minus strand of JAMOWA010000051.1, from coordinate 104,391 downwards.
AGCGGGAGGTGAGGGCCTGATGGACACCGAAGCCCGAGCGACCCACGCCGGTTCCCACCGCGTTGCCGAGGGCATAGAGCTGGAGTCCGAGCCAGGGGGCCATCCGTCGGGCTTCATCGGAGGATCGCCGGAGGAGGATCACCCACAGCACCACGGAGGTGACGATTCCAAGGGATCCGAGAACCGCCGCCGGGACCACCGATCCCGCGAGGAAGCCCCCGAGGTAGACGACAGTGTGCTCGAGGACCGCCAGCGGGTGGGCCAGGTTGGGTTCGGGGTGGTAGGGCAATGGGGTGTAGCGAAGCGAGACGAAGAGTATCGCGCACGCTCCAACCACCACGATGGACACGAGATCACGGCGAGGGCGCCGGACCGCCAGGGCCACCACCACGAGGGCGGGCCACAGTGACAGGTTGGTGGAGTAGGAGAGGGCGCCCAGTCCCCCGACGAGGAGCACCGGCCAGATGGGCCCGGGACGCCCGTCCCGTTCCCGTGAGACGAGGTGCAGAGCAGCCACCGCGAAGGCATTCGAGAGAAACCAGATGGTGCCCGAGAACCCCATCACCACGCTGTGGGCGGGAACCGGGGAGAAGGTGGCCGCCGCGAGGAGGAGGGAGACACGCCACCCTGCGGCGGGAGAAGGGTCGAGGGTGGAATTCACGAGCTGCCGAAGCAGCAGGAGGATCGTGAACAACAGCGCTATGGCGAAGGAGGAGAGCCCCCGGTTGTCACCATGGGTGAGCCGGATGTTGGCCAGGTAGACCAGGGCGGGCAGCGTCACGGTGTGCTCGTTGGACTTGAGGGTGAGCCACCGCACGGGATCGTGGGTGAACCCGTCGCCGTCCCGGAGGAGGTTGATGATGCCGTAGTAATCGTTGTACTGGCAGGCGCCGAAATGGGGGAGGTTCAGGAGGTAGGGGAGGGAAGGGAGGAGCAGGGCGAACACCAGGATGATGCGGGCCCAGGGCCTTGAAGGAGGGACTCCTGCCCGCAATGACGGATTTCCCGCGGACGTTTCCTTCGGCTCCACGGGGCCGACAGTACAGCGGCGGATGGGGCCGTGCAAGCGGGATGCCCGGGCCCGGATGCTACGATCGCACCGGGAGGTGCGCATGATTGCTCGGAAGCTGTGGACGGTGGCGGGTTGCGTCGTGCTGGCACTGGGGGTCGTGGACGCGGGGGAGGGGTGCACCAGCATCCTGGTGACGAAGGGGGCCTCGAAGGACGGCTCGGTGATCATCACCTACTCCTGCGACGGGGAGTTCCACCCGAAGCTCCGCCACAAGCCGGCCGCGGACCACGAGCCGGGCGAGGTCCTGGAGATCCGTGGCTGGGACGGGAAGCTGAAGGGGAGCATTCCCCAGCCCCCGCACACCCACGCGGTGGTGGGGCTGATCAACGAGCACCAGGTGGTGATCGGGGAGACCACCTTCGACGGCCGCAAGGAGCTCCAGAACCCCGACGGGCTGCTCCACTACTGGCGGCTCATGGGGATCGCGCTCCAGCGGGCCAGCACGGCCCGGGAGGCCATCCGGGTGATCACGGACCTCGTGGCGGAGTACGGCTACGCCTCCACGGGCGAGTCCTTCTCCATCGGGGACCCGGAGGAGGCCTGGATCCTGGAGATGATCGGGAAGGGACCGGGGCGGAAGGGGGCGGTGTGGGTGGCCCGGAAGGTCCCCGACGGTTTCATCTCGGTGCACGCCAACCGGGCGCGGATCGGTGAGGTGCCCCTGGACGACCCCGACTGCCTCCACTCGGACGACGTGGTCTCCTTCGCGGTGGAGCGGGGCTACTGGGACCCGGATTCCGGCGAGCCCTTCCGCTTCAACGAGGCCTACGACCCCCCCACGGTGCAGCACATCCGTTACTCGGACACCCGCGTCTGGAGCGTCTTCCGCCGGGCCGCGCCCTCGAGGAACTTCTCGCCCGATTTCGCGCTGAGCCGGGGCGAGGCCGAGCCCTACCCCCTCTGGATCCGCCCGGACGAGAAGCTCTCGGTGGCCGACGTGATGGCCCTCATGAGGGACCACTACGAGGGCACGGAGCTGGACATGACCGTGGGCGTGGACGCGGGCCCCTTCGGCACGCCCAACCGGTGGCGGCCCATGGGCTGGACGGTGGATGGCGTGCAGTACACCTGGGAGCGGCCCATCTCCACCCAGCAGGCGGCCTACTCCTTCGTCTCCCAGTCGCGCTCCTGGCTGCCGGACCCCGTGGGCGGTGTCCTGTGGTATGGCATGGACGACACCTACACAACCTGCTACACGCCGCTCTACTGCGGCATCCGGGAGGTCCCGAGCTCCTATGCCACGGGCAGCCTGGACCACTTCAGCTGGGATTCCGCCTGGTGGGTCTTCAACTTCGTGGCCAACATCGCCAACCTGAAGTACTCCTACATGGTCAAGGACATCCAGGCCGTCCAGCGGGAGATCGAGGGACGGTACCTGAAGCTCCAGCCCGTGGTGGAGCGGACCGCGCTCGAGCTGCTCCGCGAGGACCCGGAGCTCGCGGCGGCCTACCTCACCGACCACTCCGTGGGACACGCGGAACGCCTGGTGCAGCGCTGGCGCGAGCTGGGGGAGTTCCTGCTGACGAAGTACAACGACGGCTACGTGCAGGAGAAACCCGGCCGCCCGAAGGACGTGGGCTACCCGGAGCCCTGGCTCGAACGCGTCGTCCGCGAGCGGGGCGAGCGCTACCGCCTCCCGGAGGGCGGGGTGCGCCAGCCGTAGGGGGTGGGGGTGTCAGGACGTGAGGGCGTGAGGGTGTGAGGGTGTGCCCCCGCCCGGCCACCGGGGCGCCGGGGAGCGGGGGTGCAGGGGAGAGGATGGGCCTCGCGGGCACGGGCACGGGCAGGGACCCTCGAGCATCCAGGCAGACGCTCCCCCAACGGTGACGGTCCGGGTCATGTGGAGTGTTGGCGGCGTCGGAGGAGGACGGGGTGGGGACCATGCGGGCTGAAGCCCGCGCTCCATGGGGCTCGGCTCGAGGGCTGGGCCATCTTCCGGGAACGGCCGTGGTGTGGGATGGCGAGATCTGGGAGGTCGTCGAGGTCACCCGTGGCCTGCTTCGCACCACCGGTGATCCAGGAACGGTGGGCCCGGGTCCTGGAGGTTCCCACCTGGACCTTCACCCTGCCGGGCGCCGGAGGCGAGCTCTTCGGGGGATACCTCGACCTGGCCAGCGGGGAGGCCGACGGGGGGATGCTGGGGGCGCTCAGCGCATTCCTGGTGGCGGAGGGCCTGGCGCGCCTCTGCCTGATGGCCCTCGGGAGGAGGCCCGTGGGGAGCGTGCTGGGCTGGCCGCTCAGGTCCCTGTGGGACCGCTGGTTTCCAGAGGAGGGGGACTGAGGGAGCCGGGCCTGCACAGCCACCAGCCGCCGTGGCGGGAGGTCTCGCCGCCGAGGACCACCTCCAGGCCCGCCTCGGCCGCGAGATCCGCGAAGGGACGGGCCACGAAGCCCGGGTAGTGGGGGCCTTCGATGGCCTCGATGATCCTCACGTACCACGGCCCGGGGCCGGGGTAGTCGAACACGAGGACGTGGCGGCGGGCGAGACGCCCCGCCTCGCAGAGGGTGAACCGCCGGAGGTCGGGTGGAAGGCCGTGGAGGAGGTAGGCGGTCGTCACCACATCGAAGCTCCGGTCCGGAAAGCGGGGGAGCTCCACCAGGTCCATGAGCCGGAGATCGGCCCCGGGCAGGCGCCGGCGGGCCTTCGCCAGCAACCGTTCGGCGAAGTCGATGCCCGTGACGGTGTGGCCGCGCTCGGCGAAGGCCAGCGCCAGGGTGCCGGTCCCGGTGGCCACGTCGAGCACCGTCAGGGCGGGGTCGAGCCCCAGCGTCGCGAGGACCTCCCGGTAGGCGGGGAGGAGGTTCCGGTCGATCACGTGGAAGGCGGGGGCGACACGGTTGAAGAACCGGCGCGTCCTCCTCCGCTCCGCCCGGCTCCGGGCCCCGTCGAGCTCCGGAACGGCTCCGCGGCAGGGTTGGTCCTGCGTCCCGGCGGCCGGCCCGGGAGGGCGGCCGGCTCCGCTCACAGGCCCAGCCGCCGCCGGGTGAGGGCCTCCAGCCCTCCGGCCAGCACCAGCTCCTGGGCCGCGGGCCCCAGGGGGGAGAGCGGGTAGGCGGAATCGCGCCACACTGCCACGGACCGCCGGATGTCCACCACGAGCGTCCCCGCGGGGATGGTGCGCTCGCCCGAGCCGGCCTCGGCGGCATACGCCTCCCGGACGGCCCGGCTCAACGCGGGGCTCTCCAGGCAGATGAAGGCGTTGTTGAAGGCGTTGCGGAGGTAGGTGGCCGAGAAGCTCTCGGCGATCACCATCTGGATGCCCCGGTACTTGAGGGCGGTGGCGGCCTGCTCCCTGGAGGAACCCGTGCCGAAGTTCCGCCCCCCCACGATGATGTCGCCCTCGCGGGCGATCTGCTGGAACGAGGGGTCGTAGTTGAGCATGGCGTACCCGGCCATCTGCTCGGGTGTGAGGTCGTCGCGGTAGGTGACGTCCTTGCCGTAGATGCCGTCGGTGTTGAGGTTGTCGGCGGGCAGGAGCAGGGCCCGGCCCTCGAAGCGTTCCGGGAAGCCCTCGAGGGTCTCCACGGCCCGCGGCTCCGGAGAGAAGCCGAGGTCGCGGAAGGTGAAGGGCGGCTCGTCGCCGGGGGCCTCGCCCGGCGTGGTGATGTACCCGGCCAGGGCCGAGGCCGCCACCACCGCCGGGCTGGCCAGGTAGGCCCGGGCCTCCCGGGACCCCATGCGGCCCTTGAAGTTCCGGTTGGTGGCCGAGATTCCCACCTCGCCGGGCTCCAGCAGCCCCTCACCGAGGCCGATGCAGGCCCCGCACCCCGGCGGCAGCGTGACGGCCCCGGCATCCACCAGCGCCTGCCAGACGCCCTCCGCGCGGGCCCGCTCCTCGGTCTCCGCCGAGGCCGCGGCCACGTAGAGCTTCACGTGCTCCGCCACCCGCCGGCCACGGAGGATCTCCGCCGCCTCGCGCAGGTCGTCGAGCCGTGCGTTGACGCACGACAGCAGGTAGGCGCGGTCCACCCGGATCCGCTCCCGGGCCACCTCCACGGCGGGCCGGGACACGGTCACGGTGTCGGGGCCGGTCACGTGGGGGGACACCAGGCCCAGGTCGAGGGTGATCTCGCCGGCGTGGACGGCGTCGGGGTCCGGGGTGGGCGGGTCGGCCTCCCAGCCCCGGATCATGGCCTCGTCCAGGCGGTCACCCAGCCCCATGGAGGCGAGCACGGCGGCACGTTCCCGGAGGTAGGCGGCGGTGACCCCGTCGAAGGGGAACCATCCCACCAGCGCGCCCCACTCGGTGGTCATGTTGGAGATGGTGAGCCGCTCCGGCATGGAGAGGGAGGCCACTCCGGGACCGTGGAACTCCACCGCCGCGTTGAGGACCTCGCCGGCGGAGTAGAGGGCGCAGAGGGTCAGGATCACGTCCTTGCCCGAGACCCCGCTGCGGAGCTCGCCCTCGAGCACGACCTTCACCGTGCGGGGCACCTGCCACCAGGTGGTTCCCGTGGCCCAGAGGGCCGCGGCGTCGGTGCGGACCACCGGGGTGCCCACGGCGGCGAGGGCCCCGTACATGTTCGAGTGGGAGTCCGAGGCGACCACCAGGCTCCCGGGGTGGACGAAGCCGCGCTCCACCATGAGCTGGTGCCCGATGCCCTCGCCGGCGCGGTGGAACACGATGCCGTGCTCCCGCGCGAAGGCCTCGATGGCGCGGTACTTGGCCAGGTTCGCCTCGGAGGTGTCCTGCACGTTGTGGTCCAGGGCGAACACGGGCTGGGTGGGGTCGGCGACCCTGGTGGCGCCGATGGAGCGGAACTTGGGGATCACGGCCCCCGTGTTGTCGTGGGTCATCACGTGGGCGGGCCGCACGGTGACCATGTCGCCGGCGCGGACCTCGTGGTCCGCCGGCAGGTCCACGGCGTGGGCCTGGACGATCTTCTCCGTGACGGTCTGGGGCATCGGGCACCTCCATCCCCCGGGCCGGGGCAGGGGGATTATAGCCGCGGTGGGGGAGGGTGTGCCGTCACCCCGCCGGGAACTCGTCCCGGGGAACGCGGAGGCCGGGGACCAGGTTCCTCTCCGGGACGATGACGATGGCCTTCGGCGAGGTGGGGCAGGCGAACTCGCACAGCCCGCACCCCGTGCAGGCGGCGCTGGAGACCAGGGGCCGGCCGCCGATCATGGTGATGGCGCGGTCGGGGTAGGGACAGGCCCGATGGCAGAGCGTGCAGGGCTGGCCGTGGAAGGTGACACAGATCCTCGGGTCCACCTTCGCGATGCCCATCCGGACCCGCTCCGCGCTCCCCGGGCTCACCAGGGCCCCCTCGGGGCACGCGGCGATGCAATACAGGTCCGTGCAGAGGTGGCAGGCCTTCCTGGACGGGACGATGGCCGGTACGACGGCCCCGGACTCGAGCTCCAGGGTCACGATGGCCTCCACGGGGCAGACGGGGATGCAGTCGCCGCACCCCGTGCAGGCCTCCAGGAACCGCTCGTCGGGCAGGAGGGCCCCGGGGGGCCGAAGGGCGGTGGCGGGGTCCGGCTTCCGGGCCGAGACCATGGCCTCGGTGGCCTCCCGGAAGGCTCCCAGCCAGGAGGTCAGCAGGTCCCTGCGCGACCGCCTCCGGCTCATTCCCCGATCTCCTCCGTACCCGGCGGTGGGGGGATCTCGTCCCAGGGGGCGGGCTCCCGGAGCTTCCTGATCTCGGTGTCCTGCAGCGCCTGCCGGACGAGCTCGTCCACGTCGAGCTCCCGCTCGGCGGCGTCCAGGTCGGCGGGGCGGGCCTTCGTGGCGGGCCGGTCGGGGACCAGGTAGGAGCAGCAGTCGAAGTGGGGGAGGATGGAGATCTCGTAGGTCCCCGCCCGGCGGGCCAGGTCCACGATGTCCTGCTTGTCCGTGCCGATGAGGGGCCGGAGGACCGGGAGCTCCGTCACGCGTTCCACGGCCGCCAGGTTCTCCACGGTCTGCGACGCCACCTGGCCCAGGGACTCCCCCGTCACCAGGGCCGTGGACCGGAAGCGCCCGGCCAGGGCCGTGGCGAGGCGCAGCATGAAGCGCCGGTAAAGGAGGACGCGGTACTCCTCCGGGCAGCGGGAGACGACGGCCTCCTGGATGGACAGCAGCGGAACCATGGCCAGGCGGCAGGGGCCCTGGTAGCGCGCCAGCACGCGGGCCAGGTCCTCCACCTTCTCCAGGCTGGCGGGGTCGGTCCGGGGAACCGAGTGGAAGTGGACGAGGTCCAGGCGCATGCCCCGCTTCATCATGAGCCAGGCGGCCACGGGGGAGTCGATCCCGCCGGAGAGCAGGCAGCAGCCCCGTCCGCCGGTGCCCGAGGGGAGACCACCGGGCCCGGGCACGGAGCGCATCCAGAACCAGAAGCCGTTCTGGTCGAGCAGGAGGTGGACCGTGGTGTCGGGACGAGAGAGGTCCACGGTCCATCCCGTGGCGGCCTTCACCGCGCCACCCACCTCCCGCTCGATCTCCACCGAGGTCATGGGGAAGCTCTTGTCCGAGCGCTGGCACCGGAGCGCGAAGGTCCTTGCAGGCATCCCACGGAGGCGTGCGGCCAGGGCCTCCTTCACCCCGCCGAGGTCGTGACCCAGGTGCTCCACGGGAATGATGGCGTTGAGGCCGAAGACCGTGCCGAGGCGCCGGGCGGCCTCCACGAAGGGTACGGGTTCGGCGAAGGACACCAGGACCCTCCAGCCCGGCCGCGTGACCGAGGCCACGGGCAGGCCCTCCAGGGCGCGGCGGACGTTGGCCGTGAGCCGGCGCTCGAACCAGCGGCGGTTGCCGCCCTTGAGGCTCACCTCGTGTGTGGTGGCGATGACACGGGTCAGCTCGTACACGGCCGGAAGGGTAGCACGGGAGCCCGCGGAGGGACCGCCACAGGGGGGCGGGAGGATGGCAATCGAGGAGGCCACGAGACAGGCAGGGAACCACGAGCTCCCCATCATCCTCTCCACCTCTTTCCATTCCGTGAGGACCGTTGTCTCGGGATGGTATTTCCAGACCGTGGGTCGCGGACGGCGGTCCGGCTTCCCCTCCGGCGCGGGCCTCAGGGAACGAGAACCACCGGCTGGGGCATGAAGCACAGGAGGAAGATCACGAAGGCCAGGACGGCGATGCGCCTCCTCCGGGGATCCAGCGGGAGGTCCTCGTCCCAGATCCGGGGGTGACGGACGCCCATCACGAGGGCGATGACCGCCCAGATCCACCAGCCCGTCCAGCGGAAGCCCAGGGCGAAGAGGAGGAACCAGAGCGGCCAGACGATGCGCCGGTGGAGGCGACCCAGGAGGGCGTAGGCCACGTGCCCTCCGTCCAGCTGGGCGAAGGGCAGCATGTTCAGGGCGGTGACCAGCAGTCCGAACCAGGCGGCGAAACCGGTGGGGTGGAGCAGGAGGTCGTTGCCCGCCGCCAGGTCCGGGTGGAGCAGGCGGGCCACGGCCTTGAAGAGGATGGGTTCGCCGAAGTACAGGTACCCGGTGTCCACGGGCAGCTCCGTCACCCTCGAGGCCGCAACCCCGTACACCAGGAAGGGGAGCAGGACCACGAAGCCCGTGATGGGGCCGGCGGCGCCCACGTCCAGGAGCTGGCGCTTGTTCCGGATGGGCTCCTTGATGCGGATCACGGCCCCGAAGGTGCCGATGCCGAAGGGTGCCGGGATGAAGAACGGCGGCGTGGCCCGGAGGCCGTGACGGCGGCAGGCGAGGTAGTGCCCCATCTCGTGGGCCAGCAGGATGGTCAGCAGGGGGACGGAGAACTTGAGCCCCTCGATGATGAAGGCAGGATGGAGGATCAACGCTCCGAGAGGGAGCGCTGCGAGCGTCTCCGGAATGTCACCGGCGAAGAGCGCACCGAAGAAGGTCGTGCTCAGAAGCGTGAGCGCGAACAGGAGGATGTGGAGCCACCATCGTGGACGGTAGGGTGGCGGTGGAGAGTCCGGAACCCCGTCGGGAGGACTCCCGGCGGGGTACCATGGCGTCGGGAGCTGTTCCCGGGCCAACGGGGTCAGCTCATGTTGCGGAGAGCCTTGCCCGGCTTGAAACGGATGGTCTTGCCCGGGGGAATCTCCACCTCGTCTCCGGTCTTGGGGTTGCGGCCCACACCGCGCTTGCGGTCCTTCACCTGGAAGACCCCGAAGCCGCGGAGCTCGATCCGGTCGCCCCGGAGGAGAGCCTCCCGCATGCCCTCGAACAGGGCATTGACGGCCTTCGTGGCCGCCGGCTTCCCGAGACCGGTCGCTTCCATCACTCTTTCGACGAGATCGGACTTGATCATGCAACCTCCCCCTTCCGCAAGGACCTGAACGATAAACCGGAAGCCGCGGCACTGTCAAGGGTTATCGCGCGGTATCCGGAAAGAGTCTCGTGAAGGGGCGCCTGCAGTTGAAACCGGCGGCCCCGGGACTGTCCGGAAGTTGTCCGGAAATGGCTCCGCACCGGCTGCTCCGTGAGGCTCATGACCCGGCTCCCGGCGGCTTCAGGATCGTGGTGGGAAAGGGGGCCACACGGGCCTCGCCATCACCGGTGGAGCTCACACGAGCCGCACCGGCGCGCTCCACCTCGTCGATCCGGACCACCGAGTGGACGGGCACGTGGAACCTGCGGACCCCCTCGAACTCGGTCTTGAGCTTCTCCTCCGAGGAATCCACGATGAGCTTCGAACGCTCCCCGAACACGGGCTCCTCGATCTCCACGAAGCCCAGCAGCCCGCCCTGGTTCACGTGCCGGGCGTAGATCTCCCAGGTCTCACCCTGGTTGATGAAGATGACCCTGTAGACCCGCTGATCGGACATCGGTGGACGGATGCTCCTCCTGGAATCTCGAGAGTATCACAGCGCAGGACCGTGATGTCACCGGGTACCGGAGGGCGGCGGGAGGGTCACGAGGAGAGCAGCAGCTTGAGTGCCATGACCACCACCGCCGCGGCCACGAATACACGGATGAGCCGCTCACCACCCTCCACCGCAAGGTGGGTGCCCATGGCCGCCCCCGCCGTGTTCCCAACGGCAAGCAGCGCGCCGGCCGCCCAGTCCACGTTGCCGTTGAGGACAAAGATCGCGAGCGACGGGAGCATGTAGAACCCGATGATGAACACCTTGTGCATGTTCACGCGGACCAGGTCGAGGCCCAGGGTGGTGACCAGCAGCACGATGAGGATCGGACCCGTCCCGGCCTGGATGACCCCGCCGTAGAACCCGATGCCCACCGCTCCCAGGTGGGCCAGCAGGCGTCCCCTCCGTGGACACCGGGCCCTGGCCTTCCGGCTGCCGCCGAGCACCACAGGGAGCAGCGCGATCATGAAGACGGCGAGGATCCTCTTGAACCAGAGCGGGTCGAAGCGCACGGCGGCCATGGCTCCGAGGATGGCGCCGGGCAGCGTGCACAGGGCCAGTGTGAAGCTCAGCCGGAAGTCGGAGAACCCGCGGCGCCGGAACTCCGAGACCGCCATGGCATTCTGGGCGGCCAGGGCGATCCGGTTGGTCCCGTTGGCGGTGGCCGGGCTCATGCCCATGAGGATCATGAGTGGCATGGTGAAGAAGGAACCCCCGCCGGCGAGGACGTTGATGATCCCCGCACCGAACCCCACCAGCGCCAGCAGCCCGTACTGCCACAGCTCCATGGCACGGCACTGTAGCCTCTCCGGAGCGGGGAGGGAAGCAGGGGCCCGTGCGGGAGGATTCCCGGGCCTCAGTCCGTCCAGGTGGTCACGAAGACGTTGGTCTCGTGGGGCGCCGGGTCGGAGCGATTGGAGCAGAAGACGGACGAAGGTCTTCCCGTCGGGGGCCCACATGGGGAAACCGTCGAACCGCTCGGGGAAGGTGATCTGCTCGAGCTCCGAGCCGTCCGGGTTCGTTGTGTGGATCTGGTCGCAGGCGTACGGTGGCCGGGTGGACTGGAAGATCAGCCCCGGCCCGTCGATGGGGAGGGATGTCTCGGCGTTCTCGCCGCCGGTGAGGATGCGGAGGTCGCCGAAATGCCGTTCACCGGGTTCCGGCTGGGTCACCCGGATGGGATGATCTCCGGAGGCGGCCCGTCCGGCGGAGGCCTCGGGGGGGAGTTCCAGGTGCGGGACGCCAGGAGAAGGGTGGCGATGGCGAGACCTGCCGGGGCGAGAGAACGGTGGCGGCACATGTGATGAACGTCTCTCGGAAGGGCGACATGTTCTCCCAGGCGGGGGCCTGATGAGGTGGCGTGCCACCCCTGCATGTGATAGATTTCACGTGGCGGCGCCGCCGCCGAATCCCACTCCACGAGGAGAGCCCATGGCACGAATCGAGTCCTTCCGAGCATGGCGTCCGAAACCGGGACTGGCCGAGCGGGTGGCGAGCCCTCCGTACGACGTTCTGTCCAGTGACGAGGCCCGCCGCATGGCGGCCGGTGAACCGTACTCATTCCTTCACGTGGTGAAGCCCGAGGTCGATCTCCCCGAGGGGACCGACCTCTACGCGCCGGAGGTGTATGCGAAGGGTGCGGAAAACCTCAGGCGCCTCATCGCGGAGGGGGTTCTCGTGCGGGAAGCCCGCCCGGCCTACTACCTCTACCGTCAGCGCATGGGCGATCACGTCCAGACGGGCGTGGTGGCGGGAGCGAGCGTGGACGAGTACGAGGCGGATCTCATCAAGAAGCACGAGCACACACGACGCGCCAAGGAGGACGATCGCACCCGGCACGTGGAGGCCCTGAACGCCAACACGGGGCCGGTCTTCCTGGCCTACAGGGCCCGGGAGGAGATCGACCGCCTGGTGGAGCGGCTCACGTCCGGCGAGCCCACCTACGACTTCACTGCGGATGATGGAATCCAGCACACGGTCTGGGTCGTGGACAACCCGGTGGACGTCGAGGAGCTGCGTGAGGCCTTCGCGCAGGTCCCCGAGATGTACGTGGCCGACGGGCACCATCGGTCCGCGGCTGCGGTCCGTGTCCGGGAGGCGCGCCGTGCCGCCAACCCCGCCCATACCGGGGACGAGCCCTACAACTTCTTCCTCTCCGTGATCTTCCCCCACGACCAGCTCAAGATCCTGGACTACAACCGCGTGGTCCGGGACCTCGCGGGGCGCTCGAAGGAGGCCTTCCTGGAGGAGATCTCGGAGAAGTTCACGGTGGAGCCCACCGGTTCGCCCCGTCCCGGCTCACCCCATGAGTTCGGCATGTACCTGGACGGTTCCTGGTACCGCCTGGTGGCCCGGCCGGGCACGTGGCCGGCGGACGATCCCGTGCGAAGCCTGGACGTGGCCATCCTCCAGGACAACCTGCTGGCGCCGGTCCTCGGGATCGGTGACCCCCGGAGTGACGAGCGGATCGACTTCGTCGGTGGGATCCGGGGCCTCGAGGAGCTCGAGAAGCGGGTGGACAGCGGGGGGTGGACCGTGGCCTTCGCCCTGTACCCCACGTCCATCGAACAGCTCTTTTCCGTGGCGGACGCCGGAAAGGTCATGCCGCCCAAGTCCACGTGGTTCGAGCCCAAGCTCCGTTCCGGCCTGATCGTCAGGCCGCTCGATGACTGACCGTTACGGGAGGTAGCCATGAAGATCCTGATCTCCGACGCCTTTGACCCATCCCTGCCGGCCCAGCTGGAACGTTTCGGTGAGGTGACCGACGACAGGGACCGTCTCCCCGAGGTGGACGTGGTCCTGGTGCGATCCAAGACCAAGTGCACCCGCGAGTACATCGACTCGGCCCCCAACCTCAAGCTGATCATCCGGGGCGGGGTGGGCCTGGACAACATCGACGTGGAGTACGCACGGTCCAAGGGCATCCGGGTCTACAACACGGCCTCGGCCTCTGCCATCGCCGTGGCCGAGATGGCCATGGCGCTGATGGTGGCGGTGCCCACGCGACTCATCGAGGCCCACAACTCCATGAAGGAGGGGCGCTGGGCCAAGAAGGAGCTCAAGCGCACCGAGCTCCATGGCAAGGTCCTGGGCCTGGTTGGTGCCGGCAACATCGGGACGGAGGTGGGCCGCCGGGCCGCGGCCTTCGGCATGGAGGTCATCGCCTACGACCCGTTGCTGAAGAATCATGATTTCCTCTCCCTGGTTCCGCTCACCGAGCTCTTCAGGAGGGCGGACTACATCTCGCTCCACGTGCCCCTCACCGAGGAGACCCGGGGGATGATCAACGAGGAGACCATGGCGGCCATGAAGGATGGCGTGGTCATCGTCAACACCGCCCGCGGCCAGTGCGTGGTGGAGGAGGACATGGCGAAGGCGCTGGAGTCCGGGAAGGTCAGGGCCTACGGCACGGACGTGTGGTACTCCGATCCGCCGGATCCGTCGAGCCCGATCCTCTCGGCGCCCAACGTCATCATGACACCCCACATCGGTGCCTCCAGCCGTGAGAACATGCTGCGGATCGGCGATGTGGTGGTGAAGCTGCTCGAAGATTTCGAGCATCAGATCGCGTGAAGGAGGAGGAGCCACATGAGCAAGGTCTGGAATTTCTACGCAGGACCCGCAACACTGCCGGCAGCGGCCCTGGAGCGGGCCCACGCCGAGCTGTTGGACTGGGAGGGGACGGGGATGTCCGTCATGGAGATCTCCCACCGCTCCAGGGAGTACGACGCCCTTCACCACGAGGCCATGGACCTGGTGGCGGAGCTCCTGGGGCTGGATGACGACCACCACGTGCTCTTCCTCCAGGGCGGCGCCTCGCTCCAGTTCGCCATGGTGCCCATGAACTTCATCGCCCCCGGAGGTTCCGCGGACTACGTCATGACCGGTGCCTGGGCGGACAAGGCCATCAAGGAGGCTCGCATCGTGGCGGACGCCCGCGAGGCCTGGTCCGGCGCCGGGGAGAGCTACACCAGGATCCCGGCCGTGGACGAGCTGGACATCGACCCGAATGCCGCCTACGTCCACCTGACGAGCAACAACACCATCCGTGGCACCCAGTGGACCGAGTTCCCCGACACCGGCGACGTGCCGCTGGTGGGCGACATGTCCTCGGATTTCCTGTGGCGCCCCTTCGATGCCAACGCCTTCTCGCTCATCTACGCCGGGGCCCAGAAGAACGTGGGGCCCTCGGGCGTCACCGTGGTCGTCGTGCGGAAGTCCTGGCTCGAAAGGGCCAACGACGGCATCCCGACGCTCCTGAAGTACGCCACCCACGTGGCCAAGGACTCCCTGTACAACACGCCGCCCAGCTTTGCCATCTACATGGTGCGCAACGTCCTCCGCTGGATCAAGGACAACGGCGGCCTCGCGGCCATGGAGCGGCGGAACAAGGGCAAGGCCGAGCGCCTCTACGGGGTGATCGACGCCCTGCCCGACTTCTACCGCTGCCCGGTGGAGAAGGGGAGCCGCTCGGTCATGAACGTGGTGTTCCGCCTGCCCACCGAGGAGCTCGAGGCGAAGTTCATCGCCGAGGCGAAGGCTGCCGGCATGGTGGGCCTCAAGGGGCACCGCTCCGTGGGCGGCTGCCGGGCCTCCATCTACAATGCCATGGAGCCCGAGGGCGTGGACGTGCTCGCCTCCTTCATGGAGGAGTTCGCCCGGAAGAACGGCTGAGTCTCCCATCGCATCGGACTGCCGGGGGCCGGACGGGGTGTCCCGTCCGGCCCCTTCCGGTTCCTGCCACCGGTTCCGGCAGCTTCCGGACCGGATCACCCACGATGTTCCGACCGTGCGGAGCGATCCTCCCCTTCCTCCTGGCGGGGTGGGTCTGCATCGAGCGACACCCCTGACGGGGCGCCCCCGGTGAATCCCCGGACGAAGGGCAGGGGACTCAGTACTCCAGCACGGGAATGGTGATGGCGTCGCCTGTGGTGGCGTCCACAAGGGAGCCGTAGGCCGTGAAGGTGCCGGTGCCGGCATCCAGGAAGAGATCCAGGCGCGTGTTTTCCCTGGGAGAGGCGCCCACGTCCGCGAAGATGTCGTTGATCTGCCGGACCTGCCATGGGCCGAGCTCCTGGATGCCGGTTCCCAGCGTCTGGCCGCTCCCGTCCTTGAGCACGTACCGGACCGTGACGGTACCCCCTGAGACCTCGCAGATACCCACATTTGCACGGAACGCCGTGGAGGAGTCCAGGTGGAGGATGGTGGTGGACCGGCCGGTGCCGAACCCCGTGGCCACGGCGGGAACGGACTGGCCGAAGGTGCCCCTGTCCCCGCCGGAATTGTAGGTGCGCGAGGTGATCAGGAGGCTGGCCGGGGTTCCCGAGGTCGTCGCGATCCTCAGGGAGCCGTGGGCACCAGGCTGACCGAGGACCGTTCCGACGATGTCGTCCAGCGCCAGGATCCTGCCGGCTCCCACGGTCCGGGTCACGGTGACCGGGGTCCCCGCGGATTCCACCTCGGGGCGGAACTCGAGGTCGAGGGCCACGGGGCTGCTCCCCGCGTTGTGGATCCGGACGTCGCTGAGCCACAGGGTGCCGTTCTTGCCCGTGGCACTGGCCACGATGGGAACGACCTGGGAGGTGGCCTTCACCGGGTTCGCCGCGAGGACATAGATGGCGTCACCGGACCGCCGGTCCACCACCGAGGCGTACATGGCCACGCGGCCCTCGCCGCCGATCACCTCCACCCGCGCCCGTCCGTTGTCCACGGTGCCCGCTCCCAGCGCCTCGAAGATCGTGTTCACCTGGGCATTGGAGAAGGGCTCCACCGTGTACTCGCCGGGGACGCCCACGGGAAGCCCGGTCTCACCGTCGAAGAGGGTCACCCGGACCCGGGCGGTCTTCCCGGCAACCTCGGAAAAGCCGATGTTCGTCCTGAAGCCGGTGTTGGACGCGAGCTGCAGCATGTGGAGGGAACCGTCACCGGCCCCGATTCCGTCGATGCCCCGGTCCATGCCCACGAACTGGCCGTAGGTGCCCTCCTCCCCGCCCGTGTTGTAGGTCCGGGAGGTCATCAGGAGCTGTTCACCGTCGCTCTGGACCAGGAGGTGTCCCGCCGTGGTCTGGCCGAAGGCGTTCAGGACGAGGTCCGGGAGGCTCTGGATGGCCAGCGGCGGGATCGTCACCGGCGACTGGTACCAGACCTGGGTGCCGTCCTCCCCCTGCGGGATCAGGTAGAGGGTGAAGCTGATCGGCCGGGTCGGAGATGGGTTGAAGATCCGCGCATCCGTGACCCAGAAGGTTCCCGGGGCACCCTTCACGTGGGCAGCCACGGGAATCGAGTAGGAGGTGAACTGGGGTGGCTGCACGGTGCCGCCCGTGTCGATCTTGAGGCCCCAGGCCACGAGGGTGCTGGGCTTGAGCCGGTTCTCCTCGGGATCGTCGTCCAGGATCTCGAGGGTCCAGGTGCCGGCGGCGGGCTCTCCGGTGAAGGCGTCGAGACTCTCGAGGGGCTGGCGGTCCGATGGATACACCGCGTAGATGCCGTCACCCGCAAAGGTCCCGTGGTCCTCGAGCCTCACGCGGGTCCCCGACGGCGAGACCAGGGTCACCAGAAGTTGCTCGGGATTGCCGTGGGCCACCTTGAGGGATACCGTCATGGATTCCACCGTCCCCCCGCTGGCGATGGTGGTGGTGGAGACCAGGGGGAGACCGGTGGCATTGGGGATCGCCGCGTTGCCGGGCGAGCCGATACCCAGGGTGACGGGGTCGGCGGCCGCCTCCACGTCGATGAGCGCCCGCGTGATCCCGTTGTCGGCATCGGTGATGGGCTGCCCGGTGAGGCCGAGCAGCATGCGGATCTCCTCGGGCGTCAGATCCGGGTTGGACTGGGCCAGGAGGGCCGCGGCGCCGGTGGCGTAGGGGGCGGCGCCAGAGGTCCCACCGAAGCCCTGGGTCGTCCCGTGGGGGCGCGCGGCGGTGATGTCCTCGGAAGGCGCCAGGAAATCCAGCTGGAAGCTCGAGTTGGAGTAGCACGTGACCGTCCCGGCCTTCGGGAAGGCGTCGGTACAGAGGATCTCGGTGCAGGAGTCGTTGGCGCAGTACCGGTAGGTATTCTGGATGTCGGAGTCGTAGACCGAACCCACGCTGATGGCGTTGGCGAGGCAGGCGGGCCTGGCGATGGCGTCCTTGAGGGCGCTGTTGCCGGCGGCCGCGAAGACGGCGATCCCGGCGGCCACGGCGTCGTTGATGGCAGAGGCGTAGAGGTAGCTCTGCGAGTCGCACGGGCCGTCGAAGCCGCCGGAGCTCCCGATGGAGAGGTTGAGCGCCACCACGTTGTAGGTGTCCCGGAGCAGCGTGGCGTCCTCGATGGCGGCGGTCACATCGGAGGTGTAGAAGCTGCCGCACTCACCGGTGGGGCTGGCCTTGTATGCCAGGATGTCCGCCCCGGGCGCCACGCCCCCGGCGAAGCTGAACCCCGTGTCCCAGGAGTGGGCGAGCCCGGCAGCGATGGAGGCCACCGCGGTGCCGTGACTGCCACAGTCGGCGGGATCATCGTCATTGTCGGCCGTGTCCTTGCCGTAGACCACCTTGCCGTTGGGAATGGGACCACCGCCCAGGGTGGGATGCTGGGGGTCGATGCCGGTATCCACGATGGCCACGGAGGTGCCGGACCCGTCGATTCCCCGGGCATGAAGCACGTCAGCGTGGATCATGGGGAGGCCCTCCGCCGTGAAGGCCTGCCAGACCTCGTCCAGCTCCACCCAGTCCACGCCGGGCCGCCCGGCGATGGAGGCCAGGGTGGTGCGGTCGACACGCGCCGAGAAGGCCGGCTGGAGACGGTAGGTGTGGCCGACCCGGAGCTCTCCGGAATCCACCTCCTTCAGGATCTCTTCCACGCCTCGGGTGACCACCTCCTCCACCACGGCGAGTCGTGCAGCGGGAAACTCCACCCCCCGGGGCCCGAGCGGAATGTGGGCCTCCGGGGGTGCCAGCAGGTGGACGATCACCCGGAACTCCGTGGCCCCCTCGTCCCAGGCCCGGGCCAGGCGGGGATCCAGGCGGGCCCGGCTCTCCTGGTCGAGCACGGGGATCCTTGCGAGTGCCGTCTGGCCCACCAGGGTCAGGAGAAGGGCCATGTGGACAACGTGGTTTCCGAGCCGTTGCATCGTCACCTCCAGGAATCGCCCGTACAGTGGCGCGACACCTTTGCCAGGGTAACACCGGGGCACATCGCTTCATTCTCCAGCGAAAACGGGTGCGGGGGAGTGAGGCCGCTCACAGGCCGGACTCGTGTAGGATGCCCCGGTGGAACGGCTCATCGTCGCGGATCCCCACCTTGGCCAGCGGCCCGGCGATGTCGCTGCAATGGCCGGTCTGCTGGAAGCGGTCCGGCGCGGCGGCGTCCGGGAGGTGATCTACCTGGGCGACGTGTGCCAGTACCTCATCGGGATGCCGAAGTTCTGGACCACCCAGGTCCGCGAGCTCCTCGCGCTGTGGGACGACCTCAGGGCGGAGGGGATCCGTGTGGGGATTGTCGAGGGGAACCGGGACTTCTTCCTGGGCGAGCCCGAGCTCGAGGCCCACCTGGACTGGTGGGGGAGGAGCCACGAGTTCGAGTCGGGGGGCACGAGATACCGCCTGGTCCACGGGGACCTGGTGAACCGGAAGGATCGCATGTACCGTTTCTGGTCTGCCCTGGCGAAGTCCCGCCCGGCGCACTTCTGGGCGCGTCTCCTGCCGGACGGACTGGCGGTGGGGATCGTCCGCCAGATGGAGGCCCGCCTTGCGAAGACGAACCGGAGGTTCCGGTACCGCAAGCCCGTGGACGACCTCGTCCGCGAGGCACGCCAGGCCTGGAACACGGGTGTGGATGTCCTCCTCTGGGGTCACTTCCACACGCCCTGGAGGTGTGACGAGGATGGACACACGGCCCTCGTGGTGCCGGCCTGGCTGGAGTTCGGGCTCACGGTCCTGGTGGACGGGAAGGGGTGGAGGCTGGTGGAGAATACCTTGACACCTCCGGAGCGCCTCCCCAGAATGGAACGGTGTCCCCGCAAGTCCATCTGAACCCTCCAGAAGGGCTCCGGTTGACCGCGGCCGGCCCCAGGCTCCTGTCCGGTCACCGGAGCGGGATTGCGGCCAGCGTCCGGGTGCCCCCGTCGAAGAGCCTCACCAACAGGGCGCTGGTCCTCGCCGCCCTCGCAGACGGAGGGACGATCACCTCGCCCCTGGCGTGCGAGGACACGCTGGTCCTCGGGCGGGCCCTCGGGGCCGCCGGCTGGCCGCTGGAGTGGGGCGGTGCGGGCATCGAGATGCGCCCACGCGATACCGCGGTGGAGAGGGCCACGGTTCACCTGGGCAACTCGGGGACCGGGGCCCGGCTCCTCATGGCGTTGCTGGCCACGGTACCCGGCACCTGGGTCGTCGACGGAACGGAGAGACTCAGGGAGCGTCCGATGGGACCGCTCGTCCATGCCCTCCGGGGGCTGGGCGTGGCGCTGCGGCCCGCAGGGGGCGGAAGGCTCCCGGTGGAGGTGAGGGGGTGCACGCCCCGGGGAGGCCGACTCCGGATCTGGCCGGGAGCCTCCTCCCAGTTCGTCAGCGCCCTGCTCCTGGCGGCGCCACGCATGGCGCGGGGCCTGGAGCTCCACCTGGAGGGCCCCGTCCCGTCGCGGCCGTACCTCGAGCTCACCCGACGGGCCATGGTCGCCTGGGGGCTGGAGGTACGGTGCTCCGGCGACGGACGGCTCTGGAAGGTTCCCCCGGGGTTGCCACGGCCGGTGGAGTTCGCGGTGGAAGGCGACTGGTCCGCAGCGTCCTTCTTCGCGGCGGCCGCCGCCGGGGTCGGGGGAAGCGTGGAGATCCGGCCCCTGGACTGCTCCTCGGGCCAGGGAGACCGCTCGATCCTCGACGTCCTGACCAGGGCCGGGGCACGGTGGGAGACGGTCCCGGGAGGGGTGCGGGTCGTGGGGGGTACCCTGGTGCCGTTTCGTGCGGACCTGGCCGATTCCCCCGACCTCTTCCCGGCCCTCGCGGTGGTGGCCGCGGCCGCGCCGCCGGGGTCGGAGCTCACGGGCCTTGCGCACCTGCGCCACAAGGAGAGCGACCGGCTGGGCGTGATGACCGGGAACCTCCGCCGGTGCGGCGCCCGGCTGGAGACCACCGGTGACACGTTCCGCGTGCTCGGCTCGCTGTCGCCCCTGGAACGAGCGGTGGACGTCGTGGCGGCCGGGGATCACCGCATCGCCATGGCCATGGCCGTCGCCGCCCTGGTTGCGGGTCCCCTGCGTCTCGATGACGCGGGGTGCGTGGCAAAGTCGTTCCCGGGCTTCTGGGATCAGTGGAACCTGGTGACGGACGGATGAGCCTCCGGACGGGATTGCCGCTCCTGCTGGATCATCCGTTGCTGGCGGTGCCTGCACCGGAGACGCTCGCCATCGGGCCAGCGGTGCCGTCCGGAAGACCCGTCCGCCGACTGTCGCGTCGGGAACGCCTTGCCGTGGCGGCCCAGGTTCTCGCCCTGGCCTCCCTCCTCCAGGAGGTGGAGCTCCACGTGGGAGCAGCCCCGGTGCGGAACATGCTGGTGCTCAGGGATGAGCGTGGCGTCCGTGCGGTGCTCCGGGCCTGGCCCCGTCCGGTGGACGGTCTTGCCGCCAGGCTGGGCGGAGCCGAGATGGCGGTGAGGGGTTGCCGCGACGGACTGGTGGAGGCGCTCGCCACGGGGCTCGGGATGGATCTTCCGGTGGATCCGGCCGACCGGCGTATCGAGTGGCTCACCTTCGAGCCCTGGCTCGAGGCCGTGCTGGCGGAGCTCCGTCCGCCCCTCCCGGCCCGGGTTGCCCGGTCGCTGTGGGCTCTCCGGCTGGACCCACTTCCCGAGCCCGCCGGGGGAGAGATCACCTACTGGTCCATGCCCCGGGAGAGCCTCGCGCACCGCCTGGCAGCGGTCCTGGCCGTCACGGTGCGGTCCGGGGGAGGACGGGTCTTCTGGTACAGGGGATCGCTGCCCGAGGAGAGCACGGCGCCCCTCCCGGTGGTGGGGGATCCCGGTGGGGTTCTCATCCTGTCCGGCGCCCTCGTGCTGAAGGATATTCTTGCCGCCGAGCGCTGGGTGGAGGAGGGCACGGACCGCAGCAGTGTGGTGGTGGGCCGTTTCCCCGGGGGGTGGGCGCCACCCGTTCCACCGGTTCTCGGTGGATCCCCACCGGAGAGCCATCTCCTCGTGACCGGGATTCCGCGGGACCGGGCGCGGCTGGAGGCGGAACGGTGGGCGGAGCGCCTCCGCCGTCCCGACGCCCCAGGAGGGGAGGCCCTGACCCGGTCGGCGGCATGGCTCTTCGCGGAGGGTCCACCGGAAACGGGCATGGGCGGGGACACGGACGAGCTGCTCCGGAGGTGCCTTGGTCTGGCACCCGAGGGGGTCCCGGAGGGGCTCCTGTCGGCCCAGACCGGACTCGCGGGGGAGACCCTGGCGTCGAGGGTTGCAGCGCTGGGTGCGGAGCTGGAGGGTGGACTGTGGCGGTGGCCCACGCCCCAGCCGGTGCGGCGGGACCCGTTGCACCTCCAGGTGGCCGCACTGTTCCCCGGAGACAACCCCAGGAGGCTGCTCCACGGGTACCTCGGGGATCCGTCCCGGCCGGAGCTGCTGGACTGGGCACGGCAGCGACTTCGCGCCATGGAGCCCGGGGAGGTCCGGTCGATCCTCGGGCTCGCAGACCCCGACGCCCTCTCCGGAGAGCTCCTGGCCTGCCGGGTGGAGTCGGCACTGTCGGACCTGGACCTCGCCACGGCGAGGCCTCTCGTGGAGGGCCTTCCGGAGGAGGTCCGGTCCTCCTACAGGGCCTGGCTGGCGGCCGTGGACGGTCCTGTCGTGCGGGTCAACGAGCTGCTGCCAGACCTGGACCCTCGGGCCGTACCCGTGGCGGTTGGGGAGGTGGCGCTCCGCATGTTGGAGCGTGCCGTGCAGCGTGGGGCGGGAGATGCCGGGCGCTGGACGGAGCTGGCTCGCCGTGCGGCGCTGTCTGCCGGGGGTCCAGTGGGAGCCCGGCTTCGCCTGGAGGCCGAGCTCCTCGTGGATGCAGAGGTGGTGCTGAAGGACAGGGCATGGCGGCGGGAGGCTCTCTCCGGACCGGAACGCCTGCGAAGGGTCCTGCTCCGGCGGGTGGCCAACCTCTGGAAGGACGAGGGTCGTGAGGAACTGGCACGCCGGCTTCTTCTCCGGGTCCTCCGGAGGGAGGACCGGCCGGGGTTCCGGGGCCTCTCCGAACTCGACCTCGGGTACATCGCGCTGAACCGCGGCCGGAATGTGGAGGCAGACCGCCATCACCTCAGGGCCATGCAGCTCCTGCAGGCCGCCGGCTTCCGGTGGAGGACCCGCGTGCCGGCGTTCAACCTGGGCGTGGCAGAGCTGGACAGGCTGCAGGTGGAGCGGGCTCTCCGCCGGCTGAGGGAGGGGGCCGAGGAGGGATGGGATCCCTTCTTCGAGGCAGAGATGGCACGGCTGGATCTTGCCCGGGGCCACGAGGCCTCCTTCCTGGAGCGGCTGTCCGGCCTGAGGGAGCGCGTGGCCACACCCGACCGTTCCCTCTCGGCCCCTCTCTCCCTCCTGGAGGGTGTGGCAGCTCTCCTCCGGCACGACCTTGACAGCGCGCGATCGGCGCTGCTGCGTGGTGGAGAGGAGGCCGGGGGCTGGCTGGCGGTCATCGAGGCGCTCCAGGGCCTGGAGGTTCGGCAGGGCCGTGACGGGTGGGGACTCTTCCTGGCGGCGGGATGCCTCCAGGCCGTGCGACATGGACGACCCGAGGCTGCACGGAAGACGTTGTGCCAGGGCGGCGCCACCCTGCAGGAGGGGTTCGCCCTGGCCCTGTGCGAGCGGCTCCTCGGACGGCAGGGGTGGGCCGATGGCGACCTGCGCCGGCGGGTGGCCCGGACGCTCGGGGACGGGGGGCTTGACGGGTGGCGGAAGGTGGTGGCGCCCGGGGTTCCGGGGGGGGCGGTGAGCGCGCTCGCGACACGGATCCTGGAAAGCGGGACCGTTCCGCGACCGGAACACCGGTCCTGGGGTGGCGTGCTCGAGGAGCTGGGCCTGGATGGACTGGAGGTTCGGAGCCGTCACGGCGGGCCGCCGCTCCTGAGGGTGGGACACGGGGAGGCGGGCGAGGAGACCCCCGGGGGATCCACGGTGCTCGTTCCACTCGGGAGCGAGGCCCCGCCAGGTCCGGCGTGGAACCTGCTGGCCGTGGTGCTCTCGCTCACGCTGGCAGGTTCCGGTCAGGAAACCCCCGCGAAGCCGGGCGGAACGGGGTTTGTCGGGAGAAGCCCGGCGTCACGGGCCCTCCGGGCGGAGCTGGAGCGACTTGCACCCAGCTCGGTTCCCGTGGTTCTGGTCGGGGAGACGGGAGTGGGCAAGGAGGTCGCGGCGCGGATGCTTCATGAGCTGTCCGGCCGTCGGGGGCCGTTCGTTCCCGTCAACATGGCGGCACTTCCACCCCAGCTGGTGGAGACCGAGCTGTTCGGTTCGGTCCGGGGGGCCTTCACGGGGGCGGACCGGTCACGGAAGGGACTCGTGGCGGCCGCGGACGGGGGGACGCTGTTTCTCGACGAGATCGGAGAGATGGACATGGCGCTCCAGGCCAAGCTGCTCCGTTTCCTCGAGTCCTCCGAGGTGCGTCCCGTGGGTTCGGAGGCCCTTCACAGGGTGGATGTCCGGGTGATCTCGGCCACGAACTCCGACCTGGAACGGGCCATGACCGAGGGGTGCTTCCGGACGGACCTGTACTTCAGGATTGCCACGGCCGTCATCCGGATCCTCCCGTTGCGGGAGCGTCCCGGGGATATCGCCGATCTCGTGGAGCACTTCACGGCAGCCGCGGTGGCCCGGCACGGGCTGGCGCCGGCACGGTGGAGTCCCGAGGCCCTGGGGGTGCTGTCCCGTCATTCCTGGCCCGGCAACGCCCGGGAGCTCCGGAACATCGTGGAGATGGCCCTGATCGCGGCCCGTGGTGGCATCGTCGGTCCCTCCCACCTACCCGTACCGGTCCGGGACGGTGGTGGTGGTATGCACCGACAGGGCCACGGTCTTGCGGAACGGCCACAGTCGTGGGAGGAGGCTCACCGGCGGTTGCGACGTGGGCTCATCGAGGATGCCCTCCATCGCAACGGAGGCAATCGGAGCGCTGCGGCCCGGGACCTCGGAATCACCCGCCAGACACTGCTCTATCACATGAAGTTTCTCGGAGTGGAATGATGGAAGCGGGCCGCCGGTCCGGAGCAAAAAAGGGGCGGGCCCGTGGGCCCGCTGGAAGAAGGAGGAGGTATGATCCGTGTGTCGAAGGTTGTCCTCCGTACGCACTTCCAGTGACACGCAAGAGCCGTGCCAGTATTCCTGACAGGGGGTGACGGGTACCGTGCAGAGCCTTCAGACGCTCCTCAGGGGCCTTCGGGAGCTTGGAAGGCGGCTCCCGATCGAGCTGCACGAGCGCGTGGAGCTCCGGGCCTGGACATCGCTGAAGGTCGGCGGGGCGGCCGATCTCATGGTGCGGTGCAACACGCCGGAGGCGCTCTCCACCGTGGTCGGGACACTGGGTGAAATGGAGCAACCCTTCTTCGTCCTCGGTGGTGGAACCAACGTGGTGGCCCCCGACGCCGGCCTGCGGATCCCCGTCCTGACGCTGGGCGGGTCCCTCGCCGGGCTGGAGGTGGACCTGGACGGTGTGGTTGCCGGTGGGGGTGCCAACCTGACACAGGTCTGCCGCGCGGTGGCACGTGCCGGGCTCTCCGGCATGGAGGAGCTGTTCGGCATCCCGGGGACGGTGGGCGGTGCCCTGGCCATGAATGCGGGAGCGGGTGGTGTGGAGATCTGCGAGTTGCTGGACCGGGCCGAGGTCCTCCGTCCGGAGGGAGGGCTCGTCCAGGTCCATGCGGGTGACGTGGAGTTCGGCTACCGGTGGAGCTCGTTGCCCCGGGGAAGCGGCGTCATCGTCAGGGCCCGCCTCTCCCTCGAGCCGGGAGATCTCGCCGGGATCATGGGCAGGATGCGGGAGGTCAGTGCGGCCAGGAGCGCGCGGTTCCCCCGGGGAGCGACAGCAGGCTCGGTGTTCAGGAACCCCCCGGGCGATTTCGCCGGGCGCCTCCTGGAGGCCACCGGGTGCAAGGGTCTCAGGGTCGGGGGGGCACGGGTCTCCCAGGAGCACGCCAACATCGTGGTGACCGACAGGGGAGCCACGGCTGCCGACGTGCTGGAGCTGGCCCGGATCATGCGCAGGAGGGTACGGGAGTGTGCCGGGATCATCCTCGAGCCTGAGGTGCGGTTCATCGACGAGATGGGGCAGGAGATCCCGCTCTCGTGAACGAGGTGATGGCTCAGGATTCGCCGCCGGGTCGTGGAACGTATCGAGGATAGATCTCCGGCCGGCCCGAGAGCATCCCGACCTTCAGGATGAGAACCATGCCCTCCGGGATGCTCTCGATCCAGCGAGCGACCTTCCGGTGGAGCGTGTACAGGGTTCCCGGGGAGGTCTCGAGCCCGGCGGAGCTCATCCACTCCTCGACAAGATTCCTGGTCGCTGACGTGAGCTCGAAATGTCCCTCCTTGCCCCGGAGCAGTGGGTTCTCGAAGGTGTGGTCGAGCACGAGAGGTTCGAGGGCCTCGCAGCGGGCCGCCTGGGCCTCCCGCTCTGCGAGCTCCTCGGGCGAGAGGGGCGCCTCCGCCTGCGGGGCGGGAATGGACTGTGGGTGGGACGAGGAGATGTCGAGAAGAGTCCTGACCCTCGCCGTCGTCCTCTCCAGGCGGGTCACCAGCTCCAGGAGCAGCCCGGCGGCCTCGGCGGGAGGCTCCACGTCCACCCTGGCGGTCAGCCACCGTGCCACCGTCTCGAGATAGCCGGCGATTCCCTCCACCTTGGACGGATCGAGACGGGCCGTGGCGACGGAATCGGGATCCGATGACACGTCGATGTCCCGGGCGGGGAGGGTGACCGCGATGCTCCGGGCATCACCGGACATGCGTTCGAGCAGCCCGGCCACACGACGCAGCCCGGACTCCACGCTCGCGTCGGCTTCACCGGCGCTCGCGGCGGCGAAGAATGTCTGGATCTTCCGCACATTCCTCACCGCGGTCTCGAGATCATCCACCCTGATTGGCTTTCCCATCAGATCCTCCCGGGGAGCAATCCATCCCACCATTCTAGCCCGGAACTGTCCTGACGCTTCGATCGCACGGCGCACGTTCCACCATTCCTGGCGGCGTTGTCCCGGCCCGGTCGCTCCACGTGCCCGGGCATGCCCTCGCTCCCCCGGCAACGGTGCCGTGTACCTTCTGTCACCAGCCCTCGTGAGAGTTCCGGGACAACCCGGGCTTTCCGGGCTGATCCGCCACGAATGTGCACCTCCTGACGGGGATGACGGAACTCAGTGGTTTCCGGGATCCCCGAGGAGCGTGACCTCGAGGAAGATGGCCACGAGGTCGGGGTCGAACTGTGTTCCGGCACAGTGCCGCAACTCGGCAGCGGCTTCACGGGAATTGAGGGCCGGCCGGTAGCGCCTGGTCGTCATGGCCGAGAACGCATCCGCCACGGTCAGGATCCGCGCCCCGAGGGGGATGGCCTCTCCCGCGAGCCCGTCGGGGTACCCGGAGCCATCCCATCGCTCGTGATGGTGGCGGACCCAGGAAGCCACCTCGTCGGCACCCTCCACCCCTTCGAAGAGCCGGGAG
This sequence comes from Thermoanaerobaculia bacterium, assembly GCA_027061805.1. Taxonomy (GTDB): domain Bacteria; phylum Acidobacteriota; class Thermoanaerobaculia; order Thermoanaerobaculales; family Sulfomarinibacteraceae; genus JAMOWA01. Next base: position 77,879 of record JAMOWA010000051.1, on the reverse strand, counting down.
ATGGTCTCGGGGTGCTCCCTGACCCTGTCGGTCTCTCGCGGGGACAGCGGACCCTCCCGGGCGAGGATGGAATCCGGGAGGAGTGCAAGGCCCGCGTCGTGGGCAAGGCCGGCAAGCCTGAGAGCCCGCCTGTGCTCCGGGCTCAGCTGGAATCTCGCGGCGAGCATCAGAGCAAGGCCCGTCACCTGGATCGTGTGGTACGGGGGATGGGCCCCGCGCTCGTCAACGGACCGCGCCATCAGCGACACGGTTCGTGCCAGCGCCAGTGCCTCCTCACAGAGCCCGGTGGGAACACCCGTCTCGAAACCACCCCGTCGCCTGGGCCCGGTGGTGAGCTCCTCGAGGGTGTACCAGTCCCTGGCTTCCAGCCACGGACGGCCCGGAAGCTCCATGAGCTCGGACACGGCCCTCCGGAAGGTGGTCACGTCGAACGGCTTGAGGACGAACGCGTCGGCACCGCTGTCACGGATCAGGCGGTGGGTGCGGTAGTCCTCGCGGCCGGAGATGATGAGGATCCGTGCATCCGCCTGGGCATCGACCATGCGGAGGTGGAGCGCCACGTCCGTTCCGGAGAGTCCGGGCATGTTGATGTCCAGGACCAGGAGATCTGGCGGCCGGTCACGGGCCTTCTCGAGCGCCATGAGCCCGTCCGGGCACCCCACGGTCTCGAACCCGTCGGCGGTCAGCACCTCCTCGAGAGCCGTGAGGATTGCCGGTTCGTCCTCGGCGAGAACAACCCTCCTGTATCCTGGTCTGTCCACCCGACGATTTTACCGCCTCCGGCCTTCATCGCAAGCGGGGTGGGGGGCGGCCAGGCCCGGGATCGTGGTGTAGACTCTGTCGCATGAAGGTCATCTTCTTCGGGACTCCCGAGTTCGCCCTGCCCACGCTGAGAAGGCTCGCGGCCAGCCGCCACGAGGTGGTCCTGGTGGTCTCCCGCCCGGACAGGCCGGTGGGGCGCCACCAGGTCCTCACCGCCCCACCGGTGGTCGAGATGGCCCGCAAGCTGGGCCTTCCCGTGGTGCAGCCCGGGAGCCTCAAGAAACCCGATGTCCTCGAACGGCTCCGCGAGGCGGGAGCCGACGTGGGCGTGGTGGTCGCCTACGGGAAGCTCATTCCGCCTGCCGCGCTGGAGGTCCTTCCCCGCGGATACGTCAACCTCCACCCGAGCCTGTTGCCCCGCCACCGTGGTCCGTCGCCCGTCCAGTGGGCCCTGGCCAGCGGCGACAGGGTCACCGGGGTGACCACCATGCTCCTGGACGAGGGGATGGACACCGGCCCCATCCTGCTCCAGAGGCGGGTTCCCATCGAGCCCGGCGAGACGGCGGAGGAGCTGGGGGCCCGGCTGGCCGAGCTGGGCTCCGAGCTGGTGCTGGAGACCCTGGACGGGCTGGAGGACGGCAGCGTCGTACCCAGGCCCCAGCCCGAGGAGGGGGCCACGGTGAGTCCCATGCTCCGGCGGAGCTTCGGCAAGATCGACTGGGAGATGTCCGCCCGGCGCCTGGTCAACCGGCTCAGGGCCTTCACCCCCTGGCCCGGGCTGTACACGAAGTTCCGGGGGGGGCGCCTGAAGATCCACGGACTGGAGGAGGTCCGCCCCGCACCACCGGGGACGGAGGAACCCGGAACGATCCTCCACGCCGACGCAGGGGGAATCGTGGTCCGGTGCGGTGGCGGGAGCGCCGTTCGCATCACGGAGCTCCAGCGTGAGGGGCGCCGGCGGATGCCGGCGGACGCCTTCCTGATCGGGGAACGGGTCACCGCCGGTGAGCGCTTCGGCTGACAGGCTGACCGCGGCCCGGCTGCTGCTCCGGGTGGAGGAGGGTGCCTTCGCGTCCCGCCTCCTCTCCGGTGGGGGACGCCCGGGAGTGCGGGCCCGGGTCCTCGCCGTCCTTCGTTGGAGGCGGCGGCTCGACGCCGCCACCGACCCCCTCCTCGGGGCGAGGGCGGGCCGGCTTGATCCCGAGGTCCGGGTGGCCCTGCGCCTCGGGCTCGTGGAGACGGCGGTGCTGGGCAGTCCGGCGGCCGTCGCGGTGGACGGTGCCGTGCATCTCGTGCGCCGCCTGGGCAAGGGGTCCGCCTCTGGCCTGGTGAACGCTGTGCTGCGCCGTGCCGTGGATGCATGGAACCGGCTGGAGGAGAACGCCCCTCCCGACGTGCTCTGGTCCCACCCCGGCTGGATGTACCGGCGCTGGTGCACCGCGTTCGGCGAGGATGCTGCCCGGGAGATCGTCCGTGCGAACCAGCGTCCGGCGTCGGTCTGGGTGTGGTGGGTCCGGGACGCGGAGGACGGGGGTGGAGCGGCTCCCTCCCTCCACGTCGTCGAGCCCCATCCCTGGTGCCCCGGAGCCTGGCGTGCCCCGGGGGACGACGCGCTGATGGCCGCGGAGGCCGCAGCCGGGAGGGCCTACGTCCAGGATCCGGCCTCGCAGCTGGTCGCCCACCTGGCGGTGGCCCTGGCGGGGAAGGGGTCGCTGCTGGACCTGTGTGCCGCGCCCGGCGGCAAGGCCGTGCTGGCAGCCCGGCTCGGCGGGTGGAGCGAGGTGATCGCCTGTGACCTTTCGGCACGGCGCCTGGCGCTGGTCCGCCGGCTGGCCCGCCTCGCGGGCGTGGAGGTGGACGGCGTGGTGGCGGACGCCACGAGACCCGCGATACGCCAGGGGAGGGCCGGCCTGGTGGCCCTCGACGCCCCCTGCTCCGGGACCGGGACCCTCCGGCGGCACCCCGAGCTCAGGTGGCGCCTGGATCCCGGAGCGATCCCCGAACGCGCCGGAGTGCAGCGGCGGATGATCGGCGCGGCTCTCGGCGCCGTCGCGCCCGGTGGCGTGCTCCTCTACACCACATGCTCGCTGGAGCCCGAGGAGAACGAGGAGCATTTCGAGGAGGTCCCACCGGGGTTCGAGATCGTGGACCTCGTGCCCTTCCTGCCCCCGGGCGTGCCCGTGGTGGGGACGCCGGCCGGCGGCCTGCGCCTGTACCCGGCAGATCACTGGGACGGGTTCGGCCTCCACGCCCTCCGCCGGGTGCGGTGGTCCGGGGCGACCACGTCCCGGAACGCGATCACGGACGGAGACACCGGATCCTGACCCCCTGGCCCGGTCGGATTGGCCCGGTCGAGAGGGACGATCCGGGTGAGGATCGGAACCTGCATCCGGGCGGTGTGCTCCCTCCGGTGCCGGGGCGGTTTCATGGAGATCCGGGAGTGAGCCGTGCCGGAAGCCGTCGGCCCGGTTCTGTGTGTCCACGGCATGGGATCCGACGGCGGGGTGGCAATCTCGTTTCCGGGACCCGCATGTCTTGAAGGTGAGACATTGCCGGTCCCTGACACGGGGCGGTTCATTCCCATCAGGTCCCGAGAACACCTGCGGGCGGTGTGCTGCCGCGAACCACACGAGGGTTCGGCCCTTCCTTGAGCTCAACTGGCACGGTTCATGCTCCTGGTACCGGCAGAAGAAGAACGAGTTGCTCGAGGAGGTCGGCATGTTCCGGAAATTGACATGTGGAGTGATGGCAATCATCGGTGTTGCGGTCGTGGTGACGATCGCGGTGGCGGCGGAATGTCCGACCGTGGAGGGACGCTGGGCCTTCGGTGTGACGTACCACGTGGCACTCGGAGGGGATACCGTCTTCTACGGGAGCGGCAGCCTGCTGCTGGCAGCATCGGCCACTACCGACGCCCCGAAGGGCCAGGTGGACGTGGGGGGTACGATCTACGCCATCTCGGTCTCGGGAGACCACGCGTTCCTCGCTGTCTTCCGGAGGGGGCTGGTGGTGGTGGACATCTCGGACCCCGCCTCCATGCGGGTGCTGGGGGCCTCCGGGACACCCCTCGTCGCCCTCGACGTGGAGGTCGTGGGGAACACGGCCTTCGTGGCCGGGGGCTGGGACGGCATGGTCCTCTTCGACGTCTCCGATCCTGCCAGCCCGGCAAGGGTCGGGGTTTCCAAGGCAGACCGCTACTCCGTGGGTGTCGCCGTCAAGGGGAACCTGGCCGTAGTGGCGGAGGCCGGAGACGGGATCCGCCTGGTGGACGTCTCCACTCCGTCGTCTCCCAGACAGCTGGCATCGGTGAGCACCTCCAACGATGCAGACGACGCGACCTTCTCGGGTTCGGACCTGTTCGTGGCGAACGGGTACGATGGGCTCCTGGTCCTCGATGTCTCCGATCCCTCGAGCCCCACAGCAAGGGGCTCGCTCTCGCTGCCGGGGTACACCGGCCACATTTCGATCTCGGGCAGCATGGCCTGGGTCGCCGGGGACTTCGGGGGGCTCCACCTGGTGGACATCTCGAACCCCGCCTCCCCGAGGCTCCTGAGCACCACCCGGCCGGAGCGGGGAGTCCCCGTTGCCACGGCGGTGAGGGGGGCCACGGGATGGGTCAGCCTGTACTCGGCCGGAGCCGCACGAATGGACGCGTCCGATCCCACGGCCCCCAGCACGAAGGCCTGGTTTCCCGGAGCAGGGGAGTGCCGCGACGTGGGGGCATCGGCCGGCCACGCCGTGGTGGTTGACTCGTCCGGTGTTCGTCTGCACATCCTCGACCCCGACGCATCCGGGGGACCGGCCGAGGTGTCGTCGGTCGCGCTCTCCGGGGCGCCTGCGGCCCTGGTGACCTCCGGAGGGAAGGCCTACGTGGTGATGGACTGGTACGGCCTGTCGGTCGTGGACGTGTCGGATCTCACCGCCCCCACAGTCGAGGGAAGCATCTCGCTGCCCGGTCATCCGCAGGACGTGGCTCTTGCGGGACAGTACGCGCTGGTCCCATCCCGTGACGAGGGGCTCCTGGTGGTGGACGTGACCCACCCGAGCTCCCCTTCCCTGGCCGGGACCCTGGAACTCGAGGGAAACCTCTACGGCATCACGGTCCAGGGTGACACGGCCTACATCGCCCGGGGATCCACGGGGATCAGCGCTGTGGACATCTCGGATCCCGTGCACCCCCGCCTCCTCGGAACGGTGGCGACCAGCGGCATCGCCCTGGACGTTGCGCTGTCCGGATCCAGTCTCCTGGTGGCCGACTACTACGACGGCCTGTCGGTCGTGGACGTCGAGAACCCGTCGACGCCGGTACTCGAGGACAACCTGGACCTGAACGACACGATCCGGAGCGTGACGGTCAGGGGACAACGCGCCTTCCTGGGATCGGCCCTGCAGGGACTCGTCGTCGTGGACCTCTCCAACCTCCCGACCCTGGAGATTCTCGGGCACCTCGAGGTTCCCGGAGAATCCTACGGTGGCACGTTCGTCGGAGACCGTCTCGCCCTGGCGGAGGACACCTGCGGGGTCGTGTTCTTCGACGTGTCAGCATGCGGGGGCGGATCGGGCATCCCGGATGCCGACTTCTCGTACTCTCCATCCGAACCCGGTGCCGGAGAGACGGTGAGCTTCACGGACCTGTCATCTGGATCCCCGGACTCCTGGAGCTGGTCCTTCGGTGACGGAGGCACCAGCACTGACCGGAATCCCACGCACGTCTTCGCCTCCTCGGGAACCTACCAGGTTGCCCTGGAGGTGACCAACGCACAGGGAAGTGACAGGGTCGTCAAGGCGGTGGTGGTCCGCCCGAGCGGAGACCTGCCACCGATCACCTACTCCTTCGCTCACACCTACACGGTTCCCGCCGCAGCTCACGTGCCCGGCGCGGGAGGGACGACCTGGGTGACGGATCTCGCGATCCACAACCCGGGCAATCGGGATGCGACGGTGGATCTCTTCTTCCTGGAGACTGGCAAGGACGGGTCCACGGCACAGCCCTCGGAGTTCACCGTGCCCGCTGGCGAGACTGTCCGGTTTCCCGATGTGCTCAACTCTCCCTTCGGTCTCGATCGGGCGGCAGGTGCTCTCCATGTCGGGTCGGACCGGCCGCTGGTGGTCTCGTCCAGGACCTTCAACGATGCCAGGACGGGAACCTACGGGCAGTACATCCCCGGCCTCCCGATCAGCCGATCTCTCGGTGCCGGTGACACGGCCTACCTGGTCCAGCTCGAGGAGTCGGGCGACACGGCACGCGGTTTCCGGACCAACCTCGGCGTCGCGAACGTCAGTGCCTCGAGCATCCACCTGACCGTGACCGGCTTCTCCGCCCTGGGCGAGCAGCTCGGAGCCGCCGGCTTCGACGTCCCGCCATGGTCCCATGTCCAGCTCAACAGGGTCTTCTCCTCGAAGCTGGGCACATCTTCGGTCGGGGACGCCTATCTGGTGGTCCGCACGGACACTGCGGGCGCCCGCTGGTTCCCCTATGCCTCGGTGGTGGACAACGTCTCGGGGGACCCGACCTACGTCCAGACCGTGGACGACTGGCAGGGTCCTGTGTGGATTGCCGCGGCGGCCCACGCCACGGGGTACAACGGCACGGTCTGGCGGACCTCGGTGGAGATCTGCGCCTTCAGCGGGGCGATCGGCAACGTGACCGTCCGCTGGCTCGACGCCGTCGGCGGGACTCCCCGGGAGGCCTCTCTCGGCGCGGTTCATGGCAACTGCAGGAGGTCTGGCGACATCCTCGCGGACGCCTACGGCTCCGACGGCGCGGGTGCCCTGGCCTTCGAGGCCGGGACGGGAAAGCTGACGGTCAGCAGCAGGACATTCAATGACGCAGGGGACCGCACCTTCGGGCAGTACATCGGACCGGTACCCGGAACGCAGGCCTTCAGCTGGGGCCAGACGGTCCGACTCGTGCAACTCCAGCACTCGCCCGACCGCACCTCGGGTTTCCGGACGAACGTGGGACTGGTCAACGTCTCCGAGAACCCCATCTCTCTCCGCGTGGAGCTCCTGACGGGAGCCGGAAGAAGCCTTGGCACGGAGAGCGTCAACCTCGGTGCATGGGAGGCCCGCCAGCTCAACGACGTGTTCAGGAAGTTCACCGATGACGTGCAGGCCGGTGCCGTGGCCGTGGTCTACGCGACCAGCGGTCCGGCCTCCTTCCTCACCTACGCATCTGTGGTGGACAACCGCTCGGGCGACCCGGTCTTCATTCCGGGTGTTCTCACCGACTGAGCGCCTTCGCGGGGCATCGGCGGATGGGCCCTCCCCCGAGGGCCCATTTCTTCCCGTGCCGGGAGCCGGTCTTCCCGGATCGGACAGGGGAGTGCACTCCGGCCGTGATCGGCCCTGGTGGGGTACAATCGCTCCCCATGAAGCGATGGGTCCTCATCTCGATCGTGCTCCTGGTGGCGGTGCCGGGGTGGGCGGCATCCCCGGAGGGACGGGTGATCGTGCTGGGCTTCGACGGCGCGGACTCCCGGCTCACGGAGCAGTGGATGGCCGAGGGGCTCCTGCCCAACCTGGAGCGACTCGCCAGGGCCGGGGGCTACGCCCGCCTGAACCCCACGGTCCCGGCGCAGACGCCCGTGTCGTGGTCCACCTTCACCACGGGGCGGGATCCCGGTGGGACGCGGATCTTCGACTTCCTGGTGCGCGACCCGGAGACCTACATGCCGGCCTTCGGGGTGGCGAAGGAGGGTTCGCGGCCCTTCCTCTGGGGCGGGAACAACCCCGCTGTCCTCCTGGTGATGGGAGCCGTGGCCGGATGGCTCCTGGTCTTCGTCCCCCTGGCGGTGTTCCGCAGGCGCCGTGCCTGGCTCTGGGCCTTGCTTCCCGGACTCGCCCTCGGGGCGGCGGGTTTCTGGATCGGCTCCCACTGGATTCCCGAGAAGGTTCCGGAGGTGGTCAACAACCGGCAGGGAACGCCCTTCTGGCAGGTGGCCGGGGAGCACGGGCATTCCTGCGTGGTCGGGCGGATCCCGGTGACCTTCCCGGCCCGCCCCTTCGCCAACGGCCACCTGCTCTCGGGCCTGGGCGTGCCCGACGCCCGGGGCCGGATCGGGAGCCCCGCCTACTACACCTCGGATCCCTTCTACCAGCTGGGCAGCGACAACGAGTTCTCCATCGAGATCATCGGGCTCGACAGGGCCGACGGCACCATCGAGACCTACATCCCAGGGCCTCCGAACCGCCTGTTCGACCGGCCCCCGCGGATCGACGCGCCGCTGACCCTGAAGGTGGCCCCGGACCACTCGTTCCTGGAGATCGAGACCTGCGGACAGACCGCCACCGTCCGTCCCGGCGAGTGGAGCCCGTGGCTCGAGGTGGCGTTCCGCTTCAACCCCCTGGTCACGCTCCACGCCATGGCCCGGTTCCGCCTGCTGGCGCTGGATCCCGAGATCAGGCTCTACCTGACCTCCCTCCAGCTGGATCCCGAGCGGCTGCCCCCCGGCTTCCTGATCTCCTCGCCGGCGGACTGGGCGGGCCTGCTGAAGCGGGAGGTGGGGCCCTACAAGACCGCGGGCTGGGCCGTGGACACCTGGGGCGTCAGCGAGAAGGTGGTGGACGAGGAGGTGTTCCTGGAAGACGTCCACAACACCGAGGAGGCCTTCCGCGGGCTGCTCCGCAGGTTCCTGGACGGCGACGAGCAGCTCCTGGTCCACTACTTCGAGTTCACGGACCGCATCGGCCACATCCTGTTCCGCTTCATGGATCCGGAGCATCCCGCCCACGACCCCGAGAGGGCGCCACGGTACCGCCAGGCGTTCCTGGAGAGCTACCAGGTCATGGACTCCATCGTGGGCGAGGTGATGGAGGGTCTCGGGCCGGAGGACACGCTCCTGGTGCTGTCCGACCACGGCTTCTCCACCTGGAGGCGGTCCTTCAACATCAACACCTGGCTGGCCCGGAACGGGTACCTCGCCCTCACGGGCGGCGAGGGAAGGACGCAGGACCTCGAGACGCTGTTCGACAGGGGCCAGTTCTGGCCCAACGTGGACTGGACCCGCAGCCGCGCCTACTCCCTGGGGCTGGGCGGCCTCTACGTGAACCTGAGGGGCCGTGAGTCCGGCGGGATCGTCCCGGCGGGACGCCGCTACGAGGAGCTCCGGCGGACGCTGGCCCGCCAGCTGGAATCCATCGTGGATCCCGAGACCGGGAAGCACCCTGTGGCCCGGGTGTACCTCCGCGAGGAGATCTACCACGACTTCGATCCCAACCTCGTGCCGGACATGGTGGTCACCACCTCGGAGGGGTACCGCATCTCGTGGCAGAGCGCGCTCGGGGGGATGCCCAACGAGCTGTTCATGGACAACGCCCGGCCGTGGAGCGGCGACCACTGCACCCTGGATCCCGCCGTGGTGCAGGGGATCCTCTTCGCCAACCGCCCGCTGGACCGGCAGCGCGTGGACATGATCGACGTCTACCCGACCATTCTGGGCCTCCTGGGCGAGTCGCCACCCGAGAAGGTCCGGGGGGTGGTGTTCCTCCAGGGTGGGGGAGGCGCGTAGACCGCCGTGGCACGCCGCCATGCAGGGCTGCTCCTCGTGATCCTCCTGGTGGCCGCCCCGGGCATCGGGGCGGGAACGGGGCGGGTGACCGGCACGGAACCCGACGAGCTCGCCGCCATCAGGGCCCGGATCCGGAGCCTGCAGCGGCGGCTCGGCGACCTCGACTCCAGGACATCCGACGCCAGGCAGAGGGAGGCCCGCATCGAGGCGCAGCTCCAGCTGGCGGAGGCGAGGGTGGCGGAGGTGGAGACCCTCCTGCGAACGAGCCGGGACGAGATCCTGGAGCTCCGGCGTGAAGCCGTGGAGCTCGCAGGGGAGCTGGAGCGCCGGAGGAAGGCGCTCCGCGCCTTTCTTGCCCTCGGTGCGCTCCTCGGCGATCCCGGACCCCTGCAGCTCCTCTACGACGCGGCCCGTGGGGGGCGCCTGTCCAGCTCCATCGGGACCATCGCCGTCCTCACCGCCGGACAGCTTCGCCTCACCCGGGAGTACGACGAGCTGAGCCGCCTCCACAGGGACCGGCTCGCCGAGCTCAGCGCCGTCCTGAGCCGTGCCCAGGTGCAGGCCGTGGAGCTGGAACGGCGCCGGGCCGAGCTCGACAGCGTTCGCACAGAGGCGGCCCGGGAACGCCGGGCGCTGGAGCGGCAGGTGGTCCGCACGAGGAACCGCCTGGAGGAGTACCGGCAGCGGGAGGCCGCCCTGGAACGGCTCATGGGGGTCCTGGCCAGCCGTGAGCGCATGACCGGAAACGAGGACATCCGGCGGTACCGCGGGGCGCTGCCCTGGCCCGCGACGGGCAGGATCGTGAAGACCTTCGGGAAGCACCGCCTCGAGGAGTACGACACCTACACCGTGTGCAACGGACTGAGGCTCGACGTGAAGGGCGGGACGAAGGTGGGGGCGATCTTCCCCGGGGTGGTGGCCTACGCCCGGCACTTCAGGGGCTACGGCAACATGGTGGTGGTGGACCACGGCCATGGGGTGTACTCCCTGGCGGCGGGGCTTGCTACAATTCTCGTGCGGCGGGACCAGAACGTGACCATGGGGACCCCTCTCGGGCTGGCGCCGCCGCCGAAGGAGGGGGGCAACCTCTACATCGAGATCAGGGAGGACGGCCGCTCGACGGATCCCCGCCGCTGGCTGCGGCTCATGGAGGTGCAACGCTGAACCTGGCCAGGACTCGCTCCATCCTGATCGTGGCGTCCGTGTCGATGCTCCTCCTCGTGGCAGGCCTGGTCCTGGCGGGGAGGTCCTTCGGTGACGGACTGCTCCGCGCGCTGGGCAACCTCGCCGAGGTGATCCATCTCGTGAACACCCAGTACGTGGACCCGGTGGACCTGGATGCCCTCGGCGAGGGTCTGGACGCCGGGCTCGTGGAGTCGGTGGATCCCTGGGCCGCGGTCCTGGACGGGACGGAGGTCGGGGAGTACCGCCGGGTTCTCGAGTCGACACCGGCCTTCGGCCTGGTGCTGACACTGCGGCTGGGCTCGGCTGCGGTCCGGCAGGCCCTGCCGGGCTCTCCGGCCGAGGCCGCCGGGTTGGACATGGGCGACGTGATCGAGGAGATCGACGGTGTCCCGACCCGCGGGTTCCCCCTGTGGAGGGTCAGGCTCACCCTCGCAACCCACGTCCTGGAGAAGACCTCCGCGACGTTGAAGGTCATGGCAAGGGACATGGAGGAGCGGCGCGAGGTCGAGCTCGACCCCTCTCCCTGGACGCTCGAGCTCGTGAAGACCGAAGAACGGGATGGCGTGGCGGTCGTCCGGCTCCTGGCCCTGGGGCCGGGTGCCGCGGAGGAGCTCCACGCCGCCCTTGCCCAGGGGCCGGCCGTGCTCGACCTGCGGGAGCTGGCCTGGGGATCCGAGCAGGAGGCCGTCGCGGCGGCGGGACTCTTCATGGACTCGGACGAGGTGGCGCGCTGGAAGGGACGGCGGGCCGGAGAGAAGGGGTTCAAGTCACCTTCCCGCACTGCTGCCCTGTCACCCCCGGTGGTGCTCGTCGGCAACGGTACGGAGGGCGTGGGGGAGATCCTTGCCGCCGGGCTGCGCCGGGCGGGAGCCACGCTGGTGGGCGATCGGACGCTCGGACACGCCCCCCACATGACCCTGGTCCGGAACGGTGACCTGGTGCTGTGGATCCCGACGGCGCGCTGGCTCCGGGCCGACGGTACCCCCATCACCAGGGACGAGGGAATCGTCCCCGACGAGAAGGTGGAGGCGGCCGGAACCCGGGACGAGGGAGACGACCCCGCGCTGGAGCGGGCCCTCGAGCTCGCGCGGACCCTGGAGGCCCATGCCGCGGCGGCGTAGGAAGTCCGCGTCGAGACCCACCCTCCGCCGGGCCGGGATGATCGTCCTGGCACTGGTGGCCTTCGGGGCCCTGATCTGGCTGGCGACCCGTGGAGAGATGCCCGTGGCGCGGGGCCACAGACCCGGCGAGCCGGATTTCGGTGACCGGATCCGCGTGCTTGCCGCCAGGAGGGGCGTGCCCCCGGGAGACATCCGGGCGGACGATCCCATCCGCAAGGTCGACGGGGTCTTCGTCCGGAGGTGGACCGTCACCGTTCCCGACTCCAGCACGGCGAAGGCCCTCGCCGGGGATCTCGCGGCGGAGGCCGCCGCCTGGGAGGCGAGCCTCGACGAGAAACGGCCGGGGAGGGGCGAGGCTGCCGCCCTCCGGATCGGCCTGGGCCACGAGGCCTTCGACATTCGCATCCGGCTGGCTCCCACCGCTGCGAAGGCCGCGGCGAGGGCTCCCCGGTACCCCACGCCGACACCGGTCCCCACCCTCCGGCCGACGCTCCCCCCCGACGCCCACGGACGCCTGGCGATCCTCCTGGACGACGCGGGACAGAGCTTCGACCTGGTCCCGAGGGCCGCTGCCCTGCCCGAGGCCGTGGGCATCGCCGTGCTGCCGTTCCTGCCGCATTCGGCCGACACGGCGGCCGAGATGCACCGGACGGGGCACGAGGTCTGGCTCCACCTCCCCATGGAGCCGAGGGGCTCGAACAACCCCGGGGCGGGCGCGATCCTCGTGTCCATGTCGGAGGCGGAGGTCCGCCGGACCGTCCGCAGCGCCCTCAACAGCATCCCGTTCATCGTGGGGGTCAACAACCACATGGGGTCGAAGGCGACGGCCGATCTCAGGACCATGACCTGGGTGATGCAGGAGCTCGGTGCCCGCGGGCTGCGGTTCATCGACTCGAGGACCACGGCGGCGACGGTGGCCGAGGAGGCCGCCCGGGCACAGGGCATACCCACCGGAAGACGGAAGGTCTTCCTGGACAACAGCGCCGATCCCGCGGCCATCCGCAGGCAGCTGGACCGGGCCGTCTACCTGGCCCGGCGCGACGGGGAGGCCATCGCCATCGGCCACCTTCACGCTCCCACGCTGCAGGTCCTGGAGAGGGAGCTGCCCCGCCTCTCCGCGCGGAGGGTCAGCCTGGTGCCCCCCTCGAAGCTCACGCGCTGAGACGGCGCGTTCCGGTGAGCGTGATCCCGTCCGGCAGGGTCACCGCCGCCTCGCCCGCAAGGATCGACACCTCGCCACGCGCGACCACCCCCGCGCCGAAGAAGACGTTGCCCTCGACGAGCAGCGAGCTGCACTCCAGGAGGGAGGGGACACCGCGGGCGAACCGGTCCTCGAATGGCTCCAGGAGCCTGTAGAAGCGCGAGTCCAGCCGGACGCGGGGCGGGACCTCGCGCCGCGGGTCCAGCACGACCCGGGCGTCCTCCGTGAGGACGTAGGCATCCGACCGGACGGCCAGCAGGTCGTCGGTGGTCTTCACGGGGGAGAAGCGCCTCCGCGGGACCCGGAGGGCCGTCGCCCGCGGGAACAGCGAGATCGCGGCACCCATCGCGGTCTCCAGCTGGACCACCGGAGGGCTGGAGGGGTCCGAGGGGTCGAGGGTCTTCCGGTTGACGATGGTATCCAGGGGGAGGAACCCTCCGTGGCGCTCGAGGAGCTCCTTCAGGGTGGGGAGGTGGAACCAGAGGTTGTTGGTGTTGAAGTAGCGGTGGCGCTCGATGTCCTGGAACAGGGGCTCCTCACCCGGGGCGACCTGCGCCGTCTCCCGGAGCGCCAGGCTCCCGTCGCGGAGCCGGCAGAGGTGCCCCCCCTTGCGGTCCGCGGCGGTCCGGTCGGCGGCCTCCATGAGGAAGGTGGCGCGGGATTCGACCATGTACCCGAGGATGGAGGGCTCCACCACCGCCCCGAGGTTGTCGGCGTTGGAGACGAAGGCGTGCTCGTACCCGGCACCCAGCAGGCGGTCCAGGAGGCCGCTCGTATCCAGGGAGGTGTAGAGGTCCCCGTGGCCCGGGGGGCACCAGGCGTCGTCGCCGGGGAACCGGAGCGGCGCCGGGGTCAGGTCCTCCTCGAGGATCCTCGGGACCCGGCTCTGGAGGAACGAGAGCGGCAGGCCCTCCACCTGGAGGTCCCGGTGGGCCGCCAGGGCTTCCAGGGATTCGGCGTCCGTACGGAAGCTGTTCATCAGCAGGAGGGGGAGCTTCACCCCGAGTTGCCTGCGCAGCACCAGGACCTGGCGGGCGATGAGGTCGAGGAAGGTCAGCCCCTCCTTCACCGGGAGGAGGGACCTGGCATGGTGGAGCCCCATGCTGGTTCCCAGGCCGCCGTTGAGCCTGATGACCACGGTCCGTGCCAGGGCCTCGCGGGCGGCCCGGGTGGGTGGGGGCAGCGCGTCCAGGTCCTCGAGCTCCGAGACGGGCTCGATGGCGGCCTCGGGGAGCAGGCCACGCTCGCCCGAGAGGAAGCGTTCCAGGTGGAGGAGGAAGCTCCGGATGGCGGCCCCGGGAAGGCCGTCACGTTGCATGACCTTGACGAAGGGCTCGATTCTCGGGTCCCGATCCATGCCTGCCTCCCCGGTGACTGTACACCCGCCGGATGGGGCGAAAAACCGGGAACGACGTGACCCCCGGCACCCCATGGCACCCGCCGGGTGCTCCCATATGCCATAATAGGGCGACATGAAGCGTTGCGTCCTTCCGCCCGTGGTCTTCACGATCCTGGCGCTGGCAGCCGGGACGGCATGGGCCGTCTCCCCGCGGAGCGAGTGCGCCAGCGACCTCCACAGGATCGTCCAGGAGATCAGCGTGGAGCATGGAATGGACCCCCGCCTGGTCCACGCGGTGGTCACCGTGGAGTCCGGGTACAACCCCAGGGCCGTGAGCCGGAAGGGGGCGCAGGGGCTCATGCAGCTCATGCCCGACACGGCGCGGCGTCTCCGCGTGAAGGATCCCTTCGACCCCGAGGAGAACGTCCGGGCCGGCGTGCGCGAGCTGGCCCGCCTCATCGACCGCTACGTGGGAGACCTCCCGAGGGCCCTGGCGGCCTACAACGCCGGCGAGGGCGCCGTGGACAGGTACCGGGGCATTCCCCCGTACCGGGAGACACGGCAGTACGTGCGGCGGATCATGACCCTCTACACGGGGCGGCCCTACGACCTCGGTTCGTTGACGGCCCGCAGGCCCGTCAAGCTGGTCCACGACGCCTCGGGACGGATCGTCATCACCAACGCCTCGCCGGCGAGCAGCACGGCACTGGCACGTGCGGTGCTCGCACAGACCGGCGGCCGGGGTCTCTCCGGCGGCTTCGGGAAGTAGAGAGAAGAAGCTCCCGGGGGTGACCCGGCGGGCAGCCGGCGCTCGTCCCGGCGGTGATCGGCGGATCAGGGGTTCCCCACGCCCCCTGGTGTCCCACGGAGGGGCGCCGAGCCGATGAAGTGCCACGGGGCGCCGAGATTTGCGGGACGGAAGGCCACCCTCTCGATGGCTTTCCTGTGTCTCCGGAGCACCGGGCCCAGCGGCTCGCCGTGGGCCATCTCCAGCAGGGAGTCGAAGGCCCCGGCCCCGGCGCGGCTCAGCCAGACCTGCCACAGCGCCAGGCGCCAGGAGGGGCGCTCCAGGCTCAGGTTGTGGATTCCGCGCAGCTCCCGGCGGAGAAGGTCCAGGCGTCGCCGGGCCTCCCGCTCCTCCAGGAAGGGCTCGGCATGGTAGGGGGTGTAGGGCTTGGGCACCAGGAGGTTGACCCCGAGGTGGAGCTCACCGAGATGGCCCCGCTCCCGTCCGTACGACCGGAGGATGCCGGCCACCTCCCGCGCCAGGGTCGCGATGCTTCGCACGTCCTCGTCGGTCTCCCCCGGCAGCCCCACGATGAAGTACATCTTCAGGCCGGGGATGCCGGCACGCTGGGCGTTCTCGACCGCCTCCAGGATCCCGGCGTTCGTGACGTGCTTGTCGAGCGCCGCCCGGAGGGTGTCGCTCCCCGTTTCCGGGGCGATGGTGACGCTCCGGGCGCCGGAGGCCGCCAGCGGCCCCAGCACCTCCGGCACCATGGCGGGGATCCGGAGCGAGGAGAGCGCCACGTCGAGCCCGAGCTCCCGGCATCGCTCCAGGATGCGGGGGAGGTCGGGATGGTCGCCCACCGCCGTGGCGACGAGGCCCACCCGCCGGGTGATACCGGAGAGCTGCTCCACCCGTTCGAGGATGGCCCCCGTGGGGTAGGCGAGGAGGCCCCCGGCGTTGTGGCTCACCCAGCAGTACCGGCACTTCTCCGGGCAGCCCCGCGACATCTCCACGAGGCCCCGCTCGCCGTACTCGGTGTGGGGGGTGATCACCCAGGAGGCCGGGACGAGGTCCGGGTCCTCCATGAGGCGACGGCCCTTCTCGAGCTTCCGGAGGCGGTGGAGGGGGCGCCCCCCGGCGTCGAGATGCCGGGAGGGAACGAGGAATCCGTCCAGCTCCGCCAGCCTGTCGAGGAGCACGGCCCGGTCGGGGAGCTCCCGCAGGAGCCCGAGAAGCCGGGGGAGGAGGATCTCCGCCGCACCGAGGCAGAAGACGTCGACGGCGGGCGAGAGGGGGAGGGGGTTGATGGTGGCCACGGGGCCACCCAGGATCACCAGGGGGTCCCTGTCCGAGCGCTCCTCGCGGTACCCGGAGATCCCGGCAGCCTCGAGCACGCGGATCAGGTTGACGGCGTCGAGCTCGAAGGAGCACGTGAACGCGAGCACGTCCAGGTTGCCCAGGGGGGCTTCCGTCTCCAGGGTTCGGCCCGCCCCCGGGCCCTCCGCCACGAACCGCTCCACACCCACGCCGGGAATCCGCGAGGCCAGCTCGGCGACCCACTGGAAGGCCAGCGACGAGTGGGCCACGTGGTACGTGTTGGGGTAGCCCACGCCGACCCGGGGCCGTCCGGCCGTGCCGGGCCGGAGCCTGTACCGCTCGGCCGCACGCAGGGTCCCGGAGGGGCCGGGGCGATCCATACTCCGGCCGCTGCGTGTACGGGTGGGCCGTGCTCGGCGTGCCACGGTCAGGAGATCACTGGAGGGCCTGGAGGATGGCCCAGAGGATGCCCAGCCCCACCGCCACCTCGGTCCCCACCTGGATCTTCTCCATGCCGGAGAGCTCCCTCCAGGAACGCTCACGGTGCATGAGCCGCATGACGGGCGACCGGCCGTCTCCGATGGCCGTGGTGCCCAGGCCCACTCCCAGCATGTGGCCGCCGTGGACCAGACCGGTCCGGCCCACCATGGAGAGCTCCGCGGCGAGGTTGTAGGCCACGCGGCCCTGGGGGTCGTTCCAGAGGGAGAGGCGCATCTCGCGCTCCCAGTCCAGGTCGATCACGAAGCGCGGCTCGAAGGAGGTGGACTGCTCCAGGTGGAGGTCGTCCAGGTGCAGGTCGAGCCGGCGCGGGGGGTCCTGCGGGGTCACTGTCACCCCGGGCCGGACGACGGACGCGACCGGTCCGGCGGGCTCCGCACCCCGGACGGTTCCCGGGCATGCCGCCAGCAGGGCGGGGAGCAGCACGAGTCGCAGGATCCACGAAGAGCTCATGACATCACGGCCTCGCCGGCATCGTACCACGGGGCCTGCGGCGGACCCGCCCGCGGGAATCCGGTTGCGGGAGACCACCGGATCGGGTGAACACTGCCTCTGGACAGCGGCGGGGAATCGGTTACAATGCTGCTCCCGGTATGGACCGGGGTAAGGATAACCCGTTTCTGTGAACCACGAGAGCCAGTCCCCCCAGACCCCACTCATCATCGCCATCGACGGTCCGGCCGGCGCGGGAAAATCCACCGTGGCCAGGCTGCTGGCCGGCAGTCTCGGGATTCCCTGCCTGGACACCGGGGCCATGTACAGGGCCGTTGGGATCCTGGCCCGGAGGCATGGCATCCTGCCGCCCTATGCCGGAGATGACGCCGTGAGGATCGTGGCGCTGCTCGAGGCGCACGACCTGGAGTTCCGCCCCACCAGCGAGGGCTTCGCGGTGTTCCTCGACGGGGAGGAGATCACCACACAGATCAGGAGCCCCGAGGCGTCGGAGCTGGCGTCGGCCGTCTCGGCGCTGACCCCTGTCCGGCGGGCGCTCGTTCCGCTGCAACGGCGCATGGCCGAGGGGACGGGGGGCGTCGCCGAGGGACGGGACGTGGGCTCGGTGGTCTTTCCCGATGCCCGGCTCAAGGTGTTCCTCACGGCCTCGGCCGGGGAACGGGCGCGGCGCCGGTGGGAGGACCTCAGGCGGGCGGGTTGCGACATCTCGCTCGAGGAGGTCCAGGAGCAGCAGCGGCAGCGTGACCTGCGGGACACGACCCGATCCGATTCCCCCCTGATGATACCGGAGGGCGCGGTGGTTCTGGACACCACGCAGCTCGGTCTGGAGGGGGTCGTGGCAAGGATTCTCCGGGAACTGGGAAAAAATCCAGGTTCCGAGCTTGACAGCAGCGCTGATGACACCGTAAGGTCTCGAAACCATGGAAGATTGGCACACGAGTGACGTGTGTCCGTCGAGGAGGAGCAGTTTTGAACATCGACCGTGACGCGAACGACAACAACGACATGGAGAACATGGACCAGCTCTCGATGGAGCAGCTGGTGGAGTCCTCGTTCCACGACCTCAAGGAAGGGGAAGTGGTGATGGGGAAGGTGGTGGCCATCACCAACGACGAGGTCCTCGTGGATGTGGGCTTCAAGTCCGAGGGCGTCATCTCCAGATCCGAGTGCATCGACCCCGAGACCGGCGAGCTCAACCTGGCCATCGGCGACGACGTCGAGGTCTTCGTGGAGCGCATGGACGAGATGGAGGGGATCCTCCGCCTGTCCCGCGAGCGTGCCTCCAAGCTGAAGACATGGACGGCCATCGAGCAGGCCTGGCGTGAGGGGGAGCCCGTGAAGGGCAAGGTGCTGGAACGCGTCAAGGGCGGCCTGGCCGTGGACATCGGTGTCCGGGCCTTCCTTCCCGGCTCCCTCGTGGACCTTCGGCTGAACCGGCGGCTCGAGGACTACATCGGGGACGAGATCGAGGCGAGGATCATCAGCTTCGATCGTCGGCGGTCCAACGTGGTGCTGTCCCGCAAGGCCATCCTGGAGGAGAGCCAGAAGGAGGCCAAGGAAGCCACCATGGCCGAGCTCGAGGAGGGCAAGCTGATCACGGGAACCGTCAAGAACATCACGGAGTACGGGGTGTTCGTGGACCTCGGCGGTCTCGACGGGCTCCTCCACATCACCGACATCTCCTGGGGACGCGTCGGGCATCCCAGCGAGTACTTCAACGTGGGTGACGAGATCGACGTGGTGATCCTTCGCTTCGACCGGGAGCGCGAGCGGGTCTCCCTGGGCTACAAGCAGCGATTCGAGGATCCGTGGACCTTGGTCCCGGAGAAGTACCCGGTGGGCAAGCGGGTCCACGGCAAGGTGGTGAGCATCGTCGAGTACGGGGCCTTCGTGGAGCTCGAGGAGGGTGTCGAGGGCCTGATCCACGTGAGCGAGATGTCGTGGACCAAGAAGGTCAAGAACCCCCGATCCATCCTGGAGGTCGGCCAGGAGGTGGACGTGGTGGTCTCCGAGGTGGACCCCGACAAGCGGCGCCTCTCGCTGTCCCTGCGTGCCACCGAGCCCAACCCGTGGGAGGAGGTGGCCGAGAAGTACCACGTGGGCAGCAAGATCCGTGGCACCGTCCGCAACCTCACCGATTTCGGGGCCTTCGTGGAGATCGTTCCGGGGGTGGACGGGCTCGTCCACATCTCGGACATGTCCTGGACCCGGCGGATCAACCACCCCTCCGAGGTGGTGCAGAAGGGTCAGGAGGTGGACGCCATCATCACCGCCATCGACGTGGTGAACCAGCGGATCTCCCTCTCCATGAAGGAGCTGCTCCCCAACGAGTGGGAGGAGTACGCCAACTCCCATGGCGTGGGCGACGTGGTGAATGGCAAGGTCACCAACGTGACCGACTTCGGGGTTTTCATCGAGCTCGCTCCGGGCGTGGAGGGGCTCTGCCACGTCTCGGAGATCGACAGGGATTCCGGCCTCATGCTCCAGGAGCTCTTCAGCCAGGGGCAGGCCGTGCGGTGCCGCATCCTGCGCATCGACTGGAACGAGAACAGGATCGGCCTGTCCATGCACGGCGTGGACCAGGACGGCGCCGAGGAGGAGCTGGCCGAGGCCCTGGAGGCTGCCGGGGACACGGCCATGGCCGCCGCGCTGAAGGCCAGCGGGCTGGTGACCGAGGAGGCCGCCGCAGAGACAGAGGAGGAGACCTCCACCGGTGCCGAAGAGGAGATCCCGGCCGCCGCAGAGACTCCGGAGGCGGAGGTGGACGCGGCGGAGGAACCCTCACCGGAGGAGGAGCCGGCCGAGGCCGGGGATGTTGTCGAGGACGAGAAGGCCGAGACACTCACCGAGGCAGAGGACGCACCGGAGGAGGCTCCTGCCGGGGGCGAGGAGGACACGCCGGCCAGGGATGACGAGGAGGCCGTGACGGAGACGGAGGCCCCCGATGCACCCGGTGACCAGGACGGGGACGACGAGAGCGATGAGGCGGAGGAGAAGTCCACGGGCGGATGACCCTGCGGTCGGCCCGATTTCTGATGATCGGATGCAAGGAGGGGCTCGCATGACGATGACGAAGGCGGACCTGGTGGAACACGTGGCGTCCGAGGCCAATCTGCCTCGAAAGCAGGCCGTGGAGGTGGTTCAGGTGGTCCTGGAAGGGATCATCGCCGCGCTGCACCGCGACGAGAAGGTGGAGCTGCGCGGCTTCGGGTCCTTCAGGGTCCGCCAGCGCGGCGCCAGGATCGGAAGGAACCCCAAGACCGGCGAGAAGGTCCAGGTTCCGCCCAAGCGCATCCCGTACTTCAAGCCCGGCAAGCACCTTCGCGAGGCGCTCCTCGGCCAGTAGCCGATGGAGCCTCTCTTCGCCCCCTGGCGCTTCACCTACGTGACGTCCGCAGACAAGACCGTGGACGGTGAGTGCATCTTCTGCCGCGCACTGGCAAGCGACGACGATGCCTCCACGCTGACGCTGTGGCGGGGCGAGACCTGCTTCGCGCTCCTCAACCGCTACCCCTACACCTCGGGCCACGCCATGGTGGCCCCGCGGGAGCACGTGGCCGACCTGGATGCCCTGGGAGAGGCGGAGCTCGCGGAGATCATGCTGACCGGCCGGAACCTCATCCGGGCGCTCCGGAGGGTCTACGGGCCCCACGGGTTCAACGTGGGCTTCAACCTCGGTGAGGCTGCCGGGGCCGGCATCGAGGAGCATCTCCACCTCCACGTGGTCCCGCGGTGGCGCGCCGACACCAACTTCATCTCGGTGGTGGGCGACGTCCGGATCATCCCCGAGGACCTGGAGACCACGTGGAGGAAGGTCCGGGGAGCCCTTCTGGAGATCGTCGGGGAGGAGGTGGACCATGGCGGAGCCTGAGGCCCGGAAGCGGCCGGAGCGGATCGCCAGCGCCCCGCCGGGCCTGCTGGCCGCCGCATGGCTCATCCCCGGGCTGGGACACCTCGTCCTGGGGAAGAAGCTGCGTGCCGCGGTGTTCGCCGGTGTGATCCTTGCGTCCTTCGTGACGGGGCTCCTGCTCCAGGGTGAGCTCGCCGTGCCGCGCAGCGGGCAGCCGTTCTCCTTCCTGGCCTTCCTCGCCTGTCTCGGGACCGGAGTTCCCTACATCGCGAGCCGGCTCCTGGATCTCGGACTCGGTGATCCCATGGCAGCCGGTTTCGGGTACGGGAACACCTTCCTGGTGACCGCGGGGCTCATGAACCTTCTCACCGTGCTGGACGTCTCGGACATCGCCCGGGGACTCAAGGGCTGAGGGCCATGGACCACTTCGTCCTCCTGGTCTGGCACGCCCTCCTGGTGGCGACCTTCTTCGCCTTCCTGTGGAGGTCGGACGGGCCCGCCCGGCGCAAGCTGTTCCTCAGGACCTTCCTCATCATGGTCGGGGCCGCCCTTGCCATCGGGTGGCTCATGTACCCCTTTCCCTGAGGTTTCCGGTGCCAGCGGGTCTCCCTGCCGGTCCGGCCCCGGGAGCACGGCGGGCGCTGACCGCTGCATGGGGCGGGCTCCTGGTCGTGGGATCCCTCGTGCCGATGTCCGCAGGCCTCGGGGCGGGGATCTCCGACACCTTCCTGCACGGGACCCTGTACGGTGTCATGGCCCTCCTGGTGTTCTGGTCATTCCTCCCCGCGTGGGGCCCCTGCGGTGCGGGCCTGGCCGGGTTCCTGGGCACGGTGACGTTCGGTGGGTTCACCGAGGCGCTCCAGTCGCTCGTACCCTGGCGTTCCGCCGAGGCCAGGGACCTGGTGGCCGATTCCGTGGGTGCCGGGGTTGCCGTGGCACTCGTGCTCCTGGCGGTCCGGTTCCGGAGACAGGAGGCCCGATGACCGCCGGTGCTCCGGGGATCCTGCTGGTGGCCGGGGAGGTCTCCGGGGACATGCACGCGGGAAACCTCCTCCGGGAGCTCACCGCCTGCGTTCCCGGCCTCGAGGCCTTCGGGATCGGGGGAGACCGGCTGGAGGCGGCGGGCCTCGAGCTCGTGGCCCACGCCAGCGAGCTGGCCCACATGGGGCTGGTGGAGGTGGTGCGGGAGCTCCCGCGCATCCGGCGGGTGATGCACCGTGTGGTGGACGTGGCGCGGGAGCGCAGGCCCGGGGTGGCGGTCCTCGTGGACTCGCCCGACTTCAACCTCCGGCTCGCCCGGCACCTCGGGCGCCTCGGAATCCCCGTGGTGCTGTACGTGTCCCCCCAGCTCTGGGCCTGGCGCAGGGGGCGGATCCGCGTGGTGCGGCGGGTGGCCCGGGAGGTGCTCTGCATCCTGCCGTTCGAGGTGGCGTTCTACGAGCGCTCCGGGGTGCCGGCCCGCCACGTGGGGCATCCGCTCGTGGACGACCTGGCCCGCGAGGGCCTCGTCCCCCCGGCCGTCGATCGGCGGCCGGACCGGCTGGCGCTGCTGCCGGGTTCACGGGAGATGGAGGTCCGCCAGCTGCTCCCGGCCATGATGGGGGCCCTGTCCCGCCTCCCGGAGAGCCGGATCGGCGAGGCGGTGCTGGTGGCGGCCCCGGGAATGGAGGGCACGATCTCCTCGGTGCTGGCGGGGCTTCCGGCGGATACCCGGCTGAGGACGGTCACCGGCGAGGGCCGGCGCGAGGAGCTGGCGGCGGCCAGGCTGGCGCTGACCGCCTCGGGTACCGCGACGCTGGAGTGCGCCCTGCTGGACGTTCCCATGATCGTGGGCTACCGGCTCCGTGGACTGTCCTACCTGCTGGCACGGATGCTCGTGCGTGTCCCCCACATCGGCCTGGTGAACCTGATCGCACGTGAGCGCGCGGCCCCCGAGCTGGTGCAGGACGCGTGGTCGCCGGAGAGGATCGCGGAGGAGGCCATGGCCATCCTCGACGGTGGGGACGCGGTCCAGCGGGAACGGCTTGCGGTGGTCAGGGACCGGCTGGGGGCGCCAGGGGCCTCCCGGAGGGCCGCGGAGGCAGTGGCGGGGTACCTGGGCGTGGCCACACCCCCGGGGGAGGGCCCGTGACAGACCGGCGCCCATTGCCGTGGTCGGACACCTGCTTCGTCTGTGGGGAATCCAACCCCTCGGGGCTCCGGGTCCGGTTCGAGATGGAGGGGGACGAGGCGCTCCTTGCCGTCACGGTGGACGGAGCCTTCGACGGGTACCCTGGCGTGGTCCACGGCGGGGTGGTCTCCGCCATGCTCGACGAGACCATCGGGTGGGCATGCACCGTGGCCGCCCACCGGCTCGCGGTCACTGTGGAGCTCACGGTGCGGTTCCGGAGACCGGTGCCGTCCGGCAGGCCCCTCGTGGTGCGGGGCCGCCTCGTGGAGATACGCCGCAACCTCCTGGTGGGGGAGGGGGAGGTCGTCGACGGCGAGGACCGCGTCCTCGCCACCGGCCGCGGGGTCTACGCCCCGCTGCCCGAGGAGCGGAGCGCGGAGGTCCTGGCCCAGCTCAGGATGCCCGGGCGCCCCGCCGGTCCCGGGGACGTGTGACCGCCACGAAGTGTTAGAATCCGCGCTCTGGAGGGGGAATGGGGAAGGCTCCACAGTCCGGTGCAGGGCGGCTCCGCGTGGGCATGATCGGGCTGGGGTGTGCCAAGAACCTGGTGGACGGCGAGGTGATGCTCGGCCACCTGGCCAGCGCCGGCCTGGAGGTGACGCCGGATCCCGGGGCGGCCGACGTGGTCATCGTGAACACCTGCGGCTTCATCACCGAGGCCAAGGAGGAGTCCATCGGGGCCATCCTGGAGGCCGCCGAGGCCCGCCGTGAGGGCAGGCTGCGGCGCCTGGTGGTGGCCGGCTGCATGAGCCAGGCCTACGCCAACGAGCTGGCCCGGGAGATCCCCGAGATCGACACCTTCGTCGGGCTGGACGAGCTGGAGCGGGTGGTGGAGGCGGTCCGCGGCGACCTCCCGAGCCACATCCCCGACCAGCGGGGCGCCATGCGCCTGTACGACGCCGCCAACCCCCGCATCCTGTCCACCCCCGGCTACGCCTACCTCAAGGTGGCCGAGGGATGCGACAACCCCTGCGCCTTCTGCCACATCCCGGCCATGCGGGGGTCCTACCGCTCCCGGCCGCCGGAGGACCTGGTCCGCGAGGCCAGGCGGCTGGAGGCCGGAGGGGTCCGCGAGCTGGTGCTCATCGCCCAGGACACCACGCGGTACGGCGAGGACCTGGGCATGGGGCGCGGCGGCCTGCGAAGCCTGGTGGAGGCGATCCTCGAGGCCACGGAGGCCCCGTGGGTGCGTTTCCTCTACGCCTACCCCTCCACGCTGGACCCCGGACTGCTGGACCTCATGGCCACGGAGCCACGCTTCCTGCCCTACCTGGACATCCCGCTCCAGCACGCGAGCCGGAGGGTCCTCAAGGCCATGAAGCGGGGAGGTGACGCCGCGGTGTACAGGGAGCTGGTGGAGGACGCCAGGGCGCGCGTGCCCGGCCTCGCCGTCAGGACCACCTTCATCGTGGGCTTCCCCGGCGAGGACGAGGCGGAGTTCGGGGAGCTCGTGGAGTTCGTGAAGGCCCTGCGCTTCGACCACGTGGGGGTGTTCACCTACTCGTGGCAGGAGGAGAACCCCGGGGCGGACCTGGGCGACCCGGTACCGGAGGCGGAGAAGGCCCGGCGCCGGGACACCCTGATGGAGATCCAGCAGGAGATCTCGGCCTCCATCAACCGCGGGCTGGTCGGCGGGCGCTTCCCGGCCCTGGTGGAGGGGCCGCTCGCGGAGATGGAGCTCCTGACCGCGGGCCGCCTGGCCCGGCAGGCACCGGAGATGGACGGCCGCCTGCTCATCAACGACGGCACGGCCGCGCCCGGAACCCTCGTGGAGGTGGAGATCACCGAGGCCCACCCCTACGACGTGGTGGGCAGGATCACCGGCGTCCTGGTGGAGGCCCCGCCCTCCGGACAGGGCCTGCCCGTGCTGCCGGTGCTGGGGTAGGGCGGGCATGGAGGTCCTGCTCGATCCCCTCGTGAACGACGAGCCCCCCCGCGGGGCGGTCCTCACCATCGGAAACTTCGACGGTGTCCACCTGGGACACCAGGAGCTGCTCCGGCTGGTGGTGGAGCGTGCCGGGGAGCTGGGCGTGACCCCGGCGGCGGTCACCTTCGATCCCCACCCCCTCAAGGTCCTCAAGCCGGACGCTGCGCCGCGCCTCCTGACCACGCTCCCGCAGCGTCTCCAGCTGCTGGAGCGTCACGGCGCTGCGGCGGCGCTGGTGCTGCCGTTCACCCACCACCTGGCGAGGATGCCCGCCCACACCTTCGTCCGGAGGGTGCTGGTGGAACGGTTCCGGGTGCGGGAGCTGTTCGTGGGTTCGGGGTTCCGGTTCGGGGCCGACCGCGAGGGCAACGTGGACCTCCTGGCGGCCATGGGCCGGGAGCACGGCTTCGAGGCCATCGGGGTCCCGGCGGTGATGGAGGGTGGGGAACCCGTGTCCTCGACCCGGGTCCGCCGGCTGGTGGCCCATGGCGAGGTGGAGGGCGCCTGGCGCCTCCTGGACCGCCCGCTCTTCGTGGATGGGCAGGTGTTCACGGGGGAGCGTCTGGGGAGGCGTCTGGGCTTCCCGACCCTCAACACCGCACTGGAGAACGAGCTCTACCCCGCCCACGGGGTGTACGTGACCGCGGTGCACATCCCCTCCTTCGGGCGGACCTTCCCCGCCGTGACCAACATCGGCGTCCGGCCCACGGTCTACGAGAACTACACCACCACGGTGGAGAGCCACCTGCTGGACTTCACGGCGGACGTCTACAGGGAGAAGGTGCGGATCTTCTTCTTCGCGCGGTTGCGGGAGGAGAAGGTCTTCTCGTCCACCATGTCCCTGGTGGCTCAGATCCGGCGGGACGTGGAGGCCACACGCCTGTGGTTCCTCCAGCACCCGCTGGACGACCTGGACCTGGTCCTGCCGTGAACGCCTCCCTCGCGGTCGCCGCACTCCTCCCCATGCTCGTCAGCGTGTCGGTCCTGGCCCTGGTGGTCCTCCTGGCCTGGTGGATGGACCGCTACGAGCGGGAGCCCATCAGGCTCGTGGGTGCCATGTGGCTCTGGGGGGCCCTGGCGGCACCGATGCTCGCCGTCGGGTTGGAGACCGCCATCGCCGGCCTGCACTCCGGGAACCTCGGGCCCTTCCTCACGGGCGTGGCCGGGGCGGTCTGGACCGGACCGTTCGTGGAGGAGGGTGCCAAGGCGCTGGGACTGCTCGTGCTCGTGGCCCTGACCCGCCAGATGGACGGGCCCACGGACGGGATGGTGTACGGCGCCGCGGTGGGGCTGGGGTTCGCGGCCACCGAGAACCTGCTCTACGGCGTCGTGGCCACCGGCCGGGGGGCGGCTCCGGGTGACGTGGCGGCGATGATGCTGATCCGGACGGTGCTGAGCGCCGGGGTCCACGCCCTGGCCACCTGCACCTTCGGCGGGTTCCTCGGCGCGGCGCAGGTCAGCCGGGGATGGGGACGTCGCTTCCTGTGGATCGTCTCGGGCCTGGCCCTGGCCGGCGTCCTCCACGGTGCATGGAACCTCGCGCTGACCTCGTTCTCCGTGCTCGGCCCCGAGCCGGCCTCCCTGGGCGTGGTGGTGATCGCGGTGATCGTCCTGGAGGGCTGCCTGGTGGTCGCGTTCGCCGTTGCGCTGCTGGCGGAGCACCGCATCCTCCTCCGGGAGCTCCGAGAGGAGGTCGAGCTGGGTGTCCTGCCGGAGTGGGTCGCGGAGATCGTGCCCCACTACCGGCGTCGGATCCGGACGGGCTGGTGGCCCTCCAGGGAGGAACGGGCCGTGCTCACCCGGCTGCTGACGCGCCTGGCCTTCACCAAGCACGCCCTCAGGAGGGTGCCCGGTGACGAGGCCGGTGTGGCGGGGCTCGAGGTCGTCCACCTCCGCCACCGCCTGCGGTCCATCCTCGGCCCCCCGGAGGGCGGAGAGGCGGAGTAGGGGAGGCCGGGGGCGCCGGGTTGCCGGTTGCCGTTAGGATGGGTCCATGACACGGATCGCGGACATGGCGACCCCCGAGCTGCTCGACCTGGTCCGGTCCGGGGAGCTCGACGAGGGGGCCGTGCTGGAGGTGTTGCGAAACCCCTACTGCACGGCCGAGATCGCCGAGCGCATCCTGGAGAACCGGCGCTGGCTCTCCTCCCACGTGGTCCGTGAGCGCCTCGCGGGCTTCCAGGGCATGGGGTTCTCGAGGGCCCTCAACCTCCTGGCCAACCTTCCGTGGCTCTCCCTGCTGCACCTGGCACAGAACCCCAGGACGCCGCCCATGGTGCGCCGCCAGGCGGAACGCCGCCTCCTCAACCGGCTGCCGCAGATGGCGCTGGGCGAGGTGGTCGCCCTGGCCCGCCTCGCCCACCGTCCCCTGCTCCAGACCCTCATCGCCACCGACCAGCCCAGGGTGCAGCTGGCCCTGCTGGACAACCCCAGGCTCGTGGAGAACGACGTCCTGCTGCTCCTGAACAGGGACCGGACCGCCACGGAGGTTCTGGTGGCCGTCACGCGGCACCGGCGGTGGGGGAGGGTCCGGACGGTCCGCCTGAGGATGGCCGCCCACCCCGCACTGCCCCTGCCACTGGCGCTGAGCCTCCTGGTGGAGCTCGGCCTCGCCGAGCTCCAGGGCCTCGCCGCACGGCCGGACGTGCCCGAGGGAGTGCGGACGGCCGCGCGGGAGCTGGCCGGGCGGAAAAGGTCGGTGCCACAAGAAGAAGATGATGGTACAATGCTGCGTTGATGGCTGCATCTTCAGGCTCCCCCAATCATCCCGAGACCTTCGGCGAGGAGCTCCGCAGACTCCGCGAGAGCGCCGGGCTGTCGCTGGACGACATTGCGGCCGAGACCAAGATCTCGAAGAGGATCCTCCATGCCATGGAGGACGGGAAGTTCCAGTACCTTCCGGAAAGGATCTTCTCGCGGAATTTCGTGCTCCAGTATGCACGGACCATCGGGTTCGACGAGCAGCGGCTCGGCCACTGGTTCGATGAGGCCTGGGCCCGGTTCGAGCTCAGGTCCGGCTCCCATCCGGCGCTCCGGGTCGCGGAGACGGTGGCTCCCCGGACCATCCGGTGGAACGTTGTGGTTCCTGCCGTTCTCGCGCTCCTGCTGCTTGCCATTGTGGCCTACCTCATCGGGCGGACACTGAGCCGGTCACGTTCCGAGCTCGAGGCGGTGACCATCGCAGCCACTCCGACCGCGTCCCCGACCGGCGTGCCCCGGCCCTCTCCGACGGCATTTCTCCCGACACTGGTACCGGAGGATTCCGTGGAGGAAGCGGAGAGCCGGAACCTCCGGTTCGCAGTGCGGATTCCCGAGGGTGCCGAGTGCTGGATCCGCTACAGGGACGGACAGGGGCGGAGCGAGCAGAAGCTCCTCTTCGGGGGTGAACGCCTGGAGCTGACCCTTCCCCCCCCGGTGCGCCTGACCGTGGGAAACGCCGGAGCCGCCATCGTGGAGATGGGGAACCGCTCGTGGGACCGGCTGGGGCTGCAGGGACGTGTTGCCCATTTCGAGCTGACGCGCGAGGGTCTTCGCGAGATCCGTGCCGGGAACGGAAATGACTGAGAGGCCCATCCAGACCATCGACCAGCTCATCGATGGCATCCAGAAGGGCATGGTCCCCCGGCAGGTCAGGCTCTTCGCCGCCCAGGGCCTTCTCCCCGTCTCCCGCGAGGACCTCCTGCGCCTCCAGATCATCCTGAGCTCTGACCCGGACGGGGAGCTCGCGGCGCTGGCCAACGCCTCGGTCTCCGAGCAGCCGGAGGAGGTCATCCTTGCGTGGCTCGAGCTCGATTCCATCGGCTCCCTGGAGCTGGACCTCCTGGCGCGGATCCGGAGGGAGGACGAGAAGATCTGGGCCGCCATCGCCCAGCACCCCAACGCCTCGGACGAGACGCTCAGGATGCTGGCCCGTCACGGGACGCCCCTGGTCCAGGACATCGTCATCACCAACCAGGTCCGGCTTCTGGCCTGCCTGGACATCCTGGAGGACCTGCGGGCGAACCCGCAGGTCACGAAGATCGTTCTCAGGCGGGTCAAGGAGTTCGAGGACGAGTTCATCCGGAAGGCCGCCGAGCAGACCGACTCCCTGGAGCTTCCGGAGGCCGGGCCCAGCGTGGAGGAGTCGCTGCAGGCCCTCAGGGCCATCGGTTCGCACATCCCGGCCGAGGGCGAGCTGGCCGTTCCCGAGGCAGAGGACATGGCGCTCGCCCGGGAGGCGGAGGCCCGGGGTGAGAGCATCTTCGCCAGGATCCTGCTGATGACGACCCACGAGAAGATCATCACGGGCCTGAAGGGAAGCCGGGAGGAACGCTCGATCCTCATCAACTCGAGAAACCGGCTCGTGGCCCGGGCTGTCCTGGCAAGCCCCAAGCTCACGCAGTCCGAGATCGAGAGCTTCGCATCGTCCCGGAGCGTGTCCGACGAGGTGATCCGCCTCATCGCGCAGAATCCCCGCTGGCTCAGGCGGTACTCCGTGGTCCACGCCCTGCTTCAGAACCCCAAGACCCCCATCCGGATCGCCCTGCACCTGCTGCCGCGCATGAACCACCGCCACCTCAAGCAACTGGGAATGAACCGGAACATCCATCCTGCGGTCCGTCAGCAGGCCGCCCGCATGTACTCGCGCAGGCGTTGACATGGGGTGCATGTTGCCCTCGGTATCTTGCTATGGTAGAAACGTGCTGAACAGGTTGGATTTCTAAGGTGGAGATGGGTACCAGATGAGCACGAGGGTCACACTGTACGACGTGCTTGGGGTCAGGCAGGATGCCACCGAGGACGAGATTCGGGCCGCATTCCGTCAGCTGACGATCAAGTACCACCCGGACCGCTATCCTCCGGACAGGAGGGCCGATGCCGAGACGAGGTTCCAGGAGATCACCGAGGCGTTCAACGTGCTCGGACACCCCGGGTCACGGGACAGGTACGACAAGGAGCTCTCCCTCGGAACCGACGAGGCCAAGAAGCGCGACCCCCGGGAGATCGCCCAGAGGCTTGCTGCCAGGGGGGCGCAGGAGTTCAAGAACGGGAACCTCGTGGAGGCCAGGGAGCACCTGGAGCTCGCCATCCATCATGACGAGACGAACTCCAGGGCCCACTACTTTCTCGGCATGACGCTCCTCAGGCTGCCCGACCAGCAGGGCCCCGCACTCAGGCACCTGGACCGTGCGGTCCAGCTGGAGCCGGACAACCTCGCCATGAAGGTCGAGACCGCCAGGGCCTTCGAGGCGAATGGCATGGCGCTGCGGGCCCGGAGGCTTGCCGCCGACGTGCTGGCGGTGGACCGCACGAACCAGCGGGCCGGCGAGATCCTCGCACGGCTCGAGAAGAAGGAGAAGCAGCCCTCCCAGTCCGATGGAGGGCTTCTCGGGCGCCTGAAGAGGAGAGGGTGACGGCATGGGGAGCGCTGGCACCGGCGGGCTCGAGGTCTGGGGCGGAACCGACGTCGGGATGAAGCGGCGCCTCAACGAGGATGTCTTCCTCATCGATCGCGAGGCCGGGGTCTACCTCGTTGCGGATGGCATGGGAGGCCATGCCGCGGGCGAGGTGGCGTCGAAGCTGGCCGCAGAGGAGATCCGGAAGGTGTTCCGGATCGCCACCGGAATGGACGATGGGACCTGGCCGCCGGGCCGCAACCTCGAGGCCACCGGGGTACCCGACCTTCTCAGGGAGGCCATCCTCGCCGGCCACGAGCGGGTCACGGAAGCCGTGATCCACGACGAGTCCCTGGAGGGCATGGGGACCACGGTGGTGGTGGTCATCCAGCCGCCAGGTACCGACCAGCTGGTGGTCGGCCACGTGGGGGACAGCAGGGCCTACCGCTTCCGGAACGGCGAGCTGGAGCTGCTCACCATGGACCATTCCTGGGTCCACGAGCAGATGGCTGCCGGGTTCCTCTCGGAGAAGGCGGCACGCTCCCATCCTCTCAAGAACGTGGTGACCCAGGCCCTGGGCGGCAGCAGCACGCCTCGGGTGGACATCCTGGAGACGGACCTGCTGCCCGGCGACCTGTACCTCCTGTGCTCGGACGGGCTCAACAGCATGCTCCCGGACGAGCAGATTGCCAGCTTCCTGGAGAGGGGAGGACCCCTCGACGAGCTGGGGAACCGGCTCCTGGTGGAGGCGAACCGGTACGGAGGCAATGACAACATCACCGTGGTGCTGCTTCGCGCCCGACGTGGTCCGGATCATTCATGATGGCTGCTCGAGTGTGCGGCGCGACCCGCCATTCCTGGCGGCATTGTCTCGACGCGGTTGCGTGACGCTGCGTGACGCGCGGCAACGCTCCCTCGCCTTCCGAGAACACCACCCCGGGCGGCGCGGCCTCGCACCGCTGCTCGCCACGGACCCTGCTGGATGATCCGGGTCAGGACTCAGGGACCCCCGCGGGCCGGATCTCCAGGTGACCGTCCTCCCAGGTGTCACCGTTGAGCGCAAGCCAGTCCTCGCAATCCTCGAGCTCCCCGGCGAAGACAACTGTCTCGTCCTCGGGCCTCACGAGGACCACCGTCCATCCCGCAGTGTGCTCCGGTCCACTCATGGCCACCCCCACATTCAACGTAGGTCCCCGCAGTGGACCCGGCAAGCCCGGAGAGCGTGGCGGGACCCGGTCCGCCGGTCCGGGAGGCCCCGCGGCCCGGGCGGAGGTAGAATGCCCTGCACGCGAGGGGAGGTGGAGCATGGGCTGGACACGAGAAGAGGACACCTACGGGAAGCTGGCACACCGGACCGATTCGAGGATCGTGTTCCTCGTGTTCGACGGCCTGGGAGACCTGGGCGGACCGGACGGCGTGACGCCCCTGGAGGCCGCCAGGGCGCCCAACCTCGACAGGCTCGCCGCCGAGGGGGCCTGCGGCCTCTTCGACCCGGTCGCTCCGGGGATCACGCCGGGCTCCGGACCGGGCCACCTGGGGCTCTTCGGGTACGATCCTCTGGAGTGGCTGGTGGGGCGGGGCGTGCTCGCGGCGCTGGGCATCGATTTCCCCCTGGAGCCCGGCGACGTGGCGGCGCGCTTCAACTACTGCACGCTGGATTCCAGTGGAGCCATCGTGGACCGCCGGGCGGGCCGGATCCCCACCTCCGAGAACGAGCGGCTCACCCGTCTCCTCCAGGAGAAGGTCGACCCGGGCGAGCCGGGCATCCGCGTGTTCTTCCGCACCGTGGCCGAACATCGCGGGCTCCTGGTCCTCCGGGGGGAAGGCCTGGGGCACCGGGTGGCCGACACCGATCCCCAGGTGACGGGGTCGCCCCCCCTCCCGGCACGGGGCGAGGACGAGGCCTCCGAGCGGACCGCGGCCATCGTGAACCGGATCGAGGCCCAGGTCAGGACGCTTCTCGCCGGAGAGGCCAGGGCCAACGGCATCCTGTTCCGGGGCTTCGACACGAAGCCGGAGATCCCCTCCCTCGAGGAACGGTATCGGCTCCGCCCCGTCTGCATC
Source organism: Thermoanaerobaculia bacterium (assembly GCA_027061805.1). Classification (GTDB taxonomy): domain Bacteria; phylum Acidobacteriota; class Thermoanaerobaculia; order Thermoanaerobaculales; family Sulfomarinibacteraceae; genus JAMOWA01. The sequence continues at coordinate 45,377 of JAMOWA010000051.1, read as the reverse complement.
GCCCAGTACCCCATGTACCGGGGACTGGCCAGGCTCGTGGGCATGGACATGCCCCCGCCCCCCCCGGAGCTCGACGCCCTCCCGGAGGCCGCCTCGGCCCGGTGGGAGGGTCACGACTACTTCTTCCTCCACGTGAAGTACACGGACAAGGCGGGGGAGGACGGGGACTTCGACCGCAAGGTGGAGGTCATCGAGCAGGTGGACCGGTGGCTCCCTGACGTCCTCGATCTCCGCCCGGAGGTCGTGGTGGTGACGGCGGACCACTCCACGCCCGTGCCCCACAGGGCCCACTCGTGGCACCCGGTGCCCACGCTCCTGTGGGCGCCGGGCCGGGTGCGGAGGGACTCCGTGGATCGTTTCGGCGAGACCGCCTGTGCTGCGGGCGGCCTGGGGCGCCTCCACCTCCGGTACCTCCTGCCGCTGGCCCTGGCCAACGCGGGCAAGCTGCAGAAGTACGGGGCGTGAACGGAGCGATGTCTGCCGGGGGCCGGACCACGAAGACCGCCGCGGAGGATGCTTCCCCCGGCGTGGAACGCATCGGGAATCACGGACATGAGGATCTTGTCCGGGAGGTCGGCCCTTTCCTGGCGGTCGCGGCCGATGGACCACGGGCTGACAGTTGGAACGGGTCTCTGGTAGAGTCCCCCCATGGCGGTACCCACCTATCCGTTCCTGGAACCCGTCGAGCGCGTGCGCGAGAAGCTTCGCGAGCTGGAGGGGGGAAGCCCGACCCTCGACCGTGAGGAGACCATCGCGGAGCTTCGCAGGGAGCTCCAGGAGGCCATCGACCGGGTCTTCTCTTCCCTCACGCCCTGGCAGCAGTGCCTTCTGGCACGGCATCCGGAGAGGCCCTACACGCTGGACTTCATCCACGGCACCATGAACGAGTTCACCGAGCTCCACGGTGACCGGTGCTTCGGTGACGATCCCGCCATCGTCGCGGGTTTTGCCCTGTTCGACGGGGAGCCCGTGGCGGTCATGGGACACCAGAAGGGGCGCTCCACCACCGAGAAGGTCCGGAGAAACTTCGGGATGCCACGTCCCGAGGGCTACCGCAAGGCACTCAGGATCATGGAGATGGCCGCCCGGTTCGGGCGGCCCGTGATCACCTTCATCGACACGCCCGGGGCCTATCCCGGCCTTGATGCCGAGGAGCGGGGGCAGGCCGAGGCCATCGCCAGGAACCTGGAGGTCATGGCGCGACTTCCCGTCCCCATCGTCATCGTGGTCACCGGGGAGGGGGGCTCGGGTGGGGCCCTGGCGCTGGGAATCGGTGACCGGGTGCTCATGCTGGAGCACGCGGTGTACTCGGTGATCTCGCCCGAGGGCTGTGCCGCCATTCTCTGGAAGGACCAGGCGAGGGCCGAGGAGGCCGCCGCGGCCCTGAGGCTCACCGCCTCCGACCTCAGGAAGCTGGGCGTGGTGGACGAGGTGATTCCCGAGCCGCCGGGCGGCGCCCACATGGATCCCGCCGGTGCGGCGGAGCTCGTGGCGGCCTCCATCCGGCGGCACCTCCGGGAGCTCCGGAGGACGAAGCCCGACACGCTGCTCCACCGGCGGTACAAGAAGTTCCGCTCCCTGGGCCAGTTCGTCGAGCGGTGAGCGGAGGATCCGGCGCGTGCCCCGCCAGCGGTGATCCATGAGTGAAACGGCCAGAATCTGGATCCGGAGGATCACCTGGCTGGCCATGGCCGCCACCCTCCTGATCATCGGCGTCATCGCGGTGGGCAGGTCCCGGGGGCTGAGACCACGGGTTGTCCAGGTCACCTCGCCGGGAACGGAGGCCGGTGACACCACCGAGGGACGTCCCGTCGGCGTCTACACCGGGTTCCAGTTCACCGAGAGCCTCGAGGGACGGACCGTCTTCATCCTCCAGGCCGAGCGGACCCTGGGGCTCTCCTCGGGCTGGAACCGGATCGAGAACGTCCGTCTGGTCCTCTTCGACGAGGACGGAGAGCAGGTGGAGCTCACCTGTGACCAGGCCCGGTTCAACCAGAAGACGCGGGATGCCAGGCTGGAGGGGGCGGTTCACGTGGAGCTTCCCGGAGGAGGATTCCTGGATTCCGAGGCCGGGAGGTTCGACGGAACTCGCCAGACCTTCGAGAGCGGAGCGGGCGTGGTGTTCTCCAACGGGCTGCTCGTGGGAGAGGCGGGTCGGGCGGTGTACCGGCTTTCCAGCGACACGCTGACCCTCAAGGGGGGTCTCGTGGTGGGAGAACAGACCGGCATGACGCTCAGGGCGCCGTCCATGGAGTACTCCCGCCGGAACGGAAAGGCGGTGTTTCCGGAAGGGTGGACACTGTCCGGGCCCGACATGACGGTGTCCGCACCCTTCGCTGCGGTGGAGCTCGAGGAGCAGGAAGGTGCCCCGAAACGACTCGACATGAAAGGGGGTGTCGTGTTCACCTTGCACGACGCCGGAGAGGCCGGAGGCTCGGTCACCCTCAGGGCGGAGGGCGTGAGGGCCATCCGTGACGAGGGTGACCACTGGCAGGTCCGGGCCTTCACCACCGCGTCCTGGGTGGAGCTGCAGGCCGTCGACATGGGGGACCTCGAACAGGTGCTCGTCCGGTCGTGGGAGGTTCGTGCCGTGGTGGGACCCGGGGGGCCGGTGAGGGCCACCTTCCGGGGGAAGGTGTGCGTGGAGATCTATCCCGTCTCCGGACTCCCGGGGTCCGGGGAAGCGAACAGGCTGATCCTGTGGTTCGAGAAGGGACATCCCCGGAGCTTCGAGATGAATGGGGATGTCCTGATCCGGAACGAGGGCTACCGCGCCCGCGGCGCGGCCGCCCGGTTCCTTCCTTCCGGCGCGAAGGCCATCGTCCGGGGGAATGCCGAGACCTTCGAACGTGCCGTCATCGATGATGGGGAGGGCCTCCACGTGGAGGCCAACCGCGTGGAGTTTCTCCAGAGTGAGGGGTCGGCACGGGCCTCCGGAGACGTCCAGGGCGTCATGGAGGACGCCACGCTGCTGCGTCGCTCGGGGTCGGGAGGCCAGGAACCGGTGCGTTTCGCAGCCGAGGTCCTGAACATCACCGAGCGCGGAGAGCTCGTCAGGCTCCGCCGGTCCTCCAGGGTGTGGCAGGGCCGGCAGCTTCTCATGGCGGATGAGATCACGTTCCGGAAGTCCGCGGAGATCCTGGATGCGGTGGGACATGTCCGGATGTCGGTCCCGGCGAACCAGTTCGATCCCGATGCTGCTGCGGGGGAGGAGGCGCTCATCGTGGCCCGTTCGCTCCACTACGACCGGCAGGCGGGGAGGATCCTCTTCGAGGGAGCCGTGCGGTTCACCGACCCGCGGTACACCATGTCGTGCGCCAGGATGGAGGCCACCATCGGGAGGGACGACGACAGGGTGAAGAGCCTCGACGCCGCGGGCAGCGTGGACATCCTTGACCTCGTCGAGGACCGGAGGATGCGCGGAGAGGAGGCCCATTACGATGCGGAGAGCCGCACGTTGACCATGACGGGGAGCCCTGTCAACCTCCTGGACGGGAAGGGCAACGTGATCTCCGGCACCTCGTTGACCTGGGATCAGGCCAGTGGTACGGTCTCCGTCTCTGGAGAGGCGGGCTCTCCCACCGAGACGATCTATCACCCGGAGGAAACCGCTGAAACCCCAGGAACGTGATCTCGTGGTCCGGGACCTGCGGAAGACCTACCGGGGGCGGCGGGTCGTGGACGGGGTCTCGTTGCAGATCTCTCCGGGCGAGATCGTCGGTCTCCTGGGCCCGAACGGTGCGGGGAAGACCACCTCCTTCTACATGATCGTGGGGCTGGTGGAACCGGAGGAGGGGGAGGTCTGGCTCGGGCGGTACGAGATCACGGTCCTCCCCATGTACCGGCGCGCCAGGATGGGGCTCAGCTATCTCCCCCAGGAGCCCAGTGCATTTCGCCACCTGACGGTGGAGGACAACATCTGGGTGATCCTGGAGGCCCTCGGGGGCGACCCCTACGAGGCACGGCAGAAGATCGACGACCTCCTGGAGGAGTTCGGGCTGGAGCAGGTGCGTCACCAGCGGGCCGAGACCCTCTCGGGAGGCGAGCGCCGGCGCCTGGAGGTGGCGCGGGCCCTGGCCATCGATCCCACACACATCCTGCTCGACGAACCCTTCGCCGGTGTGGATCCCATTGCCGTCCTGGACCTTCAGAGGATCATCAAGCACCTGGGATCCCGGGGAATCGGCATCCTGATCACCGATCACAACGTGCGCGAAACATTGAAGATCACCGACCGGGCCTATATAATCAAGTCCGGCAAGATTTTTGCTTCCGGCGCACCGGACGAGCTCGCAGGCAACAGCGAGGTCCGACGGATCTACCTTGGGGAGGACTTTCGGCTCTAGCCCATGGCACTCGAACAGAAACTCCGCCTGAAACTGGCCCAGCGGCTCGTCATGACGCCGTCACTGCAGCAGGCCATCAAGCTGCTGCAGCTGTCGCGGCTCGAGCTGGAGGAGGCGCTGTCGCAGGAGATCCTCGAGAACCCCATGCTCGAGGTGGAGGACGAGGAGCTCTCCGAGGCCGGCTCCACCGGTGAGGCCCAGGAGCCTCCCGCGGAGGCCGACTCCACCGGTGTCCCCGAACAGGAGACCCAGCCTCCCTCCCAGGAGGAGACCATCCCAGAGCAGGAGGCCTACAGCGACATTGACGTGGAGGCCTTCTTCTCCGATTACCTGGGAGACACACCGTTCGAGGGCCCCTCCATGGCGGTTCCCGAGGACAGCGGGCCCTACCTCGAGAACATCGCGGCGTCTTCCACCGGTCTCCATGACCACCTCATGTGGCAGCTCCACCTCGTGGACGAGGCCCCGGAAATCCTGGCCGCCGGAGAGTTCATCATCGGGAATCTGGACGACGGCGGCTTCCTCCAGGTCAGTGACGAGGAGATTGCCGAGGCCACGGGACTCGATGCGGCGGACGTCCGGAGGGCGCTGGAGGTGGTCCGGTCTCTCGATCCGCCCGGCATCGGGGCCCGGACGCTCCAGGAGTGCCTCCTGGCCCAGGTCCGGGTTCTCGAGAAGGAGGCGTCCGATGAGGACCTGCCGGTCCTGGAACGGGCACGGGAGATTCTCGAGCACCACTGGGACGACCTGCTGCACCAGAGGTGGGAGAGGATCGCCCAGGAGCTGGGCTGCGAGGTCCAGGATCTCCGGGTGGTGGTGGAGGTGATCCAGCGCCTGGACTCGCGCCCCGGACACCAGTACGGGGCCGAGGCCAACTTCTACATCGAGCCCGACGTCCACGTGCGCAAGGTGGGGGACGACTACATCATCGACCTCAACGACAACGGGCTTCCCAGGCTCCGGATGAGCTCGCGGTACCTCCGGATGCTCGAGGGAAACGGCCTCGACAAGAAGGCCGCGACCTTCCTCAGGGAGAAGATGCGGAACGCCATGTGGCTCATGAAGAGCATCGATCAGAGACAGCGGACCATCTACAAGGTGGCCCAGAGTATCGTGGAGTTCCAGCGCAGCTTCCTGGATCACGGCCTGGAGCATCTCAAGCCCATGGTCCTCCGGCAGGTGGCCGAGGACATCGGCATGCACGAGTCCACCATCTCCCGGGTCGTGTCCAACAAGTACATCCAGACACCCCGGGGGATCTTCCCCATGAAGTTCTTCTTCCACTCCGGCGTGGACTCCGCACGGGGAGGGAACGTCTCGTCGCTGGTGGTGAAGGAGCGCATCCGGAAGCTCATCGAGGCGGAGGACCCGGAACGGCCGCTCTCCGACTCCAAGATCATGAAGATGTTGCAGCAGGAGGGGATCCGGCTCGCACGGCGCACCGTGGCGAAGTACCGGGAAGAGCTCGGGATCCCGTCTTCGGAAAAACGAAAGAGGGTCTTCTGACCCCAGGGCAGGGAGGGTTTCATGAACATCGATTTCGTCGCCAGGAAGGTCGAGCTGAACGACCAGATCCGCCAGCTCACGCGGAAGAAGCTGGCGAAGGTCGAGAAGTACTTCAACCAGATTCTCGAGGTGCGGGCCGAGTTCTCGCAGGAGCGGCACCTGCACCAGGTGGAGCTCTACATCAAGGGCAAGGACTTCGACGCCAGGGCGACCGCCCAGCACAAGGACCTCAGGTCCGCGATCCAGGAGGCCGTGGACAGGCTCGAGAACCAGGCGATGAAGGCAAAGACCCGTCTCAAGAACCAGCGGGGGAAGAAGCGGACCGCCGGCTCCACCGCACCCCCGGACTGGAGCCTCGACGTCATCGAGCCCGAGTCCATCGGGTCCGGAACGCCGAGGATCGTGACCACCAAGACCATCTCGGTGAAGCCCATGACCATCGACGAGGCGGTCCTTCAGCTGGAGGACTCGTCCAACGATTTCATCGTGTTCCTCAACGCGGCCTCCGGGAAGGTGAACGTGCTCTACCGGCGGCGGGACAACAACCTCGGGCTGATCACCCCTGAGCTCTCGACGTGAAGCTCAAGCAACTCATCCGTCCGGACCGTGTGCTCCTGAACCTGTCGGCTCGGGACGCCACCGAGGCCCTGGGTCGCGTTGCCGAGACCCTCGGCGAGCAGCTGGGGATCGACCCGGGTCGCATCCTGGATGCGCTCCAGGAGCGGGAAAAACTGGGCTCGACGGGGGTGGGGGACGGATTTGCCATCCCTCACTGCAAGCTCCAGGGCCTCTCGGAGATCGTGGTGGCCATCGCCCGATTCGAGGAGGGTTTTCCCTTCGCGTCACCCGACGGCGGCCCGGTACGGCTCATGTTCGTCGTGCTCTCGCCGCCGGACCAGCCGGCCTCCCACCTCCAGGTCCTCTCGCAGATCGCCCGCGTCCTCAAGCGGAAGGAGCTGCGCCGCCGGCTCATGGAGGCCGCCACGGTCGAGGAGGTGGTGGAGGCGATCCAGGGGGCTGCGGAGCACGAGGGGCTGTGAAGCGACCCGACCCGATCACCGTCCGCCACCTGCTGGAGGCGCCCTGTCTGGGAGCGCAACGGTTCCAGGTGCTGGCCGGTGAGGCAAGCCTCGACTCGCAGCTCATCACGAATCCGAGGATCCAGAAACCGGGCCTTGCCCTCGCGGGCTACTTCGCCTACATCAAGCCCGGCCGCGTGCAGATTGTCGGGGCCTCCGAGTACGACTACCTCGGAACCCTCGACCGGGCCGAGATGGTGGACCGGTGGTTCCACCTCGTGGATTCCGGCATCCCGCTCGTGATCTCCGCCAAGGGCCTCGTGCCCCCGGCGGAGGTCCTGGAACGCTGTGACGAGCTCGACGTGCCCTTCGTGGTCACGCAGAGTGCCACCTCGGTGACCATCTCCAAGGTCTCGCTCTTTCTCGAGCGGGAGCTGGCCCCCTACCTGCAGCTGCACGGTGTCCTCATGGATGTCTTCTCCCTGGGGACCCTCATCGTGGGGGATGCGGGCATCGGGAAGAGCGAGTGCGCGCTCGATCTCGTGCACCGGGGCCATCGCCTGGTGGCCGACGACATCGTGGTGGTGCGCCACACCCATGGCGAGGGGCTGGTGGGAACACCGCACCCCCGGCTCGAGAACTTCCTGGAGCTCCGGGGCGTGGGCATCATCGACGTCCGGAAGCACTTCGGCATGACGGCAACGACGCCGTCGGTGCGGATCTCGCTGATGATCCGCCTCGTCAAGCTGAGCGACGAGACCCGGGCCATGGAGCGCCGGTGGCGGGAACAGCTCATGACCAATCCGGCACCGTGGACCAGCACCCATGACATCCTCGGGATGGAGGTGCCGCTGTTCACCATGGCGGTGGCCCCCGGCCGCGACGTGGCCATCATGGTGGAGACGGCCGTGACCAAGTGCCTGCTGGCCAACCGGGGCGTGGACGACGAACGGGCATTCATCGAGTCGGTCAATCGGCGGGCCGAGGGGATGGACAGCGAGGAGCTGTCGTTCGATGATCTCTGAACGGCAGTACCACGGTCCCTTCGTGATCACCGGCCTGTCCGGCGCGGGCAAGACGGTCCTCAGCCGCAGCCTGGAGGATATCGGGTACCGGTGCGTGGACAACATCCCCCTGGAGCTCGTCCCCGACCTCTTCGAGCGTTCGAGCCGGGAGGTGGACCGGCTCGTGGTGGTGCTCGACATGCGGACCGAGGGGTTCGCCGAGGATTTTCCCGGGATCCACGAGCTCCTGGTCCGACGGTGGCCCGGGCTCCAGCTGGTCTTCGTGGAGGCCTCCCCCGAGGTGCTCCTCCGCAGGTTCTCGGTGGCACGGCGCCCGCACCCGCTGCGCGGCCTGAAGCTGGCCGACGCCATCGCGCGGGAGGCGCTGTCTCTGGCTGCGGTCCGCAAGGCCGCGGATCTCGTGATCGACAGCTCGGAGCTCAATCCCCACGAGCTCCGGCGTCGCGCCCTGGGGCTCGGGGGGCTCGAGGATCCCAGGGAGCTCCTCACCGTGGACGTGGAGAGCTTCTCCTACCTGCACGGGGTTCCACCCGTGGCCAGCCTCGTGTTCGACGTGAGGTTCCTGCCCAACCCCTACTTCATGCACGAGCTCCGGAGCCTTCCGGGCGACCACCCCGACGTCAAGGCATGGCTGGACGGCATCGACGAGGTGAACGAGGCGATGGACCAGCTGACGACGCTGGTCCTCTCGCTCCTGCCGCGGTACGGGGCGGAGCTGAAGAGCCACGTCACCATCGCGGCCGGCTGCACGGGTGGACGGCACCGTTCGGTCTACACGGCGACTCGCCTGGCCGACGCCATCCGGCAGGCGGGATACACCGTCTCGCTGCACCATCGCGACAAGGATCGCTGGAGGTACCCATGATCCCTGTGCTCGTTCTGTCCCACGGCAACCTGGCGGAGGAGATCTTCATGGCCGCCAGGACGATCGACCCGCACCTGGAGGGTACGGTGGAGGCCCTGAGCCTTCCGTGGGACGTGGACTCCGACGTGGCGGCGGGCCAGCTTCGCACCAGGCTCAAGGAGATGAACCGTGGCGACGGCGTGCTGATCCTGACGGACATGTTCGGGGGCACCGCCACCAACGTGGCGCTGCCCTTCCTGGAGTCGGAGGAGGTGGAGGTGGTGACGGGTGTCAACCTGCCCATGATGCTCAAGCTCACCTCCCTGAGGGGCCGCGAGCAGACACTTCACGAGATGGCGGTCCGGCTGATGGAGGCGGGCCAGAAGAGCATCCGCGTGGCCAGCGAGTACCTGCGGGCCCGCAGGAATGGGACGAGGCATTCCGGCGGTTCCAGGGAATGAACGAACCGATGCGGGGCGGACGGGCGACGCGCCCGGACTGAATTCTCCAGGTTCATCCGGAGAGAACGAGGACATCGGCATGAGGAAAGCGACGATTCCGGTCACCAACAAGCTCGGCCTCCACGCACGGGCGGCGGCCAAGGTCGTTCACACGGCCAACCAGTTCGACTCCGACATCATGATCGGCACCGACGACGAGGAGGTGAACGCCAAGTCCATCCTCGGACTGCTCACCCTCGCGGCCACCCGTGGAACCTCCGTGACGGTCCGCACCGACGGAGACGACGAGGACGACGCCATGGAGGCCATCGTCCGGCTCTTCGAGAACCGCTTCGGGGAGGACGAGTGAGCCGACTCGAGGTGACCGGCACCGGGGTGAGCCCCGGCATCGCCATCGGCGAGCCCGTGGTCTACGAGACCCGGCCCGTGGCGGCCCTCAGGATTCCGGTGCCCCCCGAGAAGGTGGAGGAGGAGGTTGCCACCTTCCGGGCGGCGGTGGAGGAGACCGTCCGCCGCATCGAGACCAACGCGGCCAGGGCCCGTGAGGAGATGGGTGAGGAGTACGCCTCCATCTTCGACGCCCACACCCTCATCGCCAGGGACCCCTCCTTTCTGGAATCTGTGGAGCGGATCATCCGCACCGAGCAGGTCAACGCCGAGTGGGCGCTGGACCAGGTGCTCGGGGAGCTGGTGGCCCGGTTCGAGAACCTCGGGGACCTGTACCTCGAGGACAGGAAGCTGGACGTCCTGGACGTGGTCACGCAGATCCTCCAGACCCTGCGGGGCCAGGATCTTCGACGCCTGGAGGGTCTCGACCACCCGGTGGTCATCGTGGCGGACGACCTGCCACCCTCGCTGGCGGTCCAGCTGCCGCTCGAGAAGATCCTGGGGTTCGCCCTGGAGATGGGCGGGCCCACCTCACACACGACCATCATCGCCCGGTCCTTCGGGATCCCCGCCGCCGTCGGGGTACACGGTGCCTGCGAGGCCGCCCGCACGGCCCGGCTGGTGGTCCTCGACGGCTTCGAGGGCAAGCTGGTGCTCGATCCCGACGAGGTGGAGGTGAAGGAGTACGAATCCCACCGCCTGGAGTACGAGGAGCGCCAGGCCCATCTGGCCCACGTCAGGACCCTTCCCTCGGTGACCCGCGACGGTCACAGGGTCGAGCTCCTGGCCAACATCGATCTCCCCATCGAGGTGAACGCCGCCCTGGAGTGGAACGTGGACGGCATCGGGCTGTACCGCTCGGAGTTCCTCTACATGAAAGCCAGCCCGAAGCTCCCCAGCGAGGAGGAGCACGTTGCGTTCTACCGCGAGCTCGTCGAGCGCATGGTGCCGAGGCCGGTGACCATCCGGACCTTCGACCTGGGGGGCAAGAAGCTGGCCCGCGACGTCATCGGGAGTCCCGAGGCCAACCCCGTTCTCGGGCTCCGGGGGATCCGGCTCTGCCTGGCCAAGCCGGATTTCTTTGTCACCCAGCTCCGCGCCCTGGTCCGGGTGGCCGGCCAGTTCCCGGCAGGAACCGTCCGGATCATGATTCCCCTGGTGTCCGGGGTGGAGGAGATGCGCATCACCCGTCGCCTCCTGGAGGACGTCTCCAGGGAGCTCCGGGAGGAGGGACACGAGGTCCCGGCAAACGTGCCGCTGGGCGCCATGGTGGAGGTCCCCTCCGCAGCGGTCTTGGCCCGCCAGCTCGCCCGGGAGGTGGACTTCATCTCCATCGGGACCAACGACCTGACCCAGTACACGCTGGCCGTGGACCGCGCCAACGAGCTGGTGGCCGACCTCTACCGTCCGAGCCACCCGGGGGTGCTCCGCCTGGTCCAGGAGGTGATCCGGGCCGGAGATGCCGAGGGCGTGGAGGTCTCCATGTGCGGTGAGGCCGCCGCCGATCCCCTCATGGTACCCCTGCTCATCGGCTTGGGACTCCGCAAGTTCAGCACGAACCCGCAGGCCATCCCCGTGGTTCGCAACCTGGTGCGGCACCTCTCCTACAGGGAGACCAGCAACCTCGCCCGCCAGGCAATGGCGCTGACCACGGCCAGGGAGGTTGAGGAGTATCTGCTGGAGCGCCTTGCCATCTTCTTCGCCAAGATCAAGATTCATGTATAGGGGGCCACGGTGCCGAGTGTGAGAGCCACCTTCGTCGAGAAGCCCTGGGGGCACGAGGAGATCTTCGCCAGCACGGGGGACTACGTGGGCAAGATCCTCGTGATCAGGGGAGGGGAGGCCCTGAGCCTCCAGTTCCACCGCATCAAGGACGAGACCATCCGGGTCCTGGAGGGCAAGCTGGACCTCCTGGCTGGAGACCACACCGACCGCCTCGTGACCCACCGCATGACCCCCGGCGACGTGTACCACGTGACCCCCGGGACGATCCACCGCATGACCGCCGTGACCGACTGCCGGATCCTGGAGGTCTCCACACCGCACCTCGACGATGTGGTGCGTCTTGAGGACCGGTACGGACGTGAAGGAACAACACGACCCTGAGGAGGTTCCCATGGAGGTTCGCAACGTTACGGGTGCACGTTTCCGGAGACTGCTGTGGTCCACGGCCTGCGGCATCGCGTTCCTCTCCGCCTCCGCCGCGCTGGCGGGCGGCCAGCGTCCCACACCGACACCGGTCCCCACCCGCTCTCCCAGCAGGAGCCTCGCCGACATCGCCGGGAAGATCAGGCTGAAGAGGCCCGGGACCGGCACGCGATCAGTCACGATCACCAACGAGAACCTCTCCTCCTATGCGGAGAAGGGCGGCATCACGACGGCGGCACGCCCGTCCTCGAAGCCCGCTCCGTCCACCGGTGGGCAGGTGCCGGGCGGCGGGCCGGGGGGCGGCAGGCGGGAAATGGGTGAGGAGCACAAGAAACAGTACTGGCGCAACCAGTACATTCGCCAGAAGCAGCTCATCGAGGACCTCAGGCGCCGGATCGACGAGCTCAACTCGGAGATCCCCGCCCTCTGGAACCAGTTCTACGCGAGGGACGATCCATCCTACAGGGACGGCGTGATCAAGCCGAAGATCGACAGGAAGCTCAAGGAGATCGAGGAGCTCAAGAAACGCCTTCCCCAGGAGGAGAAGAAGCTCTCCGAGATCCTGGAGAAGGCCCGCAGGGACGGCGCGCTCCCCGGGTGGTTCCGCGACCTGACCTAGACCGGATCATCCATGATGTCTCGGCCGTGCGACGCGATCCACCATTCCTGGCGGCGTTGTCTCGACCCGGTCGCCCGACGTGTCGCGAGCACGCCTTCACTCCCTCGCCGTGCGAGAACATCACCAGCAACGGCGCGTCGCGCCGCTCGCTGCAAACCCTCCTGAACAATATTCCGGGCTGGACCGGCAGGGGCAGCCAGGCCGCGTCGTCCAGACCGCCGGAACGCCGTTTCCTCCGGTTCACCGTCATGCCATGAATGATAGACTGAATTCCGAGCCATGACGCAATGGAGACTCAGTATGAAGACCTTTGCCATCGAGACGTGGGGATGCCAGATGAACCACCACGATTCAGAACGCCTTGCAGGTATTCTTCGTGCCGGAGGATGGAGACAGTCTCCTGATCCGATGCGTGCTGACCTGATTCTTCTCAACACGTGCTCCGTGCGAGAGAAGCCTGTCCGGAAGCTCCTCACCCGGATCGGAGAGCTGACGAAACACAACCTCTCCGGTATCATCGGCATCTGCGGTTGCGTGGCCCAGCAGGAGGGCGAGGACCTCCTCCGGCGGTCCCCCTCGGTCGGGTTCATCCTGGGCCCCGGGCAGCTTCACAGGGTGGGGGAGGCCCTCCGGGCCGTGGACCAGGGGCACCGGCCCGTGCTCACCGGGTTCGACACCGAGACCGGATACGACGTCCGCACCATCTTCAGGACCAGCTCGACCAGGGGCATGGTCACCGTCATCGAGGGGTGCAACGAGTACTGCACGTTCTGCGTGGTGCCCTACACGCGGGGCCCCGAGGTGAGCCGCCCCATGGAAACGATCCTCCAGGAGGTCCGGTCGCTCGCCAGGAACGGCATCCGGGAAGTCGAGCTCCTGGGGCAGACCATCAACGCCTACCGCTGTCCTGCCACCGGTGCGGACCTCGCGGATCTCCTCGAGGCGCTCGCCGGAATCGAGGGGCTCGCACGGATCCGGTTCATCACCTCCCATCCGCGACTGTTCGACGATCGCCTGATCCGTGTCCTCGCCCGCCACAGGCACCTGTCCCGGTACCTCCATCTTCCCTTCCAGGCCGGGTCCGACACGGTCCTCGCCCGGATGCGCCGGCGGTACACCCGCGAGGAGTACCTCGACCTGATCGGACGGATCAGGGCTGCCGTGCCCGACATCAACCTCTCCACGGACGTCATCGTCGGGTTCCCCGGGGAGACCGAGAAGGACTTCCGGCAGACCCTGGACCTCCTGGAGTCGGTCCGGTTCGGGCAGGTCTTTGCCTTTGCCTACTCGCCGCGGCCCAGGACACCGGCAGCCCGATACGATGCCCAGGTTCCCGAACCCGTGAAGAAGGAACGACTCGCCCGCCTCTTCGAGCTCACCGATGCCATCTCGGCCGAGCTCAACGCGGCCCTCGTGGGCAGCACCCTCCCGGTGCTCATCGACGGTGACAGCCGCCGCGATCCAGGAGACTGGCAGGGGAGGACCGAGGACAACCGGGTGGTGAACTTCCCAAAACCCGAGGCCACTGCCGTGGGTGACATCGTCACGGTCCGGATCACACGGGCCTCGGCCCATTCCCTCTACGGAGAGGCCATGAACACCGGACCTCATCGCCTCCCGGTCCTCGACGGCGAACCATCCGATGACCGCGCGACAGCTTGACAAAGTCACCTCCGGTCGACACATTTCTCGCATGGGACGTTCACACGCTGCTGCCGACGAGCTGGTACCGGTCACCGTGCGAACCCTCGCCGTGGATCCGGTGTCCAACATGCCCGTGGTCATTCTCGAGTCCACCGAGACCGAATCGTATCTTCCCATCTGGATCGGGATCTTCGAGGCCAATTCCATCGCGCTCCAGCTCGAGGGTGTGCCCATGCCCAGGCCCATGACCCACGATCTCCTCATGTCGCTGGTGAAAACTCTCGGCTCCACCATCGACGCGGTTGTCATCCACACCCTGGAGGAGAACATCTTCTTCGCGAAGCTCATCGTCCGATGCCGGGACGGGTCCACGGTTGAGGTGGACTCCAGGCCATCGGACGCCCTGGCGGTGGCGCTCCGCTGTGGTGCGTCCATCATGGTGACCCGTTCGGTTCTTGACGAGGCACAACTGACGGCTCTGCCCGACAATGAAGAGACCATCCGGTCGATCCTGAAACGTCTTCGTCCGGAGGACATGGGTCGCTGGGAGATGTGACGGCACCTCCATCGGACCGACGAAGAGTGCGACGGTTCGACTCCTGTTGACACCCGTTTCCGTGGCGCCCTATAGTGGAACCTGCACAACGCCGGGAGGCGACGAGATTCCATGATCATTGCCATCACCAATCAGAAGGGCGGAGTCGGAAAGACGACCACCGCCATCAACCTGGCCGCAGGGCTCGCAGAGAAGGGGCTCAGGACCCTTCTCGTGGACCTGGACCCCCAGGGCAACTCTTCCATGTCGTTCGTCCCCCTCGAACCCGGTGCGCCCAACATGTTCAACGTCCTGGCCGAGGGCCTCGACATGGAAGAGGTGATTCTCCCTGCAACGACCACGTCCAATCTCTGGGTTGCCCCTTCCCGGATCGCCATGGCCAAGCTTGAGGTCAACCTGGCCGGATCACTCGACGCACCCTACCGCCTCAAGGATGCGATGGAACCTGTCAAGGACCGGTATGACGCCATCATCCTGGACACGCCCCCCACCCTTGGACTCATCACCCTCAACGCCCTGGTGGCCGCGAGTCACGTCCTGATCCCCATCCAGGCCTCCTACTTCGCACTGGAGGGCACGGACGACCTGCTGGAGACCATCGACAAGATCAAGGCCCGGCCCAACACCGAGCTCCGCCTTCTCGGTGTCCTGGTGACGCTCTTCGACAAGCGTACCGTCCTTTCCCGCCAGGTCCTTGCGGAGATCCAGGAGGTCTTCGGGGACAATGTCTTCGAGACAATGATCAGCAAGTCCGTACGGCTCGAGGAGGCACCGGCCCACCAGATGAGCATCTTCGACTACGCCCCCCGTTCCACCGGAGCCTACGAGTACTACCGACTCTGCGAGGAGGTCCTGGAACGTGCCGGCTCCTAAACGAGGATTGCCCCCGCGGCGCCGCATGCGCCACGATCGTCACTTCGTGGACGAGCTCACCCAGCGGATGGGGGAGGGGATCGGCCGCATGCTCCCGGTCACGGCCATCACCAGCAACCACGACCAGCCCCGTTCGGCTCTCGGTGACCTCTCCGACCTCGTTGAGAGCATCCGCCGCCACGGAATCCTCGAGCCCCTGCTGGTTCGGAGGATCTCGGACTCAGAGACAGATGCACCCTCCCATCGCTACGAGCTCGTCTCCGGTGAACGACGGTTCCATGCCGCGCTGGAAGTGGGACTCGAGGAGGTTCCCTGCATCGAGCTCCAGGTCACCGATCAACACGCCCTGGAGATCGCTCTCATCGAGAACCTCCAGAGGAAGGACCTCGATCCCTTCGAGGAGGCCGACGGCTTCAACACCCTCATCGCCAAGTACGGCTACACCCACACCGAGGTGGCGCAGGCTGTCGGTCGCTCCAGGGTCACCGTCACGGAATCCCTCCGTCTCCTCGACATTCCCGAGGAGATCCGCGCCCGATGTCGGCATGCCGACATCACGGCGAAGGGCGTCCTGCTCCAGATCGCCCGCGCCGGTGACCCTGCCGAAATGGAGGCGCTCGTCGAGGCCATCGCCTCCGGCGAGCTGGACCGCGAGGCACTCCGCGAGCTCCGCCGTCAGAAGAAGGGGGAGGACCAGGACTCCGGCGAAACGGATGCCGCCGAAACCCGTCCCGCTCCACGAAAACCCTTCGTCATGCGCTTCCGGCACCCCGAGGAGCCCGTCACGATCTCCATCTCCTTCAAGACGGAGGAGGAGCCAGAGCCAGAACGCCTCATCCGCGTACTCCAGCAGCTGATCGACGACATCCGGGCGAGGCAGAAGGAAGGCTGACCTCCGGCCACCAGCCGAGCAGACTCTCCGCCCGACGACTCTCTGACGTACAGGGCAACGAAGAGGGCGCTGCGGCTCTCCAGAACCGTGCCTCATGATCCCTTCATGCCGGTTCACCATCCGTAAGTTTACATAATATCTCTTATCGGACATTGGTACGACAGGTGGGGCTGTGGATTTCCGGGACCCTGTGGAAAACCTGTGGACGGCTCTCCCCTTCCGGGAACCTGTGGAACCTGGTCTCGTTCGGGGGGCCTGTGGTCACAGGGGGCTGCTCACCAGGGCGCGGCACCTCCCCGCGGGGAACGTGTACACTTCCGGGGTCATGGGAACGTCCGGATCGCACCGAAGGCTGAACCCCATCCCGGTTCTGGACCGCCTGGTCCTCAGGGAGGTCCTCTGGCCGACCCTCGTTGGCTTCGGCACCTACACCTTCATGCTGCTCATGCGAGCCATCTTCGGGCTCATGGAGCAGATCTTCGTCCGGGGAACCTCGGTTGCGGACGCGGCGCGCCTGCTCATGGTGACCCTGCCCCACGTCGTGGTGCTCACGGTGCCCATGAGCTTCCTCTTCGGTGTGCTCATCGCCATGGGGCGGATGAACACGGACAACGAGATCATCGCCCTCCAGGCCGGTGGCATCTCCCTCGGACGAGTGCTCCGTCCGATCCTCCTCCTCGCGATCGTGCTCACGGCGTTCAACGGGTACCTGATGCTGGAGGTGATGCCAGGGGCCAACCAGCGGCTGCGGGAGCTGAAGGTCAGGCTCTTCTCGTCGGCCAGGGCCCTGGGAAGCATCGAACCCCGGGTGTTCTACGAGCAGTTTCCCGGATACCTCCTCTACGTGCGGGACGTGGATCCGGACACGGGGGTCTGGCGCGGCGTCCTGCTGTACGAGCGGGGCGACACCGGAGACGACCAGCTGATCGTGGCGAGGAAGGGGCGGCTTGTCTACGGGAACGATGGAACGACAGGCACGGAGAGTGGAGAGAACCCCTCCCCCGCCGGCAACGAGCCGTGGCTCCGCCTGACAGATGTCACCAACTACCAGTTCTCCCGTCGGCATCACGAGCGTTTCAGGGTGAACAGGAGCAACCTCCAGCTGGTCAGGCTGTACCGGAAGGAACGTGGCACGCAGCGCGTGAGCCTCGGGATGCGAGAACGGCGTACGCTCGAGCTGCTGGCCATGGTCAGGGGCGGGGACGGTGAGGATGGCGAGAAGGTCTCGGATCGCGACCGGCGGTTCGCGGCGGTGGAGCTCCAGAAGCGCCTGGCCATCCCGGCAGCCTGCCTCGTGTTCGGCCTGATCGCCCTCCCCCTCGGCATCGGGGCCCGCTCCGGGGGCCGCGGGAGGGGCTTCCTCCTGTCCATCGGGGTGATCGTCCTCTACTACGTGGTGCTCAACAACGGTGAGCTCCTGGCCAGGGAGGGGAAGGTGCCCGCATTCGTGGGTGTGTGGGCCGCCAACGGATTCCTTGCGGTCCTCGGCGTGGTCCTCCTGCGGGGCACCGGACGCTGGCTGGGTGAACGGGGCCGCGGTGGCGGGGGCCTGGTGGCGTGGATCGCCTCGTGGAGGCTCTGGAAGGCTCTCCGGAGACGGCGGGCGGGGGCGGCTGCCGACGGCACCAGGCCGAGGACCGGCGCCATCCAGGTGGCGAAGGGCCGCGCCAGCATGACGCGGTTCCCCGCACTCCTGGACCGCTACGTGACCCGGAGGTTCCTCACTCCCCTGGTCTTCGTCCTGGCCAGCACCGCCATGCTGTACATCATCATCGACCTCGCGGACAAGGTGGATGAGATGGCCAAGCACACCGCCTCGCTCGGGGTGTTCGCGGCCTATTACTGGAACCTCATCCCCCAGGTCTTCCTCGACGTGACCCCTCTGGGGATCCTCATCGCCACCCTCCTCTTCCTGGCCATGCTGGAACGGAGCCTCGAGCTCACCGCGCTCAAGGCCGCGGGCATCTCCCTCTACCGGGTGATCGTGCCCGTGGTCCTCGTGACGGCGGCGGCCTCGGTGGGGCTCGGCATCTTCCAGGAATCGGTGGTCCCGAGGGCCAACCGGGAGGCCCGGCGGCTCCTGGACCGCATCAAGGGACGCAGGGTGGCGCGGTCCTACGGTGCGGCCGACCGGCAGTGGATCTTCTCCCGGGACGGCACCACTCTGTACAACTTCCTCCGCTACATCCGGGAGGAGGAGACCCTGGTGAACTTCACCATGTTCCGCTTCGACGACGAGGGCCAGTTGAAGTTCCAGCTCTTCGCGGAAAAGGCGGTGTACCGGGACGGCGCATGGGTGGTGGTCTCCGGCTGGTACCGGAAGATGCGCGCCGACGGGACGGACGAGTTCCACAGGGTGACCCGGCCCATGGAGCTCGACGTTCCCGAGGCTCCCCAGTACTTCGCCGCGGAGCGGCGGTCGCCGTCACAGATGTCGTTCCGGGAGCTCAGGCGCCACATCGCGAACCTGACCGCGTCCGGGTACCGTCCCCTGGCGCTGGAGGTCCGGCTCCAGCAGAAGCTGAGCTATCCCCTCTCCGTCTTCGTCATGGTGCTCCTGGGCATCCCCTTCGGCCTCAACCGGAGCGGGGGGCGG
Source organism: Thermoanaerobaculia bacterium (assembly GCA_027061805.1). Lineage (GTDB taxonomy): Bacteria > Acidobacteriota > Thermoanaerobaculia > Thermoanaerobaculales > Sulfomarinibacteraceae > JAMOWA01. Next base: position 26,461 of record JAMOWA010000051.1, on the reverse strand, counting down.
AGGTCGAGTCCCATCCAGGGCATCGCACTGGCTCTGGGCCTGGGTATTGGCTACTTCCTGCTGGTGGCCATCTTCGGGAAGATGGGCGAGGCAGGGCTGCTCCCTGCGGTCCTGGGAGCCTGGGCCCCGGTGATCCTGGCAGGCCTCCTCGGCCTCAACCGGCTCACCACGCTGAAGACCTGACCTCTCCACCACCCGGCCCGGGCTCAGGCACCGGCTTCCTCCAGCGCAAGCGCGTGGAAGCGCCGGCGGAGGGGGTGGAGGTCCACGCCCCGGTGCCCGGGATGGTGCCGGTTGGTCAGGAGCACCAGGATCGCCTCGCGGACCGGATCGATCCACACCGAGGTGCCGGTGAATCCGGTGTGGCCGAAGGCAGCGGGGGGAAGGGCAGGCCCCGCGGAGCAGCCCTCCGTGGAGGCGAGCTGCCACCCCAGGCCCCTCCCCTGCTCGAGGCCCGGCGTGTGGTTCCGCGTGGCCAGGAGGATCTCGTCCCGCTCCAGGAGACGCGCTGTCCCCGGAATGTACTCCGCGGCCAGCTCGGCCACCGCGGCAGCGGTTCCCCACAGGCCGGCGTTCCCGGCGGCTCCCCCGAGGAAGCGGGCGTTGCCGTCGTCGGGACGACCGTCGGACCATGGCGGGATGTGGATGGATCCTCCCCCCAGTCCCATCTCCTCCAGCAGCCCGGTCTCCACGGAAGGCCGTGCAGCCCCCCCTGCAACCGGAACGCTCCCGGGGTCCGGGAGGAAACCCGCACTCCGAGGATCGAGCCCGAGCGGACCGGCGATCCTGCACCCGAAGGCCGCCGCCAGCCCCTCGCCGGCGAGGCGCTCCAGCACCAGGCCCAGGAGGATGAAGCCGGGACAGGAGTACACCACCTGTCCTCCGGGCCTTCCGATGGGTTCCAGGCGGGACAGGGCCTCCAGCGTCCGTTCCTTCCTCCCGCCGGTCAGCACATGGAGGGGGGCCCACGCCGGCAGCCCGGAGGTGTGGGTCAGCAGCTGGCCGCAGGTGGAGGCCCCGGCGGGTGAACCCGACAGCTCCGGGAGGATCCGCTCCGCAGGCGTGTCCAGGTCCACCCTGCCCTCCCGGCGCAACAGGAGGAAGAGGGTCGTGGTCACCAGGGGCTTGGTCAGCGAGGCGAGGTCGTAGAGGACCTCCGGGGCCGCCGGGATCCTCTCCGCGCCGAGCCTCGCCAGGCCGGCGCTCCAGGCCGTTCGTGCCCCGGGTGTGCTGAGCATGGCCACGGCCCCCGGAGCGTGGCCCGCAGCCGCGACCCTGCCGAGGAGGGACCGGACCGCACCTCCCCCGCGGGCCCCAGGGTTCACGATCCTCCCCGTGGGCCCAGGTGGGTCTTCGTGGACCCGCGGTCCAGCGGAGCGGGCCTCCCCTCCTCGTCCAGGTTCACGAAGGTCAGCTCCGCCGAGGTGACCAGGGCCCGCGTGTTGCGGTCGGCACGGCGTGCCGCCACGACCTTCACCGCGACGGTCACCGAGGTGGTGCCCGCCCGCACGAGCGAGGTGTAGAAGGACACCAGGTCGCCCACGAACACGGGCTTCCGGAACACCACCTCCTTCATGGCCACCGTGACGAGCCTCGGACCCATGCCGTGGAGCTTCGCCTCCTCGGCGCCAGCCTGGTCGATGTAGGACAGGATGACCCCGCCGAATATGGTCCCGGCAGGGTTGGTGTCCCTCGGCATCATGAGCACGCGGATGGCGGGCTCCCGTGTGGTCTCGTCCATCGTTCGCTCCCTCCGGCCGGGTCCCTCCCGGAGCCCGACACGGATTTCAGTATACGTGCCCTTCCCGGTAGACTCGGCTCCATGGACTGGCGCCGCATGATCCCGACAGTGGCCAGAGCCGAACCGGAGGAACGGTTCGCCTTCCGGTACGCGGCGTTCGTCCCCGCACTCCCGCCGGAGGTCGAGTCCGTGGTGGCGGAGGTCCTCGCCGGCATCAGGGGTGCCCGGACCACGCGAACCCCGGGAGGGTGGACCCTCGAGCTCCCCTGGACCACCCGTGTGTTCGGGGCGATCCCCCGTGAGGTCGACGAGACGGTCGAGGTGAAACTAGGACTCGATCACGATGGAGCGCACGTGGCCGTGGGGTGCACCCCCCGATCGACCCACGGGGCCCACGCCGCCGGCCTCGCCGGTGTCATCGCCCTGGCCGCCGGATTCTGGTTCGCTGCGGGCGCTCCTGCCGCGTTCACCACGCTCGCCGGGGGCTGGCTCCTTGTGACCTTCACCCGGGAGCTGGCACTGCAGGGCCTGGAGCGCCGCCTCCGGCGGCTCACCGAGGACCTGGGCAGCGCGCTGTGGCCCGGCGTCCCCGCCCAGCTCCTTCCCCTCCCCCGCCGTATGGTGTGATGAAGAGCTGAGGGAGTGAAGACGTGAAGATGTGAAGACGCCCCCACCCACCCGGAGTAGGTGGCGCCCGGCGGCGCGTGCCGGGTACCGAGCTTTCCACGACACACCGACCACGAAGTGGGCGAGGAACGCGCGGGGAGCTCGTTCGGAGAAGTGGCCCGCCATCGTGGGAGGCGGCCCGCTCGCCGGAGCCAGGAGGAGGATCTGCAAACGTGGCCGTGACAGTGACGGCGTCGGGGTCCGTGCCCGTGTCGGTGTCCGTGACCATGTCCGTGACGGTGGCCGTGACAGTGTTCGCCTCCCCTGCTCCCCTGCTCCCCTGCCCTCGATCCTGTCCGTGACTGTGTCCGTGCCCGTGTCTGTGACGGTGTCGGTGTCCGTGACGGTGACCCTGTCCGGGTCCCGCTCACCCCCTCTGGATCATCCACCACAGCATGGCGCGCACCTCGTCGAGGAGCCCGAGGGCTCGCCGGGTGCGGGTCGCATCCACGGAGCCGGACGCGAGGAGCAGCCGGAGGTGGACGTCCAGCTCCTTCGCCGAGCCGTACGCCACCCGCCAGTGGTAGCATCGGTCCTTCCCGGCGCGGCCCTCGCCCTCGGCGATGTTGGCCGGGACCGACGCGGCGGCCCGCACCACCTGGTCCGCCAGGGACCTGAACGGCGCCTTCACCGTGGCGGCCAGTACCATGGCGATCCCGGCGGCCTCGAGGGCCTTCGCCAGGGCAGGGGGCCTCGATCCGTGGAGCGCGTGGGGCATGGTTTCCTCCCGTTCGTTCATGCCGTTCCCCAGGCCCCCGGGCTGCCCGGAGTCAGGGGTCGCGCAGCGACCGGCCGCAGGCCGGTGTGCCCTTGACGCCGGGCGGATCCGGGGGCCATCTCCCCCACCACAGAACGAACGGGAGGAAACCGGCAACGCGGGAGGAGGCAGGAGAGGCCGGAACGGTGGCGGTGCCGGGGTCCTGGACCAAGACCGGGTCCGTGTGCGTGACCGTGACAGTGACCGTGTCGGTGTCCGCGTCTGTGACTGTGCCGGGTTCGGGGACGGCGGCGGCATCGGCGTCGGCGGGCGGCGGCCGCGAACGGCAGCCGCGACGGGGTTCAGGTCCATGACCGTGTCCGTGTCCGTGACGGGGTCCGTGTCAGGGTCCGTGTCAGCGATCGCCTCCCCTGCCCCCCTCACCCCTGCGCCCCTGCTCCCCTGCCCGCGATCCTGTCCGTGTCCGTGTCCGCGTCAGGGTCCGTGTCCGTGACGGTGACCGTGACCATGTCCGTGACCGTGTCGGGGTCGGGGACAGGGACAGTGACGGGGACCGTGTCGGGGCCGGCGAGCGGCGGCGGCGTCGTGACTCGGGGTCCGTGTCAGTGACCGTGTCAGTGGCGGTGCTGGTGTCCGTGACCCTGTCCGTGTCCGTGATTGTGTCAGGGTCCGTGACCCTCGCGGTCATCGGCTTCCCCGCTCTCCTTCTCCTCTGCTCCCCTGTCCCTGCCCCCGTCGGTGTCCGTGTCAGGGACCGGAGTCCTCCCCTCCCGGCCCGGCGCTCCCCGTGGGGGGGTCGTCCGGTACCGGGGTGGGCTCCCCGGGGATCAGCTCCTCGGGATCGGGGAGGTCCTCGGGTCTTTCGAGGCCGAAGTGCACCAGGAACTCCCGCGTGGTGCGGTACAGGAAGGGCTTGCCCACCACCTGCTTCCTCCCGGCCATGCGGATCAGCTTCCGCTCCAGGAGGGTCCTGACCACCCCTGCGGAGTTCGTCCCACGGATGAAGTTGATCTCCGGCAGGGTGACGGGCTGGCGGTAGGCCACGATGGAGAGCACCTCCAGGGCGGCCTGGGAGAGACGCTGCCGTGAGGCCACCCCGTGGAACGCCCTGAGGTATGGCTCCAGCTGGGCCGGTGTGGCGCATCGCCACCCACCCGCCACCCTCTCGATCCGGAGACCGTGGTGCGGCGTGTCCCAGTCGTCCCGGATCTCCCCGAGCACCTCCTCCACCAGGGCCGGCTCCACCTCCCTCTCCCCCACCGCCTCGGAGATCTGCTCCGCCGTGACGGGGCCCCTGGCCGTGATCAGGACGGCCTCAGCGATGGCTCTCAGCGTCTCTCGTTCCATGCTCTTCCCGTTCTTTCAGGAGCGTGTCCATGTCCAGCTCCCTTTGGCCCGGCCGCAGATAGATCTCGGCGAAGGCCTTCCGCTGCTCCGCGTGGATCCCACCGAGGCGGGCGAGCTCCAGCATGGCCACCACGGCCGTGACCACCTCCTCCGTGTCGTTCCTCGTGTGCAGCAGGCGCAGGAGCGGCACCATCCCCTCGCTCCGGACCCGCCCGTAGAGGTCCCTCATGGTCCGTTCCACGGTGTACCGGAGGGGCAGGACCTCCAGCGGGGGCGGATGGTCCGCCGCGAAGCGCTCCATGACCTCCACGTAGGCCCTGCAGATCGCCTCGAGGTCCACGTCCTCCCAGTCCAGCTCCACCTCCTCCGGCTCGAGGCCGGCATCCACCGCCGCGGGCCACATGCCCCGCCGCATGGCGTGGACCTCCGAGAGGATCCCCGCGAGCTCCTTGACCCGCCGGTACTCCAGCAGGCGCTCCACGAGCTCGGCCCGGGGATCCTCCCCGGACTCCGCCACTGCGGGGAGCAGCATCCTGGACTTGACCTGGAGCAGCCACGCCGCCATCCACAGGAACTCGCCCGCGATCTCCAGGTCCACCTCCTGCATGGCGGCCAGGTACTCGTGGTACTGGTCGCAGATCCTGGCGATGGGGATGTCGTAGATGGCCGCCCGGTTCTTCTGGATCAGGTGGAGGAGCAGGTCCAGAGGTCCGCTGAACGACGGGAGCTCCAGTGCCGGCCCGTGCAGGGTGCCCTCGGCCTTTCCGGTGGAGACCTGGTTCATCCGATCACCAGCCGCAGCACCCCCACCAGGATGGGGCGGAGGATGATGTCGAAGGCCCCGAGCCACAGGAGGGCGAAGACCACCAGAAGACCGTAACGGCCCATGCGCCGGTAGCTTGCCGCTACCGGGGGCGGGAGGAGACCCATCACGATCCCGGACCCGTCCAGAGGCGGCACCGGGATGAGGTTGAACACGGCCAGCACGATGTTGATGACCAGCGTCATGCTCAGGATCGCCACCACCAGGCCCACGGGACCGGCTCCGATGGGGAGCTGCCCCTGGGTCAACGAGGCCAGCACCAGCTCCCGGACCCCCGGAACGGCCGACTTCAACAGCAGCAGGCCCAGCAGTGCACCTCCCGCCAGGGCCAGGTTCGAGAGGGGCCCGGCCGCCGACACCTCCATGGAACCCCTCCTGGGGTCGCGGAACCGTGCGGGGACCACCGGGACGGGTTTCGCCCATCCGAACACCGGCATGCCGCTGATGGCCAGCACGGCGGGCACCAGCAGCGACCCGATGGGGTCCACGTGCTTGAGCGGGTTGAGGGTGATCCGCCCCAGGTCGCGCGCGGTGGTGTCGCCCCAGCGGGCCGCCATCCAGCCGTGGGCCGACTCGTGAACCGAGACGGCGAACAGCAGCACCGCCACGTCCAGGGCCACCTCGAGGGAACGGATCACCAGCGGCATGGGCTGCATGGTACACGATTCGCGGCCCGCCTCGGTGCGAAGGGTGGGAACCCGGCAGTGGTGGGACCGCCCCCCCCCTTGACGCCGGTCCCGGAACGTATGAACCTGGTAACAGCGGCAGCCATGGATCCCGACACAGGAACCTCGCGGGGCGGCGACCTCACGGCGCCGGGAACCACCATCGGGAGGTACATCGTCCTCCACAAGCTGGGGCACGGCGCCATGGGCGTGGTGCTGGCAGCCTACGACCCCGAGCTCGACCGCAAGCTGGCCATCAAGGTGGTCCGGCCCGATCCCCTGGGGCTCGTCCCCGGGGAGGAGGAGCAGAAGCGGCTCCTCCGGGAGGCCCAGGCCATGGCCTCCCTGGCCCACCCCAACGTGGTCACCGTCTTCGACGTGGGGACGGTGGACGACCGGGTCTTCATCGCCATGGAGTACCTGGACGCGGTGACCGCCGGTGAGTGGCTGAAGGATGACCGCAGCAGGGAGGAGGTCCTCCAGGTGTTCCAGGCGGCCGGGAGGGGCCTCGCGGCGGCCCACCGGACGGGCCTGGTCCATCGCGACTTCAAGCTGGACAACGTCCTGGTGTCCCGCGACGGGCGGGTCAAGGTGATGGACTTCGGGCTGGCCCGCCCCCTGCCCACGGATCCCGACACCCTCACCACACCGGCCGTCTCCCCCGCAGAGCTCCCCGCCTCCGGAGGCTCGGCCCGCCATCTGGACGCCTCGCTCACGGCTCCCGACATGATCGCCGGGACTCCCTCCTACATCGCTCCCGAGTGCCTGAGGGGCCAGCCCGCCACACCGCTGTCGGATCAGTTCAGCTTCTGCGTGGCCCTCTACAGGGCGCTGTACGGCGAGTACCCCTTTCCGCGGCGCACCATCATGGAGCTCCTGGTGGAGGGGCACGGCCCGCTCCGGGAACCGCCCCTCGACAGCCGGGTCCCGCACTGGATCCGCACGGTCCTCCTCAGGGGCCTTGCGGACGATCCCGGGGACCGGTTCCCCCACATGGAGGCGCTCCTGGAGGCCCTGGATCGCGACCCCGTCCGGAGGCGGCGGCGCCTGGCCCTCGGGGCCGCGGGGACGGTGGCCGCCGCGGCGCTGGTGGCAGGGATGATCTTCATGGCCCGGCAGCCCGCCCTCCGGTGCGAGGGGGCGGGAGCGGCCGTGGAGAGGGTCTGGAACCCCGGGGTGAAGGACCGGCTGCTGCAGGCCTTCCTGGCCACCGGCAACCCCATGGCGCGGGGGGCCTGGGAGCGGGTGGCGAGGGCCATCGATGTCTACGCGAGGTCGTGGAGGGAGATGCGCGTGGAGGCCTGCCGCGCCACACGGGTCACGGGCGAGCAGTCCGAGGAGCTCCTGGACCTCCGGATGGCCTGCCTCGACAACCGGCTCCAGGAGCTGGGCTCGCTGCTGGAGCAGCTGGCCGAACCCGACAGCGCCCTGGTGGCCACGGCGCCCCGGGCCGTCCTGGACCTCTCCGGTCTCGAGACCTGCGCCGACACAACGGCCCTGACCTCCCCCGTTCCCCCACCGCGGAACACCGAGATCCGCGGGCGGGTCCGCGAGCTCCGGCGGCAGCTCGCCACGGCCCGCGGGCGGTGGATCACGGGCAACGTGGAGACCTCCATCGAGGCGGCCGCGAGCATCGTGGAGGCCGCGCGGGCCCTGGACTACCCTCCCCTCCTGGCCGAGGCCCTGACACTCCAGGGCACCATGGAGGAGGCCAGTCAGCACGTGGACTCCGCCCGGGAGCACCTGGAGGAGGGGCTGGCCCAGGCCCTTGCCGGCGGCCACGATGCCGAGGCCGTCCGTGCGCTCATCGGCCTGACCTGGCTGGACGGCAACGACACCTTCGACTTCCCCCGTGCCCACACCTGGGCCCGGCTCGGGGAAGCGATCCTCGCCCGCATTCCAAGGGAACGGCAGCTGGAGCTCGACCTCGCCAACGCGCTGGGCTCCACCTGTCAGGCCGAGGGACGGATCGACGAGGCCATGGAGCAACACCGGAAGGCCCTGCAGCTCGCCGAGGCGCTGCACGGTCCCGACAGTTACTTCGTGGGCAGGACCCTGGGCAACATGGCCAACGTGGAGCTCGCGCGGGCCAACTTCCAGGCGGCCCTGGAGCTCCTCGAGCGCGCCGTGCCGCTGATCCGCGAGCACCTGGGTGACAGCATCAACACCGCCATGGCCGAGAACAGCCTCGCCAGCGCCCTCATGGAGCTCGGCAGATACCGGGAGGCCCGCGAGCACTTCGAGCAGGCACGCGTGCTCTATGCGGGAGCCGTGGGTGAGAACGGGGTGTGGACCGCCATCGCGGACCTGAACCTCGCCCAGCTCGACGTGAACGAGGGGGACCACAGGGGGGCGCTCGAGACCTGCGACCGCATCCAGGACATCCTGGCCGGCGCATTTCCCGGCGATCACCCCTACTCCACCTACCTGGACTTCGCCAGGGGATGCGCACTCCTCGGCCTCGGGAAGGTCCATCGGGCCCTCCCCCACCTGGAGAGGGCCTACCGCATCCGCAGCTCGGCCGAGGGCGTGGGCCCCTACGACCGCGCCCAGGCCGCCTTCGCCCTCGCCAGGGCCCTGTGGAGCACGGGTCGGCGTTCCCGCGCCCGCGCGCTGGCCCGCGAGGCCGCCGGGATCCTCCACGCGCTCCCCGCGGGGCCCATGCCCTTCCGCGACACGGTGGACGCCTGGCTGGCCTCGCGCGGGGGTCCGGGCTCCCCCTCCGCCTCCGGCTGATCCCTCCGTGAGGGCCGGTGGAGCTCCTACTCGAGGTCAGCGTGCGACCCGTCGCAGCGTGGCGGATCCTTCGTGCGCTTGCACAGGCACAGGGCGATCTTCCGGCGCTCTGTGACCACGAATTCCACGGGAGCGAATCCCGTGCCCTCGTGGGACCCGTCACAGAGGGGCTGGTTCGCCGACCTGCCGCAGGAGCACCAGTGGTGGGTTCCGGGCTCCAGCTCCACGACAGCGGGCTTCCTTCCGGCGATCACGGGCTCGTCCATGGCCTCGCCTCCCTTCGCGTGCGGCGTGGGGTGCCGCCCCTGTGTGGTGGTCTGCAGCGGGAGCTCCGGTTACATCCCCCCGCCGCGGGTCGGCCACCTCACACGGGGTCGGTGTCCACCATGACCTGGGTCGTGGGGCCGAGCTCCTCCCGCAGGCGCCGGATCAGCTCCTCCGAGAGCTCGTGGGACCGTTCGAAGGAGACGGAGCGGTCCACCTTCAGGCGCAGCTCCACGAAGACGGTCCGGCCCGCCTCCCGGGTCCTCAGGTCGGAGAAGCCCCGGACCTCGGGGCCGAGGCTCTCGACGGCCCGGACCACCGCACGCTGGGTCTCGGCGCACACGCCACGGTCCAGGAGCTCGTTGGCTCCATCCTTCAGGATGTCCACGGACTCGCGGACGATGTAGAGGGAGATGACCAGCGAGCCCACGGGATCCCACCAGTGCGCCCCGGTCATCCGGACCAGCAGCAGGGCCACCGCCGCCGTGCCGTTGGTGAAGATGTCGGTCAGGTAGTGGAAGGCGTCGGCCCGGAGGGCCACGGAGCGGTACCTCCTCGCCTGGTGGGACAGGTACAGGCCCAGCGCCACGGACACGGCGAGGGAGATCAGCGAGACGATCAGTCCGGGACCGGTGGCCGAGATCGCCGAGCCCGTGGCCAGCTCCCAGAGCGACCTCCCGGCCAGGTAGAGCCCCCCCATGGCGATGATGGTGGCCTGGATGACGCCGGAGAGCGCCTCGGCCTTCTCATGCCCGAAGGGGTGCTCCTCGTCGGGCGGCTTCCGGGCGAGGCCCAGGAAGAAGACGTTGAGCCCGGAGCAGGTCACGTCCAGCACGTTGTCCACGCCCGCGGCCACCAGGGCCAGCGACCCCGTCAGGAAGCCCACCACGAGCTTGCCCGCCGCCAGGATGGAGGCCACGACCACCGCGACGATGGCCGGCGTCCGCGAGGTGGCGCGCCTCAACGCCGGCTCCCCGTCACGCCGCCGGTCACCATGGGGTCGGGCGCCGAGGGCGCGGGCAGCTCGAGCCCCTCGGGAACGAGGAGGATCCCCAGCCGGGCCTGGAGAACCTCCTCCGGCCGGAGCTCCCTGGTGACGCTCTCGATGGAGGTGGCCAGCCGCGAGATGGCCCGCGTCAGGTCGTCCCTCCCCCCTTCCGGGGAGTCTCCACCCGAGCCCCGGCGGACGCCGGGAGCGGCGGCGGCCAGGACACGGGCCCGGAAGGACGGGAGGGACTCGCCCGGCCGGGAGACCATGCCCAGGTCCGGCGACCTGTGGACGGTGAGCCGCACCCGCGCCAGGGCGGCCTCCAGGAGGTCGCCGGCGTCCGGCGGCAGGCCGGGACCGTCCGGAACCCTCCGGAAGGGAAAGCCCGCCACGTCCACCCGGCGCCACGCTTCCCCGGCGCGCGCAGCAGCGAGCGACTGGACCAGCCGGAGGTGGTCCTCCAGGGCCGTGTCCCACACCTCCAGGCGGACCCACACCCGGGCGTGGAGATGGGGCTGGAGACGGCCTTCTCCCCGGCCTCCGGGGCCGCCGTGGATCCGTGCGGTGGGCTCCTCCGACCAGTCCATGCCCCATGCTACACTCCCAGGCATCCCGGGAACAGCGGCCCGCCACCGCAACGGAACGGACGGCGGTCCGCCGCGAGTCCAGGACCCGGTTCGTTGGGGGAAGGCGATGGTGGAGACGTGGAGCGGCCAGATGGGTCTCTTCGAGGAGAACCCGATCCGCGAGGTTCCGAGGGACCGTCTCGTGGTGGTCTTCGACCTCGAGACACAGCGCTCGTTCGACGAGGTGGGCGGCCGGAGCCAGATGCACAGGCTGGGAGTTTCCGTGGGCGTGGCCTACAGGTACGACACCGACGAGTTCCTCACCTGCACCGAGGAGACCATCCAGGACCTCATCTCACTGCTGGAGCAGGCGGACCTGATCGTGGGCTACAACATCCTCGGTTTCGACTACGAGGTGTTGCGGGGGTACTCCGATCTCGACTTCGCCGCCCTCCCCACCTTCGACCTCATGTACGATCTGGAGGAACGGCTCGGTTTCCGGCCGAAGCTCGAGAGCGTGGTCACGGCGACCCTGGGCGAGGGCAAGAGCGCCGACGGCCTCCAGGCGCTGGAGTGGTGGAAGCTTGGCGAGCTCGAGAAGATCGCCGAGTACTGCCGGGAGGACGTGCGCGTCACGCGGGACCTCTACAACTTCGGCAAGCGGAACCGCTTCGTCCTCGTGTCCCGCTTCGGCGGCAAACCCCGCAAGGTCGAGGTGGACTGGTAGGCCCCCGTGCTCGGTGATCCCACGGGGCCCTGGCTGATCACCGGCGCCAACGGCCTGCTGACCTCCGCAGTGGCCCGCGCCCTCCACGGCAGGGGCCACGCACTCCTGCTCCACGTGCACGAGAACACCCACAGGATCGCCGACCTCGTGGAATCGAACCCCTCCCTGGTGGCGGACCTGGCAACGGCGCCGTCCCGCCGCGATTTCGTGGCTGCCGCACGCTCGCACGCTCCGCTGGCCGGGCTGGTCCTCGGGGCCTCACGCTTCGAGGCCGCGCCCACCGGGGATCCCGGCGCCCCGCCGGCGGGACCGATCATCGAGCGCGAGCTCTCGGCCCACCTGGAGCTGATCCAGGGCCTCCACCGCCACCTGGTGGACGGCGGCCGCATCGTGCTCTTCTCCGACACCGGAACCGCGCTGGGCTGGCCATCCTACGCTCCCTACCTGGCCGCCAAGGCCGGGCTGGAGGCCGCAACCCCGGCCCTGGCCCGCGCCCTGGGCCCCCGCCTCGTGGTCTTCTGCGTGGCGCCCGGTTCCCTGGAGGGCGCCCCTCCCCCACCCGGATCCGTGGTCCGCCACAGGACCGCCCTGGAGCGTCTCGGGTCTCCGGAGGAGGTGGCCCGGTCGGTGGTCGACCTGTGCAGCCTCCCGGCACCCGTGGTGCAGGGGCAGTGCCTCGTGGTGGACGGGGGCCGCCGCCTCTATCCCTGATCCAGGAGATCCTCCGGCGGGGGGAGGTCCAGAAGGACCCAGGCCCGTGGGAGGGCGACCACGGCGCCATGGAGGCGCCGGGCCGCCACCTGCCGCTCCCGACGGGCCCTCCCCGGCCAGCCAACCCGCTCCAGGGCCCGGGCGAGCAGGAGCCGTACGGGATGGAGGTCCGGGTCGAGGTAGAGGACGGCCCGGTAGGCGGCGACGGCCTCCTCCCACAGCTCCGACCGCTCCGCGCAGACCCCCCGGGCCAGGTGGAGGGCCGGATCGTCCGGGGCCGAGGCCAGCTCGGCCCCGAGTGCGGCCCGGGCGGCGGTGGGGTCGCCTGACCGGAGCAGGGCGGCCACCTCGGCCAGGAGGGCCGGACCTCCGGATCGGCCCGTCCCCCGTGGTGCCACCAGGCTGCCGGGGCCCACCCCCGCCCCGCCCGGACCGGATGGCTTCCGGTAGACCAGGCACGTTCCGAGGTCCACGGGCTCGATCCCGGGCGCCTCGTGGAGCAGGCTCTCACCCGGACCCGTGAACACCCACCCGCCGGGAGCCAGCACGCGCTCCACCTCCTCTGCCACCTGCCGACGGCTCTCCGCACTGAAGTAGATGAGAACGTTCCTGAGGAAGACCACATGGAGGCTCCCCGGTGGGAACGGCCACGGTCTGTCGACGAGGTTCAACCTGCGAAAGGTGATCCGATCCAGCAACCCGGGATCCAGCGCGTACCCCCCCTCCACGGGCTCGAAGTGGCGGTCCAGAAGTTCCCGGGGGACCCGCGAGACGGCCCTCCGGCTGAAGATCCCCCTGCGGCCCGCCTCGAGCGCCGCGTGGTCCACGTCGGTGGCGACGACCCGCCAGGGCATGCCCGCCATGGCCGGGGACTCCGCCAGGACGACCGCCAGGGTGGCGGGCTCCTCGCCCCGTGCCGACGCCGCGGACCACACCACCAGCTCCTCGTGGCCGCCCAGGTCCTCCACCAGCCCGGGCAGCACCCTCTCACCCAGGGCCTCGAGCTGCTCCCGGCCCCGGAAGAGGTAGGACTCCTTGTTGGTGAAGGCGCCCAGGAGGGCCTGGCGCTCCCGCCGTCCCGTGCCGTCCTCCACGAGCGCCAGGTATTCGGCAAGGGTCCGGCACCCGCACACCCGTGCCCGCTCCCGGAGCAGCCGGCAGGCCGGTGCCGTGTCCTTGGCGGGGATCAGGTGGCCGCTCCAGCTGGTCACGAGCTCGAGGAGACGCTCCAGCGCCTCGTGCTCCTCGCGGGCGCCGTCCGGGTCCGGCATCACGGTCCTCCCAGGCGGAGCACGACCTCGAGCAGCTCGTCGGCGTCCAGCGACTGCTTGGTGAGGTACACGTCGGCTCCCGCCTCCAGCCCCCCGAGGCGATCGTCAGGGTGGCTCCGCGTGGACACGACGACCACGGGCAGGTGACGCCATCGGACGTCGTCCCGGATCCGCCCGAGGAGCTCGAGGCCGTCCATCCCGGGCATCTCGATGTCCGTCACCACACAGTCCCAGGACGCCTCCTCGAGCTTCCCGAGGGCGTCCCGTCCGGACCCCGCGGTGCTCACGAGACACCCCCCGGACTCCAGCATCTTCCGGAGCATCTCCCGGACCACGGGCGAGTCGTCCACCACCAGAACCCTGACTCTTCGGACCGGTGGCATCTCCCCAAGGTCGCCCGGTCCCAGGGAGAGCAGGAGGCCGGGGGCGATCACCGGGACGGGCCTTCCGCCGGGGAGCAGCGTCACGGCGTCGAACACCGGGTGACCCTCCAGGGACCGTGGCAGGGGGTGCAACACCACGTCCTCCATCCCGAGCACCGCCTCCACCTCGAGCGCCACCGGCCCCGCACCCGAGCCGAGGATCACCAGGGTGCCCTCCCCTGCCTCCCCCGTGCCCAGGATCTCCCCCAGGCTGTGGCACGGGACCCGGTGACCGTCCACGACCACCTCACGCCGCCCCCCTCCATGGCGGGAGCTCTCTCCCGGAGCCACCCTGTATCTCTCGATATCGGCGGAGACCACCGCGGCCTGGCCGCCGCCCGACTCCAGGACCTGGACCCGCTGGCCACGCCGTTCCACGGGCAGCCTCAGGAGGACCCGGGTCCCCCGCCCGGGTTCCGAGCCGAGCTCCACGATACCTCCCACCCTGCGCACGGCGGCGGCCACGGCGTCGAGCCCGACACCCCGGCCCGAGACCTCCGTGACGCGACGTGCGGTGGAGAAACCGGGCTTGAACAGGTACTGCAACGCCTCCTCGTAGGACAGCTCCTCCGCCTCTCCCGGACCTGCCAGGCCACGCTCCACGGCGGTCTCCCGGATCCTCCGCAGGTCCAGCCCCCTCCCGTCATCCTCGATCTCCAGGCAGATCCGGGCGGGCCCGTCGGCCCGGGCGGCCAGGAGGAGCCGTCCCCTGGCCGGCTTGCCGGCGGCCTTCCGTTCACCGGGGCTCTCGATTCCGTGATCCACGGCGTTCCGGACCAGGTGGAGCAGTGACGCCTCGAGGGTGCTGACCACCTTCCGGTCCACCACCACGTCCTGACCCACCACCACCACCTCCAGGTCCTTGCCCAGGCCGGCGGCCAGTTCCTCACCGTGCCGGGCCAGCCGGTCCAGGACGGCTCCCAGCGGCTGGAGCTGGTACTCCTGCACCAGGGCGATCTGCCGCCGGGCCACACCCAGGAGCTGACGCTGTCCGCGGTCCAGCTCCAGGCCGACCCGTCGGAGAGAGGTGGCCAGGGTGGCCAGCACCTGGGCGGGGTCGCGGTCGAGAACCCCCCTCTCCGCCGAGTGGGACAGCTCGAGCACCCGCCCGATGAGCCGGCCTGCCTCAAGGGCCAGAACCCTCGTGGCGAAGGCGCGCTCCGACACGAGGTCCAGCCATCGTGCGGGAACGCGCACCACCTCGTCGGGAACCAGGGAGGCACCGTCCGCCCCGGTTCCTTCGGGGGCCTCCTCCGTGGCGTCCACACCGGTCCGGGAACCCGTGGACAGCGCATCCAGGCGGGCCTCCAGCCCACCCAGGATTCTCGACCACCCGGAGAGGTCGGGAGCTCCGGCCTCCAGGACCTCCTCCGCACCATGGCACGCCTCGGCCAGCTCCCGGAAGCCCAGCATCCGAGCCGCCCCCTTGAGCGCGTGAAGCTCCCTCCGGCTTTCCAGGAGCGCGTCCTCCGAGGTGCCGAGGGCGGACATGTGGCGCCTCAGAGCCTCCAGACGTCCCCGGGCCTCGTCGAGGAACAGGGCCAGCAGCTTCGGTGGCGGATCCCTCACCATGCCGGAGCCTCCACCGGTGCCCGGGCCGGACCTCCAGGTCGCGGTGGCAGCATCCCACTGCAAGCGCTCATATTCCCGTCCATCCTGCCACGTTCACGTCCACACCAAGCACCCCCTCGAGCCGTCCCCCTTCCCCCCTCACCGGCACGGCCACCGTGAAGCACTCCTGGCCCGTGGCCAGCGACCGGTAGGGGGGTGTGACCACGGAACCACCCTCACGCATCACCGCCTGGAACCAGGGACGATCGGCAAAGACCCTGCCGGACCCCACGCTGGCCACCGGAGCCTCGCCGCCCTCCACCGTTCCGTTCCCCACGGACGCCACCATGGAGCCTCCCGGGTCCACCAGGTAGGCAAACTCGATGAAGGTATTGCCCTCCACGAGATCCCGCAGGATGCCCTCCACCACCTCCCCGTGCCCGGAGAAGCCAGTGAGCTGTTCCGACCACCCCATGAGCAGGTGCTTCAGGGAACGGTCCGATTCGATGCGGAAGGACTGGGTGGCCAGCTGGATTGACAGCCCGAGCCTGTCCAGCCGGTCGGCGGCACCCGTGAACTCCTGGAGGCTCGCCGCCGTACGCTGGGCGACCTCCCTGATCTCACGGAGCGTCGCCACCGCCTGGTCCGAGGCCGTGCGTTGTTCCTGTGTGGAGAAGGAGATCTCCCGGGCGGCCGTCGCCGTGTGCTCCAGTGCCGTCCTGAGCTCGGCGATGGAGGCCGCCGCCGCCCGGGCCTTGTCCAGGACCCGGCCGGCCGCCACCCGCCCCTCCTCCGCGGCCTGAACCGTCTCCTGGAGCGAGGATGCGAAGTCGCCGAGGAGCGTGCGGATCGCCTCCACGGACTCCCTGGAGCGGTCCGCGAGCCGTTGCACCTCCTGCGCCACCACGTTGAACCGCTGGCCGTGCTCCCCCGCCGTGGACGCCTCGATGGCGGCGTTGAGGCCCAGGATGTGCGTCTCTCTCGCGATGTCGTTGATGAGGCCGAGCACGCCGAAGATCTCCCGGGACCTCCTGTCCAGGGCCTCCGTCCGGGAGGCGATGCCATCCATGCGTTCGCGGACGGACTCCACGCCCTCCACGGCCTCCTCCACGGCGCGCGCCCCCTCTTCCCCCGCCTCCTGGGCCCGGACCGCCCGCTCCGCCTGGCCCGATGCCCCGGAGGCGATCTGGGCCGCCGAGCGGGCGAGCTCCTCCATGGTGGCGGTGATCTCGATGACGGCCGCCGCCTCCTGGGAGGAGCCGGAGGCCAGCGCGGAGACGGTCCCGTGGACGTTGCTGGCCACGGCGGCCACCTCCACCGAGTCCTTCTGGATCTCGCGGACCATTCCCTCGAGGGAACGGATCGCGAGAGCCATGGCCTGCCGGAACGGTTGACCCAGCCGCTCCTCGCACTCCCGGGCTGCCACGAGGTCCCCCCTCCGGAGCGCGTCCAGCGCCTCCTGGAGGTCGGTACAGCTCGACTCGTACGCCTCCACCTTCTCCCGGAGCCTCCTGACCAGGCGGCGCTCGGGGATGTAGACCGACACCACGTACAGCGCCAGCCCGCCCAGGGCGAGCACGGGCACCCCCATGATCACCCAGAGGGGCGTCCTCGCGTCGAAGCCCACCGCCATGAGAGCCCCGCCCACCAGCGCCGCCGCGGCCCACAGCCACACGCCCAGGTGACACGGTTCCATCCGCCTGTCCCCCACGGGACGACCACCGTTCCCTCCTTCATGCTCCATCGTCGCCACCTCCTGCCTTCGCCAGCCTGTCCATGTCGGGAATGGGCCAGCCATCGAGATCCTCGCCGGATGCCGCCAGCCGTTCCACGGCATCCACGGTGATGCCCAGGAGCCTGTCACGGTGCCTCACCACCACCACGGTCCGGCGGACCGCCGGTCCCGGCCGGACGGGCCGCCCCGACGCCTCGACGACCCCGAGAGGCTCACCCGAGAACCGTGCCAGGCCCACGAAGACCGCAGCCCCACCCCGAAGGGGATGGACCTCCATCCCGTCGACAATCCGTACCACCTTCGCTGTGGGGAGGGCCAGGCGTTCCTCACCCGACCTGACGAGAAGATACCGGTCAGCAGCCGTTGTTCCGGGGTCCTGCATCTCCTGGCAAGGTTAGCACCGCCCGTTCCCGGGCCCCACGGGAATCCGGCGTGTCTGCACCCTCGCTCCAGTCGATCTGCGAGCCCCGGAGGCTGTGGGGTATCAGGAAGACACCCATCATCACGATCCAGCCCAGGATCACCTTCCAGCGGAGCGCCTTCCCCCGCAGGGCCGCCAGCGTCGCCGGCAGCCATGCCAGGAATGCGATGGCCGTCTTGTTGTCGGTGAGATCCGTTCCATGGGGCCACCCCGTCCAGTAGGCCCCGAAGGCATGCTTCTGCACCATGGGGCCCAGCACCAGCCCCCCGACCACCAGGAGGGTCATGGATATCAGGACGAGGACACCGGCCTCCCTGCGTTCCGTCTCCGCCGTGAGGGCGGTCAGGAATGCAGCCGTGGCGAAGAGCATGCTCAGGAACATGGAGAGGATGTGGGGCACCAGGACCCCGGGCGGCACGGCACCCTTGAACCGGGCCACCACCGGGGGCAGCTCCACCGATCCATTCTCCCCCTCGAGAACCACGCGGTACTCCACCTTTCCGGCCGGCGGCTGGTGGGGAATCTCTCCGTACAGCCGGTCACCGATCCGCTCCATGGGGAGCGGGCTCCAGGTCTCGTTCGAGGGGTAGCGCTTCCACAGGATGGTGCCGTCCACACGGTCCGTCCCGGAGATCTCCAGCGACACCGGCAGGCCCCCCGGTCCGCCGTGGGAACGGAGGAGGCGGTACCCGATCGTCCGGGTTCCCAGGTCCACGCTGCCCCGGAGGGGGTGGGTCGGCCCTGTCATGCGCTGGAAGGCTGCCAGTCCCAGCGTCACGACCACCGCGAGCATCCAGCGGCTCCACCGTCTCTTCAGCATGGCAGCATCTCCTCTCCACGGAGTGCGTTCCGGATGGCACTGTCCAGGTCCGCAGCCCGGATCGGTTTCTCCACGAACACGAGGTTGGGGGGGAGCCGGTCCAGCACACCGGGGAGGCTCCCCCGCGCGTACCCGCTGATCAGGACCACCGGGAGTCCGGCGAATCGTTGCCTCAGCGGTTTCACCAGATCCAGCCCCGACCCGTCCGGGAGCTGCAGGTCCGTGACGAGGACATCGAGACCGGCTGCTTCCCGTGCCGTCTCGAGGGCCTCGGCCACGCTCCCCACCGCCGCGACGCGGTACCCCAGCCCCTCCAGCAGCTCCGTGAGGGCCACGCGGACGTCGGCGTGGTCCTCCACCAGGAGGATCTGCTCGGTGCCGCCTGGCGCCGCAACACTTTCCGGTGCCTCCACCGGTGCCGCGATGCCCGTCCCGATGTCCGACGCCCGGGGGAACCTCAGGGTGAAGATCGTTCCTTCCCCGGGCCGTGACGTCACCGAGACCGACCCCCCGTGCTCGCGGACGATGCCCAGGACCGAGGAGAGCCCGAGCCCCGTCCCTCCCGTGGAGCGGCGGGTGGTGTAGAAGGGCTCGAAGATCACCGGGATGGCCGCCTCCTCGATTCCCACGCCGGTGTCGGCCACGTCGAGGCGGATCTCCGGGGAACCGGTCCGCTCGTTCGACGCCTCCCGTGTCGAGATGGTCAGCTCACCACCGTGAGGCATGGCGTCCCGGGCATTGGCGGCCAGGTTGATGAGGATCTGCACCATCTGCGTGGAGTCGGCCACCATGGGAAGCGGACCATCCTCCAGCCGGAGGTGGACCCGTACGTCGTCCCCCACCAGGCGTTCCACCAGCGGCGCCGCCTGGCGGATCACCACGTTGAGGTCGAGGGGCTCGGGCTTGAGGACCTGCCGCCTGGAATAGGCGAGAAGCTGCCGGATGAGGTCCCGTCCCCTCTCGGTGATCTCGAGGATCTCGCCGAGCCATCGCCTGGTGGATCCCTCCGGGCATCCCCGCTGTCCCAGCTCCGCGCACATCATGATGCCCTGGAGCATGTTGTTGAAGTCGTGGGCGATGCCCGCGGTGAGCCGGCCCACGGCCTCCATCTTCTGGGACTCCGCCAGGGCCTGCTGCAGCCGGTGCTGCTCCGTGACGTCACGGGCCACGCCCTGGATCCCCACCACCCGGCCCTCCCTCCTGACGGGGTGCTCGAAGACCTCGAGCAGGATCCTCTGGCCATCCTTCCTTCGCACCTCGATCACGTGGGGTCCCTGGGGCTCCTCGCCCCTGAGGTGGGCGTGTGATGCCCTCCTCGCGGGTTCGTTGATCTCGGCGTCGGTGATGAACCAGTGGGTCTGCCCGAGCCACTCCTCGACAGAGTACCCCGTGATGTGCTCCACGGAGGGCGAGACGTAGCTCACCTTGCCCGTCTCGTCCTGGGTGTAGAAGAAGAGGTAGGGGGTCCCCTCCACGATGACCCGCATCCGGGCCTCGGCGGCCTCGAGCTCCTCCTCCCGCCTGCGCAGCGAGGTGATATCCATGAGGACCCCGAGAATCAGGCGCCGCTCCGGATCCTCGGTGGGCACGGCCACCAGCCGTTCCAGGATCCAGGCCTCCCTCCCTGTCTCGGCGTTCGTGACCCTGTAGTGAACCTCGATCTCCCGGTTCTCGGTGGCCAGTGAATGGAAGGCGTTCAGCAGGGCCTCGCGGTCCTCCGGGTGGACCTGCTGCATGAAGCGGCCCGGCTCCGCAAGAAGCCGGGCCACCGGCACTCCCGTGAAGCGCTCCATGGTGGGACTCTGGTAGGCCGACGTGGAGTCGAACCCCTCCCCGACCCGCCACTCACCCACGAAGAAGGCCCCGGGGAAGGCGGTCTTCACCAGTTCGAGATAGTCCCGTCGTAGCTGTTCCTGTGATTCGCCCAATGCTTTCCTCACCGGTTCGGGTACATTGTAACCCGTCCCGGAACCATACGCCGACCATGCTCTCGAGCTAGAATCGGCGTCCCATTGTCTGAGAACGCTCCACCCCGGACTCCCCCAACCTCCACCTCGAGAAGGCCGCCTGAAGGCGGCCGTGTGTTTCCCTCACGAGCCGAGGACCTTCCGGATCTCCTCCTCGATGACTCCCGGCTCCACCTCCTCGAGCTCGTAGGTCACGTTGGCGATGGGCTTGTTCACGGAGATGATCCGCTTCAGGTCGATGGGCGTTCCCTCCACCACCACGTCGGCCGGCGTGGCGTTGATGGTCTCCTCGAGCTCCCTGACCTGGCGGTCACCGTACCCCATGGCCGGGAGGATCTGCCCGGCGTTGGGGTACTTCTCGTAGGTCTCGCGGATCGAGCCCACGGCGAAGGGCTTGGGATCCACGATCTCGGCGGCCCCCGCGTTCTTCGCGGCGAACCATCCTGCGCCGTAGGTCATGCCCCCGTGGGTGAGCGTCGGTCCGTCCTCCACCACCAGGGCACGCCTGCCGCGGATCAACTCCGGATCGTCCACCGTGATCACCGAACGGCACTGGATGATCCTGGCGCGGGGGTTGTGGGTCCGGCACGACTCCAGCACCTTCTCCACGTTGGCCGGGTCCGCCGTGTCCACCTTGTTGACCACCAGCAGGTCCGCCATGATCAGGTTGGTCTCGCCGGGGTAGTAGCTCAGCTCGTGACCCGGGCGATGGGGGTCCACCAGGGTGATGTGGAGATCCGGCGCAAAGAACGGCGTGTCGTTGTTGCCGCCGTCCCAGAGGATCACGTCCGCCTCCTTCTCCGCCTCCCGGAGGATGGACTCGTAGTCCACGCCCGCGTAGACGATGAAGCCGTTGTCGATGTGGGGCTCGTACTCCTCCCGCTCCTCGATGGTGCACTGGTGGCGGTCCAGGTCCTCGTAGGTCTCGAACCGCTGGCAGGCCTGGCGGGCCAGGTCGCCGTAGGGCATGGGGTGGCGGACCGCCACGACCCTCTTGCCCAGGGCCTTGAGGATCCGGCTCACGTACCGCGTCGTCTGGGACTTGCCCACGCCCGTCCGCACCGCCGTGATGGCGATGACGGGCTTTGCGGACTCCAGCATGGTCTTCGTGGCCGAGCAGATCCCGAAGGCGGCACCCCACGCGATCACGTGGCTCCCCCTGTCCATGACGTAGGTGTGGGGCACGTCCGAGTAGGAGAACCACACCTCGTCCACCGCCCTGTCCCGGATGATCGTCTCGAGCTCCTCCTCGGGGAGGATGGGGATCCCCTCCGGGTAGAGCGAACCCGCCAGCTCCGGCGGGTAGGTCCGCCCTTCGATGTCGGGGATCTGCGTGGCGGTGAACGCCACCACCTCGTAGTCCTCGTTGTCCCGGAACAGGCAGTTGAAGTTGTGGAAGTCGCGGCCGGCAGCACCCATGATCACGACCTTCCTGCGCACCATGAGACACCTCCCGTTATCGTGCGCGTTCCGCGCACGTCCCGTCCTCCCGGACGGGAGGCCGCCGGGTAAGGCTGAACCGGCGGCACGGCGGACATCATAGCAACCCCCCCGCCCACCCACCCGGTGAGGACGTGAGGAGGTCAGGAGGTGACGAGGGGAAGAAGTGAAGAGGTGAAGGTGTGTGGTCGCAGCATCGCGTCCGGGTGCCCCCGGTCGGGGACGGAGTCCCGGACAGGGCCGGGGACGGTGGTCGGAAACGGCTGCGGCGTCAGGGTCATGGTCGGGAACCGTGTAGGTGACCCTGTCCGCGTCAGGGTCCGGGACAGAGTCCGGATCACGGGGTATGGGCGGGTGCTGCACGGGGAACGAGTTGCCAGCGCACCATGTCGCCGCATCCCTCCTTCGTTTCACGTTTCACCTTTTCACGTTTCACGAGGGCGGGCTTCACCCTTCACCTCAAAGCCCTACTCCCACTCGATGGTGCCCGGCGGCTTGGAGGTCACGTCGTAGACCACGCGGTTGATGCCGGGCACCTCGTTGACCACCCGGCGGGCGATGCGGTCCAGGACGTCGGGGGGGAAGCGGTACCAGTCCGCCGTCATGAAGTCGTCGGTGGTCACGGCGCGCACGGCCAGCACCTCGTCGTAGGTGCGCTGGTCGCCCATGACCCCCACGGTCCTCACGGGCAGGAGCACGCACAGGGCCTGGGCGATGTCGTCGTAGAGCCCGGCTGCCCGGATCTCCTCGATCACGATCTCGTCGGCGTGCTGGAGCGTGGCCACCCTGGCCGGGGTGATCTCCCCCAGGATGCGGACCGCGAGGCCCGGTCCTGGGAAGGGGTGCCGCCACACGAAGTCGCGGGGCAGGCCCAGCTCCTCCCCCACCCGGCGCACCTCGTCCTTGAAGAGGTCCCGGAGCGGCTCGACCAGCTCGAGGCCCAGCCTCTCGGGGAGGCCCCCCACGTTGTGGTGGGTCTTGATGACGGCTGCGGTCCCGCGCACCCCCGAGGACTCGATCACGTCCGGGTAGAGGGTCCCCTGGGCCAGGTAGCGCGCGTCGGGGAAGCGCCGCGCCTCCTCCTCGAAGACCTCCACGAAGACCCTGCCGATGATCTTCCTCTTCCGCTCGGGGTCCTCCACGCCGGAGAGCTCCCCGAGGAAGCGGTCGGCGGCGTCGATCCGGTCCAGCGCCAGGCCGTAGCGACCGAAGCGCCGTTCCACCTGGTCGGCCTCATGGAGCCGGAGCAGCCCCGTGTCCACGAAGATGGGCACCACGCGGTCCCCGATGGCCTCCTTCAGCAGCACGGCGGTGACCGTGGAGTCCACGCCCCCCGAGACGCCGCAGATCACCCGTCCCTCGGGGACCTGCCGCCGGAGGTTTTCCACGAGCTCCTTCCGGATGGCGCCGGCGTTCCAGTCCCTGGCGGCCCCGGTGAGGTCCACGAAGGCCTCCAGCATCTCGGCGCCGTGGGGAGTGTGACGGACCTCGGGGTGGAACTGGAGCCCCACGAGGCCGCGTCCCGGATGCGCCATGGCCGCCACCGGCGTGTTGTCCGTCCGGCCCAGGACCTCGAACCCCTCCGGCAGCTCCGCCACGAAGTCGCCGTGGCTCATCCAGACGGGCTGGCGCTCCGGAGTGCCGGCCAGGATGCCCCCCTCCCCCACCACCTCCAGCTCGGCCAGCCCGTACTCCCGGCGGTCCGAGTGCCCCACCCGGCCGCCCAGCATGGCCGCCATGGCCTGCATGCCGTAGCAGATGCCCAGCACCGGGACGCCCAGCTCCCAGACGGCCGGGTCCGGCATCAGCGCTCCCTCGTCGTCGATGCTGGAAGGCCCGCCCGAGAGCACGATCCCCACGGGGTCCGCCTCCCGGATCTTGTCACCGGGAAGGTCCCCTCGCTCGATGTGGGTGTACACGCCCAGCTCCCGGAACCTCCGGGCGATGAGCTGGGTGTACTGGGAGCCGAAGTCCAGGATCAGGATGGTCTCGTGCCGCATGGATCCTCCGCGGGGTCATCATAGAACGGTACCCGCCAGACGTCACCGGGCCTCACTGCAGAAACAGCCCCCCGGCCCCGGAGGCCGCGAAGATCACGGGGAAGCCCATGTGGACCAGGTTCCCCCGCACCGCGGCCTGCACCAGCACCCCCCGCCGCGGCCCGGCCTCCCGCCAGGCCAGCACGAGAGCGATCAGGCCGACAGCCAGTGTGGCCGCCACACAGGTCAGGACGGTGCCGGCCGACAGCGTCGTTCCCAGGCGGGCCTTCCCCACAGACTCCACAGCCACGCCGAGGTTCACCCGGAAGGCAAATGCCATGTTGGACGCCGGGGCCCACCCCGCCGCAAGCAGTACCACCACCATTCCGAAGAAAACCCCACTCCGTCTCATCTCCCCTCCTCTGGCAGCATCCCCTTCGCTCGCATGGCCGAAAGGAGATCCCTCGCCTTCACCGCCACGTCCGCCCGCCCGTTCTCCGCCAGCTCCTCGAGACCCGCCTCGCAGGCGACCGGGTCGCCGAGCCGGTACCTGTCCAGGGCAAGCCGCAAACGAATCTCGTCCGCAAACCAGATGTCGGGGTGGTGCTTCAGAACCAACTCCATCCACCCCGCGCGGCAACGGAAGATACCCTCCGGTTCGAAACGGGTCTCGGTACCACCCACCGGTCTCCCGTCGCAATCACAGGGGAGAAGCTCCGTACGAAAGGGATAGGGTCGACCGAGCGTGGTGACCACAAGGCCTGCATCCATTCCTCCCCAGCCCTTCACAAACCTCGTCCACACCACATACGCCGCATAGGTCGAGGTGGGAAAACGGCGAAGGAGCTCGCCGTGGCGTTCGGTGTTCCTCAGTGGATCGTGACCGAAGGCCTCGTAGGCCTCCCTGTCGATGCCTTCGGGGGCCACGATCTCGAAGGAGGCACATGCTGAACGAGCGATCAATCCCACGGTCGCATCATCCCGGTAACAGACCGTGTGATACCCGGGAGCAACCATTTCTGGGAGCGCAAGGTTACATTCCTCCCCAAGGTCAACCCATGCGACGTCTGTGAAGCCCAGCCCGACCAACGACTCACGCTTTTCCGCTGGGGGATCACCTGACGGTATCGTGGTCAGGACAACCGGATCATGTACGAAACGGCATGGCTTCTCGAGTCCATCGAGAAAGAACCTTCCATTCAAGCCTTCACGATGAACCCGTTCTTTCGACACATTGGTGAGCGCTACACGAACCCAAACCGGCTCCATCAGAATGTATCGCTCCGACGGCATGTCCAGGGAAAGACTCCACACCGGGTCCCGTGCCGACCCCACCGACGCCACAATGGCAGCACTCAGCAGTGCTACGAACACACAAAGGCGATGTACTCTCATGGCTGACCTCCAATGATCGGATCCTGGAGCCTTCGTACACTCCCATTGCCTTCAAGGCTGCAGGATGTGCAACAACCATCGGTATCGTTGGGACATCCGGGATCCCCGCAGAACAGATCGAAGCGGTCCAATCGGTGCAGGGAACTCCACCTGTCACTCCCGGGATTCATCAGACATGCCACCATCGGGTCGGTACAGGTGACCGGTGACGTCGCGCATGTCTCGCCGGAACCAGCCACCCAGTCACACCGGTCGTCGTGGCCACGCTGGGTTGCGGCTACATTGACGTAGAACTGGTGACCCAGTTCATGATCTGTGGTCAGCTGAACGGCATTGGCCAGTTGCGCCGGCGAGGGGCAGTACGCTTCGATTCCTGCCTCGAATATGAAACTCTCGTTCGTATCAGCTCTCGCCAGACCCCAGATCTGAGGCGACGGATTGGCACCTTCACAGACGGTGCAGCCATCGAGTTGAGCGGTATTCCCAACGCCCCCCAACCAGAACGAATTGGGGTTACCCCTTCCTCCGAACCATGTCCACCCCAAATCGAACCACGGCGTGAAACTGTAGCCCGCCCGTTTCTGTACCACTGGGCTGCCACAGCTGGATCCCGGGGCCAACTCGTAGCCATCGAAAAACGGCGGACCCACGAATGGAAGTGCGCTCATCCCATCCCTCGGCGCATACACCTCCACGAAGGCATCGTTGTAGGCCAGCTCCACACTGCGAAGATCCACCTGGTAGAAACAGGAATTGCTGGCGTTGAGCTGATTCGGCGCCAGATCACAGCCCGAAATCACCCCGAAACCCGCCGAATGGTGGTTCGCGAACGTGGGCGCGAACGGCTGTGCCGCAGTCCGTTCTGCACGCAGGTGAGGTTGTTCAAGACCTGAATCCAGGGTGATGACTACCAGACCCGTCGCAGCATCCGGCGCGCCAGTTGCTGTGATCAGCTTGTTCTCCGGGACCGTCTCGTACGAAAAAAGCTCGTCAAACACGGATATCTCGTCTCCCGCCGCGGCGTTTTGCCACTCGTAAACCACGATCTGGTTGCAGTGGGTAGCGGGTGGCGGGGCGGAGCAGCAGGCAGCACCGGGATCACCCACACAGTCGCAGAGCGGGTTCGCGGGAGTTCCGCAGTCGCTCTGGGGAAGGTAATCCTCCGCCAGCACCCCGCCCCTCCGAAACATCCTGTCCCGCTCGATGTGGATCCTCTTCCAGGCCGTGACGATGGGCAACAGCGCCACCACCCTCTCCGGCAGATGCTCCGCGGCACAGCCTCCGGGCCCGCACTTGGTCACCTCGATCTGGTAGTTGTCCCCCGCGTGACGACCCGTCACCTTCAGGTACACGGTCACCGTCCTGTCACCCAGAGGGGTGACGTCCAGCTCCTTCGACCACGGCCCCGCAGGATCCAACGCAAGCCCCACCTCCGCGGTGGCCAGATCCTCCGCATTGTCGTTGCCCTCGTATGGCAGCTTCTTGCTCCGCCCCATGTCCCACCCTCC
>JAMOWA010000050.1 GCA_027061805.1 Thermoanaerobaculia bacterium | reverse complement strand
GGGCGGGGGGGTGTCGCCCCCCCCTCCCCTGCTCCCCCGCACCCCTGGCCCCAATCGGCCCGGCGCCAGCCGGGCCATCACTGCACGCTTGGAGGGGCCTCTGCGCTCCCGGGCCGGAACAGGGCCATCCCGGTCCGGCGGCCGTGGCCGAGGTCCAGGCCCCGCACCACCTCCACCACCCGGACCGGGCTGCCGGGGAACTCCTCCCGGAACCGCTCCAGGTCCTTCAGCCGGGCCACACCCAGGAAGGGCTCTCCGGAGGCCACCTGCTCCACGAGGCACTGCCGGGGCCGGCAGTTGATGGCATCCAGCGGGAGGTAGAAGAACAGCTCGTCGTCGCGGGCCTTGTACACCAGGATCCGCTCCCCCGGGGCCTTCAACTCCAGTGCCCGCCGCGCCGCCCGGGGCCCCACCAGATGCGTGGCCAGCCGCGGCAGGTACCACCCCAGGAGGAGCGCCAGGAACACCCCGGTGGCCGCCACCATCACCCCCACCCGCCGCACCCAACGGTGCTCCCACAGTGCCCAGGCCAGGCCCGCCAGCAGCGGCAGGCCCGCCACGATCCCGGGGGCCACCAGCTCCCGGAGCTCCAGGTGGAGCGCCAGGCCCGTCCCCAGCGCCGCCACGGGAAGCCCCCCCAGCAGCAGCAGGACCGTTCCGGCGCGGCCCAGCCGCTGCCGGCCCGCGGGCCGCAGGGCCAGCCAGGCGGCCACCAGGAGCGCCCCCGCGGGGTAGGAGCCCATCCAGTAGTGGACCAGCTTCGTCTGGACCAGCTCCAGCATCACCAGGGGTCCCAGGAGCCACGCCACCAGGAAGCGCGTGCCCCGGTCCTCCACGAGCTCCCGGAACCGGCCCGCCACCGCGGGCAGCAGGAAGGCGAACAGCGGAAAGGCCGCCACGGCACCGGTGGCCAGGTAGAAGCCGGGGAAGCCCCCGTGGCTCTCCATGGCCGTGGTGGATCGGGCCACCACGTGCCTGCCCACGCCCACCTGGAAGAACTCGCCGCCGGTGGCCTTCCATGCGGCCACCGCCCACGGCAGCGTGATCACCAGCAGCAGCGGCACCCCCCACTGCCAGCGGAGCGATCCCAGCCGGCGCCGCCCCTCCGGCGAACGCACCGCCTCCACCAGCGCCCAGGCCAGGGGAACCGCCAGGACCTTCGGGCCGAGGCTCCACCACCCCGCCACAACGAGCATCCCCACAACCGCCAGCTCCCACCGCCTCCACGGACGCCCCAGCGCCCACAGCCCCAGCCCGGTGAAGATGGCGATGGCCGGCCCCACCGGCCCCTTGCCCAGGATCGCCAGGGCCATGCCGCCCCAGAAGACGGCCGCCGCCCCCGGGCTGCCCCCGCGGTTCACCAGCCGCTCAAGCGCCAGCATGGCCGCCACGGTGGGCAGGATGGTCACCAGGTCCGCCGTGCACGCCCGCGATTCCAGATGGAAGGTGAGCGTCACCGCCAGCAGGAGGCCGGCGGCGAGCCCCGATCCCGGGCCCCACCGCCGCCGCGCCCACCAGGCCAGCAGCAGCACCGTGAGGGCCCCCGCCAGGTTGGAGGGGAGCCGGGCCGCCCTCTCGTTCACCCCGAGGACGGCGTAGGAGGCCATGGTGCACCAGTAGACCAGGATGGGCTTGTCGTAGCGGTTGATCCCGCCGAAGGTGGGCACCACAAGGTCGCCGCGGGTGAGCATCTCCCGGGCCGCCTCGGCGAAGCGCGGCTCGTCGCGGCCGATGAGCGGGGAGGACCCGGTCCCGGCGAAGAAGAGCAGGAAGGCCAGCAGGGCCGCCGTGGCGGCCTCCCGCCCGGCGGTGGCGGTGAGGGCGTCCCGGAGGCCCCTCACCCCCCCCTCCCCTTCCGGGTCCGGCCCCGACCCCACGCGCTCCAGCGCCAGGGCCGCCACGAACCCGAGAACCGCGGGAAGCCAGGTCCCGGGCATCATGGGCCCTCAGCGTTTCCCGTCTCCGCCGGCCGACGGCGGGAAATCCGGAACCGGCAGCTTGGCCAGGGCCTCGAGCGCCGGGTAGGCCCGGTAGGCCGTCTGGTCCACGCCGAGCGGCGTCAGCGTCACCCAGCCCGCCTCGAGGGCCGCCACGTCGGTGTCCGACGCCGCGGTCTCCGAGGGCTTCCAGTGCCCGCGGAACCACCGCGAACCCCCCTCCTCCCGGACCACCTCGTACCAGCTGTCCACGTCCGCGGCGAGGCTCATGCGGGCGAGCCGGTACCCCTCGGCGCTACGGGGATCCCTGGGGATGTTCACGTTGAGGAAGACGTCGGGAGGCAGCCCCTGGCGGGCGATGGCGTCCACCACCGGCCGCGTCCACCGGGCGGCCGCCGTCCAGTCGGGGTGCGGGTCCCCCCACTCCAGCGCCAGGGAGAACGCGATGGACGGGTAGCCCAGGGAGGCGGCCTCCCGCGCGGCCGCCACCGTCCCCGAGTACATGATCACCGTCCCCACGTTCTCGCCCCGGTTGATGCCCGACAGCACCAGGTCCGGCGGGTCGCTCTTCAGGAGCGTGGACAGGGCGATCCGCGCCGTGGTGGCCGGGGTGGCGTCCACCGCCCACGCCGTCCACCCCGCGATGGGGGGGTGCTCTCTCACCTCGATGGAGCGGCGGATCACCAGAGCGTGGCCCATGGCGCTCTGCTGCTCGGCCGGGGCCACCACCGTCACCCGGCAGGGCCCGCCCGGCCGGAAGGTGCGGACCAGGGCCTCGAGGCCGGGGGCGTCCACCCCGTCATCGTTCACCACCAGCACGTGCAGCGGCTCCGCCGCAATCGCCGGTCCGGCAACGGCCAGAACCGCAAGAAAAACCATGAAGATCGCGCGCCGTGTCATCGAGCCCTCCAGGAAATCGCCGTGGTGCCCGAGTGTAGCAGAGGAGCTTCCCTCCGCCGCTCGCCGGTTTCACGATCTGCACAGCTGTTCAAGGTTGAAAAAGCGACGAACGAGTCCTGGCATCGGACAAGAAGCCGTGCGGCGCACGAGGGTTTTCCAACAGGGATGGTCCAGGAACACCGGGGCGGCACCCCCACGAACATCCACCACACCATCTCCGGGGGCGTCCCCGACAAGGGCATGCTCACCTTCGTCTGGATCGCCAACTCCAACGCCTCACACGCCGTGAAAAAGGACTACTACGACACGGCGATCCACTGGGACGACAGCCGCAGGCAGGCCGCCGTCAACACCGCCCTGGGGTGGACCGTGGACGTCTCCGTGGACCGCGACGGGCCCACCGGTTCCGTCCTCGTGGTGCGCCTGGCGACCGGATCTCCGGGTGGTTCGTGGCCACCGTGCTGGCCCTGGCCACCCTCACCCTCCTGGTCTGGCTCTGCCTGGGTCCAGCCAACGCCGTGGAACACACGGCGGCCCTGCTCATCGTGGCCTGCCCCTGCGCCCTGGGCCTGGCCACCCCCCTGGCTGTGGCCGCGATCATCGCCGTGGCCATGGCGGGGAGCATCTCCCCCCTGCTGGCCGCCGTCCTCATGCCGCTGAGCTCCCTGACCGTTGTGATCAGCTCCTACCTCGCGCGGACCTTCTGACCGGAAATGGAGAACGTCAGGGGGTAAGGACGTGGGGGCGTCGAGAGGTGGGGGGCAGGGGGGCAGGGGGGCAGCGTACATCGTGCCGCATCCACCCGTGACAGGCACACGGAAAGCGCCTCGTTCGTTTCACGTTTCACGAACGCCCCGTGGGCGGACGTCGCACCTCGCACGGGCGGCCCGGGGGCGCGCCCTGAAGGACGCGCCTACACCCCCACGACGGCCGATCCCTCCCGTTCTAATCCCACCAATCCTCAGAATCCGTGGTTCTTCTCCCCCGGGCGGGTGGGTGGCTCGTTCGTTTCACGTTTCACGAGTTCCCGGGTGGGCGGCAGCCCCCTACCTCACCTTGATGACGATCTCGCCCCGGTCGTCCTTCAGCCGGACGGCGCTCGGCGTGATCTCCACCACGGTGAACCCCTCGATCTCGTTCCCCTCGTGGACCTCGAGGCCGTTGATCTGGGCGAAGGGGTCGCTCGCACGGTAGACGATGTAGTCCAGCTCCAGCGTCACCGAGCCCACTCGGGCCATGGCCGTGAACACCCTCTGACGGCTCGTTGCCGAAGGGGCCTTCGCCCCGCCCGACCCCGCCCCGCCCTTCCGGGTGGCAGGCGACCTCGGGGTCGGTGCCGCCTTCGGCCTGCGGGTCGCCGTCGGCTCCGGCTTCCGTACAGCAGGTTTCCGCTGCCCGGCACCGTGCCGGGAGGCCGCCCGGCCCCTCCTCCCCGGCCTGGCCTCGCCCGACACCTGCGCCGGCACGTCGAGCAGGGGCTGCGGCTCCGACGCCCCGACCTTCACGGCGAAGGATCCGCCCGGACCGGCCGGCGGCGGCGTGGGTCGCGTCCGGGCTCCCGCACGCCTCGCCCCCTGGTCGGGTGCGGGCGTGGGCGGAGCCCCCTTCGGACGCGGGACTGCCTCCACGGAGCGAGTGTCTGGAGGGACACCCGCCGTCGCCGCCGGGGACGGTTCCGGAGCGGCGGCGGCCGGCGTTCCCGTGGAAGCCGGCGTGGGCGTCGCCGTGGGTGCGGCCGCAGCCGCCGCGGCGGACGCCGTCCCGCCGGCCTCGCCCCCCGAACCCAGCGCCCACCAGCCCCCCACGACCGCCGCCACGACCACCACGACCGCGAACACCACGCCCAGCACGATCCCGCTGTCCCAGGGGATCCTCCGGCGGCGGGGCCTCTCGCCCGGGAGCGCCAGCGCGGCACGCCGGGCGTCGCGGCGGGCCGCCTCCTGGCGGGCCTTGCGGAGGGCCTCGGAGATCAGGCTCATGCCACCTTCCCCTCGAGCTGGCGCACCGCGCGCCGGACCTGCCGCCAGCCCAGGTGGTCCAGGCCGTCCACCCAGCCTGCCAGGAGCGCCCCGTCGCACACGGCGTTGATGAGGCGCGGCACGCCCCGGGAGTGGCGGTGGATGGCCCGGAACGCCCAGGGGCTGAAGGTGGGCCGCCCGTTGCCCCCCGCCACCTCGAGCCGGTGGAGGATGTAGGCCTCGGTCTCCCGGCGGTCCAGGGGCCCCAGGTGGTAGCGGACGGTGATCCTCTGCCGCAGCTGGCGGAGCTCGGGCCGGTCCAGCTTGGCCTTGAGCTCGGGCTGGCCGATGAGCACGATCTGGAGCAGCTTCCGGTCGTCGGTCTCCAGGTTGGACAGCAGGCGGACCTGCTCCAGCAGCTCCTCCGACATGTCCTGGGCCTCGTCCACGAACAGCACCACGTCCTGGCCGGCGGCAGCCCTCTCCAGCAGGAAGTCGTTGAGCCGCTCCACCAGCCGGACACGGTCGTTGCCGGCGTCGGGAAGGCCCAGCTCCCGGAGGATCGAACGCAGCAGCTGGATCCCCGTCATCACCGGGTTGAGGATCAGCGCCGTGGCGTACTGCTCATCGTCCAGCCGCTCCAGGAGCAGGCGGCACAGGGTGCTCTTCCCCGCACCCACCTCGCCCGTGAGCTGGATGAACCCCCGCCGCTGGGTGATGCCGAACATCATGTGCTCGTACGCCTCCCGGTGCCGGCGCGAGAAGAAGATGTATCGCGGGTCCGGCGTGATGTTGAACGGCGGCTCGGCGAGTCCGTAGAATTCCTCGTACATGGTCGTCCTGGCCCCCTGGGGCCGGAGACCGATTGTACACGTGAAACAATCGCCCCCGCCCCTCCGTTGTACGGAGTGGCACCGCGGGACCTGGCTCGCGAACCGGGGCCTGAGGGAGAGCGAGGAAGCGTCCTGCGACGCCACCGTCATCCAGCTCGGGAGCGCCTTCTCTCATGCTGGCCCGCTCTCTGAACGGCAGTACCGGAAGATACGGGTTCGTGGCTTGGACTCGGTCATGGATGACTTGCGCTGGCGCGAGCGGTTGTGCGAGTGGTTCATCGGTGACAGGATCCGTCTCTTCCGGGAGGCAGGCGATGCTGCCGAGCTCTTCCGCGAGGTCGCACACCTCATGACCTTCTCCTTGCCTTCGTTCGTCTATGATTTCAGTAGCTTGCGCGGCGAGATGAAGCTGACCGCGTTCCTGGAGGGAGAACGATGATCGATGAGTGGAAGCAGACCTTGCGACGGATCATGGAAGAAGGCCACCTCTTCCTTGATGATGAGGGGCGTCGGTGCACCCACGCACTGACCAATGCAATTGGCTTGGAGCGCAGCGATGCAATCAGCTCTACAGGTTCCAGAACGTTTGGGTGCTCAATCCGACTGAGGATCCTTGTTGCGGCAATCATCAAGGATGATGACCCGGATCTCCTCAACCTTCCTCAGTTTGGCGTCATTGGTCAAGAATGCGTCGCTGCGGGTTTCGATCACGCAGGCGAGTTGCAAGGCATCCGGAGTTCGAATCCCGTAACGAGCTCGCAACTCTGCTGCCCGAACGGACATCCGAAGATCCAAGGCGACAACCGAGAAGTTTCTGGAATGAACCAGGAAATCGAGGTACTGCCCCTGGAGATCCTCCCGATGAAGTTGCATTGGCCGTGTGAGAACCTCGGTCAACGTCAGCACTGACGACAGGCCTGACAGGGCCCCTGCATCCACCCGCTCCAATACCTTCTCAACGATCGGGCAATACGCGGGATGAGCTTCGATGAAGTAGATGATAGGCGCCGAATCAAAGGCCAATCGCCGAATACCGTCCAGAGCACCGCCAACATGGGTCAGCAACGGCGATCCCATTCACTTCTCATCTGGTCCACGTACTCCTGGGCATCGATCCCCCGCCAAATCTCCGCACCGAGTCCCCGAATCTCCAGGATGCTCTTTTCGTCTCCGTCGGCTCCACGAGACAGGTCACGGGCAATCAACTCCAGAAGACGAAGCTTCTCCTCCAGCGGAAGGTGCCGAAGCTCGGTCTCATACAAAGAATCCACACCACCACCCATGACTGCCTCCATATTCCATCTTACCACCGTGTTACTGAGCACTGATGGTGCTGCAGAATGCAAGGAGGAGGGTCGAAGCAGTCCATCCCGCCACACCACAATTCTCGACAGCCTTGACGGGAGCTCGTCAGATGAGCTCCTGTCGGCTCGTCCCGGCGACGTGACCGCCTGTCCGGGCCCCCGACTTTGACAGGACGTTTCGCCAAGTTCCAGTATGGAGGATGTTAGCAGGGAGCGGTTTGTCTTGTCGTACTACGCGAGGATCTTCCTCAGGCGAGCATCGGTCAGGGGCTCGATTTCCAGG
>JAMOWA010000049.1 GCA_027061805.1 Thermoanaerobaculia bacterium | reverse complement strand
GAGGAGCTCGACCGGGCCATCCAGTTCCCGGGCGTCACCAACGCCTGGACCATGCCCATCAAGACGCGCATCGACATGCTCTCCACGGGGATCAAGACCCCGGTGGGCATCAAGATCGCAGGGCCCTCCGTCCGGTGACTGGAGAGACACCATGCACGGTGGATTCGGAATCGGAATGGGATGGATGTGGCTCTGGCCTGGGGGGACGTGGCGTACCTCGACTGTGACGTGGAGGGACCGAACGGTCACATCTTCCTCGAGCCGCGGATCACGGAGACCCGGGAGGTGACCGTCCCGGTTCCACGGGTGGACACCGGCCTCTGCCGGCACCACGGCCGGTGCGCGGAGTTCTGCCGGTACAACGCCATCGCGGTCCTTCCCACCGGCTGGGTGCTCTTCGACGAGCTGTGTGCCTCCTGCGGAGGATGTTCCCTGGCCTGCCCCGAGGGGGCCATCCGGGAGGTCCGGAGGAGGGTGGGCACCCTTGCCCGCGGCACCCTCCCCGGTGGCGCCCCCTTCGCCGAGGGCGCCCTCCACACCGGCGAGGCCCGGGCGGTCCCGGTCATCCGGGAGGTGCTCCGCGAGGCCCCCACCGACGGTGACACCATCCTCGACAGCCCCCCGGGCGCCTCCTGCCCCACGCTCGCCGTCGTGGAGGCCGCCGAGGGCCACGCCCGCGGCGTGCCGCTGATCGTGAGCCGGCCTCCAGGCTCCACTCGCAGGCAAGGGTCCAGTTGGCCTGACCCAGCTCGGCCTCGGGCCGTGTGGACCGGATCCCGGCCTCCACCCAGAGGTCCAGGTCCATGGCCGGCGCCGGCTCCGAGGTCCACATGAGGTTCAGACCGCCCTGGAGCGGGCCGCCGTTGACATGGTCGCCGCCGACCCAGAGGGAAAAGCCGCACGGCAGCCCGAAGCCGGCCGTCAGCTGGCTGCCGGCATCGAAGCGCCCGTCACCCCGAACCAGAACAGGTCCACCTCGGAGAAACCCCTGTCCAGTGGTTCCATGAGGTCGGCACCCGTCACTCTCCCGGGACCCGTCAGGAGCATCACGAGCATGAGGGAGAGGCATCTCGCGGATCGGCGCATGGGACCCTCCTTCGAGCCACCTGCACCAGGTCTCCGATGAGACAATATCTCATTCATTCCCGCTCCACAAGGAGGTTCGTGACCCGGAAGCACCTGCCGGACCGTGCTGTGGCCCGTGCCATTCCGGTGTCTCCGGGACCGGTTCCGCACGTGGCGGTGTGACCGTTGACGGATTCCGGAATAGAGCGCAGGGTGAGCGTGTTGAGGTGAATGTATGAGCAGTCGTCGTAATATCCGCGCCGTGGTTCTCGCCCTCCTGGTCCTCCCGGGCCTGGTGGCGGGATCGGCGTTCGCGAGCTGCTCCCACCAGGATCCCGCACCCCACCCCTGCTGCGCCATGGAAGCCCCGCAGGACGGCGGGGGACATGGCTGCTGCGGCGAGGAGGCCGCCCGCCTCCAGACCGCGCAGGCCGGCGATGACTGCTCCTGCTCCCACGCCCCCGAGGTTCCGGCGAACGCCGCCGCATCCCCACCCCAGGCGTCCCAGAAGGACGGCTCCGTCCAGGAGCTCGTGCCAGTGGCGCCCGCGGTGGACCTTGCCGTGCAGGGCTGGACCCACGATTCCAACCCGTTCCGGGGCCCGCCGCCGGGCCACGCTCCCCTCTTCCTCCTGGACTGCTCCCTCCTGATCTGAGCCTTTCCTGGTCCGGGCCGAAGGTGTGACCCGTCGCACCCGGCACCGGCATGTGACCCCGCATGCCCCTGGAACAGGAAAGGAGAACGACCCGTGAGAAGAATCCCGATCGCACCCGTGGCGGCCATCATCCTGGCCCTGACACCCGCGCTGTGGGCCCAGGATGTCCCACCCGGACAGGTGGAGGCCGGGGCCGGTGAGGCCACCCCGACCCAACCCGCGCCGGCCGACGTCATCGCGGCCAGCGTGGACGACCCCAGGCTCAGGCTCCTGCTCCAGGAGATCCTGGAGCGGAACCCCGACCTGGCCGCCCTGGCGGCCACCGCCCGGGCCGCGTCCCTTCGCACGCCCCAGGTGAAGGCCATGCCCGACCCGGTGCTCTCCATCACCGCATTCCTCATGTCGCCCGAGACCCGCGTGGGCCCCCAGTACGGAACGGTGGCGCTCTCCCAGCGCTTCCCCTGGTTCGGCAAGCTGCCCCTCAGGGAACAGGTGGCCCTGGCGGACGCCGCGGGAGCGGCCGCCCGCGTGGAGGCCCGGCGGCTCCAGCTGGTGACCGAGGTCCGGCGGCTCGCCCACGAGCTCGCCTGGGTGGACCTCTGGGAGCGCGAGATCGAGGCCGACAGGTCGACGCTCATGCACTACGAGGAGCTGACCCGCGCCCGCTACACCTCCGGCGTCGGGCTCCAGCAGCCCATCATCAAGCTCCAGGCCGAGATCACCCGGGACGAGACCCGGCTGCTCGAGCTCTCCACGCTCAGGAGCACGCTCGGCGCTCGCCTCAACGCCATGCGGGACCGCCCCGAGAGGACCCCCCTGCCCACCTTCGAGCTGCCCCCCGTGCGCGAGCTCCAGCTGGACATGGCGGCCCTCCGCACGGCGGCACTGGCGCGGCGCCCCGAGTTCGCCGAGGTGGACGCCCTGCTGGCCCGCGCCGGACACCGGGCGGAGCTCGCCCGGAAGGACTCCACGCCCGACGTGACCGCGGGCATCGCCTGGACGTGGGTCGGGGAACGCAAGGATGCCGCCGGCAGGGCCAACCCGCCCGAGGACAACGGCAGGGACGTGCTGGCCCTCTTCGGGTCCATCAACCTGCCGGTCCATCGCGCGAACCGCGCGGCCGCCGTGGAGGAGGCCGGTGAGGAGCGCCTCACCGCGGAGGCCAGGCGCCGGTCCATCACCGCCGGCATCGAGGGCGATCTCGCCGACCTGACCCAGAAGATCGAGGATGCGTGGCGGCGCCTGAGGCTGTTCGAGGACGTGCTGATCCTCCAGGCCCGGCAGTCGCTGGACTCCGCCGAGAGCGGCTACGCCACCGGAACCCAGGACGCCCTGGACCTGCTCGATGCCGAGCGGATCCTGCTGGAGGTCCGCATCGCCACCGCCCGTGCCCGGACGGACTGGGCCGTGGCCCTGGCCCGTCTCGAGGGTGTCACCGGCACCCCACTCGCACAGATTCCAGAACTGGAGATCAACCGATGAAATACACCACCCAACCGGCGGACCGTCCTTCGATCGGGACCGGCCGGCCCACAGCGGAAAGTCCCATGGCCCTTCACTCTTCACCCTTCACCATGCACCCTCCTGCCCGCCAGGCGGGCGGCGCCACCCTGCGCGCCATCCTCTGGGCCCTCGCCGGGGCCGCCATCGCCATCCTGCTGGTGGCCGACCCCCTCGGCATCAGCCCGGTGGACGGCTGGCTGGGCCTCAGCCGGACGGGCGGCCAGGCCACCGGGGCCGGGACCGTCCCGGCCGGAAAGCAGCTCTGGACCTGCGGCATGCACCCCCAGGTGATCCAGGACGAGCCCGGTCAATGCCCCATCTGCGGCATGGACCTCGTCCCCCTGAGGAACCAGGGAGACGGCGGCGCGGCGGGTACGGGCCAGTCCGGCGGTGGTTCCGGTGAGCGGGAGATCCTCTTCTACCGGAACCCCATGGACCCGTCCATCACCTCGCCCGTCCCGCGCAAGGACGACATGGGCATGGACTACGTGCCGGTGTACGCCGACGAGGCCGAGGCCGCGGCCAGCCAGGGCGCCGTGGTCACCATCGATCCGGCGGTCCAGCAGAACATGAACGTGACCACCACGAAGGTGACGCGAACGGACATCACCCGCCAGATCCGGACGGTCGGCTACCTGGACTACGACCAGGAACGCATGGTCTCGGTCACCACCAAGTACCCCGGCTTCATCGAGAAGACCCACGTCAACTATATCGGCCAGCCGGTGAAGCGCGGCCAGCCGCTCTTCGAGATCTACTCCCCCGAGCTGGTCCAGACCGAGCAGGAGCTGCTGTCGGCAGCCCGCTACGTGCAGACCCTCTCCGGAGCTCCGGAGGAGGTCAGGGAACGCTCCGGCAAGCTCCTGGAGGCAGCACGGCAGCGCCTGACCTGGTGGGACATCACGGCAGACCAGATCCGCCGCATGGAGGAGACCGGACAGGTCTTCCGCACGCTGACCGTGGTGGCTCCCGCCAGCGGCGTGGTCATGAAGCGCATGGCGGGCCTCGAGGGCATGGCGGTCCGGCCCGGCATGGAGGTCCTCCACATCGCCGACATGTCCAACCTCTGGATGACCGTCGAGGTCTTCGAGGACCAGCTCGCCTGGGTGGACGTGGGCAGCCCCGCCACCATCTCCCTCACCTACTACCCCGGGGAGACCTTCCGGGGGCGGGTGCGCTACATCGAGCCCGAGGTCTCCGAGAAGACGCGGACCATCCAGCTCACCCTGGCCGTGCCCAACCCCGGCGGCCGGCTCAGGGTGGGCATGTACGCCACGGTGACCTTCGAGCCCGTGGCGGCCCGAAACGCCATCGCAGTGCCCGCAAACGCCGTGCTCAGGACCGGCGAGCGGAACGTCGTCATCGTTGCCCTGGGCGACGGACGCTTCGCGCCGCGCGAGGTCGTTCTCGGTCCCCAGGGAGACGGGTTCGTCCAGGTCCTCGAGGGCCTGAACGACGGTGACGAGGTGGTCACCTCGGCCCAGTTCCTCATCGACTCCGAGTCGAACCTGAGGGAGGCCATCCAGAAGATGATCGCCGCCAAGCGCGCCGAGGCCTCGGGAGGTGGCGCATGAGGGAACCGCGCCTCACAAACCCCGCAGGACCTCGTCTCGTGGCACGTTCTTGTGCCGGGCAACGAGACGAAGGATGGACGACAACGTGCCAATCCGCAACACCCGATGAGCGGGCACCACGATGCGTTGATGTGCTGGTTCCTCCGTCTCGAGGATCACGTGACTTCCCACCTGGTGCACCCTGTGGTAACCCCATCGGCTGCAGAGGTGTCCGACCAGCCGCTCTCCCGACAGGTCGCGAGGGAGCCTCATCCGACGGCGACGCGCTCGTCGCGGACCAGGCGCAACCGTACGGAAGCGGGTCCCGAACGATCGAAGAAGTACGCCTCGACCGCCTCGAGCACGTTCTTCCTCAGCTCCTCCCAGGAATCGCCCTGGGTGACGATCGCCTCGGTCAGGCACTCCGCCACGTAACCACCATCGGCATCCTGGGTGACCTCGAAGACGAGCTCGTCGTTCATGGACCGAGTGTACCACCGGCGAACATGGGGCGAGTTGCCGCCCCGGCAGGGCGAGGTTGTTGTGCTGTTCTCCACCCTCGAGCCAAGAGCGGTGGAGCGCGGGCTTCAGCCCGCATCTCACGGAGTCGCACCGGGATGGAGACACACGACGGCCTCTGCGGACTCAGGCCCGCGCTCCAAGGCGGCTTCCCAGCGTCGTGCATGAAAACCCAACCGCGGGGTGAACCGAAGACGAATGCCGGCGTCTCTCCCGTCGACACAGACGTTCTGAACAGGGCAACGACCTCGGGGCGTGGTCTCGAAGAGCGCCTCCGTTCCGGTTTCACACCCGATTCCCCCGCCCGGAGGCCCCCATGCTGAACAAGATCATCGAGTGGTCCCTGAAGAACCAGTTCATGGTGGTGATCGGCGTGCTCTTCGCCATCGCCGGCGGGATCTGGGCCATGAGCACCATGCGCCTGGACGCCATTCCCGACCTCTCCGACGTGCAGGTCATCATCTACACCGAGTACCAGGGGCAGGCGCCCCAGGTGGTGGAGGACCAGATCACCTACCCCATCGCCTCGAAGATGCTCGCGGTCCCCTTCGCCAAGGTGGTCCGGGGCTACTCCTTCTTCGGGTTCTCCTTCGTCTACGTGATCTTCGAGGACGGGACGGACCTCTACTGGGCCCGCTCCCGCGTGCTCGAGTACCTCAACGGCATGGCCGGCGCCCTGCCCGAGGGCGTGGCGCCCCAGCTGGGGCCGGACGCCACCGGCGTGGGCTGGGCCTTCATGTACGTGCTGAATTCGCCGGAGCGCTCGCTCGCCGACCTCAGGTCCTACCAGGACTGGTACCTCAAGTACGGGCTCATGTCCGTGGAGGGCGTGTCCGAGGTGGCCTCCATCGGCGGCTTCGTCCGCCAGTACCAGGTGGAGGTGGACCCCGTGAAGCTCCGCGCCTACGGGATCTCCCTGACCAAGATCAAGGCCGCCATCAAGCGATCCAACAACGACGTGGGCGGGCGGCTGGTGGAGATGGGCGAGCGGGAGTACATGGTTCGCGGCCTCGGCTACGTGAAGGAGGTCAAGGACCTGGAGACCATCCCGCTGGGCAGCGGGCCCGGCGGCACGCCCATCCTGCTCCGCGACGTGGCCAACGTCACCATCGGGCCGGAGATCCGCCGCGGCCTCGCCGACTGGAACGGC
The DNA here is from genome assembly GCA_027061805.1 of Thermoanaerobaculia bacterium. GTDB lineage: Bacteria > Acidobacteriota > Thermoanaerobaculia > Thermoanaerobaculales > Sulfomarinibacteraceae > JAMOWA01. The sequence continues at coordinate 929 of JAMOWA010000049.1, read as the reverse complement.
GAGGGCGAGACGGTGGGCGGCGTGGTGGTGGTCCGCTACGGCGCCGACACGCTCTCCACCATCGCCCGGGTCAAGGAGCGGCTGGCCGAGCTCAAGCAGGGCCTGCCCGACGACGTGGAGATCACGGTGGCCTACGACCGCACCGGGCTCATCAAGCACTCCGTGGAGACGCTGACCCACACCCTGATCGAGGAGTCGATCATCGTGGCCCTGGTCTGCATCGTCTTCCTCTTCCACTTCCGCTCGGCCTTCGTGGCCATCTTCTCCATCCCCGTCTCCATCCTGCTGGCCTTCATCGTCATGAAGCTCCAGGGGCTGGGGGCCAACATCATGTCGCTGGGGGGCATCGCCATCTCCATCGGGGTTCTTGTGGACGCCGCCATCATCATGGTGGAGAACTCCCACAAGCACTACGAGGAGTGGAAGGGCAAGCGAAGCCACTTCGAGATCATCCTGCGCTCGGCGCAGGAGGTGGGGCCCACCCTCTTCTTCAGCCTGCTGGTGATCACGGTGTCCTTCATGCCGATCTTCACGCTGCAGGCCCAGGAGGGACGGCTCTTCCGGCCGCTGGCCTTCACCAAGACCTACTCCATCGCCATGTCCTCCATCGTGGCCATCACCATCATCCCGGTGCTCATGTTCTGGTTCGTCCGGGGCAAGATCCACAGCGAGGAGAAGCACCCCATCTCGCGCATCCTGCGCTTCCTCTACACACCGGTGCTCAACTTCGCTCTGAAGTGGCGCTGGCTGGTGGTGGTGCTGGCCATCCTGGTGGTGGCCTCCACCTGGATCCCCATCCAGCACATCGGTGCGGAGTTCATGCCGCCGCTCTGGGAGGGCGACCTGCTGTACATGCCCACCACCTTCCCGGGGATCTCCATCACCAAGGCCAGGGAGCTGCTGCAGCAGACCGACAAGATCATCAAGCA
>JAMOWA010000048.1 GCA_027061805.1 Thermoanaerobaculia bacterium | reverse complement strand
CCGCCCGCCCCATCCGTTTGTGAAACGTGAAGCGTGAAACGTGAAACGAAGGAGGGCGAGGAGGTCAGGGCGTGAGGGCGTGAGGACGCGAGGGGGTCGGGAGGTGGAACCACGGATTCTGAGGATTACCGGGATTCGGACCGGGAGGGATCGACGTTCTTTGTGCCGGCGCGAGTGGATCGATTGCGCCCCTGCACCCCTGCCGGTCCGCCCGACCCACCCCTTCACCTCTTCACGTCCTCCCGTCCTAACCTCCTGACGTCCTGACCTCCTCACCTCCTCCCGTCCTCACCTCCCTCCTGCAGTGGGGCGCCAGGTAGGCCGTGGAGGCCAGGCGGCCGACGACGAAGGCGCTGGCGGCGGCCACGGCGCCCACGAGGTCGAGGAGGCGGATGCCCACGGCCAGGGTGGCCACGATCCCCAGCACCTCGAGCACGGTGGCCCAGGTGATGGAGGCGGTGTGGCGCCGGGCCACCAGCAGCGAGCGCTCGAAGGAGAGCAGGACGGAGAGCGCAGGGATGGCCACCAGGATCCGGGTGGGCGTCAGGGCGAAGCGGGTGAGCTCGGGAGAGAGGCCGGAGACCGTGCCGAACCAGAGGCCGGCCAGGGGGGTGAAGGCCACCAGGGCCAGGCCCCCGCTGACCACGGCCCCCAGCCGGGCAGCGAAGCGGGACAGGGGCCGGAGCCCCTCCATCCGGTCGCCCAGCAGGGCGATGCCCACCTCCTGGTAGGCCAGGCCCATGCTGCGGAAGACGAAGGTGAGGGCGTTCGCCACGGGCAGCACGGCCAGGGAGTCCAGGGGAGCCCGCGCCCGGCCCACGAAGAAGACCACCACGGGCTGCACCCCCAGGGTGAGCATGGCGGTGAGGGCCAGGGGCGTGTAGAAGCGCACCAGCTCCAGCCAGCCCATGGGCGGCGCGCCGGTCCCCTGGCGGCGGAGCACGTCGGCGATGGTCCCGGCCGCCAGGATGCGGGCGGCCACCGCCTCGAGGATGACACCCGCCGAGAGGGCCGTGCCGGCCACCAGGGCACCCGGCGTGTCCGGGCGGAGGACCACCATGAAGACGGCCGTCACCGCCATGCCCACCAGGCGCACCACCGTGGTGGCGGTGACCCGCTGGGTGCGTCCGCCCCGGATCAGGATGCCGTGCCAGAAGCGCCGGAAGCCGATGGCGGCGGGCCAGGGCAGCAGCAGCATCAGGGTCAGGTGGGTGAGCCGTTCCACCTCCGGCGGCAGGCCGATGAGCGTGCCGCCCACGAAGTCGAAGACCGGTGGGATCACCAGCAGCGCCCCCACCGCCGTCACGGCCGCGTTGAGCTGGAAGGTGAAGGAACGGAGCTGCCGGTAGCTGGCGCGGTCCGCCACCAGGGCCGTGGCCGCGCTCATGATCATGATGACCGGCGCCTCCAGGATCAGGGCGAAGGAGAAGGCCACGCCGAAGGCGGCCAGGTTCTCCTTGGGCTCCGCCAGCCGGGCCACGATGGCCGCCAGGAAGGGCCCCTCGGCGGACATCATCAGCCAGGTGGCCGCCAGGGGCAGCCAGAAGGCGAGGATCCGCCGCTGGGTGAGGGCCTTCGCGTCCATCGGCGGGAGGGTAGCAGATGGAGTTGGGACGTCAGGGCGTCAGGGCGTGAGGAGGGCAGGGGTGCAGGGGTGCAGGGGTGCAGGGGTGCACGGGAGCGGCGGAGGTGCGACGGCCGCCCGCCCGCCCGTTCGTGAAACGTGAAACGTGAAACGGTAAACGAAAGAGACCAAAGAGGTTATGGCGTCAGGATGTGAGGGGGTCGGGAGGTCGAACCACGGATTCTGAGGATTGGGAGGATTCGGAGGGTGAGGAATCGGCAATCCTGGTGTAGGTGCGTACTTCAGTGCGCGCCCCCAGGCCGCTCGTGCGAGGTGCGAGGCCCGGCCGCCCGCCCGTTCGTGAAACGTGAAGCGTGAAACGTGAAACGAAGGAGGGCGAGGAGGTCAGGGCGTGAGGGCGTGAGGACGCGAGGGGGTCGGGAGGTGGAACCACGGATTCTGAGGATTGGGAGGATTCAGAGGGGAGGAACTGGAGATCCTGGTGTAGGTGCGTACTTCAGTGCGCGCCCCCAGGCCGCTCGTGCGAGGTGCGAGGCCCGACCGCCCACCCGTTCGTGAAACGTGAAACGTGAAACGTGAAACGAATGAGGCACTTCCGGAGTGGACGCCAGGGCCGGGTGCGGCTGGCGCGAGTGGATCGATTGCGCCCCTGCACCCCTGCACCCCTGCGCCCCTGCCGATTCGCCCGAGCCACTCCTTCACCTCTTCACGTCCTCACGCCCTGACTTCCTCACGTCCTCACCTTCTCACGATCCGGGAAGGCCGCGGCCACGGCGAGGGCGGTACCACCGGCCAGGAAGAAGGCGGGCACCAGCTCGTAGAGGTTGTGGAGCCCCCAACGCTGCACCAGCCACCAGGCGGCCAGGGTCACCACGGCGGCGGCGAGCACGGCTGCGAAGTCGCCCACCCCGAAACGCCTCGTGAGCTGGCCCAGAAGGAGGATCGCCGCCGCGGAGGCCAGCACCATGAAGGGCACCCGGGCGAAGGCCTCGGGGTTGTCGGCCATGCCCCGGCCGAGCTTCCAGGCCACGGTGACGCCGAAGCCGGTGAGCATCCCGGCCAGGGCACCGTAGCGGCTCATGCCGCCCCTGCGCAACGACAGCAGCACCAGCGGGCCGAAGCTGGCTCCCAGGCCCGACCAGGCGAAGAGCACGAACCAGAAGACGAGGCGCACCTCGGTCAGCGCCAGCAGCATGCCGATCAGCCCCACCACGGCCACCGTCCAGCGGCCCAGCACCAGGGAGCGGCGGTCGTCGGCCGCCCTGCCCATGACCTCCTCCACGATGTCGTAGGAGACCGCCGAGGCCGCCACCAGGAGCTGGGAGGAGACGGTGGAGAGGATGGCCGAGATCACGGCCGCCAGGATGAGTCCGGCGAAGACGGGGTGGAGCAACTCGCGGGCCATGACCATGAGGGTCTGCTCGCCGTCGGCCAGGGTGGGGAACATGACCTTGCCCACGAGGCCGATGACCCCGGCGCCCCAGAAGACCGCCACGCCCCAGAGCATGGCGATGAGCTGGAGGCGGCGGACCTCGTGCTGGTCGCGGGCGGCCATGTAGCGGGTGATCACGTGGGGCATGCCGGGGTAGCCCAGACCGATGCCCAGCTCGCCCACGATGAAGCCCCACAGGGCGGGGCCCGCCATGCCGCCGGTGGCCGTGAGGAGGTCCGGGTCCAGGCGGCCGAGGCCCTGGATCACGGCGCCGAAGCCGCCCAGCTTCAGGATGGCCCAGGCGGGCAGGATCAGGAGGGCGGCGGCCACCAGCAGGCCCTGGAAGAGGTCGGTCCACGCCACGCCACGGAAGCCCCCCAGGGAGGTCACCGCGGTGATGACGGCGGCGCCGATGAGAACGCCGAGGAGGTAGCCGCCGTGGCCCTCGAGGCCCAGGGTGGACGAGAAGGCCTTGCCCGCGGCGGTCATCTGGGCCGCCACGTAGCCCATCATGGACAGGAGGATGATGGCCACGCTGGTGGTGCGCAGCACGTGGCGGGGGTCGCCCCAGCGCCGCGTGATCACGTCGGTCAGCGTGAGCGAGCCCTGCTCCTCGGAGAGCTTCCGGAGGCGCGGCGCCACGAAGTAGAGGTTCACCAGGTAGCCCAGGAGGCAGCCGGGGGCGAACCAGAGGCCCGAGACCCCGTGGGTCCAGGTCATGCCCACGGCGCCCAGGGTCACCCAGCCGGACTCGGAGCTCGCGGTGGAGGAGATCCCGGCGGCCCAGGCGCCCAGGGAGCGGCCCGCCAGGTGGAAGTCCTCGCCGCCGTGGGTTCTCCGGGCGGCCCGCCAGCCGATGGCGAGCAGCACGCCCAGGTAGAGGGTCATGACGGCGGCCACGGTGAGCACGGTGCCGGAGTCGGGCGGGGTCACGGCTGCCGCTCCTTCCGGGCCGCGAGGACGGCCTCGATCACCACGCCGGTGACCAGGACCAGGGGAAAGACCCACAGCAGCAGGTGGGCCCCGAGGCTCAGGTGGTGGGTCTCCATGGCAGAACCTCCCGGGGGCCATTGTACGTGGACCGCGGGCGGCCTACAGTGTCAGGGGGAAGGGAGGTGGCCATGGAGATTCCGCGGACCATGCGGGCGATGGTGCTCGTGGAGCCGGGCCGGCCGCTCGAGCTCCGCGAGCTCCCCGTGCCGCGGCCCGGCCCGGGCCAGGTGCTGCTCCGGGTCAGGGTCTGCGGCGTGTGCCGGACCGACCTGCACCTGGCGGACGGCGAGCTGCCGGACCCGAAGCTGCCCATCGTGCCGGGCCACGAGATCGTGGGCGAGGTGGCGGCTGTGGGGGAGGGTGTGGACCGCTTCGCCACGGGCCAGCGCGTGGGCGTGCCGTGGCTCGGGTGGACCTGCGGCGAGTGTTCCCACTGCCGGGCGGGCCGGGAGAACCTCTGCGACCGCGCGAGGTTCACGGGCTACACCCTGGACGGCGGCTTCGCGGAGTACACGGTGGCAGACCAGCGCTACGTGTTCCCCCTGCCCCCGGACTACGACGACCAGCCCGCGGCACCCCTGCTGTGCGCGGGGCTCATCGGCTACCGGACCTGGCGTCTCGGTGGCGGCAGGGAGGTGGAGCGGCTGGGCATCTACGGCTTCGGGGCCGCCGGGCACATCGTGGCCCAGATCGCCCGGCACCACGGCCAGGAGGTCTACGCCTTCACCCGGCCGGGGGACGTGGAGGGCCAGGACTTCGCCCGGAGGCTCGGTGCCGCCTGGGCCGGCGAGTCGGGCCAGCGGCCGCCCGCGGAGCTGGACGCCGCGCTGATCTTCGCCCCGGTGGGACCGCTCATGGTGGAGGCGCTGAAGGTGGTCCGCAAGGGCGGCACCGTGATCTCCGGCGGCATCCACATGAGCGACATCCCCTCCTTCCCCTACAGCCTCATGTGGGAGGAGCGGAGCCTGAAGGCCGTGGCCAACCTGACCCGGCGTGACGGGGAGGAGCTGCTGGCCCTGGCCCCGGAGGTGCCCATCGAGACCCACACGGAGCTGCTCCCGCTCGAGGAGGCCCAGACCGCGCTGGACCGCATCCGTGCCGGCGACGTGGAGGGCGCGCTGGTGCTGGACTGCCGGTAGCGGGGGAGCGGAGGAGCAGGGGAGCAGGGGAGCGGGGCGCGAGGGTCCTTGGCATCGAACCGGAGGCGCTTGGAAGCCGGTCGAGGAGTCTCGAGGTGGTGCGTGCGCGGGAGATGCTGGCGGTTGTCGGCAGCGAACGCTGGGGATTTCGCGTGATGGATCTGGCTGGGGCCATGGGGAAATCCCCCCACACGATCAGCAAGGCCATCGGGCGGGCGACCCGCAGAAGGAGGAAGGACGCAGAGTACCGACAATCCCTCGAGCATCTGGATGAAGCCATCGCCCTGGCAACACCAGGAGCGGCGTCCGATGGATCGACGTGATGACGGAGCTCCCACGAGCCCTCGGCTTTCAGCCGGTTTCAGCGCAGAAATCAGCCCGTGGGAAGGGACAATTACTCAATGGCACCCCTGGCACCGTTTTCTTTTTCCGGTGCTCGGGCTGCGGCCCGTGACTGCGGGGCAGCTCACCCCCGCCCGCCCGGCCCGTCCGTCCCCTCCAGGGGGCTCCCAGGGATCCTCCAAGGCGTCCGAGCTCCCCGAGATGCCTCGGGAAACCCGATCACCCCCTTAGCCGCCAGAAACAACGCCCGTAACGGCCCCCTGAGCGCGTTTCGGTACCCACCGAAAGGGTACAGATCCTCCACTTGGCCGCCGCCCGAGAGATGCGGCAAAGAGGCAACTCTTGGCTCTGCGGTCTTGCTGTTTCTTGTGGTGTACTGTACAATTCGTACAGACTGGAGGGTGTCATGGACCGCATCAACGCCACCGAGGCACGGGAGAATCTCGCGGACATCCTCAACCGCGTGGCCTACGGCAAGGACCGGGTGCTCATCACCCGTCGAGGCAGGGATTTTGTCGCCGTCGTACCAATCGAGGACCTGGAGTTGATCGAGCAGCTCGAGGACCAGATCGACGTGCGGGAGGCGAAGAAGGCGTTGGCCGACGCGCGGAAAAATGGAACTGTCCCCTGGTCGGAGGCCAAGAGAGAATTGGGTCTCTAACGGACCGTGGCCTACGCCATCGAGATCACCCGTCCTGCCCTTCGGCAGATGAAGAAGCTTGATCCCCGCATCAGAGAACGGCTCGCGAGACGTATCGACGGGCTCGCCGAGATGCCGCTTCCATCGGGAGCGAATCAGCTGAAGGGGGCTTCGCCACCCCTGTACCGCGTCAGGGAAGGGGATTACCGGATCATCTATCGTATTGAGCACGACAAGCTCACAGTCCTTGTGGTGAGAATTGGCCATCGGAGCGAAGTCTACCGGCGGCACCGCTAGGCGATATGGCCGAAGCCCGAGCACGCAGACCCTCCGCCTCTGCGCTACAATCAAGCCATGAGAACCGAAGCGGCCAAAGAGAGAACCCCTTCTTCGTTGGCCGCTGCACCTGTATCCGCTCATCCCGGCCTCCCCGCGGGAACCCGCCACCGGCCGAACCTCCGAGCTGCCCGTCCCCCACGCCCGGCCGGCCCCTTGAGCAGCCGAAAACTCGCTACCGGGCTTTCGACCATCCCGATCGAATCTAACATCCGGGTCACAAGGCACTTAACCCAAACGCGGGGAAAAGTTGCCTGGGGTGCCATTGAGTAGGTGCCATTGAGTAATTGTGGTGGGGTGGTGTCGAGGTACACGGACGATGCCGAGGGCATGGCGAGTGTTTTTCGAAGGTGCGGTGTACCACGTGTACAACCGTCTTGCGCGAGGGGAGCGTGTCTTCGAGGAGAAGCTGGAGGCCGAGGCCTTCCGCGAGCTCTTGAAGGACGTGGTGGAGCGAGACGAGCTGACGGTGTTCGCGTGGTGTCTCATGGGCAACCACTACCACGTGGCGGTGCGGGTGGGGGCGGTCGCTCTCGATCGTCCGGTGCGGAGCCTGCAGCAGCGGCTTGCACGGCTGGTCAACCGGCGGCAGGGGGTGTACGGCCCGCTGTGGCAGGGGCGGTACCGCGCGAAGCTGGTCACTGATGAGAGGTATTTCCAGCAGTTGTTGGCCTACATCCATCTGAACCCGGTGAGCGCGGGGATGGTGGAGGATCCCGCGAGGTACCGATGGAGTGGGCACCGGGAGGTGCTTGGGCGGGTCAGGGATCCGATCGTGGACGTGGACGAGGTGTTGAGGTTGTTCGGGACCACGCGAAGGTCGGCACGGGCGGCGTACACGCGGCGGCTCAAGGGAGCGATCGAGGAGGAATGGATCGGGGAGGAGCCGGGGCGGCTGCCGTGGTGGCGGCTGGGCAGGCCTCCGAGGGGAGAGGACGAGGATCCGGAGGAAGCTGTCCGGAGGAGGCGGGAGGTGGCGAGGGAAGTTCGTGGGGAGCGGCCTCCTCTTTCCATCGGGGAGTACGTGGAGCGGGGCGCGAGGGTCCTTGGCATCGAACCGGAGGCGCTTGGAAGCCGGTCG